>NZ_CP011524.1:1934703-2579604 GCF_004154955.1 Intestinimonas butyriciproducens | reverse complement strand
CGAGGCCTTAAAAGACTTTTTCCGCAAGACCATCCTGCCGGTGGCGTCGGCCGCGCTGCTGTACTGCATCTTCCGCTCCGCCTGCGTAAAGAACGGGGAACTGGACTATCTCTGGCTCTGGATCCTCTGCGGGCTGCCGTTTGGGATCTGGCGGCTGCGGCTCTGGATCATACCGGGCGGCGGCTCTCTGGGCGGCGGGATCGCCCTGTTCCTTCTGAACTTCGTCTTTGCCGGTCTTATCGGCGGCTGCGTCCTTGTCTGGCGGCTGCTGGTGGCGGCGTGGTATGTGCCGCTGACGCTGTACCGCCTGCTGACGGCGGGCTGTGCGTGTATCATCACCGAGGATTAGGCCCGCGCTATGGAAATGTGGAAAACGGCCGCTTTGCCGATGGAAAAGCCATTCACCCCCTAATGGAAAAGGACAGGCCTTTCCCACAGGACGGCAAACCGCTTTCCCACAGCGCCGCCCGGCTTGGCCGTTGCCCACAGTCCCACAGCGCCTGCGACTGCTGCTGCCGCAAAAATCGCGTTCCCTGTTAGAAAAAATCATCATTTCATGGTAGAATGGGGATAGCCCATCAAAGGAGGGAAAAGCCCATGGACGAAAATAACTCCATCCAGCTTTTTGAAGATAGAAAGATCCGTACCGCCTGGGACGAGGAAAAGGAAGAATGGTACTTCTCCGTGGTGGATGTGGTGGCAGCACTGTCGGACAGCGCCAATCCCACGGATTATCTCAAAAAAATGCGCAAGCGGGATGAACAGCTCGCAAGCTACCTGGGGACAAATTGTCCCCAGGTAGAAATGACCGGCTCCACAGGCAAAAAGCGAAAGGTGCTTGCCGCCAATACCGAGGGCATCCTGCGCATCATCCAGTCCATCCCCTCGCCCAAGGCTGAACCCTTCCGGCTCTGGCTCGCCGCCGTAGGCCGGGAGCGCATCGAGGAGACCATCGACCCGGAGCAGGCCATCGACCGGGCACTGGAGACCTACCAGAAGAAGGGCTATGACGCCGACTGGATCCACCAGCGCATCCTCTCCATCCGCGTCCGCAACGAGCTCACCGCCGAATGGCAGGCGCGGGGCGTGGAGCAGGGCCGGGAATACGCCATCCTCACCGACGAGATCACAAAGGCCTGGTCCGGCATGACCACCCGGCAATACAAAAACCTGAAAGGGCTCAAAAAGGAAAACCTCCGGGACAACATGAGCACATTGGAGATCGTGCTGAACATGCTGGCCGAAACCACGACCACGGAGCTTTCCAAGGCCCACCAGCCGGAGGGCTTTGAGGAAAGCCGGATCGTCGCCCGGCGCGGCGGCAAGGTGGCGGGAGACGCGCGGCGCGCTATCGAAGCGGACACCGGGCGGCCCGCCGTCACAGCGGAGAACGCCGCCCAGCTCAACGCCGTGGTGACGGATGTGATCCAGGGCGTGGCGGAAGCGGACAAGCCCAACGAGGACGAAAAATAAGCAAAAAAGAAGCGGGGACGCAGCCAACGGATATACCGAAGGCCGCGTCCCCGCTTTTGCTATGGGCGCGGATGGGAAAGTGTCGAAAACCGCTGCTTTTTCGCCGCAGGAGCGCGGAGAAAAGCGCGGATGGGAAATCATAAGGGCATGGTCTGAAAACGCCGCCACGGGGGACTATTTTGCCCGTTTCCCACCCTTATCCATGCCTTTTTTCACACGCTGGGACTGGAAGTGCGGGCAGTCCAACACCACCGCTCGGAAGCTCTGCTTGCAGGGATGGACACAGCCCTTGCAGAGCCGGTTGTACTGCCGCCTGCCATTCTCCCCCAGGAAGAAGGCCCATTCCAGCCGCCACTTCACGCCCCGGCTCATCGCTCCCCCAGCTCCGGGGGCTTTTTCTCCGGGGCAGACCTGGGCTGCTGCTTCGCGCACTCCTGCCTTGCCGCCGCCAGCCGTTCCCGGATGGAGGGCTTTTTCTCCGGCTGCGTCCGCTCCGCGTGCTCCTTGGCCTTCTCCAGCTCCTCGCCCCGCCGGCCGTTGTTGATAACGCCGTCGATCATGCCGTAGTCGTCCTCCAGCGTCATTTCAGCGGTACGGAGGGGATTGTCCTTTTCCGGCGCATCAGCTCTGACCGCATACGCCTGGGTCCCATTTGCCATAATGAAATATTTTCCATCCTCAGAGGCGTGATGAAAACCGTATCCGTCCGCCTCCATCTGCTCCCTTGTCATGCCGCAGAGATAGAAGCTGCCCCTGGGTGTCTGGATGCGCTCGGTGATATCGAGGCTTTTCTGCGCCGGCTGCAAAAACTCCGGCACTTCGGAAAAGCCAGCGCGGTCGCAGTAATGGGCGGTATCCTTCCCGCCCTGATGCAGTACCACGATATCCGATACCGACAGGGAGTGCCCGGTGAAATCTGCCGGACGATCCACATTGAACCGGGTATAAATGCTTTCAAGGTTGTCCTTTTCCGTCAGCGGCGCTTCATAGACCAGCTCATAGTTTTCCGGCTTCACAGAAAGGCCGTTGCGGTGGATGCTGTCCAGCGGCTCAAAGCGATAATCCAGCGTTTCATTGCCGCTCTTGAGCTGGTAGATGGAGAAACTGCCCACCGGCTCGCCCTGCGCCGCCCGTGCCTGCTCCACGATAGCGGCGGGGCTCTGCACATAGGCGGCCGCCTCCGCCGCGTACTCCCGTTCCGCCTTTTCCGCCGCGGCCAGCATTTCATCCACACGGGATCTGTCCGGATCCTCCAAGGCCGCCTTGACCTCCGCCGGGTCAAAATCAAGAAACTCCTCGTAGCCCGTGGCGTCCTTGAACTTTTCGATCTCGGAGGGAAGATAGTCCTCCTGCGTCTGGCCCAGCGCCGCCAGCTTTTCATCCAGAGCGGAGATGCGTCCGGCCATCAGATTTTCGTAAATCGCTTCCTTTGCGGCGTGCGCCTCCGGGTGCTCCGCCGCGTACTGCGGATCGTTCTGACGGAAAAACTCGTCCATGTCAAAGGCGATATCCATGGCCCATTCGGATTTTTCTTCTTCGGGAAGATCGTCCTGGAAGGTCATCACCCGGTACTCGTCGGGGATGCTGCCGCGCTCGCCGTCGTAATACTCGCAGAAGCGGTCCCCCGTATCCCGCACATAGCCCTGATCCGTAAAGCTGCCGTTTTCGTCCATCGCCACGTCCCGGCCGTAGGCCTCATAGTCGATGTAATTTTGCAGGTGCTCCGGCACCTGCATGACCTCCAGCTCCTCGATGTAGTAGCGCCCAAGATCGTCATAGTCCTCAATATGGGGATAGACCTCATAGCAGTCCAGATTTTCCGTCAGGTTGATGATCTCCTGCAGGCTGCCGCAATGGTCGCCCATTTCCATACCGGCCTGAAACTGTGCGTATTCGCTGTCGCTCATTTCATCCAGCTTCGACGCCAGATAATTGAGCTCGTCCAGATTTTCGTATTCGCCCAGCTTGTCATAGAGGCCATCCACATAGCAGTCATAGTCCGTGATGAACCATTCCTCATAGGGCTGGCCGAAGTCATCCCTCTGGCCGATGCCGATACGCTTGAATACCTCCTTCAGTTCCTCGGCGGTGGTGGGAAACTTCACCCACTCGCCCACAAGCTCGCCCTCGTTGTACTTGCCAAGATTGGTGATAAAGGCGGCAAAGGGATAGTCCTTGTTGTAACTGTAATCCGGCATATACGCTCCTCCTTCAGCTTCGCTTATTTTTGGGAAATTCCAGCTTGAAATCGATGTACCTGCCGCCAGTGTCATTCAGGATCACAGCGGCGTCGTAGGCGGTCTGTTTCTTCTCAGACCACATCCCCTTGACATTGGTACGGCCCTTTTTCAGAAGGTCTGCCGCCATCTTCTTTGTCAGCTCCTTCCTGCGGCTCGTCCAGAAGCGGTCATTTTTCCAGAGGACGAAGCCGCAGGACCGATCCGAACAGGCAAAGTTTTTCTTCCCCTCATAGACCGGCTGACCGCAGCGGGGGCAGGTGCCGATCACTTCCTTCTCCGGGGCAAACAGCTTTTTGCCGTCCTCGGAAATACAGGAATAGGTAGAAACGATCTCCCGGACCATCGTGCGGATACCGTCCATGAAGGTATCCGGGTCAGCGCCGCCCCTTGCGATCTCCGTCAATTTCTGTTCCCATTCCGCCGTCAGCATGGGAGAGGTCAGCGGCTCCGGCAGGACCGTGACAAGGTTGATACCGGTTTTCGTGGGGATCAGGCTCTTGCCCTTGCGCTCCACAAATCCGGCTGACACCAGCTTTTCGATGATGGCGGCGCGGGTGGCGGGCGTACCAAGCCCTTTTCGCTCTGCTTCGTCGGGGATATCGTCCTTGCCCGCATTCTCCATAGCGGACAGGAGGGTATCTTCGGTATAGGGCTTCGGCGGCTGGGTGAAATGCTCGGTGACGGAAACCTCCGCGCCGTCAAAGGTCTGCCCTTCGGTGAAGTCCGGCAGCGTGCCGCCGTCCCCATCCGCAGGCTTTTCCTTCAAGAAGGCGCGGAAAATGCGGTCGATCTCCCGCCAGCCTTCGGAGATGACGCGCCTGCCCTTTGCGGTGAAGGAATGGCCGCCGCAATCAAAGGCAGCCGTGACCGCCTCATACACATAGGGCTCCGCCGACGCGCACAGCAGACGGCAGCAGACCAGAAGAAGCAGCTCACGCTCGCCCAGGGGCAGGGCGGGGATATCCGCTTTTTCAATCTCCATCGTGGGGATAATGGCGTGGTGGTCGGATACATCTTTATCGGAGATCATGGCCTCCACCAGAGGGAAGAAGTTTGTGCAGCCATCAAAGGGCGGCAGCTTCGCCGCCAGGTGGATCACACAGGAGGCCGTTTCCGCCATATCGGAGGTCAGATGCCGGCTGTCCGTGCGGGGATAGGTCAGCAGCTTTTTTTCGTAGAGGCTCTGAGCGTAGTCAAGGGTCTGCTTCGCCGTGTAGCCAAGCAGCCGGTTTGCCTCACGCTGCAAGGTGGTGAGGTCATAGAGCTTCGGAGGCTGTTCCTTCTTCTGCTCCTTCGTGACGGAAGTACAGATGACGGCCGCGCCCTTGCACATAGCCGCCGCCTGCTCCGCCTCCGCCGGATCGGTGAATCTCTCCGATACCGCCTCCGCGCCGGCCAGGGTCAGGCGCACATGATGATACTTCTCCTTCTGGAACAGCGCGATCTTCGCGTCCCGCGCCGCCAGCAGGGACAAGGTGGGCGTTTGGACGCGGCCCACGTTCAGGGTACGGTGATAGAGGACGGAGAAAAGGCGGGTGGCGTTGATCCCCACCAGCCAGTCAGCCCTCTGGCGGCAGAGGGCTGACTGATACAGGGCTTCATAGTCAGCGCCGGGGCGCAGCTCGGAAAAGCCCTCCCGGATGGCGCTGTCCTCCATGGACGAGATCCAAAGCCGGAGGACCGGCTTGAGGCAGCCGGCCAGTTCATACACCAGGCGGAAGATCAGCTCGCCCTCCCGTCCGGCGTCGCAGGCGTTGACGATCTCCGTTACGTCCTCCCGCGCCATGAGGCGCTTCACATTGTCCAAAGCCGCCTCCTTGCCGGGGATGGGGGCGTAGCGGAAGGGCTCCGGCAGGATGGGCAGATCCTCATAGCGCCATTTTTTGAAGCGCTCGTCATAGCCGCCCGCGTCCAGCGGGGATACCAGGTGCCCCACGCACCAGGAAACGATCAGGCCGCTGCCCTCATAAAAGCCGTCGGCCCTGGATGAAGCACCCAGGGCCGACGCGATGGATTTTGCCACGCTCGGTTTTTCCGCGATAATCAGTTTACTCATGCTCCGCCTCCGTTTCAGCCTCCGCAGGCTCGTCCTCGTTGATATACTCCTCGTCGGGGAAATCGTACTCGTCGGGATCGGCGCTGACCTTCACGCTGCTGCGGTTCGGCTTGATGAACTTCACATAGGCGAAGGCTCCGCCGCCTGCCAGCGCCAGCAGCGCCACCGCGGCCAACAGGCCGCTGCCGCTCTTTTTCTCCGGCTGCTCCGGTTCCGGCTCCGGCTCCCTGACCTTCTCCCTGCCCGCGCACTCGGAGAGGTTGGTCTTGCAGACAGAACAGGATGTATCCACCGCGCCGGCCGCGCATTTTTCCTTACAGGTACACACCGGGGCGGCGGGCGTCTCCTCGTCCATCAGGGCCAGCAGGTTGCGCTCGTCTACCTGGTTGAGAAAGTGGACGGTGTTCTCGCCGTCCTCCGCCCGGTCGATGATGATGTAGAAATAGTTGCCGCCTTTTGTGACCACGGTGATGAACTGCTTATCCCCGGCGCTTTCACCGGCGATATCGTCCACCAGGGTCATGTTGCCCTCCGGGGTCAGGGGCTGGGGCTCATGGCCGCCCGTGGTCTCCTCCCCGGTGTAGTAGGGCTCGCCGTCCCCGCCGCCTGCGAAGGCCACGGTGGAGGTGGCCGCCATGCAGAAAAGCGCCAGGAACACGGCGGCGAAACGGCGAAAAGCTCTGTTACGCTTCATCTTCCGCACCCTCGCTTTCCTCCGTCTCCATCAGCCCGTCCGGCAGGGAGATCATGCCGCTGGCGTAGGCGCGCAGGAAGGCGGTGAGTTCCCTGTTGTCCATGCGGACAGCCTTCACCATGCGGACGATCTCCAGGTTCTCCTCCTCCGTGAGCTGGGCTTCCAGCGCGCGGAGACGCTTCTGCTGCTCGGCGATCTTTTCCCTCGTTTTCTCAATATCCTTGCGGATCTTCTCAGTCGTTGCCATGATTGCATTGCTCCTTTCCAAATCGTTCTTTCCATGAATAATTGCGCCCAAGCCCCCGAACGGTTTTCAGGTTGGCCCGTGCGTTATCCTCCAATGCCAGCGCGCGCCGGAACAGATCCGGGTAACGCTCCCGCAGGTCGATGATCTCCTCCGCCCGCATACTGGGGCAGGCCCGCTGCCTCGATTGCCCGGACACACGCCTCCCGGTCCCAGCCCCATTCCATCAGGGGATACCATTTGCTGTACTTTGGGTCTGCCAGATCACGCAGAAGGATCTTGTCGCTGCGATAGTGCTCGCCAGCGTCATAGCCGATGAACTTGACCACCTTTTTCCCGCCGGCCCAAACCTCATGGCATGGAGGATAGTTGTTGCAGAACTTTTCCTGCGGTCCGATCTTGTGTTTCAGAGAACACCGCTTGAAGCCGTAGGCGATAGAGGGCAGCGTACCGCTTTTCAGACATTCATCCTCCAAGGTCAGCCGCCTGCCGTCCTTCGTGGTCTTATAGACCCGTGTGATCTCCGGCATACCGTGATCCTTCAGCCAGCGATCCATAATATCCAGATAGGCGTAGGTATGGGGATGCTCACCGCCCGTATCCGCAAACAGGATCAGGTCAACAGGGATACGGTGCTGGTGCAGCCCAACGAGAAGGGCGGTGCTGTTCGCACCGCCGCCATAGGAAACAATATTGATATGCTCACCTCATCTCAAAGCCTTTTCGTATCGGTATTTCATTTGTGCCGGATACAGCGGTTCGGGCGGGCGGCGCTTGCCGGTCCACTCCCGTCCGCCCGCCAGCCCCGCGCATCGCCAGCCGGAGGCACGGAGGCTGACGCCGCTCTCCGTGTCCAGAATGTAGGTGACGATCCTATGGTAGCCCAGGACCTTCGCCGCCCGCGCCGCCGCGCCATAGAGGAAGCTGCAAGCGTTTTTTGTCCCGTCCGTGCAGAGGCGGTTGACCTCCAGGGTCAGCCCATCGTCCAGGTATCGGCTCACCGGCCGCCCCACGATGGCGACGCCCACCAGATGGCCGTTCGCCATGCAGCCCAGGGAAAACTTATGCCCTCGCACCGGCTTATGGTGGCGGTGGTGCTCTGCGACAAAGCCGTTCGCATCGGCAAGGGGCATCGGTTTTACAGTCAGCATCGGCTCCGCCTCCATCAGTTGTACGGCGGTCTGCCGTAGGCATAAAGGTGGGATTGCCAGTAATTCGAGTTGAGACTGGTGTACTGGATGGGATCCCCGCAGTGCAGGAGCATCCCGTCCCCCACATAAAAGCCCACATGGCTGACCCCCGGCGTGTCGTAGGTGCCCACAAAGAACACCAGATCCCCCGGCCGCGGCTCGGATACCGGCGTGGAAATGTTGTAGAGGCCCTGCGCCCCCAGCCGCCCGGTATCGCACAGGCCGCTGTTGGTCAGGACATAGCTGACAAAGCCGCTGCAATCAAAGGAGGTGGAAGGGCTGCTGCCGCCCCAGACATAGGGGAAGCCCAGATACTTCTCCGCCTCTGTAATCAGCATGGCAAAGCGCTCGTCGGACAGGTACTCCGCCGGGATCTCATACTTGGCGGGCGGGTTGGTCACATACTTGGGAACATAGCCGGAGGACGGGAACAGGTCGGGGCGGTTGCCCAGGGTGGACATATACACGGCGTACATGGAAAGCGTCTCCTGATCCATCATGTAGACCGGCAGATGGGAGAGGTCGAAGTTTTCCAGCTTCACGGTGCAGATATAATAATCGTAATAGACCCGGTAGCTCTCCGTATGGGTGTTGCCCTCCTCGTCCGTCCAGGTATCCGTCTCGATGTAGTACCGCCGCTCCACCTCCACCGTCTCGGTGAGGATATATTGCCGGTCAAACAGCATTTGAAGGTCGCCCTGCACCTGGTCTATGGTGAAGGTCCCCTCATGGAGCGCCGACAGGATGGACAGCAGCACATAGGGATCGTGCTCGATCTCGTCCAGATCATAGTGATACTCGTCATAGTCGTGGGTCTGCTCATAGGTGTCCAGATACCGCCGCAGCTCGTCCTCCTTGGCGCAGTAGGCGGCCTCCGCCGCCAGCAGGTCAGCATCCTCGGAGAGATAAGATGAGGCCACAATGTTGGACACGCCACCGCCGAACATGGAGGAGCAGGATTGCAGCAGGCCCAGCAGCAGCACCAGCACAAGGCCGATCCCGCCGATGATAAGGAACGCCTTTTTGTGCCGGGCTATGAACTCGCCGGCCTTCTTCGCTGCCTCCGCGCCCTTCTTTGCGCTCTTGGCTGCCGTCTGTGCCGCCGCCTTTGCACCCTCCGCGCCGCGCGACGCCCGGTAGGCCGCCGCGTACTGCCGCTGCATCCGCTTCTTCCGCCAGATGCGGGAGATAGGGCTGCCGGACGCAAGCTGGGGGTTATCATGGAGCGCCTTTTGGTAAAGTGCCTCCGCGTTGGCCCTGACCGCCGCCTGCTCCGCCTTTGCCGCGTCCCGCCAGGGCTTCACCTGCCGCTCCGCCCGCCAGTTTTGCAGCTTGCGGTTCCCATAGCCCACGGCCTTTTCCATGCCGCGCTCGGTGAGATGGCCTGCGGCCACGCCGGAGTTCTCCTGCTCCACCTCCCGCACCTTGGCGTGGGCGACGTGGGCGACCTCCTGCAAAGGCCGCGCCAGCGGGTTCGGCCCCGGCTGCCGGATCGAAGCCAACTTATCCGTCTCATGGAATACCAGTCTTGTACGCCCGGCGCCGGAAGCCTCGTCAAAGACACGCTCCGTGCCCAGGACGCGCTTTTTGGGGATGGCGGCCCTTGCTGCGTCCAGCTTATCCGCCGCCTTGTCGGATTTGCGGATCGCCTTTTGCAGCTCCGGCGCGGCGCGTTCCTCCTCGGTGAATTGCAAACGGGAGGATGGACGGCTATTTGCCGCCGTACCCTCCCGGTAGGCTTTGCGGCGGTTCCGCCGCTTTTTCTTCTGAGACTTCCGGACGCGCCGGTCGTCCAGATGGTGGAGGGCAGTCCTCGCCAGCGCCGTGGAATCGCCGGAGGGGGAATAGTCCTGCTCCGGCGCACGGTCTGAAACATGGCTCGCCTCGCCTGTGACCATGTTGACGGAAATGGCCCCGTCACGGGTCATCTTCTGCGCCTCCTTCTCGGAGGCCTTCCATTCCTTCATGCGTCACCACCTGCCTTTCCGTAGGGGCAAATGCTCACGCACTCGCCCGTCTCGATCATGGAGATATACTTGAAAATGGGATATGCCTGGGGCGGGCAGACCGCGTTGCCCAGGGTTTTCAGCCGTAGGGCGCGATCCGCGGTGTTTTCGGTGATACGGGGGACGCCATCCGGCTCGGCGGCCCAGAGGATACGTCCGTCCATTTCCGGGGGAAGCCCATGAGCCATTCCACCCAGTCCGGGTTCAGCGCCGCCGTCTCGGATAGCGGCTGCTCCTGCCGGATCACCTGGGATGACAGGTTGGCAGACGGGGCGCTGTTGCGAAACGCCGCCGGTTTCAGCGTGGAGCGGTAGCCCTCCGACGCTGCCGGGGTCAGATAGAACACCGCCGCCGACAGGCTCAGGCTCCAGATGGCCCCGTTCCGGTTCACCTTGCGGAAGATCCCGTTGTCGGAGAGGTACACATCCAGGTTGGCCGCGTCCCTGCAGGTGTTCTTGTCGGAGGCAAGGGGCGTGGGAAACATCAGCCGCGACGATAAAAGTTCGCTGGCGCTCATGCCATGCGCCGACACCGCAAGCCGGAAATACGAATGGGAGAACAGCGTATCCCGCTTTTGCCAGGTCAAAGATCGTTTTGTCGAGGCCCAGATTGATGAAGCCAGCAACATTTTCCCCAAGCACCCAACGGGGCCGCAGCTCGGTAATAACGCGGCACATTTCCGGCCACAGGTAGCGTTCATCCGCAAAGCCCCTTCGCTGTCCCGCGGTGGAGAAGGGCTGGCAGGGAAATCCGCCTGAGATAACGGTAACGGTTTCAAGTCCTGTTTTTTCAAAAAACGCCTCCTTCGTAAAAGTTGTGATATCCCGGAATCTCGGCACCTCCGGCCAGTGCTTTTCCAGAACGGAATAGGGATAGTCCGCCCACTCGCATTGGCAGACGGTGCGGAAGCCCGCCGCCTCCGCCGCCAGGTCAAGCCCGCCGATGCCGGAAAACAGGCTCACATGGGTCAGCTCAGTCATAGTCGTCCTCGCAGGAATGATCTCCGCAGAGGGCGCAGCAGCGGCCGCAGCCGATGCCGTCCTCCGCCGCTTCCTCCGGGTCATAGGGCGTCAGGTGCCTGCGCCGCAGCGTTGCCTCCAGAATGTCATAGCAGGTGACACCCTGATCCTCCGCAAAGCCCCACCTGCGGTACATCCTTCGGATGCACGGATTCTCGCCGGAGAGATTCTTTTGCAGCCGTGCAAGCTGCCGCTCCGTTTTCACTTCCAGAACACGGTTGCGGAGAAAGCTGTACTGTGCCAGCAGGTCAAAGAGATCGCCCACCAGCATACGGAAGGCGCCGCCGGAAATGATGTAGGCGGGATCATCGGCGGTGGCGGCGCGCTGCTTTTCCCTGATTTTTGCGTCGTGCTCTTTCAGCACGGCGGTCAAGGGCGTGAGCTCCGCCGCCTTCAGCTCCGCAAGGTCCTTCCTGTCCCCAAACACCAGATAGCGGCCGGGGATACGCCAGGCGGAAAACTTTTCCTCCGCGATCTCTCCGTAGAGCTTTGCCGTCTCGGCCAGATTATCCAGATCCTTCTCGTCCTTCGCCTTTCCCGCCAGGAAGGCGAGCTGGTGGAGCAGGCCGTACAGATGTACCTCATCATTGATGTGGTTTTCATATACCTTGCTGTCGATCACATATTTCATATCTTGTCCCATCCTTTCCTTATCCGGTTTGCCCGTCGTGGGAAACCTCGCTGGGCTTTGTCGTGAGAAGTCTGTATAGCTCGGTGGTCTTGGGAAACTCGTCCTTGAAGGGCAGGATCACATTTTGGAAGAACAGAAGGCCGCTGCCGGGGTCCGCGTTGGTCACATAGGCAAGCTGCTCGGCGGAGATGTTCAGCCGCTCCGTCATCAGCTTGCGGTCGCCCGCGGAGAGGTTCAGCAAATAGATAAAATCGCTGTTTTCCAGAATGTTTTCGATCTCCGGGCTGTGCAGCAGGTCCTTCGGGTTCTGCGTTGCCCCGGTCGGGACGCCGCCCCATTTGCGGAAGCGCTTCCAGATCTCGGCGCTGTACGCCGCCGTCTGTTCCTCCTTCAAAAGCAAATGGAATTCGTCCACGAAATACCAGGTGGCCCGCCCAATGGAGCGGTTCACCGTGACGGTGTTCCACACCGCGTCCTGGACAATGAGCATCCCCGGCTTTTTCAGGTTCTTGCCAAGCCCCTTGATATCGAAGCAGACAAGGCGGTTGCGGATATCCACGGTGGTACGGTGGTTAAAGAAGTTGAGAGAGCCGTTCACATACAGGTCAAGCGCCTGGGCCACACGGTCCGCCTCCGGGATATGCTGGGCGGTGAGGGCTGCCATGAGATCGGAGAGGATCGGCATATTCTCCGGCCGGGGGTCTGCGAAGTACGGCTGATAGATCTTCTGCACGGCACGGTCGATGACGGTTTTCTCGATGGCCTCCAGCCCTGTCTTGCTGCCCATGATGAGCTCACAGAAGGACAGCACGAAATCGCTTTTCAGCGCCAGCGGGTTTTCTTCCTCGCTGTAATTGAGGTTGATATCCAGGGGATTCACATAGTCTCGGCTGTTGGGGGAAAGCCGGATCACCTGACCGCCCAGCCGGTTCACCAGCGGGGAATACTCGTCCTCCGGGTCACAGATGATGACATTATCCTTCGTGGTCAGCATGACATAGGTGATCTCCCGCTTACAGCTCATGGACTTGCCGCTGCCCGGCGTGCCGAACACAAGGCCGTTGGGGCATCGGGACTGCTTGCGATCCAGCAGGATCATGTTGCCGGACAGGGCGTTGAGCCCGTAATACATGGCGTCCCCGCCCATAAAGAGCTCCTGGGTCACAAAGGGGACGAATACCGCCAGCGCCGAAGTGGTGAGGCTGCGTTCGATTTGGATACGGTTAAGGCCCAGCGGCAGCGAGGACATCAGCCCGTCCTCCTGCTGGAAGTCCAGCCGGGTCAGGATGCAGTTATGGGTCTGGGCGACGCTGGCAGACTGGGAAACGGCGATCTCCAGCTTTTGCTTCGTGGGCGCCAGATGCAGCATGAGGAAGGTCATATTGAACATTCGCTCGTTGCGGCTCTGTAAATCCTGCAAGAGATTTTTCGCCGCGCCGCCGTAGGTGGAGAGGTCGGAGGGGAGGATATCCAGATCGTAGCCGCTGCGGGCGGCCTTCTTCTGCTCCTGGATCTTCATGGCGTCCAGATCGGTGATCTTGCGCTTGACCATCTTGATGGCCTCGTTCTGATTGATGCCGCGGACGTGCATGGTGACGAGAAGGTTTCCCTCCACATCCATGAAATCCGTGAGGATACGGTCCTGGATCTCCGGGGCCAATATCTGCAAGAAGGACACCGCGCCGTACATTTCGCCCATGCGGAAGCGCCGTGTCTCCCCAAACTCGAAGGAGGAAGGCGCGATAAAATCCTTTACGGACAGGCCGGAGGGCGCCAGCCAGTCCCATTCAAAGGCGAAGGGCTCCCCTCTGGGATGGAGGAGGCCGTGCAGCAGCGCCAGCCGCTCCTTGCCGTCCAGCACCTTTGCCGCCGCACCCATGACCTTGAAGCGGTTCAGGGTGTCCGCCTCGATCCGAGAAAACCTTGCCCGCGCCGCCTGGACGCTCTCCGCCTCGATGGTCAGCGTGACATACTTGCTTTTCACATAGCCGTTGCTGCCGCGCTCATACTGCGTTTGCAGGATACCGGAGGCCTCGGCGCGGATCCCGTCCAGATCGTCCCCCTGGGCCGCCATGCGGAACAGGTCCCCACCGCCGGCCTTGTGGCTGCTGCTCAGGGTCATTTGCACGCCGATGGAGGGGTCATAGCCGTTATAGAAGTCGCAGAGGCGTTCAAAGATATCCCGCTGATCGTCCGGCCCCGCCAGACGGTAGCTGACGTCGGCGTAGGCGATGGTTTTGGAAAAATGCCGGTCGTCCAGACGGCACAGGCCGTCCGGGTGCATATTGCGGAAGGGGAGGCTTGCCTGTACGGTGTGATTCTTGCCGTCCCCCCTGGCCTGCCGGATGACGGCCTCGATCTGCTTTCGCTCCTGCCGGGTGAGCCTGCGCCGGCCCTTGCCTCTTTTCCCAGCGCCGGAGGCGATCCGCCCCACCGTCCGCTCCAGCTCCGCCTGCTTTTCCAAAGCGGAATAGGCGTTATTTGTCTGATAGACACGCTTTTTCGGACGGGTGAATTTGCACTGGATCAGATTACCCAGCAGCGCCTCCGGGGTCTGCCCGTTCTTCTCATACAGGGCGAACAGGAAAAAGGGCAGCATGACAAGGATCATGCACAGCGCCGCCGGCGTCGTGCCCATGCTGCCCTTGCTCAAAAAGAAAAGCGGCACTCCAACAAGCGCCGCCGATCCGAAACACACAAGCTGCCGCTTCGTCAGGCCGAACAGCATCTTGCTTTTGATTTTTGTCAGGTCCTTCGGGACCGTTACGTATGCCAATGGTTCACATCCTTTCCGCAAGCCGGATATCGCTTGCAACTTCATTTCCCCACACATCCCAGCCGGGCGGTGAGGCTCTTGCGAACAGCTCAATACGGGGCACGTCCCCCATGAGGGCTTCGATCCGCCGCCGCGCCTCCTCCGGCTTCTGGCTGTGCCGCTCCACATGGGAGAGGATGACCTGCTTCACATCCCGCGCCGCCCGCTTCGGGCGTCCGCGGGTCGCCAGCAGGCAGATCTCCGCGTTGGCCCGCGTCCAGTAGCCCATGCCGGTGAACAGGCCCTCCGACTTCCGGCACTGCTTGATCCAGACGAAGGCTACGGTCTTGAAGGTGAAGCCCCAGGCGTCCATGACGCCCCAGGCCTCCCGCAGCATGGGGAAGGTGATCCAGAGAAACAGGGCGCAGTCCTTGTCCGCCAGCTCCCCCACTGGCAGGGCCTTGATGGCCTCTATGTCCATGGTGGGGTAATGGCTCTCGGCGCTGCGCCCCGCGCCCTTCTTGCTCCAAACCTTATAGGCCCAGGGCGGATCCGCGTAGATGACCTTGTATTTTTTCATGGCCGCCTCCCGTCAATGCGCCCCGAACAGGCTCTTTGCGAGGCTGCCGGTGCGGAACAGGGTGTAGCACAGCAGCACCGTATAGCCCAGGCACTCCCAGATCGCCACGGTGATATCATCCCCCACGGCGATATTCTGCACCAGCACCGCGTAGATGCCCACGCAGACCATAATGAGAAACGCCTGAAAGCCCAGGGCTAGCAGGGACTTCAAATAGTTCTGCCCCGTCTGACCCCACTCACGGTTGGCCATGGTGGCAAAGGGGATCGGCCCCACGGATACGGTCAGATACACCTCGATCATTCTTCCGTAGATCACAAGGAAGATGGCGATGGTGAGGATATGGGAGCAGAGGCCCACAAAAATACTCTGAAACCACAGGCCCAGCAAAGAACCGATGCTCCAGTCCGCCAGGGCCGTTTCCAAATTGCCGACCACGCCGGAAATATCGATCCCCGCGTCGGAGATGATGACGCCGGCGCTCTGATTGACCACGCTCTGCGCCATATCGAATACCGCCATGACGATATTCCAGGTATTGGTGACGATGAGCACCGCGCAGAAGGTCTTGAAGATCCACTTCCAGAAAAGCCAGGTGTCAAAATCGTGGAGATTATTCTTTTCCACGATGAGCTGGATCAGCTCATAGCACATGACGAAGGTGAGGATGATGCCGGCGATGGGAACGATGACCGTTTCAGAGAGGCCGCGGATCATGTTGAAGATGCCGCCATTCCAGCCGGCCGGCGTCATACCCACCTCGCCGGCGATCTCGCCCACCTTCGTATTCACGGTGTCAAAGGTCCCGGAGAGGTTGGAGATGATGCCGTCGATCAGCAGCTCCTTGAACCACTCCTGGATCATTTCAATTATCACGGGTGGTCACACCTCCTTTCGGGGGCTCCCGCCGTGAAACGGGAGCCTCCGGTTGGGATGGTCCTGCCGCCGCTCAGCCAAGCAGGCCGGACAGCAGGGGGATCAGGGTCACGCCGATCAGGGCGACGCCGCCGCCCGCGACAAGCTGCTTGACGCCCTGCGATTTGGCCGCGGGGTTATCCTGGCCGTAGCCTTCCAGAAGGTTGATGCCGCCCCACACGCAAAGGCCGCCGCCCAGGGCGATGACCAGGGTCTGCAATACGTCGATGGCACTGTTGAAGAACTCCATAAATCATGTTTCCTTTCGTTTTGTAGAATTGTTGTCGGGTTCGTCTGTCAGGTCTTTTGCGCTCAATTCGTACATATCGAAAGGCTCGTCCGGCTTCACGATGGCCGGTCTGCGCTTCATGTACCGTTCTACGTCAAAGACGTTCTTTTTGTCGGCGTCGGACAGGTATTTGTAGCGGGGGTGCTTTGTCAGGTCGTACTTGTCGCTGAAAAACGGGCGCACGCCCCGAAGCTGCAAGATACACTTGCCGCCGTCCATGACCGCGATCTCGTCCTGGGTCATCAACTCCTTTCCCAATTTCTGATAACTGAGGCCGTGAGAGGTCTGCGCGCCGCGATTTTCGGACTGGCTCAGGCTGTCGATGGTCTCCTTGCCCAGCAGCTCCGAGATCTCTTTCAGCGTTGACTTCTCCTTGCCTCCCAAAAACAAGGTGACGTCGCAGTTGCCGACAATGGTATCTGCCGCGTCCTTGTAGATGGTCTTTAGCTGGCTTTGCGACTGCAAAATAATAGAAGCCGATATCTCACGGCTTCGGATGGTGGCGATCAGCTTGTCAAAGTTTGGTATCTGGCCGATATTGGCAAACTCGTCCAGAAGGCATCGCACATGGACAGGCAGCCGCCCGTTATAGAGATCGTCCGCCTTGTCGCAGAGCAGGTTGAAAAGCTGGCTTTGCAGCATGGCAATGACGAAATTGAAGGTGGTATCGGTATCACTCATAATGAGGAACAGCGCCGTTTTCCGGTCGCCCATCGTGTCAAGCTCCAATTCGTCCTCCGTCATAATGTCCCGCAGCTCCTTGATATCGAAGGGGGACAGGCGGGCGCCGCAGCTCACCAAAATGCTTTTGAGTGTCTTGCCGGCCGCCATTTTGAATTTGACATATTGCTTGACGGCGAAGTGCTCCGGCTGCGCCTGCGCCAGCTCGTCAAAGAGGATATCCACGGGGCTTTTATAGGTCTCGTCGTCCTCTCTGGCCTCGCAGGCGTTGATGAGCTCCAGCAGGGTGATGAAGTTTTTCTCCTCCGGCTCCGCCTCGTACCAGATGTAGCCGATCAGAGCGCAGTATAAAAGGCGCTCGGCTTTGACCCAAAAATCTTCGGAGGACTTTTCACCGTCGCCCTTCGTGTTGGCAATGATGACATTGACCAGCTTCAAGATATCCTTCTCGGAGCGCACATAGGCCAGCGGGTTATATTTCATGCTCTTGGAAAAGTTGATGGTGTTCAGGACCTTGATGCGGTAGGGCTCATAGACGATCTTGCCGCGGCCGTCTCGCACCGGCTTTCCGTTCTCGTCCCGCTTCGGCCCGCCGTGCGCCAGGAGCTTTCCCGTCTCCCGAAGGAGCTGCCCTTTGGGGTCGGTGACCACATAGGAGCTGTGCATTTGGAGCAGGGACGGCTTGACAAAGAACCTTGTCTTACCGCTGCCGGAGCCGCCGATGACCAGGATATTTTTATTTCTCGCCGTTTTCGGATCCTTCGGGCGGCTGGTCATGGTGAGGCTTTCCGTCCGGGTCAGAGGGATGTTCCAATCGGGAACGGGGTCTATGTAGGGCGCGATATCCTCCGGCCGGCCCCAGCGGGCCGATCCGTACTCAACGCCACGGCGATATTTCTTCGCGTTTTTCGCTTTCAGGTACACCGCCAGCCGAACAAGCGCCGCCCCGGCAACGCCCAGCAGCAGATCCAGAGGATGCAGGCTGAGCCAGAGGGAAGCGAAGGCCTCGGTGAAGCCCTGGGCGATACGAAGCAGCTTTTCCGAAGCGTCCGCCCCCGGCGAGAGCCGGACCGCCTGGCAGAGCTTATCAAAAAGCCAGGCGAACAGCAGATACGGAAGGTTCGGCAGCAGGACCTTTTTCAGCTTTCCCGTCATCGTTCCAGCCCCCGATTCCTGTTTTTGACCTTCTCGCCCCGCTCCAGCTCCTGCCGCTTCGCCTGCTCCTTGGCCTTGGTCAGCCGCCTGCGGATGGAGGGCTTTTTCTCCTTCGCCAGATTCTTTGCGGAGAACTCGCGGAAGGCCGCCGTCACCGCGTCGGCGTCCCTGCCCTTAAAGAACACCAGGTACCGGGGAATCTCCCCGGTGGTATCTTTTTTCAGGGCAAAGTCAATGCCGTACTTCTTCGCCGTGGCGGAGAACGCCTTGATATTCTGGTCCGTGATCTCAATGTTGGAAACGCCGGTGTTGTGCTTCATAAGCTGACGGAGTGTCTGCTTGCCGTGATGGAGTTGCGGGTTTTTCTTGTGCTTTTCCATATCCGCCAGCACCTTCTTCATGGCCTGCTGCAAGAGCTGGGCGGTCATTTTACCGGTCTCCACACAAAGCGCAAGGGTTTTCTGCGTGATTTCTTCCTGCAAGGCGTTCACCTCCGATCTCCGCTGCCGTACAGGTCATGGCTGACAAGGGATGTGTAGTAGCTGTCCATCGTGACCGGTGCGTTATACAGCGCCGCCAGCAGATATTTCTTGATATTGCGGACATAGGTGGTGTTCTCCCGCATCCGGTCAAGGACATACTCGATGTGGGAGCTGCCGATCTTCAAGAACCGGGACTTCACCACCTCGGCGGGGTAGTCGTCCCCGGCGATACGGATCATCTTACGGTTGGAGCAGACGGTATCCACCATGAGCTCCACCAGCTCATCCAGACGGTCCCTGTCCAGCTTTTCATCCTGGGTGAGGATATCGTAGTCGATGTTCTCCAAAATGATCTCCCGGTAGCTCTCGCGCTCCCGCATCCTGTCCTGTCCGATCCTGCTTTTTTCTCTGGGGGTAGGGGGACTTGATGGGATAGGACTTGATCCTTGCGTAATTGATAATTCTTTATTTTGTTCTTTAGTATTTAATTGGGCGGGGTTTTCCTGAATTGGGGCATCCAACATTGGCTTCACCTGTATTGGATTTTCCCGTATAGGTTTTTCCCGGATAGGCGCGGGCGTCTGTGCCGGCTCCTTCGGCTGCTCCAAAATGGTGTACTCGATGGAGCCAAGCTGCCCGTTCTCGTTGCGGACGCGCGCCCGGACGAGATAGCCGTGCGCCTCCAGCTCCCGGATCCCGCCGCTGATGCTGTCGATACCGTCCTTGCAGATGCGGGCAAGCCCCTTCATGGTATAGTCCCAGTCCTCCGGCAGCGACAGCATGAGGGATAGCAGCCCCTTCGCTTTCAGGGACAGCGACCTGTCCCGCAGGTGGTAGTTGGACATGACCGTGTAATCTCTGGTCTTTTCGATGCGGAAAACTGCCATATCCGGCGCCTCCTTTCTCTGGTTTTGAAAAGTGTTGATTTTGGCGCAAAAAAGCCCCTGTCCTGCCTCTCGGACGCTTCCCATGAGAAAACACCCACGCCGCCTTTCAAGCGGCGCTCTGAGAGGAAAAAACAGAGGTTTTCGCACCCTAATTGATACATTTTTCGGGTGGGTATAGGTACGGATATGAAAAAACGCCATAGGGCGGCTGCCTATGGCGTGGGGACAGGAAAAGGGCGCTGATGTGAAAATCAGCGCCCTTCTTGCCTGTCAGTATGAGATTTTTTGACTTCGTACCGTGTTCCCTGCCTTTGAAAACATTGATTTTACTGACTTTCTTATGTTTTCTTATTAGGAGGCGAGGGACGGCGCCTCTTGCCTCATACTACCCCAGCGCGAATTGGCTGATCTGCTTCTCCTGGCCGGGACGGATCTTGATGGAACGGACCTGGTTCCCGGCGGGAACACAGAGCCGCAGGCCGGCCATTTCGGGCGCGCGCTCCAGCTCTCCCACCACAAAGAGCAGGACCTTCTTGCCCCTGAAGCGGAGCGAGGAGAGGTAATTTTTCAGGGGGCGTCCCACCTCGCCCATATAGGCGCTGCCTCCGAAGATCAGAAGGTCATATTCCATGGGGTCATATTGGAGGACGGGGGAGGGGTAGTTCACCGTCACCGTATGGCCCGCCCTGGCCAGGGCCCGGGCCAGCGCCCAGGCGATGGCGTTGTTCCGCCCCCGGTTGGAGGGCTGATAGATGAGCAGGGCCCGCTTGAAGCCGTAGCCCACCTGACGCTCCACGGGGCGGCGGACCAGATCCCGCCGCCGGACAGTCCAGTAGAAGATCAGGTACAGGGCCGCCGCCAGGGCGGCCAGGGTCAGCGGGGGAATGAGCCACAGGTTCATGGCGGACCTCCTTTCTACCGGGGACGCGGGCCGCGCGTACAGACTGCGTTAGGCCCTGCTGAAAATGGCTGGCCCGCAGGCCTTCGGCCCATGTCCAATCTGCAGGCAAGTCCTAATTGAACTTATAGATGCGCCGGGCTAGGCGGTAGAGACGCACGGAGAGCTTCCGGCCCTGGTAACCGGGAAAGTTGCCCACGGCGCTGATGGAGCGGTATTTCATCTTGTGGTAGATGCCGCTATCCACCGTCCGCAGATATTCCCACAGCTCCGTCTTTTTGCCCAGCGCCTCGGGAGAGCCGTCAATGATGAGGAAAACGGAGGAGATGGTCATCATCATGGAGAGGTAGTTGAACATATACCGGCTCAGCCGGCGGTGCTGCGCGGCGACGCTCCTCAGGTTGTGGGAGTCGATCATGATCCGGGTCACCCGGAGCTGCTGGTCCACCCGCTTCACCATCACCTGCTCGTTCACGCTTTGATCGGCCCGGCCGATGAAGTAGCGGTAAAAGTCCAGATCCATATAGTAGAGAGTCTTGACAAAGGGAAGGGGTTGGTAGACAAAGATGTTGTCCACATAGAAGGTGTGCTTGGGAAGCTCTAGGCCGCAGCCTCGGAGCAGTTGGGTACGGTAGAAAACCGAGTGCATCAGCAGATACTGGGAGGGGCGGAACCGTCCGATCTCATCCCAGGTGAAGACCCGATTCTGTGGGAAGACGTTGGTGTACCGCATGACCTTCTGCGTCTGGTCTTCCACATGCTCGTAGACGTAGTTGCACACCAGCATGTCCACGGGCTGCTCCATCTGGGAGAACTCCCGCAGCTTGGCAATGACCTTGCGGAGGGCGTCCACGTCGGCCCAGTCGTCGGAGTCCACCACTTTGTAGTAGAGCCCCTGGGCCCGGCGGAGCCCCTGATTGACCCCCTCGCCGTGACCCCCGTTTTCCTGGTGCACCACCCGGACGATATCGGGGTATTGGGCGGCATATCGGTCGGCGATGGCACCGGTATCGTCCTTGGAGCCGTCATCCACAAGGATGATCTCCACGTCGTCGCCGCCTTCCAGAAGCGTCTCGACGCAGTGCTCCATGTAAGCCTGAGAATTATAGCAGGGGACCGCGAATGTCAGCAATTTCACAAAATCCGCTCCTATTGCTCCAGGATACCGTCGCACAGGGTCAGGGCTCGCAGCGCGATGGCATCCATATTATAATATTTATACTCGGCCAGCCGGCCCAGTAGGTGAAGGTTGGAAAAGCCGCCGGCCAGGTCCCGGTACCGACCGTAGAGGGCGTTGTTTTCCGGGCTGATGACGGCGTAGTAAGGGATCTCGCCGGGAGAACCGGTATAGGCCCGGGAGTACTCCTTCATGATGGTGGTCCTCCCGGGCACCACCTGCCCGGTGAGCTGCTTATACTCGGTGATGCGGGTATAGTCCTCACTCACCGTATAGTTCACCGTGGCCGTGGGCTGGAACCGGTCCACCTCCAGCGTCTCAAAATCAAAGTCCAGTGTGCGGTAGGGCAGATGGCCGAAACGGAAGGAAAAGAGCTCGTCCACCTCGCCGGTGTAGATGACCGGGCCGGCAAAGGGCTCGCCGTCCAGGCGGATGACGCCGTCCTCCAGCGCCATCCGTTCACGGGCGTCCACCCCCAGCTCCACGGTGATGCGGAGATGATCCAGCATACGCTGGAACAGCGGGGTATAGCCCTCCAGGGGCATTCCCTGATAGGGGTCCTGGAAATACCGGTCGTCCCGGCTGAGAAGGACGGGGACCCGGGCCGTGGTGGCCGGGTCGATCTCCTCAGGGGTCTGCCCCCACTGCTTCATGGTGTAGTGAACGAATACATTTTCGTAGACATAATCCGCCACCTCCCGCAGCTCGGGATCGGTATTTTCCCGCAGCGACAGGATGGTGACTCTGGCGTTGGCGCTATAGGCGGAGAGAAGCTTGTCCTCCAGCCGGGCGGCCTTCTCTTTGGGAAAGGCCATATGGAGGGAGGCGAGATTGAAGGGGACCGGCAGAAAACGGCCGTGGACGTTGGCCACCACCCGGTGCTGGTAATCCCGCCAGCCGGTGAAGCGGGAGAGGTAATCAAAGACTCTCCGCTCAGAGGTGTGGAAGATATGCGGGCCGTATTTATGAATGAGAATCCCATGCTCGTCAAGGCAGTCATAGGCGTTGCCGCCCACATGGCCGCGGCGCTCCAGCACCAGGACCCGCCGGCCGCCCCGCTCTGCCATCTCCCGGGCGGCCACCGAACCGGCGTAGCCCGCGCCGATGACCAGGCAGTCAAAATGTGTGTCCATCAGGTTCCCGCCTTTTCTGAATTTTTCCATCGATATGTGCTTATTCTATCATACCGTGAGAGGGAAGAAAACGAAAAAAGTATTAAAGTTTGCTTAAAGAAAACGCCCTTGTAGATCAAAGGGAGGGGAGCGCCCGTATGGTCAACGGGAGGAGTGCCGCTCCGGAGTGTGGTCGGAGGAGCCCAGGAAGGTCTCATTGTAGTGATCCATCGCCTTGCAGATGACCTGAATGGCGGCCTTGCGGTCGTTCACGTCGCCCGCGACGGCCTCTTTTCCCTCCAGCGCCTTATACACGGAGAAAAAGTGCGCCATCTCGTCAAAGATATGGCCAGGCAGCTCCCAGATATCCTGATAGGTGTTGTAGGTGGGGTCGGAGAAGGGGATGGCGATGATCTTCTCATCATTTTTGCCGCCGTCCAGCATGCTGATGTAGCCGATGGGATAGACCCGCACCAGGGTCAAGGGGTCCATGGCCTCGGAACAGAGTACCAGCACATCCAGCGGGTCGCCGTCGTCGCCATAGGTCCGGGGGATGAAGCCGTAGTTGGCGGGATAATGGGTGGAGGTATGAAGGACCCGGTCGAGGATGATGAGGCCGGTCTCTTTATCCAGCTCATATTTTTTCTTACTGCCTTGGGGGATCTCGATGACTGCGATGAAGTCCTCCGGCTGGATGCGGGCAGGGTTGATGTCGTGCCAGATGTTGGACATAAGGGCACGCTCCTTTCCAAAGTGGTCGTGACGGTTCATTATATCCGATTTAGAGGAAAAATACAATGGCGGACCCTTATTCGGGCCCGCCATTGCGGATGTCAGAACGTACAGCGCACGATACACTCCAGCGTCTGGCCGTCCACCTTGCAGGTGATGGTGGTGGTGCCGCGGCCCACAGGCTTGACAAGGCCGCCCTCCGTGATGGTGGCCACCGAGGTGTTGCCGATGGACCACACGGGGGTGGAGGAGGTGCCGGACACCTTCATCTGCACCGCCGGCTCGGAGAGAGAACCGAAGGTGAAGTCCGTCTTGTTCAGGCTGAGGGAGGCGGAGGAGGCCGAGCCGGACGAGGAGGCGCTGGTGACACTGTTGCGCACGGTGCACTCCTGCTGGTAGTCGCCCGCCATGGCTGCGGTGATGGTGGCAGAGCCGGTCTTGGAGCCCGGGCGCACCAGACCGGTGGCGTCCACCGTGGCCACATCGGGATTGCTGCTGGTCCAGGTGATCTCGCCCGTGGTCCCGGCCGGAGTGAAGGTGACCGTCAGTTGGACCGGGTCCGGGTACTGATCGTTCATGGTGAAGTCGCTCTTATTCAGCGTGAAGCCGGTGGCGGTCTGCCCCACCGGTACGGTGAGAGGGGCCTCCGGCTCCGGCGTGAGACTGGGAGGCGTGGTGTCGTCCGGCGCATCGGTGGCGTCGGGGTCCTGAGAGGGGCCTGCGCTCTGCGTGACCGGGGGCGTCGGCGTGGCGTCGGGGTCGATCTCGCTGCGCTTTACCAGCGGGACAATCTGAGTGGCCACGATCCAGATCGCGGCGGCGATGATGACCAGTGAGATCACAGTGCCGGCGAGACGCAGGGGCGTCCAGCTTCCGCCGCCCTGCCCGCGCCGCGGGGAACCGCCCGCCAGACGCTTGCCGCCGCTCCGGCGGGAGGTGGATTCCTCGTCGCCCTCATATTCGATCTCGAAGTCCCCGCCGTCGTCCTCATAGCGCTCCCGCTTTTTGGCGGATGCCTTCTCCTCGCAAAACGGACAGCGCTTATAGGTGACAGAGTAATCTTCCCCGCAGTTGGGGCAGCGGATCACGGTGGAGCGGCTGCCGGTGGCGCGCTTGTTGGGCATGGATAATCCCCCTCTGCTCGATTTTACTTCAATTATGTATATAGTACATGGTTCGATGGAAATCGTCAACCGGGCAGTGAAATAAATAATGAATTGTTTACAATTTTATGTCTACTGGTGCGAGACTTGACCTGGAAGGGCCATTGCAATATAATGAAAGACGTTTCGGGCAAGGTAAAAATAGGAAAAGGAGTGGGGCCGATGAAGGGGGCAATGACCGCCGCGGCGATGCACAAACAGTACAGTGATGGGGTGGCCGCCTTCCGGCAGCACATCGCCAATCCCGCCATGCGGCAGAAATTCAACGCCGATGCGGACGAGTTCATGCGCTTGTGCGCACTGGGAGTGTGGCAGGCGGATGGAGGCAACGTGACGCCGCAGCATGTGGAATACTACAACGCCATTTACTGCAAGGGAAACCCGGCGCCGGCGGCCCTCTTCTGGGAGCTCTCCACAGCGGTGGCCGACTACTCCGGATTTGAAGCCCCCGGTTTCTTCCAAAAAATGCGGGAGTATGACAAAGCATATGGGCAAAAGACCTCCCGCAGGTTCGTGGATCTGCTGACCTTGATGCTGCTCCTGTTCGCGGCAGTGGACGGCGCGGTGAGCGACAGGGAGGCCGGGTTTGTGAACGCCTGTGCAGACAAGCTCTCCGCTCTGTGCGACCGGGACGGACTGCCGGATGATAAGCCGAAGCTGGATGCGGACGTTTTCGTCACCCGCAGGGGAGGGCAAAGTTCACAGCCAGAGGGGGATGCTCCAGCGATGTCGAAGGAGGACCCGGTCCCGGTCGGGGACCAGGCCGAGCCGGAGGTGAGCCTGGAGGAGCTGCTGGCCCAGTTAGATGAACTCTGCGGCTTGGAACAGGTCAAGAAGGACGTAAAAAGCCTCATCAACCTGGTCAAGGTGCGCCGGCTCCGGGAAAAAGAGGGACTTCCCGTGCCTCCTATGTCTCTTCATCTGGTGTTTATGGGGAATCCCGGCACAGGAAAGACCACGGTGGCCCGATTGCTGGCCAGGATCTACCACGCGATAGGCGTCCTTTCCAAGGGACAGTTGGTGGAGGTGGACCGCTCCGGGCTGGTGGCCGGCTTTGTGGGACAGACCGCCATCAAGACCAACGAGGTCATTCAAAAAGCCTTGGGCGGGGTCCTCTTTATCGATGAGGCATACGCGCTGGCCAGCCACGACAATGCCAACGACTTTGGGCGGGAGGCCATCGAGACGCTGCTGAAGGGGATGGAGGATCACAGGGCCGACCTCATTGTGATCGTGGCGGGATATACCGAGCTGATGGGGGATTTCATCCACGCCAACCCCGGTCTGGAGAGCCGGTTCAATAAGTATTTCTATTTTGAGGATTACAATGGCGGCCAGCTTCTGGAGATTTTTCAGTCCATGTGCAAAAAGAACGGCTACACTTTGGACGACGAGGCGGAGCGATACGCCGAAACGCTGTTTCAGACGCTTTATGAACAGCGGGACGAAAATTTCGGAAATGCCAGAGATGTGCGGAATCTCTTCGAGCGGGCGGTCTCCCGTCAGTCGGATCGGGTGGCTGCATTGGAAGCACCCACCAAGGAACAGCTTATGGAGCTTGCCGCAGGGGACCTGAGAGAAGAAGAGTCGCCGGGAGAAGAGCGGAACGGAGCGGAAGCATGAGGTTGGGCCCGCCGAAAACATCGGCGGGCCCAACCTTTTTCCGGGGGAAGCTCCCCTTTAGACCCGTAGGCTGAACGGGGAAAATAAAATTCTTCTAAAAATTTCTTCAAACCTCTTTACAAAAGTGGATAGCTGTGGTATAGTATAGACAGTTAATCAATAACAATTATCGTTAGCAAATATAAAATGTTTTTGGAGGTAGCGATTATGAAAAAGTTTATCTGCACCATTTGCGGCTATGTTTACGAGGGGGAGACCGCTCCGGAGTTCTGCCCGCAGTGCAAGGCGCCCCGGGAGAAGTTCCAGGAGCAGACTGGTGAGAAGACCTGGGCGGCTGAGCATGTGGTCGGCGTGGCCAAGGGCGCGCCTGAGGAGATCATCGAGGGCCTGCGCATGAACTTCAACGGCGAGTGCTCCGAGGTCGGCATGTATCTGGCCATGGCCCGTGTGGCCCATCGGGAGGGCTATCCTGAGATCGGTCTCTACTGGGAGAAGGCCGCCTACGAGGAGGCTGAGCACGCCGCCAAGTTTGCCGAGCTGCTGGGCGAGGTCATCACGGATTCCACCAAGAAGAACCTGGAGATGCGTGTAGAGGCTGAGAACGGCGCCACCGCCGGTAAGATGGAGATTGCCAAGAAGGCCAAGGAGCTGGGCCTCGATGCCATTCACGATACCGTACATGAAATGGCAAGGGATGAGGCCCGGCATGGAAAGGCCTTCGAGGGCCTGCTGAAGCGTTACTTCGGCTAAGAGAAAGGAAGATATATACGATGAAATACCTCTGCCCCTGCGGCTATGAATATGACCCTGCGGTAGGCGACCCAGACAATGGAATCGCGCCCGGCACAGCTTGGGAGGATCTCCCTGAAGACTGGGTGTGCCCCGTCTGCGGGCTGGGCAAGGACGCCTTCGAAAAGGAATAAAGTTCTGAAAGAAGATGGGAAGCGGCTGTGCCGCTTCCCATCTTCTTTCAGAACAGATTTATTGGATCCGGAGGGAGGGCAAGGCATGTACGGGCACGGAATCGGGGGGATGCCGTTTTTGTCTACTGGCAAGTTATCTAAAAATGAAGGGTAAAATTCGGCACGGGTTCTCCTTGACGGCTTGTCCCAGATACGGTATCATGTAGATGCGTTTTTAGTAGCAAATACAAGATATTGTGTTACATATTTATTTGAGCACAACGATGACGCCCTTGCAGAGGGCGTTTTTCCTGTGACACAGAGGAGGATGTTCCCTATGACCATGACCAGCATCCGCAAGCGGGACGGAAGGGTGGCGCCCTTTGACGAGGAGAAGATTGCAGGCGCGATCGGCAAGGCCTTTGACGCCACCTACAAGCCGGGCTATGGAGAGACCGCTCACAAGCTGGCCGACGAGGTGGTCTCTATCCTGGAGCTGGAGGGAGACCGGCAGCCGGATGTGGAGCACATCCAGGACCTGGTGGAGCGGGTGCTGATGGATAACGGATATGTCCAGACCGCCAAGGCCTACATCCTGTACCGGGACCAGCGTAGCAAGGCCCGGGAGATGAACACGAGGCTGATGAAGATTTACGAGGACATCACCTTTACCGCCGCTAGGGAGTCTGATCTGAAGCGGGAAAACGCCAACATCGACGGCGATACCGCCATGGGCTCCATGCTCAAATTTGGGTCCGAGGGGGCCAAACAGTTCTACGATATGTTTGTGCTCAAGCCTGAGCACGCCCGGGCCCATCGAGAGGGCGACATCCACATCCATGATCTGGACTTCCTCACGCTGACCACCACCTGCTGCCAGATCGACATCCGCAAGCTCTTCAAGGGCGGTTTTTCCACAGGGCACGGTACCCTGCGGGAGCCCAACGACATCTCCTCTTACGCCGCCCTTGCGTGCATTGCCATCCAGTCCAATCAGAACGACCAGCACGGCGGACAGGCGATTGCCGACTTTGACTACGGGATGGCCGATGGTGTGCGCAAGACCTTTGTGCGCATGTACCGGCAAAATCTGGCCCGGGCGGTGCTGCTGCTGGAGGGCGGTGAGGACCCGGAGGGCGCGCTCAAAGACATCATCGCCGAGGTGGAGGCTGAGACGGGCCTGCGCCCCACACTGGAAGACAACGAGGCCTATGCCGCAGCGGAGCTCCCCAAGCTTACGCCCAGATTCGGGAATGAGGAGGAGCTCCGGAAGGCCCAGCGATTTGCCCACTACCGCGCCGTGAAGGAGACGGATCGGGCCACTTATCAGGCCATGGAGGCGCTCATCCACAATCTCAACACCATGCACTCCCGGGCGGGCGCCCAGACGCCTTTCTCCTCCATCAACTACGGTACGGATACCTCGCCGGAAGGGCGCATGGTCATGAAGAATATTCTCCTCTCCACCGAGGCCGGCCTGGGCGGGGGGGAGACCCCCATCTTTCCCATCCAGATCTTCCGCGTGAAGGAGGGGATCAACTATAATCCGGGCGAGCCGAACTATGACCTCTTCCAACTGGCGATCCGTTGCTCGGCCAAACGGCTCTTCCCCAATTTCTCCTTTATCGATGCCCCCTTCAACCTGCAATATTACAAGCCCGGACATCCGGAGACGGAGATCGCCTACATGGGGTGCCGGACCCGGGTCATCGGGAACGTCTATGACCCCGAACGGGAGATCTGTAACGGGCGGGGCAACCTGAGCTTCACCACCATCAACCTGCCCCGGCTGGCGATCAAGGCCAAAGGGGACGTGGACACCTTTTTTGAGGGATTGGACCGGATGCTGGATCTGTGTGTGGACCAGCTTCTGGAGCGGTTTGAGATCCAGTGCCGCAAGCATGTCTACAATTTCCCCTTCCTCATGGGGCAGGGCGTGTGGCTGGATTCAGACCGTCTGGACTGGAACGACGAGGTGCGGGAAGTGCTGAAGCACGGCACGCTGTCCGTGGGCTTTATCGGCCTGGCGGAGACGCTCAAGTGCCTTGTAGGCGAGCATCACGGGGAGAGCGAGAAGGCCCGGGTGCTGGGCCTGGAGATCGTCTCTCACATGCGTGCCAGAATGGACGCCGAAAGCGCCAGGCGCGGGCTCAACTTCTCCCTGCTGGCCACGCCGGCGGAGGGACTGTCCGGGCGCTTTGTGCGCATAGACAAGGAGAAATACGGCGAGATCCCCGGCGTGACCGACCGGGACTACTATACAAACTCCTTCCATGTGCCGGTGTATTATCCCATCACGGCCCATGACAAGATTCGGATCGAGGCCCCCTATCACGCCCTCACCAACGCGGGCCACATCAGCTACATTGAGATGGACGGGGACCCCACCGAGAACCTGGAGGCGTTCGAGCGGGTGATTCGGGATATGAAGGAGGCGGGGATCGGATACGGCTCCGTCAACCACCCGGTGGACCGGGACCCGGTGTGCGGTTTCTCAGGGATCATCGGCGATCAGTGTCCGGGCTGCGGCCGCACGGAGGAGGACGGCGTTCCCTTCGAGCGCATCCGGCGGATCACCGGTTATCTGGTGGGAACGCTGGACCGCTTCAATAACGCCAAGCGGGCCGAGGAGCATGACCGTGTGAAGCACGGCGTCTGAATGGAGTGGAAAAGGGCGCGCCGCGGAAGAGAAGGTTCCGCGGCGCGCCCTGCGCGCTTGTGTTTGCCGCTGCAGATGGGTATAATAGCTTTAAACGGCCAATCGGCTGATGGGAGGGGAGCCCTGTGCGCATTGCCAATCTGATTTCAGACTCCATTGTGGATGGCCCCGGTCTGCGCCTGACGGTATTTACCCAGGGCTGTCCCCACCGCTGTCCCGGCTGCCAGAATCCCGAGACCCATGATCCCTCCGGCGGACGGGAGGTGAGTGTGGCGGAGCTGGCGGCGGAGCTGGATAAAAATCCGCTGCTCCAGGGGCTGACCCTCTCCGGCGGCGATCCGTTTTTCCAGGCGGAGGAATGCGCGGCGCTGGCTCGGGAGGCCAAGGCCCGTGGGCTGGATGTCTGGACCTATACGGGGTATACCTATGAGGCGCTGCGGGCAGAGGACCGGCCGGACTTTCGCGCGCTGCTCTCCGCTACCGATGTGCTGGTGGACGGGCCGTTCCTCGTGGCGAGAAAGTCCTACGCGGCTCTCTTCCGGGGCAGTGACAACCAGCGCCTCATCGACCTGGGCCGCACCCGGGCGTCCGGCCGGATGACGCTCTGGACCCGGCCGGATGCTCTGGGGCACTTTGTGATTCCGGAATCCTGAGGAGGGCAGCGCTGTGACGATTTCAGAGTTTGAACAGGAATTCATGGGGCATGTCCCTGAGATCATGGGGGCCAAGGCCCACTATGCCGTGCTGGTCCCCCTGGTGGAGTGGCGGGGAGAGGTCCATGTCCTCTTTGAGGTCCGGGCCGACACCCTGGAGCGGCAGCCCGGGGAGGTCTGCTTCCCGGGCGGACACATGGAGCCCGGCGAGAGCCCTACGGAATGTGCCTTTCGTGAGACCTGGGAAGAACTGGGGATACCGGCGTCGGCCATTCGCCCCATTGCACGGTTGGACGATGTGTATATGCCCAGGGGGGACCTGATGCATCCCGTAATGGCGCAGGTAGAGACGGGGGCGGTGGTCCATATGACCGCCAGCGCGGACGAGGTAAAGGAGACCTTTCTGGTACCGGCAGACTTCTTTCGGCGGGAGGAACCGCTGGTGTACACATATCCCCTGGAGCCCAAGGTGGGGGAGGACTTTCCCTATGCCCTTATCGGCTTTCCGCAGGGCTACCGCTGGCGGGGAGGCAAGGTGGAGGTCCCCATTTGGACCTATAAGGGACATGTGATCTGGGGACTCACCGCCCGCATCCTGCGATGGAATTTCAAAGACCGCGGAGAAGCTCATCGGCCCTATGGCGCTCGGTGAAGCTGCGGGCGAGGCAGATCGCCGCGGCGTTCCGGCTGGCGCCTGTCCGCCTTCGGTACACGACATGGGGATGGGGAATACCGCAAAGGGGCTGTGGACGATGGAACGGATGGAACGACTGGGGCGCTATGTGCTGCTTCAGGCGGAGGGGGTGTTCCCTCTGGGAGCGGACACCTTGGATCTGAGCCGGTTCGCCACCGTGCGGCGGGGGTTTCGGGTCTGTGATCTGGGCTGCGGCTCCGGGGCGCTGGGACTCCTCCTGCTGGAGCGGGAGGAGAAGCTGGAACTCACGGGGGTGGAAGTGGAGCCGGCGGCGGCGGAACTGGCGCGGCGGAACTTGGCCCTCAACGGGCTCTGCGGACAGGTGCTCACTGGCGATCTGCGGGACAGGGCCCTGCTCCCGTCCGGATATTTTGATCTGGTGGTCTCCAACCCGCCTTGGTTTCGAGAAGGGGGCGGGCATTCCGGCGGCCCGGCGCGGTGTGAGGAGCGCTGTTCGATGGAGCAGCTCTGCGCAGCCGCGGGGCGGCTGGTCAAAAACGGCGGGCGGGCGGCACTGATCCACCGGCCCGAACGGCTGCCCGAGCTTTTTGTGCAGCTGCGGGCGGCATCCTTAGAGCCCAAACGGATGCGCCTGGTCCAGCACAGTCCGGATGCGCCGCCTTCCGCCGTTTTGGTGGAGGCGGTCCGCCAGGGGCGTCCCGGGCTGGAGGTCCTGCCCGTGCTCTTGCGCACGGAGCGCGTAAAATAAGAAGGAATAGGGAGGTCCCACCATGCCAGGAACCCTTTATCTGGTCCCCACCCCCATTGGAAATCTGGGGGATATCTCAGCCCGCATGGCAGAGACGCTGGAGACTGTGGACTTTATCGCGGCGGAGGATACGCGAGTCACGGTAAAGCTGCTCAACCATCTGGGAATCAAAAAGCCTATGGTGAGCTATTACCGGCACAATACCGATGCCAGCGGCGCGGCGGTGCTGGAGAGGCTCCTGGCTGGAGAGAACTGCGCTCTGGTCACCGACGCAGGGACGCCGGCGGTCAGCGACCCCGGCGAGGATCTGGTGGTCCGGTGCGCCGCCGCAGGGGTGCCGGTGGTGGCTATTCCAGGGCCGTGCGCCCTGGTCACGGCTCTGGCCGTCTCGGGACTTCCTACCGGACGCTTTACCTTTGAGGGATTTCTGGCCATGAACAAAAAGAACCGGCGGGCCCACCTGGAAGCGCTCAAGAGTGAGCAGCGGACGATGATCTTTTATGAGGCGCCTCACAAACTCACGGCCACGCTCAGGGACCTGCGGGAGGCCTTTGGGCCGGAACGGCGGATCTCCCTGTGCCGGGAGCTGAGCAAGCTCCATGAAGAGATCCGCAGGACGACCCTGGGCGAGGCGGAGAGCTGGTATGGGCAAAATCCGCCGAAGGGTGAATTCGTCCTGGTGGTGGAGGGCGGCGGTCTGGAACAGGAGGAAAAGCCGACGTTGGAGCAGGGGCTGGCGCGTGTCAGACAGCTTATGGATGAGGGGAGTACCCGCCGGGACGCGGTGCGGCAGGCAGCCGAAGAGCTGGCGCTTTCCAGGAATGCTCTTTATGAGGCATCTATGGCGGAAAAGTCATAAAAGTTTTTCGAAGCGAACCCTTATTTGTTATTTTATTACACCTATTTATACATATAGTATAGTAATAAAAAAATATCACGCCTATATAATCACTCGCCTGTAAAAGAGTAAAAATCCACAAAAACCGGGGCCGTTGATACGGCCCCGGTTTTTTGCAGCCTCAAAAGAGGAGTTACTTTTCCATCAGCTCGCGAATGCAGTTGGGACATACGTTTTTGCCCTTGAAGTTGATCACATCTTTTGCATCATCGCAAAAAATGCAGGCGGGCTGGTACTTTTTCAGCACAATGGAGGCGCCGTCCACATAAATCTCTAGGGAGTCCTTTTCCGCGATGTCCAATGTGCGGCGAAGCTCGATCGGAAGAACGATCCGTCCGAGCTCGTCGACTTTACGTACAATACCAGTGGATTTCATAATGAATTCATGCTCCTTCCCAGATATTGGAAACAGTAATCTTGCAAATAGACCAATATCTGACAGTATTATAACATGGGGTATAGATTTGTCAATCGAAATCTGGAAACTCATGAGAATTTTTGTAACACGGTGAAAGGTTTTCCCCGGAGGTATTTTTGAAGTGGGACATGCGTATAGATGAGTGTTGAAAGTGAGGGCGGCGCTATGGCAATGACAATCATCTGGACCGGCATGGTGGTGCTATCCGTGCTGTGTGGGCTGGCGACGGGGCGGGGGCCCGCAGTGGCTGCGGCGGCCATGGAGGGGGCGGCGGCAGGGGTGGAGCTGTGTCTGTCCATGGCCGGCGTGCTCTGTCTTTGGATGGGCGTGATGGAGGTCATGAAGCGGTCCGGATTGTCGGATAAGCTCTCACGGCTCCTGATGCCGGTGCTCAGAAGGCTTTATCCGGCCTTTGCCCGGGACAGAGAGGTGATGGACACCATCTCCGCCAATGTATCGGCGAACCTGCTGGGACTGGGCAATGCGGCCACGCCCCTGGGCCTGGAAGCGGCCCGGAAGATGAGCAGGAAGACGCCGGGTGTGGCCTCTGACGGCCTGTGCATGCTGGTGGTGTGCAACACGGCCTCCATCCAACTCATCCCCACCACCGTGGCGGCGGTACGGGCCGTGGCGGGATGTGCGGCGCCCTTCGATATTCTGCCCGCCGTCTGGCTGGCCTCCGCCATCTCGGTCTCGGTGGGGATCCTGGCCGCCAAGTTATTTTCCAAAGTTTGGAGGTAGGGGGTGAGCGGAGTGGAATTGATGCTCAACATGATGGTGCCCTTTATCATTGCAGTGGTGGCCCTGTACGGGATGCTGCACAGGGTGGATGTGTATGACGCGCTGGTCTGCGGGGCAGGGGATGGGCTGGGGGTGCTGATCCGGATCGTGCCGCCTCTCATCGGTCTGCTGACGGCGGTCTATATGCTCCGCGCCTCCGGGGCGCTGGAACTGGCGGCGGGACTGCTGGGCCCCATCCTGGAGCGACTGGGGATTCCGGCCGAGACCGTCGCGCTGCTGCTGGTACGGCCGGTGAGCGGCAGCGCGGCCCTGGGGGTGGGGGCCGACCTCATCCAGACCTACGGCCCGGACTCGCTGGTGGGGCGCACAGCTGCGGTGATGCTGGGGTCCACGGAGACGACCTTCTATACCATCGCCGTCTACTTTGGCGCGGCGGGGATCGTAAAGACCCGCTATGCGGTACCGGCGGCGCTGTGTGCCGACTTGGCGGGGTTTATAGGCGCGTCCTGGGCCGTGCGGGTCCTGTTCTATGGATAGAGAAGCGGCCTGCCTTAAAGGCAGGCCGCTTCTCTATCTCAGGTTTACACAGTATCCAGGCGCTTGCGGACATCCCTGCGCAAAAGCGTGTAGAGAACGGAGGCCACCGGCACGCTGAGGAGCATCCCCAAAAAGCCGAAGAGTCCGCCTCCTACCGTGACGGCAGCCAGCACCCAGATGCCGGGCAGGCCCAACGAGGTGCCCACCACTCTGGGGTAGATGACATTCCCTTCAAACTGCTGGAGACAGACCAGGAAGACGAGGAAGATGACCGCCTTCATGGGATCGATCATCACCAGCAACAGGGCCGAGGTAAAGGCGCCCACGTAAGCGCCCACAATGGGCACCAATGCGGATACGCCGATGAGCACGCCGATGAGAAGGGGGTAGTCCAAACGGAGGATCACCATGCCGGCGAAGGTGAGCGCGCCCAGAATGCAGGCCTCCGTGACCTGCCCGGTGACAAATTTGCTGAAGGTGCCCGCTGTGAGAGCGGTCACGTCCAGCACCGCGTCGTACACCGGGCCCGGCACATAGGCCCGGAGCACCCGGCGGCATTGGGCGAGCAGGCGGTCCTTCCCCGAGAGCATGTAGATGGAAAATACCAGGGAGAGGACCAGGGTGACCACAATGGAGACCAGATTGCTGGTGAGGCTGAGAAGCTGGGGCACGGCGTTGGAGATGGCGGACAGGACGGTGCTGAGCAGATCCTTGATCATCTGGTCGAGGCGGCTCAGGTCCAATTCCTCCAGGTGAAAATAGGCCACCAAGGTGTTGATCCACTCCTGTGCCTGGGCCATATAGCTGTTCAGGTTGGAGAGGAAACGCTCCATACTGCTGACGAGCTGTGGGATGACGAAGGCGAACACAGCGGTAACTACGCCGAACAGCAGGACATAGGACAGCGTTACGGCCAGCGGGGCACTGGCCTTGGAAAGACGGGTCCCCTTCAGCGCGTGGTCAAAGGCCCCGTGGAAAAAGGCGCAGGGCCGGCTGAGGACAAAGGCAATGGCGAACCCCAGAAAGAGGGGAGTGAAGTTGGACAGGATATTGGCGCATACGCGCCACAGATCGTCAAAACGGACGATGACGAAGATGAGCCCCACGGTAAAAGTGATGAGAAGCAGCAGACTGCGGAAAAGTTTTTTGTCCATCCGGATACTCCTATCTGACAAAACCCAACGAATGGTTTGATGGATGCCGCGGCGCGTGGATGCGCCAAAAAGGCGCGCAATTGCGCAAGAACACTATATCATCCCATGGCGGTCGAAGTCAAGAAAAGGAGGCGGAAGACAGGGCCGCGCCGTTGCGGCCTCGATATACATCAAAATTTTGAACCACAAATTTACTGCGATCCGCCAGAAGGTCGGCGCAAAACTGTCATAATCCATACGAGCCGGACGGCGCGGTCCTGTCTTCAGATTTTCGAAAGGGACAGGGCGGCTCACTCCAGGTTCATATGACGCTTCCGGTCGGCGGACCAGGCCAATTTCTCCGCAAGTGCGGCGGTGTCGCCGGACGCTATGACCTCGCGGTAGGCGCGCAGGTTGTCCTCCAGATTGCGGATAACCTTGCAGAGAGCGGGCGCGTTCATAGAGAAAAGCTCGGTCCACAGAGGCACGTCCAGGGCGGCCACCCGGGTACAATCCCGAAAAGAGCCGCCTTCGAAGCCCTTGCAGTCGAAGAGGTCGGGATCGTCACACACCGCCACGGCCATGATGTGCATGACCTGGCTGGTATAGGCGATGATGGCGTCGTGCTTGGCGGTGGTGGTGTTGACCACGTCGCGGCAGCCGATGTGGTCGGCGATACGGTGGAGCAGATCCACGTGTTCCGGGCGGCTCTGGGGGCGGGGGGTGATGATGTAGTGCGCGCCGCGGAAGAGAGCGCCGTCGGCGTGAAAGATGCCGGAGGTCTCCTTGCCCGCCATGGGATGGCTTCCGATGAAATCCACCTCATCGGGAAGGACGGCCGCTGCGTCCACGATGGCGGTTTTGATACCGCATACGTCGGTGACCAGGGTGCCGGGCCGGAAGCACGCCCGGTAGGTGGAGAGAAAGTCCACGATGCCGCGGGGGTGGAGACACAGATAGACCACATCTGCAGTGCTGACCGCCTGGCCCGCGTCGGTGCTCAGGTAGTCGGCCACGCCATGGGTACGGGCAAATTCCAGTGTGGCGGGGTCCCGGTCCACCCCCACAATCTCATAGTCCTCAAAGCCCTTCAGGGCCATAGCCATGGATCCTCCGATCAGCCCTAGACCGATGATGGCAATGCGCTTGCACATGGAAAAGACCTCCAGAAAATAGAAATAGGGGATGCCACCGGAGCCTTACAGGCTGCGGCCCACGCATTGGGCCAGGGCACCCAGCCTGCCCATCAGGGCGTCGAACTGGTCCGGAGTGATGGACTGCGCACCGTCGCATTTGGCGTGAGGAGGATCGTTGTGGACCTCAATGATCAGACCGTCCGCCCCAGCGGCCACGGCCGCCATACTCATCCGTTCTACCATCCAGGCCTGGCCGCAGGCATGGGAGGGGTCCACCACCACGGGGAGATGGGAGAGTTTCTTGACCGCCAGCACGGCAGAGAGGTCCAGCGTGTTGCGGGTAAAAGTCTCGAAGGTGCGGATGCCGCGTTCGCAGAGAATCACGCGGTCGTTGCCGCCGGCCATGATGTACTCCGCCGACATGAGCCACTCCTCGATGGTGGAGGAGAGGCCCCGCTTGAGCAGGATGGGCTTGGTGGTATGGCCGAGCTGCTTGAGCAGATCAAAATTCTGCATGTTCCGGGCGCCCACCTGGATAACGTCCACGCACATCTCGAACATCTCGATGTTGTCGGTGGACATGATCTCCGTCACAATGGGCAGTCCGGTGGCCGCCTTGGCCTCCTGGAGGAGACGGATCCCCTCGTTGCCCATGCCCTGGAAGGCGTAAGGTGAGGTGCGGGGTTTGAAGGCACCGCCTCGCAGCGCGGCCGCCCCGCTCCGTTTCACGGACTCGGCCACCCCTACGATCTGCTCTTCGCTCTCCACGGAGCAGGGCCCGGCGATGACCGCAAGACGATCCCCGCCCACTGTGGCGCTGTTGCCCAGATCGATCACTGTGTTGTCCGGGTGGTATTTCCGATTTGCCTTCTTGTAGGGCTCGCTGACCCGCATGACACGATCCACGCCGGGGAGCATGGATACCTTTTCCTGGTCAATACGGGAGGCATCTCCCTCCGCACCCAGAATGGTGGTTTCGGAGCCCTTGGATACCATGACCTTGACGCCGCCAGCCTCCATGGCCTTGACAGCACTCTCCAACTGATCGGTGGTAAAACCGGCCTTCATAATGACGACCATACACTCAAATCCTTTCTGATGCATAAAATAAAACCGCGGCAAGCCCAAATGGCTCGCCGCGGTCCGGGTCCAAAAGCAATCCGTCCGTGAAGCGCCGACTATGGGCATGCAAAACCGCCGTTACCATAATAATAGTAACGGTAGCAATACCCATAAGCATGACGGCTCAAAGACTTCATGGAGGACACACTTCCTTCTATCCATAAACTTTAACACTGTTTGCTGCTAAAGTCAAGAGACGGTCTGAATTTCCTGCCGGAAATTTTATGTGGATTCAGTCTTCTTCCAGAAACTTACTGGGGGGAACCCCCAGCGCATCCGACATAGAAAAAAGGGTATCCAACGAGATGCCCTTCAGTGTGGCCCCGTTGTTGGCCTCCACCTGACTGATAAAGGACCAGCTTTTCCCGATCAGTTCGGCAAACTGCTCCTGCGTATACCCTTTTCTCTTGCGGTAATAGGCAATGCGCAAACCAAGCAGACGGTAGCGCTCCCGGTATTTTTCATGCACGATTTCCACCCCATATAATCCTAACTTAATTCCGAGAGGATTATTACCGCCCATCAGTGTTTTATTATTTACTTTTAGCGAGTAATATGTTATTATTAGTGAGAGAATAGGGTTTTGAGAGGGGGAGACCGCAACGGACCTGCTAGAATACCTGCAGAAAAAGACGGGGTGCCTTTATCTGTCGGATTTGCATACACCGGAAGTCAGAGAACGGGCGCTTGCCGAGGCGCTGTTGCTGAAAAAAGAACGTTTTCCGATTTCGCAGTGGAGAGAGGCGGCCCGGTATCTGTTGGAGAGCGCGGCGGAGGATGCGACTATGGAGGAGATTCGGGCGCAGTTCAAGGCAGCCGCTGAAAACAAGTAAAAAGGGAAGGGGCCGCGGCGACTGCCGCGGCCCCTTCCCTTTGAAAAAGAGGGTGGGATTTGGTTTGCTGAAGTGTGATCAAGGACGGAACATCATGCCCACGGCCCGCCAGGGGCTTCCGGACCAGTAAGCGGACCTGGCGCCCAGGGAGCACCAGTCCTTCTTCCAAAGCCGCTCATGGCCCACCTGGACCTGGGGCTGTACACGGTTCATCGCGCTTTTGTTCCATTTCATGACTTGACGCTCCTTTCCGGTCTGTACGGCATTTGCCTCTTGTCTTCCTCTTGTGATTATTATACAATGGCATTAAGCATTACACAAACGACTCTTTCTCATTGATTGCATTCTGAAATAGAATGATAGGAGGCGGGGCATGGACATCGGAAAATATCGGGCACTGCTGCGGACTGTGGAGATGGGAAATATCACCCGGGCGGCGGAGGAGCTGGGCTACACCCAGAGCGCAGTAAGCCGGATCATCGCCGATCTGGAGCAGGAGTGGGGAGTGACGCTGCTGACCAGAGGCAGGATGGGCGTGGTCCTCAGCTCTGCCGGGGAGGCGCTGCTGCCCCATCTAAGGGCAGTGTGCAATGCGGACCGGGAGCTCCTGGAGGAGGTGGACCAACTCCACGGACTCACCCGGGGCACCATTCGGGTGGGGACATTCAACAGTATTTCGGTCCACTGGCTGCCCCGGCTCATGAAAACCTTTCTGGAGCGATATCCGGGGATCCGATTCGAGGTCATGACCCATATTGAGTATCGGGAGATTGAGGAGTGGGTGGCGGGAGGCCATGTGGACTGTGGCTTTATCGCTCTGCCCAGCGCCCTCACGCTGGATACGGTGTTTCTCCGCCGAGACCGGCATATGGCGGTGCTGCCGCTGGATCACCCATTGGCTGGAGAGGAGAGCTATCCCATCAGCCGCTTTGCTGAGGACTCTTTCATTAAATTGGAGGATGACCGGGACCGCGAGATCGTGCAGATTTTTGAGCGATATCAGGTAAAGCCCAACCTCCAGTATCGGGTAAACGACGACTATGCGGCCATTGCTATGGTGGAGAACGGGCTGGGGGTGAGCGTACTCACGGAGCTGGTGTTGCAGCGCACTCCGTACGGCGTGGCGGTAAAGCCGTTGGACCCGCCGCAATTTCGGGATATCGGCCTGGCAGTGCGCAGCCGCCGGTCCGCCTCGCCGGCCACGGCCCGGTTCCTGGACCATGTGGAGCGCTGGGCCACCGAAGGGATTTGACAGCGGGTCCCGGCGGAGGTATAATAATACCGCCAAAATCTAAGGAGACGGGAGTACGCCGCAATGACGATTACCTATAAGACGAAGGGGACCTGTTCCTCCAAAATGACCGCCGAGGTGGAGGACGGTGTGATCCGCTCTCTCAAGGTGGAGGGAGGCTGTGACGGCAATCTCCAGGGCATCTCCAAGCTGGTGGTCGGAATGCAGGTGGAGGATGTGATTGAGCGGCTGGAGGGCATCCGCTGTGGTCGCAAGGCGACCTCGTGTCCCGACCAACTGGCCCGGGCCCTGAAACAGGCTCTTTGAATCAACTGGCGGCGCATCTGGGAACAGATGCGCCGCCGGTCTTTTTTATTGAATGTGGGCCTCAATGGCGGCCCGCAGGAAGGCCGCGCAGCCGGGGAGCACGCGGTCATAATAGGCGGTGAACCGCTCGTCCTCGGTATACATGGCGGCCAGCATCCGGTGTGCTTCCGGGCTGTACCGGCGCTCCTCCCAGGAGTGGGAAAGCCAGGTTTTGTGCCGCATGGCCAGGTCCAGCCCCACGTCCCCGGCCGGATCGGCCCCGGTCCGGACCGCGGCCTCCAGTCTGCTCCGGATCTCTTCCTCCAGCGTGGTCATCGCCCAATACTGCTCCTGTGTAAGCTGCGCGGTCCGGGCATTGGCGCGGTCCATGACTTCATTTCCATAGCGGGCACGCACCTCTGCGCCGTAGGTCTCCTCGTTTTCTCTGATTACTTTTTGTTTAAAACATTCGAATTTTTCCAGATCTGACATCACACTGTCCCCTTTTAAAGTCTTTTTTACGGTCAGAATGAGAGCATCCAGCCGGATACGGCGGGCCTCCAGGGCGGCGAGGTGGCTCTGCAGCGCCGCCTCACGGTCAAAGGCCGGATCATCCAGCAGTCTGCGGATGGCAGAGAGCTCCAGCCCCAGCTCTCGGTAAAAGAGGATCTGCTGGAGCCGGTCCACCTCCTGCGGACCATAGAGCCGATAGCCTGCGTCGGTACGTCGAAGGGGCTTGAGCAGCCCCTCCAAGTCGTACCAGCGCAGGGTCTTGGGCGTGACGCCCGAGAGGGCTGCGAGCTGCTTGACAGTATATTCCATGGAACACATGCCTCCTGACAAGGGGAGTATAGCCCCTGCCGTAACGGCAAGGTCAAGATAAAAATTGGGGGCGCGGCTGACGCGTCCCCAATTCTTGAACCGGTGTCATCGCCTGCGGCGGCCGCTGTAGCGGCCGCCGCTATAGCCGCCCCGGCGGCGGGAGCCGTATCTGCGGCGGCGTCCGAAGAGCAGCCAGCGCAGCAGCAGCACAGCCGCCAGCACCAGTACCACGACCAGCAGGATTTTTACCCAGAGCTGGTCAAAAAAACGCTTGACCTGGTCCAGACGGTAGAGAAGCTCCGAACGCGCCACGCTGTCCACGGCCACCAAGTCCAGAGAACCGTATACCGTATCTCCGTTGGAGACCGTGACCTTGCCCACGATCTGACCCTTGTCCACGGGGGCCTCCAGGCTCTCGGCGTTGAACTCGGGCGTCACCTGGAAATCCGCCGGGTCCAGATCGTTGGGGAGGATCGCCTCGATTTCCCCCGATGCCTGGGCCCCGACATAGTTGGCGTCCCGGGAGAGCGTGACGGGAATGGTGCCTCCAAAATAGGTGCTGTCCAAAAGCGTTTTGGTGGAGAAGCTGCTGAATCCCCATTGGAGGAGCCGCTTGCTCTCGGAGAAGGACTGCCGCAGAGTGGTGCCGTCGGACTGCGCAATGTTTTCCGCACCCAAAACGACCGAGATGAGGTTCCGGCCGTCCTTGGAGGCGGAGGCGGCCAGGCACTGGCCGGCCTCCGGCGTGGAGCCTGTTTTGATGCCGGTGGCATATTCATAATAGTAGCCGGTGATCCTCCAGGTGGAGACTAGGGCGTTGGTATCGTGGAGTTCTCTGGCCTCATGGAGGTTGGTGGCGGGCACTGTGTAGCTCTTGGCGGTGACGATGGTACGGAAGGTTTCGTGCTGCATCGCCTCCCGACACATAAGGGCGATGTCGTAGGCCGTGGTGTAGTGCCCCTCGTTGTGATAGCCATGGGTGTTGGCAAAGTGGGTGTCCTCCATGCCCAGCTCGCCTGCCCGCTGATTCATCAGGGCCACAAAGTCGTCCACACTGCCGGAGACCGCTTGGGCCAGAACATTGCAGGCCTCATTGGCGGAGGCGGTGAGGGCGCAGTAGAGAACGTCCTCCAGCCGGATCTGTTCCCCCTCCTTGATATTTTGAGTGGAACTGCCGTCGCCCACCTCGCGGTTAACCTCGGAGCCCACGGTGATCACGTCGTTCAGGGACAGCTCACCGCGATCCACGGCCTCGATGGCCAGCATGGCGGTCATGACCTTGGTGATGCTGGCAGGATAGCGCTGCTCATGGGCATTCTGATCGAAGAGCACGGTGCCCGTGTCGGCGTCCACCAGGATGGCGGCTGCAGCCTCAATGTGCATGTCACTGAGCAGTTGGCTCTCCACCGGCGCCTTTGGCGTGACCACCGCCGGCGTGGCCTCGGGAGGGGCGCTCTGCGCGGCGAGAGCGGTGGGGAGGGTGAGTCCGGCGGCGAGGGCCAGGGCCAGAAGAGAGCGGAAAAGACGATATTTTTTCATTAGGAAACTCCTATAAACTGTGGTATAATAGCAACGATCCATGCGTCTGCGGATGGGCGGCGCGCGGAAATATTATACCAGACGAACGCACACCGTGCAACCGGGTGGAGGAGGTGGGCGACATAAAAATTTCAACTTTGGAAAAGGCGCTTCTGGGCCTTACCGCCGCCTTTCTGCTGATGACGACCGGATATTTCCTGGGTGCGCGCAGCGCCGCGGACCCCTACCGGGTGGACACGCAGCATCCGGCTGCCGCTGAGATCGCCACTCCGTCAGAGGCGCCGCCCGCCGCGCCGGAGGGCGCGGTCAATATCAACACCGCCACCGCGGCCGAGTTGGAGACCCTTCCCGGGATCGGGGAGAAACGGGCGGCGGATATCGTGGCGGACCGGGCGGCAAACGGCCCCTTCCGGATTCCGGAGGACCTCACAAGGGTGAAAGGGATCGGAGAGGGTACGCTGGCGGGACTTATCGAGTATATCACCGTAGAATAAACAGGATGCTGGCAGTGGAGGGTGTGCAATGGCGAAAATCTTAGTGGTTGACGACGAAAAGGTACTGGTAAAGGGCATCAAATTCAATCTGGAAAACGAGGGCTATGAGGTCGAGGTGGGCTATGACGGTGAACAGGCGGTGGAGCTGGCCCGGAACGGCGGCTTCGATCTCGTCATCCTAGACCTGATGATGCCCAAGATCGATGGACTCCAGGCCTGTATGCGCATCCGGGAGTTCTCTAACGTGCCCGTCATCATGCTGACGGCCCGGAGCGAGGATACCGACAAGATCATCGGGTTCGAGTGCGGAGCGGACGACTACATCACCAAACCCTTCAATATTCTGGAGCTCAAGGCCCGCATCCGGGCCATGCTCCGCAGGGCGGGCGCTTCCGGACAGAAGGACAAGGCCTCCCGTGTGCAGCAGGGCCACATTGTTTTGGATACGGATGAGCGCTCGGCCTGGCGGGACGGGGTGCCGGTGGAGCTCACTGCCAAGGAGTTCGACCTCATGGAGCTGCTGATGCGCAACCCCGGCCGGGTCTACAGCCGGGAGAACCTGCTGAACATCGTGTGGGGCTACGAGTACGCGGGCGAGTACCGCACCGTGGATGTACACATTCGCCGGCTGCGGGAGAAGCTGGAGCTGGACCCCGCCAATCCGGAGTATATCCTGACCAAATGGGGCGTGGGGTACTATCTGAAAAGCACCTGAAAAAGGCCGGACCGCGGCGGAGAAGAGGGAGGTGGCGAGCGGTGGAGGAAGCGGAAAAGACCCGGAAGACGGAAAAAACCCCATTCCGGCGGTCCATACAATTGAAATTTGCCCTAAGCTATATCGTCATCATCGCGGCGGTGCTGGCGCTGCTGAATACCTATCCGGTGCTGGTCTCTCAGGATCTGGTGTTCCATTCCAAGGCTAGCCTGCTCCAGTCTCAGGCCACGGTCATCGCAAACTCACTGGCGCTGTCGGCCACCCTGACCGCCGACACGGTGCGGGAATATATCGACGGCTCCCTCATGGGCTCTCTGGACAACGCCGGACGCATCCGTATTCTGGTCACGGACCCTTCCGCACGGGTGCTCTATGACAGCGATGAATACCGGGCCACGCAGAACCGCTATGCCCTGCTCAGCGAGGTGACGGCGGCGCTGAAAGGGTACGACGTGGCGGCTTCGGAATATCGGGACGGGGCCTTTCGCAGCAGAGCCGCCACGCCCGTCATGTACCGGGGCGTCACCATCGGCGCGGTCTATGTCTATGAAAACGACGCCGACCAGGCGCGGCTGCTCACCGATATCCAGAGCAACCTGCGTACCATTTCCATCGTCATCTGTGTGGTGGTGCTCATTATGAGCATTGTCTTTTCCAAGGCCCTCACCCGACGGATCGGCGACCTGCTGCGGGCCATCCGGATCGTACGGGAGGGCGAGTACAGCCACCGGGTGAGTATTCGCGGCGGTGATGAGCTCAGCCAGTTGGCCGGGGAGTTCAACCAGCTCACGGACCGACTCCAGACCACTGAGGAGGTCCGCCGCCGCTTTGTTTCCGATGCCTCTCACGAGCTCAAGACACCGCTGGCCTCGATCCGGCTGCTCACCGATTCCATCCTCCAGACGGAGGAGATGGACATGCCGACCGTAAAGGATTTCGTCTCCGACATCGGCGAGGAGGCGGGACGGCTCACCCGCATTTCGGAAAAACTCCTCACGCTCACCCGCATGGACAGCGCCGCACCGCTTGAGCGCGTGCCGGTCAACGTGAGGGATGTGTTGGAAAAGGTGAGACATATGCTCACCCCACTGGCGGAGGAGAGCCGGATCACGGTGGAGACCGAGCTGGCGGAGGATTGTGTGGTGCTCGCCACCGAGGACGACCTCTATCAGATCGCCTTCAACTTGATGGAAAACGCAGTCAAATACAATGTGCCCGGCGGTCGGGTGATGGTGTCCCTCCGGGGAATGGGTGATCTGGTGCTCCTCACGGTAGAGGACACGGGCGTCGGAATCCCCGAGGCCGATCTGCCCAAGATATTCGACCGCTTCTACCGGGTGGACAAGGCCCGCTCCCGCGCTGCGGGCGGCACAGGGCTGGGGCTCTCCATTGTGCGGGATACGGCCAGACAGCACGGCGGAGCCGTCACCGTCTGCCGCCGTGAGCCGGAAGGCACCCGCTTTGAGGTGGCCTTTCCCCGCTATGAGCCGAAGGGAGGCGAGGAGAGATGAGCAGACGGCTGCTGGCCCTGTACTGCGCGCTCCTGCTGCTTCTGCCGGCCTGCAAGCAGGGAGGGGAGGCGGGCCAGAGCGGCAATGGCGGGTATCAGGTCTACTTTGCCGTCCCCTTCGGGGGAGAAGACGACCCCGGAGAGGCGGGGGGGACGGCCGTGGCCAGCGAGATCCGAAGGCTGCCGGAGGGGGCCGACATCCCCGGAGGACTGATGGAATGCCTGCTCTCCGGCCCGGTCTCAGACGATCTGGCTTCCCCGTTCCCGGAGGGCGTGTACCTTCTGTCCCAGCCCACTGTGGAGGAGGGCGTGTGCCGGGTCAACCTCTCGGAAAAGTACGGCGGACTCTCCGGGGTGGAGCTGACGCTGGCTGATTACTGCATCGTTCTCACGCTCTGCCAGGTGCCCGGGGTGGAAGCGGTCTCCATCGATGTGGAGGGCTCGCCCATCCCCTATCGAGACCGTCAGCTCCTGCGGAGCAGCGATGTGGTCCTCTCAGGCGGCGAGGACCAGCCGCTCTATCTGACAGTGAAGCTGTTTTTCCCGCGGAGGAGCGGAGGACTCGCAGCAGAGGAGCGAAATGTGCTGCTCACCGAGCAGGACACCCCCGTCACCGCGGTGCTGAACGCACTGCTGTCGGGGCCCGAGACCCAGGGGCTTTTCTTCCCCTTTCCGGAAGAGGCCCATATTCTCTCCGCCTGGGTGGAGAACGGAAACTGCTATGTGGATTTTGACGCCCCCTTCTTGGACCGGGAGCCGGAGTCTGCGGCCCAGGCCCAGCAGCTCCTGTACGCCATTGTGAATACCCTCTGCCAGCTCCCGGATGTGGGGGCGGTCCAGATCCTGGTGGAGGGGGAGGCGCCGGAGCGGTATGGTGAGATCCCCACCTCCTCGCCGCTGGAGGCAAACAAGGACCTGGTGGTGGATTGAGTCAGATTTTGATTGACAACGCCCGGGGACCCGAGTAGGATATTTTCATATATTTTGCCCCATATGCCTGAAAGGATGATGTCCCATGTCCGAGTATCAGCCCAGTACCAACTGCCTCCACGCGGGCTACGTCCCCGGGAGTGGAGAACCCCGCAACATTCCCATTGTCCAGTCCACCACCTTCCGGTATGCCACCGGGGAGGCCATGGGGGCCCTCTTCGATCTGGAGGCCGAGGGTTATTTTTACACCCGGCTCCAGAATCCCACCAACGACCAGGTGGCGGCGAAGATCTGCGCCCTGGAGGGCGGCACCGCCGCCATGCTCACCTCCTCCGGCCAGGCGGCGAATTTCTTTGCCATCTTTAATATCGCCTCCTGCGGCGACCATGTGGTGGCCTCCTCCGCCATCTACGGCGGCACCTTCAACCTCTTCGCCGTCACCATGAAGCGTATGGGGATCGACTTCACCTTTGTGGGGCCGGACTGCACGGAAGAGGAGCTGGAGGCGGCGTTCCGTCCCAATACCAAGGCGGTCTTTGGCGAGACCATCGCCAACCCGGCCCTCACTGTACTGGATATTGAAAAGTTTGCGCGGTGCGCCCACGCCCATGGCGTCCCGCTCATTGTGGACAACACCTTCCCCACTCCCATCCACTGCCGGCCCTTCCAGTGGGGCGCGGATATCGTGACCCACTCCACCACTAAATATATGGACGGCCATGCCAACGCGGTGGGCGGCGCCATCGTGGATTCCGGGAAATTCGATTGGAACCGGTATGCCGACAAGTTCCCCGGACTTACCACGCCGGATGAGAGCTATCACGGCATCACATATACCGCGCGGTTCGGCCTGGGGGGCGCGTACATCACCAAGGCTACGGCGCAGCTGATGCGGGACTTTGGCGCCACCCCGGCCCCCATGAACTCCTATTTTCTCAACGTGGGCCTGGAGACCCTGCCCCTGCGGGTGGAGAAACACTGTGCGAACGCCCAGGCCGCGGCGGAGTTTTTGGTGAGCCACCCCAAGGTGGCGTGGGTCAACTATCCCGGCCTTCCCGGCAATCCGTACTACGCCCTTGCACGGAAATATATGCCGGACGGCACCTGCGGCGTGGTTTCCTTCGGCGTGCAGGGAGGACGTGAAGCGGCTTCCCGGTTCATGGCGGGGCTGAAGCTGGCATCCATTGCCACCCATGTGGCCGACGCGAAGACCTGTGTTCTGCATCCCGCGTCCACCACGCACCGGCAGATGAACGACGAGGAGCTGCTGGCCGCGGGCGTCTCCGCCGACCTGGTGCGCCTTTCGGTGGGCATCGAGGACCCGGCAGATATCCTGGCAGACCTCGAACAGGCCCTGGCTCTGGTGTGAGAGAGTACCCATACCGATCAAAAGAAGACCCTCCGGCGATTGATCGCCGGAGGGTCTTCTTTTGATCGAAAAGAGCGCCCGAGGAATCAGACGGCCTTTCCCATTTCATACGCCTGCTGTACCGCAGGGGTGCGGAGAATGTCCCCCTTTTCCCAGGCGCCCACGCCGTAGAGGATACCCTTCTCGAACGCCCGGTCCAGGCAATCGAGTGTAAAGCCGCGAAGGCCCTCCACGGTCTTTTCCAAATTGGCGCGCTCCGTGTCGGCGGCGGTTATAATGTAATAAAATTCTTTGTCCGTCATCTCTGTATAACGGGGAACCGTCCGGTCGATCAGGGTTTTCATCTGGCCGTCCATGGTGTAGAAATAGACCGGTGTGGCCAAGACGATTACATCGGCAGCCACCATTTTGTCGAGGATTTCCGCCATGTCGTCCTTCTGCACGCATCGGTGTGTATGGTTGCAGACACCGCAGCCTGTGCAGTAATGGATGTTTTTGTCACGAAGGAAGATCTTTTCCACCGAATGGCCGGCCTCCGTGGCGCCGCGCAGGAAGGTGTCGCACAGGACATCCGAGTTACCGCCCTTGCGGGGACTTGCTGACAGGATCAAAACTTTCTTGCTCATAAACACGTGCGTCCTTTCTAAAAATATGACCTGGATACCGATCCCTTCGGTCCCGATGCATACCCGAGGCGGGCGGGGCGACCCGCTGAATAGCGCGCGCGTCCACGCCGGAGGGGGCCCCGAACAGGAGGGATACCGGCATTGTAATCCCTGGAGCGCACTCCAAGTCAAGCGCTTTTTTGAAGGATTGGAAAACACACCCGCACAATAGAGAACTCCCGTCCCAGGCGGTTGGAAGCCGCGCGGGCCGGGAGCTCTCCGGGAAAATTTGTAATTGGAGTTACTTTTCTTTGCGCTGGAGCTGGAGACGGTCGGCGATCATAGCAATGAACTCAGAATTCGTGGGCTTGCCCTTGGCGTTGGAGACGGTATAGCCGAAATACTTTTGCAGGGTCTCCAGATCGCCGCGGTCCCAAGCCACCTCGATGGCGTGACGGATGGCGCGCTCCACCCGGGATGCGGTGGTATTGAAGCGCTTGGCCACTTCGGGATAGAGGATCTTGGTGACGGCATTGATGACGTCCATATTCTCCACTGTCATGATGATGGCCTCGCGGAGGTACTGATAGCCTTTGATATGTGCGGGAACGCCGATCTCGTGGATGATGGAGGTCACAGACGCCTCCAGGCTCTGATGGGGACGGCTGGAGAGGCGGTCGGGGAACTCGTCCTCGCCATGGAGGGGAGTGGTGATTTGGCGGATGCGCTCCACGGCAGAGGAGAGCTTGCATGGCTTCATCAGGCAATAGTTGGCGCCCCGGGCCAGGGCCAGCTCCGTGGTACCGCCTCGGGCCAGGGCGGAGAGCACCATCACCTTGGGACGTCCGGCGGCATCGAGCGCAGCCAGAACATCCAGACCATCCATGTGAGAGAGGATCAGATCCATCACCAGGATATCCGGCTTGCAGGAGCGGACCAACTCCACTGCGCGCTCGCCGTCGTCGGTGGTCCCCACGACCTCCATATCTCCCTCTTCGCTCAAAGCCTCAATCAGCGCGTCGCGAAAAACCACGTCCGCGTCGGCAATCAGAATACGCTTTTTGCTTTCCATGTCGACTCCCTTTCCAGCAGAACTCCCTGCTCTCTGATTTGCGCCCAACCTTTCGGTTGTGCCATGACCATAATTTACCACAATCAGACAGCAAACGCAACCCTTTTTTTCCAGCTTATGGGAAAATATTTTTGCAGTGCTGTCTAAAAGATACGAAAGTGCCCCCGAAAAGAAAGCGGATCAAACGGATAGATCAGGGGCTCGCGTTCGAGAGACCGGTTGATTTTTGAGGGCGGGGCCGATATAATACAGGCGAGAACAGGAGGAGGGAGACCGGAATGGCGGAAGCGGCATTCACCTTGAAGCTTTCCCCGCGGCTGTTCTGGGGAGGAGAAAAGTGTTTTGGCCCCGGAATTGCAGAATTGCTGGAGGGGGTGGACCGGGAGGGTTCCCTCCGCGCGGCGGCGTGCGGGATGGGAATGGCCTACTCAAAGGCATGGACGGCGCTGCGCCGGTGTGAAGAAACTCTGAAGGTCCCCCTTTTGGAGCGAAAGACCGGAGGGCGCAGCGGAGGACATTCCAGACTCACGGCAGAGGGACGATTTTTATTGGAAGAATACCGGAGGCTGGAGCGCCGTCTCTCACAGGAGGGAAGCGGCCTGGCGGATGCGTTCAGCAGGGCGTGGGAAGCCTTTCGCACCCAATAGGGATGAAAGGCTGTGGCGGGAAGATATCTGTAAAGGGGAGGCTGCCGCTGGGAATATCCCAGGGCAGTCTCCTTTTCTCTGCCCCCGACCGCTCAGAAGGCGGTGGGAACGGGCAGAAGGGTTATGACGCCTTTGTCCCGGTTTGAAGGCCGGATTCGGCCAGCATGTGTTCGGCCAGTATGCCATAGCCGCTTGTGGGGTCGTTCACAAGCACATGGGTCACCGCGCCGATCAGCTTTCCGTTTTGCAGAATGGGGCTGCCGCTCATCCCCTGGACGATGCCTCCGGTGGCCTCCAGCAGACGGGGGTCCGTAACCTTGATCATCAGGTCGCGGGTATCGTGACTGCCGGACGGAAAGACCTTGGTAATTTCAACCGTATACTCCTCCACGGTATTCCCCGCGATATTGGATAAAATAGTGGCGGAACCCACCTTTACCTCTTTTCGGGCGGCCACCGGCATGGGTTCGAGACCGTCCACAAGGCTCTGATCGGTCAATGTGCCGAAGATCCCGCCCGGCGTATTGGCGAGCAGGTCGCCCATATCCTGCGAGACCTGGAAGGCGCCGTGGAGTTCACCAGGTTGACCGGCCTCTCCCTTTTTTACGTCGGAGACGGAGGCATACATGATCGAACCGGACTCCAGCGGCATGAGAAGAGCGGTGTCTACATCATTGATGCCATGGCCCAGCGCGCCGAAAAGCCCGGTATCCGGGTCGTAGAAGCTCATGGTTCCAATGCCGGCCATGGAGTCCCGGATCCAGGCGCCGAGCCGGTAGCTGCCGTCAGAACAGGCCACGGCCTGGGCGGTGAATTGGACCTGTTTCTCTCCACGCATGGCGCGGATGCTCATTTTGTCTCCCTCCAGATCCTGAAGCACATCCCGGACCTGCTCAATGGTGTCCACCTGGGTATCGTTGATATGCGTAATGATATCGCCCTGGCGGAGTCCGCAGTCCTTGGCCGGGGTGGAAGCGCCGTCGGAGCTTGGCACCTCGGCCAGACCCACGACCATCACCCCATCGGAAAACAGCTTGATCCCCACGGCGCGACCCATGGGGATCAACTGCCGCTGTGCATTCCCCTGCGCCAGCACAGGCACGGCCTCTTCCGCCCGGGCCCTGGAGCCGAAGCTCAGAAGGAAGAGGGCAGCCGCAGTGCCCAGCGCCAGGAGGCGCAGGGCCAGGAGGACCGAAAGGGTCCAGGGCTGAGTCTGTTCCTCATCTCTCATAATATCACCCCTTTTAAAAAATGAAAACAGCGTGAAGCAATTTTGCCCCCGCTGTGATTTAATATGGCCGCTTTCTGAAGAAAAAAGCGGCGGCGCGGCTGGCAATGAAACACACCTTTGGTATGGTGAGAGTTGGAAATCGGGCAGGCGGCGGGCTTATGCGCCGGTCGAGGCGGCGATTTCTGTTAAATAAATAAAAAAAGGAAATGCGGCATACTCCGGACAGGGCGGTACATATGCTCTATTGACAAGTTCTGAGGGAGGGATCACCCATGCGGAAGCTGCCAAAAAAGCTGTTGACGGCCTTTGTCGTAACCACCCTGGCGGGCGCGTGCCTGCATTTTTTGTATGTGCTGCTGCCGAATCCGGTCACTGCGCTGCTGGCACCGGTCAATGAGAGTCTGTGGGAACACCTGAAAATCTTCTTTTGGCCTTATCTGGCGGCCGCGCTGCTGCTCACCAGGGGAGGAGAGCGGGGCTGCCGTGCGCCGTGGATGCTCTCCGCCCTGCTGCTGTGCGTCGTCATGCTGTGCGCGGGGTACTTCTATCACATCATTCTGGGTGGGGAGCGGTTGGCGGTGGATCTGGGACTCTATGTGCTGCTGATGGCCGCAGGATTTCTTCTGCCCGGCGTGTTCTGCCGTGTGGGCGAGCGGACGGGGGTAAGGGACATCATTCTTCTGCTCACCGTGACGATGGCCGGAGCAATTGCGATTTTTACATTCCTGCCGCCGGATCATATTCTTTTTACCGACCTCTCAGGGGTCAATACGTGGGCGACCATTCCATATTAAACTGAAATAAAAACCATGTGAGGGCGCGGCATTCCGCCCCCTCACATGGTTTTTGCAAAAAAGGCTCTTTACAAACCCGGAAAAGGTTGCTATAATAATCTAGCGCATTGAGAGATGCATTGCGCGCGCCCGTAGCGCAATTGGATAGAGCGTCAGATTCCGGTTCTGAAGGCTGGGGGTTCGAGTCCCTTCGGGCGTACCACGTCGGAGCAAGCGTCATATCGCTTGCTCCGACTCATTTTATGAGTCAGAGCGCGCTCATTTTGTGGCTCCTCCCTTCCAAATCACAACCACTGTGCTGGGGTGTGATTTGATGGGGAAAACGGTCTGCCGAAATAGCCTATTTATCGCATTGGGGCATAAAAATACCCACACCATTTTGGTGCGGGTCAGCCTGTCGAGAAAGCCTTGAAATCCTAGAACCACTAGGATTTCAAGGCTTTCTTGTTTTTGAACCAGACCTTCGAAATGAGAAGCTTTTGGGAGCCTAGCAGCATGATTCCGGCTGGATGCCGGGCAGCCGGTCATAGAGGTGGAAAACGGACTCAAAGGCGGCGCCCGCCTGGTAACAGACATCCTCGCGGAAGGCGTCTCCCAAAAGCTGGAGGCCAACAGGGAGGCCACGCTCATCCAGACCACAGGGAAGGGTCAGCGCGGGAAGGCCGGTGGTGGGGGCATAGCAGACATAGGTGCCGGACAGGGGCAAAACATTTTCTTTTACCCCGTGGATGATGAGTTCATAATCTCCAATGGGCACTGCGGTAAAAGGCAGCGTGGGAAAGAGAAGCAGGTCCACCTGTTCACGGAACAGGGTGCGGAACTGTTCCCGCAGCCACCGGCGGTACCGCTGTGCGTGAACATAGGTGGTTCCGGAGATGAACTCTCCGGCCTGAAAGAGAACCCGTACGTCATCTCCGTAATCCAATGGGCATGTCCGCAGATTTTTCTGATGGAAAGAGGTGGCCTCCACATAGCAGACGGCGGACCATGCTTTGGGCATCAGCTCCAGGCGGTCCACGCGGCATTTCACGATTTCGGCTCCCAGGCTGCGGAAGGTCTCCAGCGCACGTTGCACTGCGGCAACAACAGCGGGCTGATCTTTCTGGAACAACACCTCCGGCAGAATGCCGATACGAAGGCCCTTCACACCGCGGTCAATGGTCCGGGAAAAATCGTCGCCGGGGCGCTTGGCGGTTGACGGATCACCGGGCTCCTCACCCGCCAGGACTCCCAGCATAAGGGCATTGTCACGGATGCTGCGGGTGATGGGGCCGCAGGCGTCCAAGCTCCAGGCCAGAGGAACGATACCGTTGAGGCTCACCCGGCCGATGGTGGGGCGCATCCCTACCAGGCCGCATACGCCGGAAGGCAGGCGGATGGAGCCTCCGGTGTCTGTACCAAGGGAGGCCAGGGAGGTTGCGTTGGCCACTGAGGCCGCAGAACCGCCGCTGGAGCCGCAGCAGAACCGCGCAGGGTCCCAGGGGTTGCGGGCCGCGCCGAACATAGGGGAGTCAGTGGTAGCGCCCTGGGCAAATTCATGCATGACGGTTTTCCCGATGATGACCGCTCCGGCGGCCTTCAGCCGCCGCACCACCACGGCGTCCTCGGTGGGATAATTGTCCCGATATACCTGACTACAGGCAGTGGTGCGCAGTCCTTTCACGTTGATGTTATCCTTCAGAGAGACCGGGATCCCATGGAGGGGGCCGAGAAAACGCCCGGCAGCCTGCATCTCTGTCAATGCGCGGGCGGAAGACCGCGCAGCATCGGCATAGACTTCAGCAAACGAACGAAATTTCGCTTCCGTCTCTTCAATGCGCGACAAATAAGCATCCACCAGTTCCAGGGGCGTGACCTCTTTTCCAGCGATCAGGACCTGTGCCTGTGCCAAGGAGAGTCGGAGCAGTTCCTGATGTGTCATGGCTTCTGTTCACCTCCCCTCTTCCATGGATACGATGAAAGCTGGAAAAACACCATTGTACTCCGGTTTCTCCATCTCTTCCCTTAGATCGTTGGCGTCGTTGAGCCATCCCTCTACCGTGGCACGGGTGGCCTCGCGGGTGGCGTCGTCCAGCGGCAAGCCGATTCGCGCCGCGATCTGTTCCATCTCTGTGACAGAAAAGAAAACTCGATCCACAAAAACGCTCCTTTCTGCGGTGCTCCTTTTTCTCTGTGGGAGAGAAGAGCGCTATCAGTTCCGTTCAGTGGAACGCGGGCAACTGCTCATAGAGGTTAAACGCCGTTTCAAAAGCGGCGCCGATGCGGTAAAGCGTTGCCTCGTCGAAAGGACGGCCCAGAAGCTGCATCCCAATCGGCAGGCCCTCATGATCCAATCCGCAGGGGATGTTCAGTGCGGGCAAACCCGTCAGACTGGCGATACAGGTAAAGAAAGCGTCCATATCACGGATACTTTTGCTGGCGCCGTAGAGCTCGCTGAGCTTGAGCGCGGTGCAGGGGATGGTGGGGAACAAAAAGGCGTCCACTTCGCGGAATTTGGCGCGAAACTCCTCTATGATGCATTGGCGCAAACGCATGGCCTGAAGGTAGAAGGTGGCGGGCAGAAATTCTCCGGCAGCCAGCAGGGTGCGGACATCGCCGCCGTAGTCCTCGGGCCGTGCCCGGATGTCTCTCTGGTGGTAGGCGCTTCCCTCCGCCGAGTTCAGGATGAGCCAGGCGGTCATAGCGTCGTCCAGGTAGTCGAATCGGCACGCTACGATCTCGGCACCCAGAGAGCGGAACACGTTGGCGGCCTCCTCCACTCCCGCATCCACGTCCGGCTGGCTCACCCTATGCATAAGCTGGGGAATCATGCCGATCCGCAGATGATTGACGCCCAGCTCCAGATCGGCGGTATAGTCGCAGGTGCACTTTTCCGAGCAGCCGGGGTCTTTGAAATCGTGGCCGGCGATGACACCCAACATCACAGCATTGTCCCGGACCGAGCGGGTCATGGGGCCGCAGGTGTCCATCGTCCAGCCGCAGGGAATGATTCCAGTGTTTGGGACACGTCCTATGGTAGGGCGCATTCCCACGATGCCGTTGACCGCTGCGGGAAGACGGACGGAGCCGCCGGTATCCGTACCTAGGGCGCCCAAAGCGGTGCCGCCGGCCACCGCCGCACCGGAACCCCCGCTGGAACCGGCACAGTATCGCTCCAGATCCCAGGGGTTGTGCGAGGCACCGAAATGGGGACTGTCTGTGGTCCCACCCCAGGCAAATTCATGCATGTTGGTATGGCCGATGATGACCGCGCCGGCAGATTTGAGCCGAGCCGCCACGGTAGCGTCACGGGAGGCGACGTGGTTGCTGCGGATCTTACTGGAGGCGGTGGAGCGGAAGCCTTTCAAATCGATGTTGTCTTTGAGCGCGATGGGAATTCCATGCAGGGGCCCCAGCGGAAGGCCGGCGGCCTGCAGCGCCGTGAGCCCCTCGGCCGCTTGGCGCGCAGCCTCCTCGTGGACGGTGACATAGGCGTTGTAGGCCGGCTCCTTTTCGTGCAGGCGCTCCAGATAGGCGTCCAACAGCTCCGAAGGCGTAACGGTGAGATGTTCGATCTCGTCCCGTGCCTGTACCAATGAGAGATGGAGCAGTTCCTGATGTTTCATGGACTTCACCTCACGGAGATGACAATCGCCGGAGCGACATCGTCAAATTTATGATCCGACATACGATCTATAAAAGGCAGCATTTGCTGATACCAGCTCTCCACCTTTGCACGGATGTCCTCCTCTGCCACCTGGCCTGTCGGGAGAAGAAGCTTTTCCCCCATGACGCTGAGATCTTCCGATGAGACTGTAACCGACAGTTCTTTCTGCATGACAGTCACTCCTTATAGATTGCTCCGCCGAGGGAGCGTCTAAGCAGGACGAAGTCAGAGCACCCGCATGCGAGGGCCCTGACTCGTCCTGGCCGGTCCGTGCAGCTCGCAGAAAAGCCGAGCCGCACGGGCCGGTGTATGGCTATTCTTTTTTTGCGGAATCGGCAGCCTGCTCTTTCTTGAACTTTGAAGCGTCACGGAGAACGGTAAACAACAAGTATGCCAAGGCGCAAAGCCCCCAAATGGGTACGCCCCACATCCAAATTTGGAAGATGATTAATGGCAGACGCATCACAATACCTCCTTATTATTGTCAGGTAAGTGCTTACCTAAGGGTTACACATGGAACTTCTCGCCCAGCAGCGCATAGTCGAAGGGGTCGTCCGGCTTGACAGCTGTAATGATGATTGGAAGGATAAAGGAAACCACGTAGGAATAAATATAGGGGGTGTTGGCGCCTACGCCTGTTCCGGCCAGTACCATAGCAGACAGGATCACATTGCCCACCATGGCGATAAACATGGTGAGGGTGAGTCCCTTTTTATTGACCTTTTTCCAGAAAGCCGCATAGATAAAGGGGATAAACAGCGGCGGGAGCACGCAGTTGATAAACATGTTGATGTACATAAGAGACATCTCGCGTGCAGTAGAAATGACCATGACAATACCCATAATGGCCATAGTCCAGCGTCCGATCTTGACATTCATCTTCTCATCGGCCTTTTTACCCTTGAGGATATAGGGCTCATAAAGGTCGACGACGACGTGGGTACCGATGGAGCAGATACAGCTGGACATGGTGGAGGTCAGCGCGAAGAGAATGACAATTGCGCCAACTACGGCACCGCCTTTTCCCAAGAGAGTCATAATGGTCAGAGGGATCACGTCGGTGCCCACCTCGCCCTGAACATTCATGGCAAGACCCAGCATACCGATGATGGCGGACATCAGAGGAATGGGGATCCAGGCGAGAGAGGTGCCCACGCAGGCCTTCAGGAAATCCTTCTCCGTGCGCACGGACCAGACGCGACCCCACACATTCTGCTCGATGACGCCGTAGCCGATATAGCCCAATGTGAAAGGAATGCCGTAGGCGATAGCGGCAGGCACATTAATAGGGTCTAGGACCAGCGGCATTGTGGTTGCTTCTTTGGCTAAGAGCAAGTTATAGAATGTTTCAGCTCCGCCGATATGCTGCAAGCCAAACAGGCAGATGAACGACATACCTACTACAATGACGGAAATTTGGAAGGAGTCCGTCAGTAGCACGCCCCACAGGCCATTGGCCACAGAAAACGCGATGGTGACCACACCGATGATGATGGCGCTGCTGCGGAAAGGCAGGCCCAGAAGAGAGCGGCAGACGATGCCCGCCCCCACGATCTGAAGCCAAATGGTAAAGGCTTGGAAAACGACGGACCCGACCGCGTTGATGAGACCCGCCCCCGGACCAATTCTACGGCGGATGAATTCGGGGAAGGTGAGGCCATAGGGCATAACTTTTCTGACCCGGTTGAGGATAGGGATGGCGATCAGGATACCGATGCCGCCGCCAATGGGATAATACCAGGAAGCGGCAAAGCCGTGGGTATAGGCGCCCTCACCGGCGGCCATGGTGGTGGTGGCCCAGGTCCAGGAGGCTACCAATGAGAGGCAGGCGACCTGCCAGGGCACACCGCGCCCCGCTGCAAAGTAAGAGGCGGTGCTGTCCGCCTTCTTCTGGGTCTTGTAGGCAAACAGAGCGATTACAAAGAATGCGATTGCCACAAAAGCGACGACTAACCAGCCTTCCAACGAGGTTACCGGGGTTACAATTTTACTGTCCAATGACATAAACCATTCTCCTCCCGTTCTTCAAATTTCTTGTTGTGCGGGGGAACCCGAGCTTGCAGTCTGACCGGCGGCAACAGCTCCTTTCCGGTGGATTTGGCGAGGTCCGGCTAACAGTCCTGAATGTTCTTGGGGAAAGGGACCTCAGGGAACCAGGGGTATGCGGGGGGCATATCTGTTACGGGGCTCATCTTGAATTCCGGCGGTCTCTTCTCCATAAAAGAGGCCGCGCCTTCCAGAGCGTCCGGAGCAGTTCCGATATAGTAGAAGCAGGAGGACTCGATCTTGTGAGCGGTCATCGGGTGCCGGGCGCCCGCCATCTGATACATCATCTGGCGGCAGAGAGCCACGGAAACAGGGGCGGTGTTGTCCCGAATGTCCCGGGCAACCTCCAGCGCCCGGGCATAGACGCGGCTGTGGGGGACCACCTCGCTGACCAAGCCGCTGTGCAGAGCCTCTTCCGCGCCGATGATGCGCCCCGTGGTAACCCACTCTACGGCCTTGGAGAGGCCCACAATGCGGGGCAGGAACCAACTGGAGCAGGCCTCGTTGACATAGCCGCGGCGCGCAAATACAAAGCCGAGCTTGGCGTCCTCGGAGAGAATGCGCATGTCCATGGGGAGGGTCATGGTGATCCCGATCCCCACGGCGGAGCCGTTTATGGCGGCAAGGACGGGTTTGCGCATGGCGTAAATGCGCAGGGCGTTGGTGCCGCCGGTGTCCCTGGTGTTGTGGAAACCTGCTTCCGAAAAATCGAAGGGCTTGTCAACGGTGAGATCAAAACCGGCGCAATAGGCGGGCCTTTTCCCACCCTCCGCGCCTGTGAAGATTACCACGCGCACGTCGTCATCACTGTCGGCGGCATCCAGGGCGAGGTTGATTTCCTGACACATTTGGCTATTGTAGGAATTCATGTGTTCGGGACGGTTCAGGGTGATGGTACAGATGCGCTCCCGCACCTCGTACAGGATGGTATCATAGGCCATGGGCGCAGCGCTCCTTCCTCAAACTAAAATGTTTCTTTTCTTCGCTTCAAAGGTGAGCTGATCCCGGAAATTGGGATGGGCAATGCCGATCAGGGCCCGGGTGCGTTGGCTGAGGCTTTGGCCTCGGAGTTTGGCAATGCCATATTCCGTGGCGATATAGTCCACATCATTTTTACTGGTGCTCACCACGGCGCCGGGCGATAACTGGGAGACGATGCGGCTCACCGTCCCATTCCGGGCGGTGGAGGGGAATACGATAAAGCTTTTTCCGCCCTTGGAGGAGATGGCACCGCGAACGAAGTCGGATTGCCCGCCGGTGCCGGATACATGGGCGGGGCCCATGGATTCGGCACAGACCTGACCCCAAAAGTCTACTTCCAGAGCGGCATTGACCGAGACAAAATCAGGATGCCGGGCGATTATGGCGGGATCATTCACATAGCTGACCGGCAAGAGCTCCACAGCGGGGTTCTCATGGATGTAGGAGTATACCTTCTGCCCCAGACCAAAGGTAGCGACAGTCAGCCCGGTGTGGAGGGGCTTTTTTTCGTTGGTGACGGCGCCGCACCGGATCAGATCCACCATACCATCGGTCAGCAGTTCCGTATGCAGCCCAAGGTCATGCTTGCTCCGCAGTGCCTCGGTGATCGCCTCCGGGATCGCGCCCACCCCAAGCTGAATGGTGGCTCCGTTGGGGATCTCTTCCGCTACCAGACCGCCGATGGTGGCGCTGAGCGCATTGTGTGAAACGGGAGGGAGGGTAGGAAGCGGGGCGGCCTCCTCCCACAATCCGTCGACTTGGGAGATGTGGACCAGTGGACCACGCAGCGCGCGGGGGACGTTGTGGTTGACCTGCAAAAACACGCGGTCGCTCTTTTTCAGAAGGGACTCGGTACAGGAGCCCACAGGCCCAAAACTGAAATATCCCTGTTCATCCATGGGAGAGACGACGGCAAAGAAGGCATCCACCCGTGTATATTGGGTGAGCAATGCGGGGACATCCCGGTAGTAGCAGGGGAGGTATTCACCGAATCCAGCATTGACGGCGCCCCGAGCGCCGGCGCCGGAGAACCAGGAGAATCCCTTCAGTTGCGCCCCCATATCCTCCTGATAAAAGGGCAGAGGGGACATATCCATGATGGTATAGACCCGCAGATCCTCTATTTGTCCCCGGCGGACCCGCTCCGCCAGATCCCAATATAAACCATATGGGACGGAGGAGGCGATATCGGAGCAGCAGGACCAGCCGGAGCGGATACGGGAGGCGATGCGCGCCCTGGAAGAAAGCTTGCGGCGGTATGTGTCTTGATGTGTGTTCACTTGCGCCGGTCCCCCCATGCTCATTTGAGAAGCTGACCCGAGATCACCACGCGCTGGATCTGGTTGGTCCCCTCCACGATTTGAAAAATTTTGGCATCACGCATCAGCTTTTCCACCGGGTACTCCCGCATGTAGCCATAGCCGCCCAGAATCTGAACCGCATCCAAGGCCACCTGCATGGCGGCGTCGGTGGCGCAGCATTTGGCAATAGAGCCATTCATGGTGACGGGAAGATGCTGATCGATGAGCTCCGCGGCGTGATAAACCAGACAGCGGGCCGATTCCAGCCGCATCTCCATGTCCGCCAGCATAAAGCGGATGGCTTGGTTGTTGCAGATGGGCTGCCCAAACTGGCTGCGGACTTTGGAGTAGGCAATGGCCTCCTCCAGCGCCCGCTGACCGACGCCAAGGGCCACCGCGCCGATATACGGCCGCCCGTGATCAAGGGCCGCCATGGCCTGCTTGAAGCCGTCCCCCTCCCGACCTACTCGACAGGAGGCGGGAACGACCACATCCTCAAACACCAGCTCTACCGTGTTGGAGGTTCGGAAGCCACACTTGTCTTCTTCCTTGCCCACGGTGAGGCCGGGAGTGTCACGTGTGACAAGGAAACCGCTGAGCCCTTTGTTGCCCTTGCTTCTGTCAGTAGAGGCGATAACGAAGTATAGTTCGGCGTATCCGCCGTTGGTGATAAAGCATTTGGTGCCGTTGAGCACATAGCTGTCGCCCTGTCGGACGGCGGTCATGCGGCTGGCACCGGAGTCCGAACCGGAGCCGGGCTCGGTGAGGCAGAAGGAGCCCAGTCCCCCCTTACGGAAGAGGATATCTGCGCAAAGCTGTTTTTGTTCCTCAGTACCGTACTTCATAACGGGGACCGCCGCCGTGCCGGTCACACTGAAGGCACAGGTGACGCCGGCATCCGATTTGGCAAGCTCTTCAAAGACCATACAGGCCGTCTTGGTGCCCAGACCTGCGCCGCCGTATTCCTCCGGCTGGTCCAGACACTGCAGTCCCATCTCCAGGCCGGCCCGAATCACGTTCAGGGGGCATTCCCCCCTTTTATCCCAATCGGCCGCATGGGGACGAATCTCACTCTCGCCAAACTTTCGGACCAGATCGATGAGCTCACGCTGCTCCTCGGTATGCACGTGGAAAGCCATTTCTGATTCCCCCTGTTTATAGAAAATGCTCGGCACTTTTCAGGATGTAACTGCCGGCGATCAGGCGCTGAATGTCAGCAGAACCCTCAATATTGGGCGCAATGACGGCGTCGCGCAGAAAGCGCTCCACTTGATACTCTGCCGTGACACCGTAGGAGGCGTGCATGTTGAGGGCCATCGTACAGGTCTCCACCGCCAGATCGGCAATGTAGCCCTTGACCAGCGCGGCGCTGGCCTGCACCCGGCGGATATCGTTGGTGATGGTGTCGGCATCCTCCGCCGCCTTATAGAGCATCAGCCTGGAGCTGAGGGTGTTGGCTGCCACCCGGGCAGCCTTGTCCTGCATGGAGGGAAATTTGGAGATGGGGGAGCCTCGATGGAGCTTTTCCTTGGCATATTTCACCGCCAGGTCATAGGCACCGTCCATAATGCCGGTAAACACGGCGGAGAAGGCCAGCTTACCGTAAGTAGTGGTGCCGATCAGCAGGTCAAAGCCCTTGCCATATCCCCCCAGAATGTCTGCTTCAGTGACTTCTACATCGTCTAAGAAGACATCATAGACATGGCTTCCATGAAGTCCAATTTTGTCCCAGGGCTTGGAGAGGGAATACCCCTTGCAGAATTTTTCGACGATATAGGCCGTACAGGTGTCGGCGCCCTCGTCACGGGCCACGACGACGATAGGCCCCTTGTAGGCGGCGTTGGAGATAAAACGCTTGGTCCCGCTGATGAGATATTTTCCGTTCCCCCCTTTGGCAACTGTGGTGAGCTGCTTGGGGTCGGAGCCGGTACCCGGCTCTGTAAAGGCCAGGGAGCCACGGTAAGCGCCTTGGATACCGGGGACCAGATATTTCTGCTTCTGCGCCTCGGTGCCGAAAAGGTGGATGGCGTCCAGGGGCAGCAGACACACGGTAAGCAGCGTCGCGGCGCTGGGAGACACGCGGGCAATTTCCTCGAGGACCATGGACAAGGTAAGATATCCGGCGCCCAGACCGCCATAGCTTTCGGGATAGCTCAGGGAGAGAAACCCCATATCCGCCATGATGTGGAACAGGTCCTCTGGAAACTGCTCTGCAGTCTCGATCTCCTCTACCCGCGGCTTGAGATAGTTTTGGGCGAAGTCTACGGCGGAAGAACGTATGGTCTCCTGAAGTTCATTGCGTATAAATTCCATGAGATCCCTTCTTTCTGAAAGATTTTTATTACATTTTTATTAAATAATGGAATTTAAGAGTGATAATGAACCATCTACAGCGCCATTTCTCTAAAAAATGGGCCATTCTGTGTTATAACCGTCCTTCCAAGGCAAACAGGGCTGCACCTACGGCACCGGTGAACTGGGGGAGAGACGGGAGCAGGAGCCCGCACTTCAGATTGCGCTCCAATGCCCGGACCAAGCCGGTATTCAGGGCGCCGCCCCCGGTGAGTGCCACCTCTGGAAGAATACCCATTCGGAGGGTCAACCCCGTGATTTTGCGGGCTACGGAATCATGAATGCCCGCCACTAGGTTGGCAATGTCCACGCCGGCCGAGAGCTTAGAAATCACCTCGGACTCGGCAAATACCGTGCAGGTATTGCTGATAGTCTCCACCCCAGTGGCACGGGCGTCATACTCGCCCAATTCTGCTACCTCCAGGCCCATGACACGGCTCATGACCTCCAGGAAACGCCCGGTCCCGGCGGCGCATTTATCATTCATCACGAACTGTTGCACGCTGCCCCGGTCATTGATCTGTATGGCCTTCAGATCCTGTCCTCCCACATCAATAATCGTGCGCGCCTGCGGGAGAAAGTGGTGGAGCCCCTTGGCATGGCAGGAGATTTCACTGACCTGTGCGTCGGCTCCGCGAAAAATAAGCCGGCCATATCCTGTGGCGATGGTTCGCACACAGTCAGATGGGGACAGCCTGGAATTCCGATAAAAGGTCTCCAGCGCCAATTGGTCGGCCTGGGTGCCGGTCCCAAAGGGGACCACTGTGGTTCCCAGCAGGGCCCGCTCTCCGGAGAGTGCTGCCAGTTTGGTAGCGGTAGAGCCAATATCGATTCCTATATAGTGCGCTTCCATGCAGCCGCCTCCCCGCCCGTCTAGCAAGTGTGCGTAAGCTGTTCGGCAAAAGCCTGTAGCCTTGTGCGCAGAGGCTCGGCCGATTGCATCGTCTGTTCCAGCTCCAGGTGGAGAAAGGGAAGATCCGCCTCTTGGGCGGCGCACCGCACCCAAGGGAGATCATACTCGTCGGTATCGCAGAATTTCATCAGTGCGAACAGCACGGCGTCAGCGCCGGCTTCTTTGGCCGCACGGGCCACCCGTTCACCCCTGGTTTTTCGGGGGTCATAGAGAAATGCCTCACCTTCATAGGTCTGAACCTGGCGCGCCAGACGCTCCAACTGCGAAAGGGCTTCGGGTACCAGGTGATTGAACTGACGGCTCTCATGGGCGAGTTCATCCCCTACGATGGTGTATCCCAATTCGTCCATTACATCCAGGATATGGGACGGTTCCAGCATGACGCCGGAGACATAGACTTTGATACCCTCAAAGCTTGGGGCGGTGCTGGCGCGGAGCATCCCGTTGAGCTCCCGCATCAGACGGGTGTGCTCCTCCTTCCTCATAAAGTAGCGGGCCTTGATCACGGTGTGCCGTTCCCGGCAGGTGAGCAATCCGGGCTTCTCCGCCAACAGGCGCGCAAACGCAATCATTTCTTTTCGGTTTTCATTGTAGATTTCAATACTTTGACACAGAGCCTCCTCGGTGATCTGTCTTCCCGTGAGTGTTTCCAGTTGAGCACGTACACCCTCCAGTTCACGAATAAAGTACGTTACAGCCCCCTCCAACCGGTGGTTTTGCGGGTGCTTGACAAAGATCGGCTTCACGCTGGGGCAGGTGAGTGGGAAACTCTGCGTGACGCATTTGAGCGTATCGCACAGGCAGGAGATCAGTACTCCGTCTAAACCGTCATACGCGCCGGCAATGGCCAGCTCTGTAATGGACTGTACCACAGAGCAGGCGTAGGGGGGATAATACTCCGCCGCACGGACGATGGGGAGGCGCTCGGCGCCCCAAATACCCACGGGAAAGGCACCTGATGCATGGACAAGTTCCTCGGGAATCAGGATGGGAAGGCAGCCTATGACTTTGTGACCACGGGCTTTTTCATCCAGAACCCGTTCCCGGATATGGGTCACCGCGTACTCCATTTCGCGGAGGATTTCTACTTTAGACACAGACACTCAGGGCCCCCCTCTCTCGGCTTTGGCCGCTTCCATGTTTTCACGCAGGGCTTGCACTCGAGTCTCAAACTGGGCGGGGGAAAATGTTGTGGGATCGGTCTGATCACCGTCAAAGGTGGCGAAGGGCTTGTGGTTGCGCTCGTATATCCCCCGGCGCAGGCCGGCCTGGAGAAAAGTAAGGATCTTACAGCTTCGATTCACGTGGTAGAGCGCGCCGTCGCACCGGGTCTCCTCCATGATCCGAGCCCGGATATCTGTCTGCCGAGTCAGACTGCCGATGGGGGGGCGGGCAGCATAAGCCCGGGCGAGGGAGCGCACATCATCCTGATCATAGTCCACACACCATTCCACCGGATACATGCCGCCTACAACGATCATGTCGTTTGCCTTGAGGCACTTGTAGTTCTGCGCCAGATGAGGCCAACAGGCGATACCTTCCCACATGATGCGGTGTTTCTGCTCACCCTTGAACTGGCTTTTGTGCTCCCGGAGGTACTCCTCCATTTCCTCTGAAAGCCTGTCGTAAAAGTCCGCTGTGGAGGATTTGCCCCGGGCCACTACGGCCAAAAACATATAGTTGAAGAGATTAAAGCCGTCCAGAGGGCTGGGGCTGTGCTGGACGTAATCCGTGGCCCTCTTCCAGGATTTTGCGACCCGGCGTGAGATGGCGAGGACCTGGCGGAACTTTTTGTAGTTGAATGGCCTTCCGCAGAGAAGTTCCAACTGGCGAATGAGCTCTTGAAACTGGGATACGATATAGTCCACATCGTTTTCCGTCGGACCGTATTCCGTCTGGTAAGGCGTATCGATGAGGATATAGGGCACATCCAGCCGCTTTGCCGTACACTCAAACCACTTGACGCACAGGCCGCAGATGTTGGTACAGTTGCAGATCATATCCGGACGTGGAAGGTTCAGAATGTCGCTGTCGAAGGACTCGATGTAGCCCAGCCCGATACGGGTATAGGAGCACAGGTCGCTGGAATAACCAAGCGCCTCACATTTTTCCAGATAGGGCATGACACCTTTTTTTGCCCCCAGCGTGGCGGCCAGATTTTCAGGATAGGCCACTTGGATGTCCATGGCCTCAAAAAATTCCTGGGGGAACAGGCCGTTGGTCCACACCACTTTCTGGCCTCGCTCGTGGGCATGGTTTAAATCGTCGTAATACTGCGCGGTTAATTGTTTGAGCAATGTTTTGGTATCAGTTGTGCATGGGTCCATGCTCTTCCCTCGCTTTCTGCCGCCCGGGACTGCTTCGTGGTGAGCCGGAGAAAAGGAAAGGAGGGGCTCTGTGATAGCGGGACCCGCCGAGACCGGGTCAGCCCAGTACCTGGAGGCGCCTCATCCACTTGTACAGCGTTTTGCGGGATACGCCCAGATATTCCGCCGCCCTGGATTTATTCCCCCTGCACTCTTTCAGTGCGTGCAGGATGGCGTCCCGGGTGAGGGAGGAGGTGTCGTCGGGCTGTGGTGAGGCCGCTTTCGGCTCCGCATCTTCCTCCAATTCGGAAGCGGGATGTTGGACCGCGCCGATCACATTCAAATAATCCGTAATGTGATTGACTGTAATGACCGAAGGCGAATAGATCTGGACGATTCCCTCCATCAGGTTCTGCAACTCGCGTACATTTCCTTTCCATGGGAGCTGGCTCAAGTAAATCACTGCATCGTCAGCGATTTGCGGAGGGGTGATGTGGATTCGCCTGGCGACCCGGCTGATAAAGTGATTGGCCAAGAGTACCACATCTTCCCGCCGTTTGCGCAGGGGCGGAATATTCAGTACAAAGGCCGACAGTCGAAAGTAGAGATCGCCCCGGAAGCTCTTTTGGGAGACCATCTCCAAAATGTCGGCGTTGGTGGCTGCGATGATGCGGACATCCACGGAGGTCTCCTTGGAGGCCCCCAATTTCATAAAGCGCTTTGTCTCCAGCACCCGCAGCAAAATGGCCTGTAGGTCCAGAGGCAGTGTGCCGATTTCATCTAAAAACAGGGTGCCGGTGTTGGCCAGCTCCAGTTTGCCGGTATTCCCATTTTTCTTGGAGCCGGTGAACGCCCCCTGCTCGTATCCGAAGAGTTCGCTCACCATCAAATCCCGCGGGAAAGTGGCGCAGTTCACCGCGATAAAGGGGCGGTCCCTGCGGGAACTGGCATTGTGGATCGCCTGGGCAAAGATGTCCTTGCCCACTCCGCTCTCCCCCATGATGAGGACATTATTGTCGAACTCGGCATATTTCCGGGCATATCGGATAGATTGCTTGATTTCGCGGCTCTGCCCAATGATGTTCCCGAAAGTCATAATGGCGTTGTTGCCGATTTGCCGGGAGACAAAGGAACTGACCTGCTCCTTGTTGGAGATAAAAAAGCGCATTCCCTCGTATCCCACGCTGACCTGTCGGTAGGGCATGGTAGAGACGATATACTGTCGGGTGACACCCTGGATACTCAGAGAGATGCTGGCGTTATGTAAATATTCGTTGCTGCTCAGCACCTGCCAAAATTCCCGGTTGGCAGGCAGCGGGTCAAAGACAGTGCTCAGACTTTTGAAGCACAGGTCGCTGAAAGGGATTCCGAGCACATTGAAAATATTGGAGTTGTGATACAGACAATAGGGCCTGCGCGTCCGCTCGTCGATATCCACACAGATGTATCCCATGGTCTCGCTCATATAAAAATTGTAAAAGGTATTCACCATGTCCAAATGGAGACAAACCTCTTTGCACATGGTAATGACTGTGGCCAGGTAATCTTCGAAGCGGTCCGTCCGCGGTGTAATGATGCCAATGCCCCCCAGAAGCTCCAGCTCGCCAAAGCGCTCCCTGGAATTGTCCTCCAGAACACAGGGGGCGAAATACATCGTCATATCAATGAATTTGGACAGATAGTGCTCGCTTCCAGTGGTGCGAAATGGTCTCTTATATTTGATGCCCAGGGAAAAGGCTGTGGTTCCCGCGTGTTCCTCCGCCAGGCTGCACCGCTCTCGAATCCCGCGCTCCTCCAGCCAGCCCCGGATCTCCTCCCCGCAGTACAGCTTCAGAATAAAGCCGTGCCCATCTACCATCACATAGGCAAGTGGGCGGACGGACCAGTGGTAGATGCTGTTGATGAGACGGTTGGAATAAGCGTAGAGCTTTTTGGTATTCTCTTTGATGGAGAAGAACTCCTGTTCCCCACAGAGATAAGGGGCCGAAATATCTGGAACCATGGCCTGCTTCTTGCAGTCGCCCCAGGAGTCCCTCAGCGCCGGATCCTGGAATAGCTGCCAGCCCCCTTCGTGATTGCGGCGGTGATTCTCCATCGTAATGCGGTCCGTCATTGTGGTCTTCGTACCCGCCTGAATTGGAGCGGGCACGCCCCTCCCTTCTGCATGTAAGTCGCAGTAAGCATATCACAGAAGGTGCGCTGTCTCAACTTGGCCTTTTTTGGAAATGGAGAGGATTATTCCTTGGCATAGACGCCGACGACCTTGCGCGCGAGCAGCGCGTCGATTTCTTCACGGCTGTACCCATACTCCAGCAGGATCTCCACAGTATGCTCACCGACGAGAGGGGAAAGACGATGCTCGGGATCCTCCACCGTTCCGAATTTAATGGGGGTGGCCGGTCCGATGCAGGTGCTCCCGTCCCGCATGGTGTATGGATAGACATAGTGGTTCTCCAGCGCCTGCGCGTCGTGGATGATGTCTTTGATCTTGTCAATATAGGAGTGGGCCACATCCGCCTCCGTCAGGCGGCGGTGCATTTCCTGGTGATCGTACCGCTGGAACCCCTCCTCAATGACACGGATCAATTCCGGGGTGACCGGCTTGCATGCCGCCAGATCACTGTATAGGGGGTGGTCCACCAGGTCCTCCCGGTCGATGGCACGCATCACGGCGTTATAATAACGCTCATGGTCGATTACACACATATAGATCCACACGCCGTCGGCACAGCGGTAGGAGTTGACCAGCGGGGAAACTGCATTTTTCCGGGTCTTTGGGTACTCGTCGCCGTATTGAGTCGACTGTACCCCTACGCCCAAGGCCCAGATAGCATTGCTGTACAGTGAGACCATTACTTTTTCGCCCCTGCCGGTCCTGGCCTGCTGATAGAGCGCCGCACCGACGCCGGCGCAAACGGTCTCGGAGGTGAGCATGTCTCCGAATGCGATGAGCGGCGGGATGGGCGCGGTGTCTTTTTCCGGCAAATCTCCCATGGCGCCGCTCCTGGCCCAGAAAGCCACGGTGTCGAATCCGGGATCATTGGCCTGGGGGCCTTCCGTCCCGAATCCAGTGACCTGGCACCAGATGATGTGGGGGTGCCGCGCGGAAACGGATTCGTAGTCCAGTCCCAGCTTTTCCAGTGCTCTGGTGCGGAAATTGGTGAGAAATACATTGGACTCCGAAAGCAGCCTTTCCAGAATCGCCTTGCCCTCGCTCTGCTTCAGGTCCAGGGCAAGGCTCCTCTTGTTTGCATTGAACACTTCGTTGTGGGGGTTATTGGAGTCATCAATGGGCATCCCCATCATCCGGCCCGCGGGGCGGTTATTGTCTCCCTTCAGCGGCTCCACCTTAATGACGTCGGCACCCCACTCTCCCATCATGCGGGCGGCCGCCGGACCGGCCACATACATGGAGAGATCGACGATTTTTACACCCAGCAAAGGCTTGTGCATCATAAAACCCGCGCCTCCTCTCATCTTCAGGACTTATTTTCTCCTGTGGCCACAGGCCCCTTGCAGCTTATCTGCCGCGGAAAACGGGCGGACGTTTTTCCGAAAAGGCCAGCATCCCCTCCCGAAAGTCCGCTGTGTCGAACAGCATGGCATCATTTCTGGCCTCGATCTCCAGGGCGGTGTACAGATCATGATTTCTGCCCTGGTCTACGGCCGCCTTGGCCATGTGGAGCGCAAGGCTGCTCCGCTCCTTGATGACATTGGCCATGGAGACGGCCTCCTCCAGCTCCCGGCCATCCGGAACCACCTGATTTATGATGCCCAGGCGCTCCGCCTCAACAGCGGGAAGAAGTTTTCCCGTAAAGAGAAGTTCCTTGGTTTTTGCCGTGCCGATAAGCCGCGGCAGACGCTGAGTCCCGCCGATGCAGGGGAGCGCACCCAGTTTCAGTTCGGGAAGCCCTAGTCTGGCACTCTCAGCGGCAATACGGATATCACAGACTAGCGCAAGCTCCAGCCCTCCTCCGCAGGCAGCGCCGTGGATCGCCGCGATGACGGGTTTTTTGATCGACTCGATGCGGTTGAAGACTCTCTGTAGGCCCAGAATATATTGATAGGCGCCCATAGAGGTTCTCTTTTTCAGAAGATCTCCATCGGTGATATTGTCACCGGCACAAAAGCCCCGCCCAGCGCCGTGGAAGATCAGGACCTGTATACCATCATCCTGGTCGGCTAGCTCCGCGACCTCATAGAGCTCCTCATAGGCCTTGGCGTTCAAGGCGTTCAAAACGTTCGGCTGATTGAGTGTGATGATACCGAGTCCCGCTTCCTTTTTATAGACGAGTGTTTCGTACATCCTTTTCCTCTCCTCTCTTTCATCGCGGAGAATTGACTCTGGCTGTCTCTGTATACAAGCAAATCGAGTGCCAAGTTTTATATGCGTGAATAGGATGCAAAAAGGTGGATAAAGCAGCCCAAACAGGCAGAAATTATAAACTTGTGAGGAGTAATCAGAAAATGGTGTTACCCAATGTCACCTCGTAAGGGTGACAAAATTGTGGATACGGTATCCAAAGTGTTACCTGTCTGGGGTAACGCGGATATGGACTTTGTCATATTGGGCTGTCCTCATTATCCCATCGATCAGGTGGAATACGCGGCCTGCCCGGTGGGGGAAAAAGGTCCGGGATGGGATACCGTCCTGGGCCCTTGTGCCGCAGTCCATCAAGGACCTGGCTGTGCGCTACGGCTATACGGGCATCATCGAACAGAACGGCGGTCTGGTTGTCGCGGGGCTGCAAAGATCGACCTGGGCTGCGTGGTGCCCCACTGCCCCGGCGTCACTGATCTCGGCCAGGATCCCACTGAGGGCATCCACACCGGAGACTGGGGTCCGGGTGGACGGAGACAGGGGCGCCGTGGAGATTCTGCGCTGGAAGGGCGAGGAGGCGCGCGTCGGCGCAGAAACGTGACGCGGCATCCCAAGCGGGGTTGACAGCAGAAGGAAGCAGGCGCGGCTTTTGCTCCGGAAGGGAGCGGGGGCCGCGCCTGTTTTGTGTGCCAAAGGGCGGTTGACCGGGCCGGCGATCTATGTTATATATATTATATATGTTATATCGTGGAGGAGAGGTGGTCGCCTTGGCGCGCGGAAAATCCGGACGGATCGTACTGGAGATCGACCCTGCACTGAAGCGGCAGCTGTATTTGAAGTTGGGGCAGGACGACGTGACGCTGAAAGAATGGTTCCTTCGGACCGCGGAGCGGTATATCCGCGGCCGGGACCCGCTGGAGCAGAGCAGCCCGACAGAAAAGGAGCCGTTTGACGCGCATGGGGATTGACTTTCTGGGGAACAAGGAGCAGCTTCTGCCCTTTCTCTACACGCATATCAGCGAGGAGACCGCCGGACTTCCGGGGCCGGTGGGGTTGGTGGACCTGTTTTGCGGGGCGGGGGCGGTCAGCCGATGCTTCAAGTCCCACGGCTGTCGGGTGACGGCCAACGATTTTCTCACCTGCTGCGCCGTGATGACAAAGGCGATCCTGCTCAACGACGGGGCGCCGGAATTCCGGGGGTTGAGGGAGGCGGCGCCGGAAATTTTTGCAGGCGAGAGCACCCGCTCGCCCTATGAGCGGGTGCTGGCCTACCTCAACCGCCTGGAGGGGCGGGAGGGGTTCATTTACGGGAACTATTCACCGGCCTCCCTGGAGCAGTGCGAGTATGAGAGGATGTACTTTACCCGGGAAAACGCGCGGAAGATCGACGACGTCCGGGAGACCATCGCGGAGTGGTCCGGACTTCTGGAGGAGCGGGAAGAGGCGCTTCTCATCGCCGACCTGCTCTTTGCAGTGAGCGCGGTGAGCAATATTGCGGGGACCTATGGGTGCTATATCAAGTTCTGGAAGCCGAAGGCCCGGCAGCCGCTCTGGCTCACACCCCGCCGCTTCACGGCGGGAGGCGGGGGCCATACCGTCTGGAACTGTGACGCCAACGAGCTGGTCGGGCGGGTGGAGGCCCCCATCATCTACGCCGATCCGCCGTATACCAAGCGGCAGTACAGCGCGTATTATCACATCCTGGAGACCATCGCGCGGAACGACCGGCCGGAGATCGGCGGTAAGACCGGATTGCGGAACTGGAAGGAACACTCCTCCCGCTACTGTTACCGGCGCTCCGCGGGCAAGGCCCTGGAGGAGCTGTTGGAGCGGGCCCGCTGCCAATACTTTTTTCTGAGCTACAACAGCGACGGACAGATCCCTCACGAGGAGATCCGCTCGATCCTGGCCCGGTTTGGTGAGACGAGGTATTGGGAGGTCCCGTACAAACGCTATAAGAGCAATTCCGCAGTGTCAAGAAAACCGCCGCTGACAGAGCGGCTTTATCTGGCAGATCTGCGGGAGCGGCGGGCGGCGCTGACAAGGGACGGGGGAGCACATTGATATGGAGAGAGTAAGCAGGAACGACAGGGAGCGGATCAGCGCGCTCTGCGACGATTGGAAGCGCGCCCTTGCCCGGCTCTTCCAGGAGCGGTTTTCGAACCTGGAGGGCAAGGCGGCAGACCGGGCCTTCGACCGGGCGCTGACGCGGCTGTTTGAAACGCTGCTGTGCAAGTGCTGGTGGGGCGCGGCCCGGACAGGGACAGGGGCCCCGTTCTCCCTGCGGGAGCAATTCCCCGCCTTTTGGGAAGCGATGCGGGCGAGCGGCTGTTTTCGGAAGCTGTTCACACTGGCGTGGGGGGTGGGGCCGGACGCCGGCCTGGATATGGCCGTGCTGGACATGGTGCAGGAACAGATCACAGAGCATGAAGGCCTGCGCTGGATGGATATCCGGCATGCGGGGGCCCTCTTCGAGGAGCTGATGGACAAGCACCTCCTGCTGGAGGGTGGGAAGGCCGACGTGGTCAACAGCATGAACAAAAAGACCGACGGAGTGTATTTCACGGACCGGTCCATCGTCGCCTTTCTGGTCTCCGCGGCGCTGGAGGGCTATCAGGACCGGAGCGCGGAGGCGCTTTTCGGCCTGAGGATCATTGATCCCGCCATGGGGGCGGGTTTTTTCCTGACCGAAATGGTGGATCAGCTCTCCGGGCTCATCGCCGCAAAAAGCGAGCTCGCCCCTGAGGAGATCAGGCGGCGGGTTCTGCACGGATGTATCTACGGGATCGACAAAAACCCGGTGGCGGTGGATATCGCCATGTTTACCCTTTGGCTCACCGAGCTCCAGGGGGACGAGGCGTTTCCGGAGCTGCGGAGCCGCCTTCTGGCCGCCGACAGCCTGCTGCTGGTCCCGCCGGGCCGGGAGACGGAGGAAAACCGGGATCTTATGGGTTGGAGTCAGCTCTTTCCGGAGGTGTTCGGGGGTACCGGGCCGGAACAGGGCTTTGATATTGTGATCGGAAATCCGCCCTGGGGCAAGATCAAGACCAATGTCAACAGTTTTCTCCTGAACGATGCGGGGACATTGGCCGCCCTGCCGCAGGGCCAGGCCAAGAGAACGTATATCGAGAAGGACCAGCGCCTTCAGGCAAACTGGCGGCAGTACTATCTGGACACCAGCGGCTATCTCCGGCAGCTCAAGGGCCGCGGGCTCTATGTCCACCAGCGCTGCGAGATCAACGGGAAGACGGTGGGCGGGGACGACGACTTCTACAAATTTTTTGTGGAGCTGGCCTTCCAGATCACCAAGAGAGATGGGGTGGTAGGGCTGGTGGTGCCCGCGGCCTTTTATCTGTCCGAGAGCGCCAGCGGCCTGCGGCACCTGTATCTGGAACACGGCTGTTTTTCCCGGCTGACCGGTATGATCAACAGCCGGAAGTTGTTTCCCATCCATCCCTCCTTTAAATTTGTCGCCTTTTTGTATCGCAAAGGGGCGGTGGGAGACGCGGTATGCGGTGCACGCTTCGACGTCAAAGATCCGGAGGAGCTCCGGACCGACAGACAGGACGGGGTCTCCTATTCCATGCCTTTTCTCCGGCGCTACAGCGGTGACTTTCTGACCATACCCGAGTGCAAGTCTCCCGCGGAGGCGGCTCTGATGGAGCGCCTGTGCGGCGTGTTCCCGCGCCTGGGGGAGCGGGTGGAGGATGGCTGGAACGTTTCATTCCTCCGGGAGGTGGATATGACCGGGGACAAGGAGCAGTTTCTGCCCCGGGAGGCATTCCTGCGCAAGCGCGGCGCGCAGAGAGCGCAGTATGTCCCGGTATTTGAGGGGCGGATGGTACACCAGTATGACTGCTCCCGCAAGCGGTATCGGTCCGGTAGCGGACGGACGGCCAAATGGGAGCGCAATCCCCGACCGGGGGCGCCGGTCACGCCGCAGTTTTATATGAAGGAGAGCCAGGTCCCGGTGGATCTCTCCCATTTCCGCGCCTGCTTCTGCGATGTGACGGGGCAGCACAATGTGCGCACCGTCCTGGCCGCCCTGATCCCGCCCCACTGCGTCTGCGGCAACAAAGTGCCGGTATGCCGGTTTGATCGGGAGGACATCCGGCTGCCGCTGCTCTGGGTCGCCCTAGCGAATTCCTTTGTGGTGGACTGGCTGATTCGGAAGCGGATGACCACTACGCTGAATTTTTTCCACTGGGCCAACGTGCCGTTCCCGCGCCTCTCCCCTGACGGGGAGGCAGCCAGGGAGCTGATTCGGGATGCTGCCCGCCTTCTATTGCAAAATGCCGGAATGGAGGCCCTGCCCGGCCTGCTGCCCGGCGTTTGCCCGGCGGGCGGTCCGGCGGAGCCGGGGAGACCCCTGCCGCCCGAGGCGCAGGAGGAGCTGCGGCTGCGGATCGACTGTAGGGCTGCGGAGCTCTTCGGTTTGAGCCCCGAAGAGCTGGCCCTGATCCTATACGCCTTTCCCTCCCTGGACAATCCCCGGAGGGGCCTGCCCGGCGACCGGAAATATGGCGGGGTGAGCACGGGCTGCTATGTGACCCGGGACAAGCTGCTGCTGGCTTATCTGGAGCGGCGCGCACCGGACGACACCAGAGATGTGGTGGAGCTGTATCGGAGAGCGGGAGTATCCATAGAGGACTGTACGGGGCCTGTCCGGGACCTGCGGGAACGGGCGGACCGATATGAGGAACTGGGAACGGTGGCCTATGAGACATAGACCATGCCCATCCCGCCCGTGCGGCTGCGGGCAGCAAAAAAGAGAGCGGCGGTCCCGGACGGACCGCCGCTTTTATCTGCCCCCAGAGCCGGCCTGAGGAGCAGCGCGCTGTATGTGATTCGGGACGTGCCGCTGCGGCCCGGACCTAGAAAAGAAAGGCCAGCAACTGTGCTTCCAGCGCGTTCTGGGCGGCAAGAAGGGCGGACTTTGTACTCAGATCGGAGATGTCCCAGCGCAGCAGTCCCGTCCGCCAGATGGTTTCCCCGGACGCCGTGGTCCAGGTCAGAAGAGGCGGCTCTCCGCCAAGGTCCCCCTCGCTGGGGACGACCAGCAGAGCCTGGGCGCAACCGTGGGCAATGAGAGAGGCAAGCATCTGGTAGTAGTCCCCGGATCGGGGCTGACGCAGAGGGCCATGTCCGGCGAGATCACACTTGTACTTGGCGTCGATCAGGGCTGTGACCATCCCCTGGATCGTAAGCGTGTTGTCCGGGCGGGTAAACAGCACGGAGCCGGCGCCCTCCGGATGGCCGAGCGCCGCGGTGCGCTGGGCCGTGACGGACCAGTCTGTGTGCCGCCGGGCAATGCGCTGGAGCATCCGCTCCAGAAATTTCTCATAGGTCCGCTCTGTGTTGAAAAGAAAGCCGTAGCCGGAGGAGCCCTGATCTTGGAGGACTGCGGAGGCCCCGCCTGCGATGAGGTTGCCGATTTCAAGGGCGGCCCGGTAGCGGCTGTACTGGGCCGGAAGCGCGGCGTGGACCGGGAGCCTGTAATGGTGCTCCGGCTTGGGCAGAAGGGAAACGACCCGCTCCAGCCGGCGGCGCAGGACCTGGCTGCGGACATGGCGGGCCAGCCAGGCGGTGCTCCAAAAGAGCAGATATTGAAAGGCGTTGTCCGGAGAAAAAACGTCGTGCTCGGAGACGACCTCGCCCGGATGCGTGAGCAGCATGCGCATCTGTTCCGGCAGAAGGAGGCGGCCCCTCAGATAGCGCCCCTGAGAAACGGCGGCGCGATAGGCGCAGATGGGCCCCTTTTGCAGCGCCGGCTCTACGGACTCCAGAAAGGCCAGGGCGATGTGGTCGCAGAAGCTCAGCGCGCCACGCCCCATGTGCCGGCTCCGCTCAAAGCTGATGTGCCCGTACTCGGCGATGCTGAGCATATGGAAAAAGCCGTTCTGCCAGGAGGCCGACTGCCGGAAGGAAAATTTGGGGATAATCTCAAACTCATAGCCCACGAGGTTCAGGATACCGGCCACACCGGCAAACCGGAGAAGGAGGCCCCCCGATCCCTGCCTCAGGGAGATGGGGTCCCGGGACAGGCGGAGCGCCCGCTTCAGTTCCTTGTTTTTGGTGGAGACGATTCCCGGCAGACGGAGGGCTACGTCTCTGTCCGAGGCGGGCCAGAGAAAATCCTGGTGCTCCCAAACTGTGATCTGGACCATGACGTGCCTCAAACGCCGCCCGCGGGAGACGGCTCGGCGGCCCCATGCTCCATGAGGAGGCGCAGGACCCATTCCGAGAGCCTTGCATCGGAACAGGAAAAGAGACCGTCCCACAAAATGGCGGCGGAAGCCCCTAGCTCCTCGTCCAGCGCGTCGGGCTCCAGGAGCCGGATGGGGGAGGGCTTTCTGAGCTGGAGCAGATGAATGAGCTGCTCGGGTCGGGCGGAAAAGATTTCCCGGAGCTGGGGGATCAGCTTGTGCCGCACCGCGCTGGAAAAGGCGGTCAGGGCCTGCGCCCCGGTCTCGGCGGAGGCGAGGGGCCACAGATAGGAGTGCCCGAGCCGATAGTCGCAGCCTGCAAAGAGGGCGATCTTCTCATTGAGGAAGGACCAGAAGAGAAAGGCCAGACGCTTGATGGCCACGGGGTCGGAGGCAACCGCGCCGGGGGTGAAGCGGCGGTCTCCGGCGCTGACGCCCAGATGTGCGGAGAGCAGCACGGCGTCCGGGCGGACCTCATAGCGGAAGAAGCGCCGCCCCAGCGCACTGTCCAGAGGATTGGTGGAGCTGTCCACAGAGTTCATGCTGGCCAGAGTGTATACGTGCTTGGGCATCCGCATGGGGTTGCGGAAGACCAGAGGCGTGCCGGGGGCCGGAACGGGGAGCACCTCCCCCTCCTGAAGGTAAGGAAGGCGAACGGAGACCGTGGTGGGGGTCTCGCCGCCGTCCTCGTCCAGCCGCTTGTCCGGCTCCATACAGGTGATGAATTCTCCGAACAGTCTGGAGACATTGCCGCGGTTGATCTCGTCGGCCAGGAGCAGGGAGCGGCAGCCGGGCTGACGGGCAAACTCGGTGAGTTCCAGCAGGATACCGGGCCGTGGAGTGATCTTGAGAAGCGTATGGCTGTCGGAGGCGGTCGTCACCCCCAGAATGAATTCCTCATAGGAATAGCTCTGATGGATGGTGGTCCAGATGGTCCTGGAATGCCCCGCCTGGGTCGGGTCCACCGCGGAGATCATGGGTGCCTCGGAGGAGCCGTACTCCAAGGTATCCTGGAAGGTCCACAGCGCGCCGTCCCGTTCGAACAGACGCTTGACCTCCTGCATGAGAAAGGTCTTTCCGGTGCCGGGAGGGCCATACAGAAGGACATTGTACTCCCGCAGCAGGGTCAGATAGAGATCGAGGGCCTGGGGAGAGGCTGTAGCCAGCATCCGACAGCCCCGCTCGTTGGAGAGCAGGAGATCCTTCAGGTCCTCAGGCAGATAATCAAGTTCCCGGGCCAGGATCAGCCGTCCGTAATACTTGCCGGAATATGTTTTCAAGAGGACCAGAAAGCTCTTGTCTGACGGGGCGTCGGGCAGCCTGCGGTCCGGCCGCCAGAGGGAATAGGCCGTGGCGCTGCGCTGGCTGGGGATGTTCCAGTCCCTGCGGCTGGAGTCGTTGCCCATATAGCGCACGACCAGCGGAGTGGATGCGCCCGTATCGGCGGTGGGAAAAGAGGTGAGGGGAACGGTCAGGCTGAAACCGCCTATATTGGTGGCGTTCTCGCGGGGCAGGCCGTCAAAGAAGGCGCTGTAATCGGCGGAGCCCAGGCGGATGTCGTATTGCCCCGGGGACCGGTTGTTGAGCGTATCAAAGGTTGCCTTGTTGAGATTCCTCCAGACGATACCGGATATGAATTCCATGAAGAGTCCTCCCCTTCCGGCGGTGTGTTAGACCCGGATCCCTTTGCGGGTCTTGATCCGGGAGACGATCAGGTCGCTGCTGACGCGCTCTATTCCGGGCAGAGGATAGAGCTTCTCCAGCACAAAGTGCTCCAGGTCCTGGTTCATCTCCAGCACGGCGTGGACGTGGAGCTTGCTGGCGCCGGTCATCAGGTACACGTCGGTGACCGCCTCTTCGGCGATCAGCGCATCAGCCACCTGGTGGAGCGCGGAGGGCGTTACCTGGATGTCAAAGAATACGGAGACGTTCCGTCCCACCTTCTCCGGATTCAGGATGACGGTGTACTGTTCGATGACGCCGCTCTTTTCCAGTGCGTCGATCCGGTTTTTGACCGCAACACGGGAGAGCCCCACCTGCTCTGAGATATCGATGAGGGAGATACGGGAATTTTCGATCAGCAGGTCCAGGATCTGCTGGTCGATCTGATCAAATGTACTGCTTCTCATGGCCGCCTCCTGCAAAAAGCGTTCAGATTTGATAACCTTATTACATATTGTAAGGTATAGATAATCAAAAAGCAATATAAACTGTGCGTTCCGCCGGAAAAATTCGGGTAAGGACCATAAGGGAAAGATGAGATAAACAAAACATGCAAATTTTTTGCAAAATCCTTTCAAATAGTCAAACTAATACTTGCAAATAGAAATCAAAGGGAGTATGATAGGCAACAGAAGAAAAGCCGGCGCTTCCGGCATGAGATGGGAGGAAATAAAATGAAGCGACTAGCAGAAATTTTCTGGGTATTTTTCAAGATCGGCCTGTTCACCATCGGCGGCGGGTACGCCATGCTGCCGATCATCCAGAAAGAGGTGGTGGAGACAAAAGGGTGGATGACGGATGAGGAGTTTCTCGACGCCATTTCACTCACCAACAGCCTGCCTGGCCCTCTGGCCACCAACTCCGCCACATTCGTGGGTTATCGGGTGGCGCGGGCTCCCGGCTCTCTGGCCGCGGTGCTGGGGGCGGCCACACCGTCCGTTTTGATCATCCTGCTGATTGCCGTGGTGTTCAACAACATTATGGATTATCCTGTGGTGCAGTACATATTCGACGGGATCCGGCCCGCAGTGGTGGCGCTCATCCTGTATGCCGTCATCAAGCTGGCCAAGTCGGCCAAGGTGGGCGAGTACTTTAACTGGGTGGTGGCGCTGTGCGGCTTTGTGGCGATTGCGGTGTTCGGGCTGCATCCCATCCTTGTGGTGGTCTGTGCGGCGGCGTACGGCCTGTTTGTGCGCGGCCGTGTGGTAAAGGCTGTGGATGCCCGCAAAAACCGGAAGGGAGGAGATGAAGCATGATGGAACTGCTGCTGAAGGTCTGCTTTTCCTTCTTAAAAATCGGCGCTTTCTCCTTCGGCGGGGGATATGCCGTCCTGGCCTTTATCCAGCGGGAGGTGGTGGACGGCCACGGCTGGATCAAGCCGGATGACTTTGTCAACATCGTGGCCATTGCGGAGATGACACCCGGCCCGATCGCGGTAAACTCCTCTACCTTTGTAGGCTATAACCTGTTTGGGATCCCGGGCGGGATCATCTGCTCCATTTGTACCCTCCTGGTCCCCTTTATCTTGGCCCTGATCGTGTCTGTCTACTTTACAAAATTTAAGGACAATATTCACCTGAAGAACGCCCTCTCCGGGATCAGGCCGGTGGTCATCGGGCTGATCGCGGCATCCTGTCTGTCGGTGGCGAAGATCTCTATCACCAGCGTATACAGCCTGATCTTCTTCGCCATCGCACTGGCTATGGTCTGGAAGTTCAAGATAAATCCCATCATTACCCTGATCGTCTGCGGCGTACTGGGCGCTGGTTTGTACGGCTGGGTCCTTCCGATAATCGGACTCTGATCCGGACAATCCCATACGAGCACAGGCAGAGGCCCCCGCCGGTTGGATACGGCGGGGGCCTCTGCCTTCACCGAAAAAAAGGCAATGTATCCGGTCATAGGGCGACCAAAGCGGGAAAAAACGGGCGAAAAAGAGCGCTCGGGCGTTGCCAATGGCGTCCAGGGGACTGGACGGAGCGCCGGCGGCTATGATACACTGCTCCCATGGAAGAGAAATTTATGCGAATTGTAACATGGCGGGCCTTTGATTCGATATAGTAGATAAGAGGGGAGGGGAGACTGTGGACCTGCACACCCTGTTCAACTGCTTTATTGTGGGCGGATTTGTAGTGCCAGTATTGAATATGGTTACGGGCGTGATCGGCGGCGCGCTGGGTGGCGGTACGGATCTGGATGCGGATGCGGATTTTGATATAGACCCGGATATGGACATAGACCCGGTCCCGGATATGGATGCAGACCTGGCCACGGACGTGGACCCGGCGGTAGACGCAGGGTATGGAAAGCTCCCTGTGAACCTGATGACCCTTTCGCTGACGGCAGTGGTCTTTGGTGCGGTGGGACGCCTGCTTCTGGGAAAGCTGCCCGCGCCGTGGGCCGTGATACTGGCGCTCCAGGCCGGCGTGTTCGCCGGATTTTTGCTGGGGTGGTTCGTCATCCGGCCCCTGAAGCGCAATCGGCCGTATGCCACCAATATACGGGCCCTTCGGGGGCAGCGGGCCACTGTGCAGTTGGAGGCCCGGAGCGATTTTACCGGCACCATCCGCGCCCTCAGCGCCACAGGGAGTCTTGTGTCGTATGACGCCCGGCCTGTGGAGGGGGTGGAGAAGATCCCCGTGGGAACAGAGGTATCCATTGTGGACGTAGATGCGGGCAAGGGCCTGTGCTTGGTGCGTCCGCTGGAGAATAGAGAAGAACAAAAATAAAAGGGGGAACCAAAAGCATGGAGTATGTGATCACGGCAGGTATCATCGCAGCAGTCGTCATTCTGATCCTCATCTGCATCCTCTCTACCTGGCGCAAGGTGCCTGCGGACAAGGCGGCCATCGTCACGGGACTGGGCAAAGCAAAGGTCATCACCGGCGGCGGCGTCATCGTTATTCCGGTGCTGCAGCGCATCGACTATGTGACCCTGGAGAACATGAGCTTTGACGTCAATATGCAGGGCACTCTTACCGCCGACGCGGTGCCCATCGAGGCCAACGGCACCGTGGTGGTCAAGATCAAAAACGATCAGGCCATGATCCGCTCCGCGGTGGAGCAGTTCAACTGCGGCAAGGAGTCCGAGACCCGCCAGCACATTGTGGATACGGCGCGGGACGTCTGTGAGGGGCGCCTGCGCGAAATCATTGCCGATATGACCGCCGAACAGCTCTATAAGGACCGCAAGACCTTCTCCGAGCGGGTCAAGGAGGTGGCGGAGGAGCAGCTCAAGGAGCTGGGCCTGGAGCTCAAGAGCTTTACCATCAAGGGGATCGGAGATCAGAACGGTTACTTCGAGGCCCTCTCCAAGCCTCAGATCGCGGCCGTCAAGCGGGATGCTGAGATCGCCCAGGCCGAGGCCATCAAAGAGAGCATGATCAAGACCTCCGAGGCCAAGCGGGCTGGCGAGCAGGCCCGACTGGAGGCCGAAGCCCGCATGGCTGAGGCCCAAAAGGAAGCCGACATCAAGAAGCTGAACTTCGAGCGGGAGCGCCAGACCACAAAGGCGGTCTCCGATGCAGCCTATTCCATCCAGCAGAACGTGACCATGAAGGACGTGACCAACGCTGAGATGGATGCCAACGTGCTGAAAGAACAGCGTGCCCGGGAAGTCCGCGAGGCAGAGATCCAGATCCAGATCGCTGCGGAGGAGAAAAACATCGAACTGGCCAAGAAAAAGGCAGAGCGCAAGGAGGCAGAGCTGCTGGAGACGGTGGTGAAGCCCTCACAGGCAGAGAAGGAGCGGGCCCGTCTGGCCGCTGAGGCCCAGAAGGTGGCCGCTATCCTGAAGGCCGAGGCTGACGCCGAGGCCCGCCGCCTGGACGCCGCTGCGCAGGCCGAGGCCAAGAAGCTGGACGCCGTGGCCCAGGCCGAGCGCATCAAACAGGAAGGTCTGGCCCAGGCGGAGATCACCGCCAAGCAGGGCGAGGCCCAGGCGGAGGCGGTCCGTCAGATGGGCCTGGCGGAGGCAGAAGCCCTGGAGAAAAAGGCGGAAGCGCTGGCCAAGATGAACGATGCCGGTAAGCTCCAGATGGTCATTGAGAAGCTGCCGGAGATCGCCGCGGCGGTGGCGGAACCCATGAGCAAGATCGGCAACATCACCATCATCGGCGGCGGCTCCGGGGAGAGCGGCGAGAGCGCCGGCGCAGCAGATGTGGCACGCTATACGGTGGGCGCCCTGAAGGCGGTCAACGAGGCGCTGAAGGATACCATCGGCTTTGATATGACCGAGGTCATGCGGGCCAATACCTTCGAGGCGAAGACCACCAGCAAGGTCCATCTGGAGGTAGATAATAAGACCAAGAAGGAAGAGGAGCCCGGCACGGCCGGGGAGAAGAGCGAAACATAAAATAGACATCTCAATTGAGAGGGGCCGCCGGAGATCCGGCGGCCCTTTACGTTTTTGGAAATCAGAGGCGCGCCGCCTGCCGGGGCGAGCGCCCAAAACAAACTATGAAACCTGTGAAACCGGCTCCGCCTTTTAGGCGGAGCCGGTTTCACAGAGAGAAAGAGAAAAAAGAGAGGAGGAAGTGGAATGATATATAGAAACACATGACTGTGTTGCTGCTTGTCTGCCCCACAGCGGGAGGCAGTAGTTGATGCCGGAGCTTTGCTGTAAGTATAGGATAGCACACCGGGGAGGGAAAAGGTTGGATGAAGTTTGAATAACATTTAAAGAATGTGTGAACGGAGAGGAGTACGGCGGCAAAATGGAGCGGAGTTACGCCTTTGAGGCGGTCATTCAAAAGGTGGATGGGATCGATGGGGCTTACGTGGAGATCCCCTTTGATGTAAAAGCCGAATTTGGGAGAGGGCGCGTACCCGTCCGCGCCACTTTTGACGGAGTTGCCTATGAGGGAAGCCTGGTCCGCATGGGGACGCCGAGCCATATCCTCGGCGTGCGGAAAGAGATCCGCCGCCGGATCGGAAAGGGGCCGGGCGATCGGGTATATGTAACGCTGGTCCCGCGACAGGACAGGTGAAAACAAGCAAAAACCGCCCCGACCGCTGTTGCGGTCGGGGCGGTTCCCTTATGGAAGCGGCATTTCCTCCGGAGTGGCGTTCTCCTCGGGAAGCTCCGGCTCCCGGTGGAGCTTAGTCGCGACACAGCGGTTGATGGGAGTGCCCAGGCTGTGAAATTTCTCTTCATAGTCGGTCATTACGCCTCGTATCCCCCCGCCATGGAGGTCTCGCGTCACCTCTGAGAGAGCGTAATCCGCCCTGGGAAACTGGAAGAGGGACCACTCAAAGAGACCGCTGTTGTCGGTTTTGAAGTGGATCTCGCCGCCGTCACGGAGGACATGGCGGTAGAGCTCCAGAAAACCGGGATGGGTGAGGCGACGTTTGGCGTGACGGTTGGTAGGCCAGGGGTCGCAGAAGTTGATGTAGATCCGCTCCACTTCGTCGAGAGAGAAGTAGTCACGCAGACAGGCCACGTCGGCGTCGATAAAAAAGACGTTTGCAAGCCCCACCGCCTTGGCGCGCTCCATGGCGATGACCATTGCGTCGGGGACGCGCTCCACGGCCACAAAGAGGACGTCCGGCTCAGCCGCCGCCGTCTCGCAGGTGAAGCGGCCCTTGCCGCAGCCCAGTTCCAGCCGCAGCGCGCAGTTTGGAGACAGCTTTTCCCGCCAGCGGCCCCGCCAGGCCTCCGGGTCTGTAATCAGGTATTCCGCGCACCGCTCCATCCGGGGGATGAGATTGGGCTTTTTCCGCATACGCATGGGGCGTATTCCTCCCTTGCCGTCAGATATCCAGCGGATAGTTTACCACAACTTTGCACAGAAGTCGAATGTTTTTCTTGCGGGGAGGGCGGACAGGGCTTAGAATAGAATCATACTATATTTCGAGGTCAGGAGGAATCAATGTGAAGTATGAAATCGTGGGTGAGCCTATGCCCGTGGTGATCTGCGACCTGAACGCCGGCGAGTCCATGATCACGGAGAAGGGCTCCATGGTGTGGATGTCCCCCAACATGGAGATGAGCACCAACGCGGGCGGCGGGATTGGAAAGGCCTTCGGACGCATGTTCTCCGGCGAATCCATGTTCCAAAATAGTTATACGGCCCAGAAGGGGCCCGGTATGATCGCCTTTGCCTCCAGTTTCCCCGGCTCCATCAAGGCGGTGGAGATCACCCCGGAGCGTCCGGTCGTGGTTCAGAAGTCCGGGTTCCTGGCCTCTGAGCAAGGGGTGGAGCTGTCCATTTTCTTTCAGAAAAAGGGCGGGGCCGGATTCTTTGGCGGGGAAGGCTTCATTATGCAGAAGCTGTCAGGCCGAGGCATGGCCTTCCTGGAGATCGACGGCTACGCCGTGGAGTATGAGCTCGCCGCCGGTCAGAAGATGGTGGTGGACACCGGCAATTTGGCCGTGGTGGATGCGACCTGCTCCATCGATATCCAGACGGTGAAGGGCGTGAAAAACGTCCTGTTCGGCGGGGAGGGCCTCTTCAACACCGTGGTCACCGGCCCGGGGAAAATCATCCTCCAGACCATGCCGGTAAGCGGCGTGGCCGCAGCCCTGGCGCCCTTCTTCCCCAGCGGCAGCTAAAAAAACGGCGCCCCGGAGAGCTTTGCTCTCCGGGGCGCCATTTTTGTGGGGGTGTCACTGGAATACGACCACGCGATACATCAAAAAGAAATGGGCGATACTGCCCAGAAGGATAAAAACGTGGAAGATTTCGTGGCAGCCAAAACGGGGATTGCTCCGTCCGGGCCACTTGACCGCATAGAGCACGCCGCCCACCGTGTAGAGTACGCCGCCCAGAATGAGCCAGAACATCCCTGCCTGGGGCATGGTGCGCACCAGCGCGGGCAGCATAAAAACCGCCATCCAGCCCATAAAGATGTAGATGCCGGATGTGATCCAACGGGGGGCATTGATCCACAGCAGAGCCATCACCGTGCCGGCCAGGGCCACCCCCCACACAGCGGCCAGCATGACGAGTCCGCCTTCCTGGGGCAGAACGATGAGGCAGATGGGAGTATAGGATCCGGCGATGAGGAAGTAGATGGAGATGTGGTCGTACTTCCGCAGGGCAATGCGCCCTTTGACGCCGGTATTCAGGCAGTGATACAGCGTACTGGCGGCGTACAGGCCCACCATGCTGGCTCCATAGAGGAGAAAGGCGGCCAGATACAGGGGACCTTTTCCCAGCGAAACCGTCCGCAGGAGCAGCATGACCGTTCCCAGCACACCCAGCACTGCGCCGAGTCCGTGGGTGATGGCGGACCAGGGCCGCAGGCCGTCATAGGGAGTTCTCCCCTTTTCCTCCCGGACCCTGCGGTGAGGGCGGCTGAAAGGATAGTTGTTGTATTCGATGCGCTCATCCATGTAAATCACCTGGGTATAGTATACCACAGCATATGATGAAATATCAATATATAAATCATGAAAAATAGTATTTAAAATTATATTACAAAAATTTCCTCCTGCCGCATACATGATCGGGGTATGGGACGGGCGTGGTAGGACATAAGTATCTGGTGAAGGATAGGGGGGTGCTTATGGAGGGATATACGAGCGCGGGGATGGTATTTGGGGCCCAGGAGCCTTATCCGCCGGTTCAGGCGGAGCGGCCCAACCATCGATATGCGGAGGCCATGCTGGACAATGTGGGGGGAAGCAATTCCGAGATGTCCGCGGTGGGGCTGTATTTTTATGGACATCTGGCTGCGCTGGAAGTGCCGGAGGCGGCGGAGATCTTTCACCGGATCAGCCTGGTGGAGATGCACCACCTGGAGATTTTTGCGACCCTGGCACGGCAGATGGGCGAGGACCCCAGGCTGTGGGGCGTCCAGCAGGGGCGAAAGCGGTGGTGGACGCCGGGATATCTCCAATATCAGCGGCGGCTGGGACCGATGATCCGCATCGCCGTCAGGGAGGAAAAGGCCTCCATCCGAAAGTATCGGGCCCAAGCCCGGTGGATTGGAGACCGCAATATTGTGGAAAACCTGCGCCGGATCATTCAGGATGAGGAGCAGCATCTCGTGGTGTTGGGACAGCTCTACGAGACCTGTGTAGGCACGGAGGAGGCCGCAGTCAGGTCCGGTCCTCGCCATGGCGGTACGTGAGTCCGCGATACCACAGCAGGGCGTCGGTGGTCCGGTCACGGCGCAGGACATAAACGGTAAAGACTGCGTCCAAGCCCAGAAAAAGAGCCGTGGGAAGGGTGAGCCAGCCGGGGATGGAGGAGACGATCTCAGCCACAAGGGGCTGGACCCCGTAAACCAGCAAAAGGCCCAGCCCGCACCAGAAAAGGGAGAAGAGAAGGCACACCCGCCCATGGATCTGAAAGGGGAGATGGGAGTAGTCCCAGAAGGAAACATGCAGAAATATTTCGTAAAGGAGGCTCATCAGATATTCAGCGGTGGTGGCCGCAAAGGCGGACCACAGAGCCAGCAGGACGATATGGCGAGACAGAAGCGGGGCGGGGGCCAGAATAAGAAGGGCGCCCAGGCCGTAGACCGGGCAGAGCGGAAGAAAATAGAAACATTTTCGGTCCCGCTTGGGGTTGTGGGTGACGCGGGCAAAGGCCACTTCCAGCAAAAAGCCCAGAAAGCTGTAGAACATAAAATACCAGAACCAATCCCTCAACACTGCCGCCTGCCTTTCCAGTTTGTTTTCCTTAGCATGGGCAAGGCGGGAAAAAACATGCGGGTCATTTTCTGGCAAAACGACGGGAAAAAGAAGCTTGTTATGCCTTGTCGAACGCTCCCCAATATGATAGAATAGAAAAAATTCTAAAGGGGAAGATTGAGGTATGCGGCATCTCATCGACTTTGGAGATCTGTCTAGAGCGGAGTGGGACTCTCTGTATCACCGGTGCAGTGAGATCATGGACCACCCCGCTGATTTTTTGGACGCCTGCAAGGGCAGGGTGATGGCCAGTCTCTTCTATGAGCCCTCCACCCGCACCAACTTTTCCTTTCAGACCGCCATGCTGCGGGTGGGCGGTACGGTATTTGGCTTTGCCGATCCCCGCTCTTCTTCGGTGGCGAAGGGAGAGACGCTGAAGGACACCGTCAAGATGGTCTCCGGCTACGCGGATGTGGTCGTGATGCGCAACCCTCTGGAGGGGGCGGCCAAGGCGGCGTCCCTCTACTCCAATGTGCCCGTGATCAATGCCGGTGACGGCGGCCATATGCATCCCACGCAGACCACGGCGGACCTGACCACCATCACCCGCCTCCGGGGCGGGGTGGACGGGCTGTCGGTGGGACTGTGCGGCGACCTGAAAAATGGCCGCACGGTGCACTCCCTCATCAAGGCCATGGCCAAATTCCAGGGTGTAAAATTCTTTCTTATTTCCCCCCGGGAGCTGGCAGTGCCGGAATATATGCGGGCATTCATGCGGGAAAACGGGATGTGGTTCACGGAAGTCACCGGATTGGAGTCCGTCATCCCGTCCCTTGATGTGCTGTATATGACCCGTATCCAGCGAGAGAGGTTTGTGGACCCCCTGGAGTACGAGCGGAACAAGGGTGTCTATATCCTCACCCGGAGGAAACTGGAGCGGGCCCGCAGGGATCTGCTGGTGATGCACCCGCTGCCCCGGGTGGATGAGATCTCCATCGACGTGGACGACGATCCCCGGGCAGTCTATTTTGAGCAGGCCCGATACGGTATGTTTGCCCGGATGGCGCTGCTCACCGACCTGGCAAACCAACCCCGCATGGACCCGGGTGCGGTGGAAATCGGTACTGCGCCCGTGTGTCGGAATCCCCGCTGTGTGACGCAGGCGGAGCACTATCTGCCCCCGCTGGTCAAGCAGAACGGCGGCCTGACCTGCTGTGCTTACTGCGATGCGGCGCTGGAGTGAAAAAATAGAAAAAAAGGAATTGACAAAAGTACGGTTCCTATGCTATTATACTTTGGCTGACATTCGAGGATGGACAGCGCCCGTGCGGGTGTAGTTCAATGGTAGAATCCCAGCCTTCCAAGCTGGTCGCGTGGGTTCGATTCCCATCACCCGCTCCATACGCGCCAGTAGCTCAGGTGGATAGAGCAACTGCCTTCTAAGCAGTGGGCCGGGGGTTCGAGTCCCTTCTGGCGTACCAGAAACACCCCCGGTCTCTCTTAGAGACTCGGTGTGTCGTTTTCCGCAGGTCTTCCATATGGTGGATGTAGTTCAGTTGGTAGAGCATCGGATTGTGGTTCCGAGTGTCGTGGGTTCGAGTCCCATCATCCACCCCATATGACCTCAAGGCGAGAGGGCCGGAGCGTCCGCTCCGGCTTTTCGCTTTCGACTTTGCGATCATGGGGTGTAGCCAAGCGGTAAGGCACGGGACTTTGACTCCCGCATTCGCTGGTTCGAGTCCAGCCATCCCAGCCAGAAACAGCGCCGAGAAGGCTTTTAAAAAGTCTTTTGGCGAATCAATATGATGTGACTCAGTAGCTCAGTTGGCAGAGCAATTGCCTTTTAAGCAATGGGTCCGGGGTTCGAATCCCCGCTGGGTCACCATAAAAATACCCACACCGAAAGGGTGTGGGTATTTTTATGGATATCGTAAGAGATTAAAATGCTCGGGCGAAATGAATCCGAACTGCGCAATTCTCGCTGCGCTCGAATATACGGCGCAAACGCGCCGCCGGCCAGAAGGCCGGTTTGGCCGATAAAAGAGCCTTTTTACCGCATTGGGGCAATTCATCGCAAGCGGTATACCGCTTGCGATGAGCTTTTTATCCCAGAGTCATCGCTCATTCACTCCGCCGCTCCACCTTTTCAGATCACAACCGTTTCGCTGAGGTGTGATTTGGTTTTGGTTGGGATCTGCGGCATCTATAGTGTTGCGATGTTCCAAACCCAAAGCACCTGCTTTGAACTGCCCCAGAATGTACAGACGGCACAAAAAGGCTCCCAAACAGAAACGGGGCGGTCCGGCTTGTCCATAGACTGCGGCCGTCGAGAATATCAGACACCAGACTGGGGGAGAACCGACATTATGCAGACATCGACAGACTTAAAGGAGCTGCTCGCCAGGATCGACCGGAAAGGATATCCGGCCTATAAGGACACAAAGGGGACCTACCAGTTTCCTGGGTATGTGCTCTCTATCGACCATGTCCAGGGAGACCCCTTTGCCGCGCCCTCCAAGCTGAGCATCCATGTGAGCGGGCAGACTGCCGCCTTTCCACGGACACTGTACCGGATGCCCTGCCAGCGTATTGCGCTTCAGGACGAGCTGACCCGCCGGTTTGGGCGGCAGGCGGAGCAGGTGTCCTTCCAGGCCAAGGGTTCGGGGCACAGCGGCCTGGTCTCGGTGAGCCGCTGCGGCCAGGAGGTGCTGGAGCGCACCGCATGCCGCCTGGACCCCAGGAGCGGCGACCTTCTGCTGCGCCTTGAGGTGGGCTTCCCGGCCAATGGGCGGACCATCAACGCCCGGGAGTTGGAGAAGATATTGTTCGATCTCCTGCCAAGGTGTGTGCAGACTGCGCTGCTTTACCGGAACCTGGATGCCAAGCGGCTACAGGCTGTGGCCGATCTGGCGGAGGACCAGCACTATATCCGTGAGGCGCTTCCCGGATTGGGCCTGTGCGCTTTTGTGGCGGACGGGAGCATCCTGCCCAGGGCTTCGGGGGTTTCCGCCCGGCCCATGAGGGAGGGTGTGGTGTTCCAGTCTCCCAAGGAGCTGGCCGTGACCCTGGAGCTACCCCACAGGGGCAAGCTCACCGGCATGGGGATCAGGAAGGGCGTCACCCTTATCGTGGGCGGCGGCTATCATGGCAAGTCCACTCTGCTGAAGGCACTGGAGCTCGGGGTATACAACCATATTGCCGGGGATGGTCGGGAGTATGTCATCACGGAAGACGGCGCCATGAAGATCCGCGCCGAGGACGGAAGGAGCGTCCAGCGGACGGATATCTCCATGTTCATCAACCATCTGCCCAACGGCAAAGACACCACCCGGTTTGTGACCGAGGACGCCAGCGGCAGCACGTCCCAGGCGGCCAATGTGGTCGAGAGCATGGAGGCGGGGGCCTCCCTGCTTCTGATCGACGAGGATACCAGCGCCACCAACTTCATGATCCGGGACGAACTGATGCAGCGGGTCATCCACCGGGATATGGAGCCCATCACGCCGTTTATCGAGCGGACCCGGGAATTGTATGACGCCCACGGTATTTCCACAGTAATCGTGGCCGGGAGCTCCGGCGCGTACTTCCACATCGCCGACCACATCATACAAATGGAACGGTATGTGCCCCGGGACATCACCGCCCTTGCAAAGCGGGAAGCCGAGGCATTCCCGATAAACAGCGCGCCGCCGGAGCCGGCGGGGGCGCTGAACCTTGACCGGCGCCCCAAGGCTTCGCCGGAATTCCAGAGCGGGGACCGAATCAAACTCAAGACCATGGGCCGGGATGGGGTATCCCTCAACCGGGAGACCATCGATCTGCGGTATGTGGAGCAGTTGATCGACAGCGAGCAGACAGCCGCCCTGGGCTACTGCATGCTCTATGCGCAGAAGCACCTGCTGGACGGCAGGCGGACGCTGCGGCAGGTGGTGGACGCGCTGGATGAGCTGATGGAGCGGGACACCTTGGCGGCCCTCTGTGAGAGCCGATCCGGCGTCGCGTTTCTGGCGCGGCCGAGAAAGCAGGAGATTTTTGCCTGTCTGAACCGCTACAGGGGCCTGAAAATGTGAACAGCCGACGGAGTCCCGAGGAGAGCCGGCAATATGGATGCTGAAACGCTCCCGGGCTGCTATCCCACCGCAGCCCGGGAGCGTTTTGCCCTTCTGCCGCCGGGAAGCGGCAGGTTAGAGGAGCCCCAAAGGTGGAGCCATGACGGCCTCCGCCTCGCCGAGCCGGTAATACTGGATATACTGTGTCCGGACCATCTGGAAAGAGCGGCGGTAGTAGTCGGCCATCTCCAGGGAAAAGGTCTCCATATCCTCCGCCAGCAGAGCGTCGAAGGCGGCACGGCTTTTGTGGTTTACCCGCCGGACCCTCTCGGAACGGGGCTCATGCAGAAGGGTGCAGTAGTCCCAGCGCACCAGGTGCTCTGTCTCAAGGAAAATTGCCCGCAAGGGCTCCGGGTCCAGATGCCTGCCGATGCACTCTACCAGGAGGATCAGCGGGATGGCGTCGGGGCGCTTGAACTGGGCCGCCAAGGCCGCTTTCTCCTCCGCGGTGAAACGCGGAGCGGCCAGCCGTGCGGCAGGGCCGGCCAGCAGGGCCATGAATTGCAGTCCGTAGAGATACCGCATCGCGTCCCGCTTTCGGGTGGGATTCCGCACGGTGCGGCGGGCGGTCTCAATGGAACGCCTCTGGGCGATGCTGCCCTTTACGTTGAGGGTACGGCAGTAACCAAGCCACCGCAGTTCGGCCAGCGCTTTGCGCACCGTGGTCAGGGAGACGCCGTAGGCTTTGGCGAGTTCGGCTTCATGGGGAAGATACTGTTCCAGCGGATAGACGCCGGTGTTGATCTTGGTGATAAGATCCTGTGTGATCTGGATATAGATCGGATCGCATCCATACAGACTTTTCCACTGAAAGGGCTCCGCCGGGGGAAGCGCTACGTCCCGGTACTCCGCCTCCAGCCGACGGAGCGACATCCGAACGGCGTCCGCAGTGCGCAGATAACTGGCAGTCAGCCAGTTGTATTTTTCCTGGATGTTCCGGTTTTCCAGGGCCGCGAAAAAATCCCCATACCGGTCCATTTGCGCGAGAAGTGGGGAGTCGTCACACGCAAAGAAAAACGGCAGGTGGCTATACCGGTTAAAGCGGGCATAGACTTCAGAAAACAAAGGGTTTCCGCACGCTTGAAACAGTTCCCGGCACAGCCGGGGCATAAGGCCCCACTCGTGGGGCTTTATGCCCCGGTGCATGGCCCGCTTCGTCTGTTCATAACAGGGCAAGAGACGCATATCACATGTCTGGGAGGCAAAGGATGACAGCAGCGGCATGACGACCGCAAGGGCGTCATACAGTTCCGACAGATGTCCCCTGTGGGACAGCACTGCAAGGGCGGCGGGCATGCCGCCCTCCCAGCAGACCTGCGGCGGTTTTCTGTCTCTGGAGGCGATGTAGCCATCTTCCCGCAGCCTGACCGTCACCTCTTTCGCGGTGCGAAAACCGATCTGGTATTCCTGCCGCAGGCGCTGGATGGAGGGGAAGTCGCTGCCGGCGGGGAGCTGTCCGGTCACGATCCGCCCTTTCAAATCCTGATAGACCCGGGAGAACAAGGTCTCATACTGCTCCATACTATATCATGTCCCTTCCTTAGGCTTGCCCCTATGATAGCAGGTAACAAAAATTTCTGCAATACTATATACATACGGTCAAAGTTAGTATATTGTAAAAAAACGAGTTTTTTATATAATAAATCAAAAATGAACGCATTACTGCAGAAAGAGCAGCGGCAATAACAGAGACCAAAGGCCCTTTCTTGGGAGCGGCCCTTGCGCTCTGTTTTCCTTTTTGCAGGGGAACCGGGCGAGAACGCGCAAAGGAGAGTGTGGCCAGATGGAACAGACCATAGGGAATGTCCCATACGTCGCCCCGCAGACGCTGCTGATCGTGGATGACGACGCGATCAACCGCGGCATCCTGGACAATATTTTCTCTGCCTATTACAAGGTGGAGGAAGCGGAAGACGGTCGGGTCGGACTGGAGAAGATCACGGCGGCGCCGGAGAACTACTGCGCGGTCCTTCTGGACGTGATGATGCCGGAGATGGACGGCCTGGAGACCTTGCAGCATCTCAAGGGATTGGGGCTTGTGGATGAAGTGCCGGTGTTCCTCATCACGGCCGAGAGCAGAGACGCCTTGATGCGGGAGGCTTACAATCTGGGAGTCATGGATGTCATCAGCAAACCGGTGGTACCCTATATCGTGACGCGACGGGTCAATTCAGTGGTGGAGCTGTTTCGGGCCAGGAAGAGCCTGTCCAGCCAGGTCATGAAGCAGCAGGCCGAGCTGCTCCGGCAGGCCGAGCGGATTATTCTGCTCAACCAGGGGATGATCGAAGCGCTGTCCACGGCCATCGAATTTCGAAGCGAGGAGTCCGGGGACCATGTCCGGCGCATCCACGACATCACCCAATATATGCTGGAGCACACCGCCTGGGGGGAGGGACTGACCCGGGAGAGCACGGAACAGATCGCCCTGGCCTCCATCATGCACGACGTGGGAAAGATCGCCATCCCCGACGCCATTTTGAACAAACCCGGCCGCCTGACGCCGAAGGAGTTTGAGATCATGAAGACCCACACGACAGAGGGGGCCCGGCTGTTGGGACGGATCCCGCAGCTGCGGGAGAACGGGGCCTATTACTATGCCTGTGACATCGCCCGCCACCACCATGAGCGCTGGGACGGGGGCGGGTACCCGGACGGCCTGAAGGGGGACGAGATCTCTCCCTGGGCACAGATCGTCTCTCTGGCCGATGTATACGACGCGCTGAGCTGCAAGCGGGTCTACAAGGACGCTTTCCCCCGGGCGCAGGTACTGGAGATGATCCGCGGCGGAGCGTGCGGCGTATTCAATCCTAAACTGCTGGACGCCTTTTTCTCGGTGGAGGAATCACTCGCCGGACTGTACCAGTCGGAGTAAACGAAAAGGAGAAGCCAGAATGGAAGCTTGGAAAAAGGAACAACTCACCGCTGCGGGCGTCGACGTGCACGGCGCGCTGGAACGGTTTATGGGAAACGAGGCACTCTTGGAGCGGATGCTGCAGAGGTTTACCGGCGACGCCAATTACGCGCAGCTCCTGGCGGCGGCGGACAAGCGGGACACGGAGGAGGCACTGCGGGCGGCCCATACGTTGAAGGGGATGACCGGGAACCTGTCGATGACGGCGCTGTGTCCGCTGTTCACCCGCCAGGTGGAGCTGCTGCGTGCTGGGGACCCGGACGGGGCTTATGCCATGCTGCCGGAGATCACACTGGCCTATGAGCGGATAGTCGGAGCCATCGGCGCGATCGGCAGATAAAACACAGCGCTGTAGGGGCCGGCGGAGGTGCGGGCACCGGAGGGCGGGGATGGACGCCCGTTTCCCCAAGTCCCTCGACGTTGAAAAACGGCGCAATCTGATGCGGCACGTTCTGCCGCAATGCCGTGCCGGAGGAAGAGCATCATTCTGTTTCCGCCGCCGGAGCGGGGCGGTGCGGGCAAAGGCAGGGGAAGTGGCATGTATAAGAAGACCATTTGGTTTTTAGGGGTCAGTTTTGTCGGTCTTCTGGCCCTGTGCATCGGCGTGTTTTCGGCGATTACCAACCTTATGGGCAGGCAGAACAACGCGGCCCTGAACCAGGTGGTGGGTACCTATATGGAGGGTATGAGCACCCATATCCAGCACCATTTTGAGACGATGACGAGTACACAGATGATTCAGGTGGGGGGATCGTCCAGGCGATACCGCCGGAGAGCGTGACCGCCCTGGATCAGACGACCAGAGAGCGGCTCAAGAGAGCGGCCGCATACCGGGGCTTTGTCCACTTGGCGCTCTACAGCACCGAGGGAGAGGCCGAGGTCCTCTGCGGGGAGGATGTGGCGCTGGAGAACAAGGAGATTTTCCTGGTCAGCATGAACAGCGGCGACAAGCTGGTGACCCTGGGGACCACGGCCGGCGGCGAGATGATGCTGCTCTATGGTATCTCCGTGGGCTATCCCAACGATGTGGGCTACCCCATGCCCGGCGGACAGAGGTGTACCGCCCTGGTGGCGGGCTTTCCCATCAAACAGCTCAGCGACGCCCTTTCCCTGGGCGTGGACAACACCCTGATCTTCACCCATATCATCCGGGCCGACGGCAGTTTTGTGGCAAAAAATACGGACATCCCACCCGACAGCTGCTACGACTGGATCAGGGGAAATGGCCGGGACTACGGCCTGGAAGACATCGACGACACGATGGCGGAGTTGCGGCAGGCCGTGGAGACCCGCACGGAGTTCAGCATGGTGGTGCCCATCGGCGGCGAGATGAGACACGCCTATTGCGCGCCCCTGCCCAATACGGAGTGGACCATAGTCACGGTTATGCCCCGCGGCGTTCTGGACGAGACGCTGACTACTCTGGGCAATCAGCGTGTGTGGACCGCCCTGGCCGGGTGCAGTATTATCATGCTGGCAATGCTGGCGATCTTTCTGGGCTATTTCCGCCTCTCCCGGCAGCAGATGGTGGAGCTGGACAAGACGAGGCAGAAGGCGGAGCGCGCCAACCAGGCTAAGAGCGAATTCCTGTCCAATATGAGCCACGACATCCGCACCCCCATGAACGCCATCGTGGGCATGACGGCCATCGCCACCACGAATATCGACAAACCGGACCAGGTGAAGGACTACCTGCGGAAGATCACGTTCTCCAGCCGGTATCTGCTGAGCCTCATCAACGACGTGCTGGACATGTCCAAGATCGAAAGCGGCAAGCTGACGCTGGACATGGAGCTCATCTCCCTGCGGGAGGTCATGGACAACATCGTCAGTATAGTACAGCCCCAAATCAGCGCGAAAAAGCAGGTGTTTGACATCTTCATCCAGGACATCCGGGAGGAGCGAGTCTACTGTGACGGCGTGCGCCTCAACCAGGCCCTGATCAACCTGCTCTCCAATGCGCTGAAATTCACGCCTGCCGGCGGCCAAATTCATGTGACGCTGAGCCAAGAGCCCTCTCCAAAAGGGGAGGGATACATCCGCACCCACTTCTCGGTCGAGGACACCGGCATCGGCATGTCCCCAGAATTCCAGAGCCGGATTTTTGAGTCTTTTGTGCGGGAGGACAACAAACGGGTCCACAAGACCGAGGGCAGCGGTTTGGGCATGGCCATCACCAAGCACATCGTAGACGCCATGGACGGCACTATCGAGGTACAGAGCGAGCTGAACAAGGGCAGCCAGTTCCATGTGACGCTGGATCTGGAGCGATTCGAAGAGCGGGAGGAGGAGATGCTCCTGCCCGCCTGGGACATCCTGGTGGTGGACGACGACGAGCGGCTCTGCATCAGCGCCGCCGACGCACTGCAAGAGATCGGACTGCGGGCAGACTGGACGCTGGACGGCTCCTCCGCCGTTGAGATGGCGGAGCGCCGCCATGCGGAGGCGCGGGATTACCACATCGTGCTCCTGGACTGGCAGATGCCCGGTATGGACGGCATCGAGACTGCACGAAGGATGCGGGAGAAGATTGGGGAAGACGTTCCCATCCTGATCATCTCCGCCTATGATTGGAGCAGCATCGAGGCGGAGGCCCGGGCTACAGGGGTCAGCGGCTTTCTCTCCAAGCCGCTGTTCAAGTCCACGCTGTACTATGGGCTCAGCCGCTTCAAGGAAGGGGCGGAGGCCAAGAACGAGGCCGACCAGAAGGCCGGGGCGGACTATACCGGCAGGCGGCTTCTGATAGCGGAGGACAATGAACTGAATTGGGAAATCGCCCGTGAGCTGCTTGCCCCCTATGGATTTGAGCTGACCTGGGCGGAAAACGGTCGAATCTGCCTGGAGAAGTTCCAGGTGTCCGAGCCGGGCTGGTATGACGCGGTGCTGATGGACCTGCGGATGCCGATGATGGATGGCTATGAGGCCACGAGGGCCATCCGCGCTTGTGACCGCCCGGACGCGGACATACCCATCATCGCCATGACGGCGGATGCCTTTTCCGAAGACATCCAGCGCTGCATCCAGTGCGTTATGAACGCCCACGCGGCCAAGCCCCTGGATATGCGGGAGCTGCTGCGCACGCTGCAGGGGCTGATGTCCCCGACGGCCAATGGCCCGGGATAGTGAGCGGCCCCTATCCGATAAGCGGAAGGGTGACGTGAGAAGCATGAAGAGAGTCAAAACGACAATAATTTTGGGGCTCAGAACCGGTTTTATGGCCTGATGCTTCTGATGTTTTTGCTCCTGGCAATCGCCAATCTGGATATCCTGCAAAACAAGCGGCTGGAAAACGCCCAGCAGGTGGGCCGCACCCTGGCCCGCAGCTATGCGGTCGAAGAGGGGCGCAGCGTCTCCATTCTCGCGGTCACCGCCAACGCCTTTGCCGAGGACATCGCAGCCACCACGGAAGTCGGGATGAACGCCCACATCTCCAAGCCCATTGCTTTTGGAATCCTCTACCAGAACCTGATGGAACAGATGCGCCGAAAGGGCCTTGAAGAAGGCAGATCCGATGTTGGAACGGCTTGAGCTGGGCGGCGTCCAAACACAAACTGGGGGAGAGACCGGCAGGGCCAATGCCATGGGGCGTGCCCAGCCGTGAATTTTGGCGGAGAGACGGTGCAAGGCGGGCGTATCTCATCGATGAGATACGCCCGCCTTGCGTGACGGTTTGGCGCGGCTGCCGGTCATGCCTTCGGCGGCATAACGGTGGCCATTCCCTGGATGACGATTTCATCCCGCTGATTGGTACAGACCGTGTCAAATTTGACGATATTCTTTTCCGGTATGATCTCACGGACCGTGCAGGTCGCCGTGACGGTGTCTCCAATATGGACGGGCCTGGTGAACTTCAATTCCTGGCCGAGGTAGATGGTCCCGGGGCCGGGCAGTTTCATGCCCAGGACTGCCGAAATGAAGCCGGCGCCCAGGATACCGTGGGCGATCCGGCCGCCGAAGGGGGTCTGGCTGGCCGAGACCTCATTGGTGTGGGCGGGGTTTAAGTCTCCGGTAATGCCGGCAAAGAGATAGACATCCGTCTCGGTGACGGTTTTGGTTGTGCTGGCGCAGTTGCCCAGCGTTATTTCCTGGATCGTCATGAAGCAGACCTCCTGATATTTCAATAGGGTGTTCTCTCTGTTTTACAGGGGAAAGGCGGCGGGCCGGTCTAATGGACAAGACCCATGCGCTCCTCCCGGAAGATACGCGCGTCCATTGTCTTGACGTCTTTTAGAATGGGGGTAAAGTCCATCTGGCTGAGAATATCCCTCTGGATGTCGATTCCGGGGGCCACCTCCTTCAGCTCCACACCGTCGGCGGTCAGCTCAAAAACGGCCCGTTCGGTGACATAGAGGACGGGCTGTCCGTGCCTGACGGCATAGGCTCCGGCAAAAGTGACCTGTTCGACTCGATCAATCAGTTTTTTGACCTTGCCCTCCTGCTGGATGACCAGACGGCCCTCCCCTACCGCGATCTTTAGCCCGCCGGCGGTAAAAGTCCCGCAGTAGACGACTTTCTTGGCGTTCTGCGTGATGTTGATAAACCCGCCGCAGCCCGCGATCTTGGGCCCAAACTTGCTGACATTGATGTTTCCGCTCCTGTCCATTTGGGCCAGGCCCAGAAAGGCCACGTCCAGACCGCCGCCGTCATAAAAGTCGAACTGCGTGGGCTGCTCCAGGATACAATCCACATTGGTAGACGCGCCGAAATCCTTCCCCCCGGCGGGGACGCCTCCGATGCCGCCCACTTCGGTGGTAAGGACCATGCCCTCCATGCCCTCCTCAGCGGCCACAGCGGCCACGCCTTCCGGCATGCCGATCCCCAGGTTTGTAACGGCATGGGGGACCAGCTCCATGGCGGCCCGTCGGGCGATGATCTTACGTTCGCCCATGGGGAGGGGGGCCAGGGCATCCAGGGGTATGCGGACCTCTCCCGAAAAGGCGGGGTCGTAATGGGTTCCGAAGGTCTGCATGTGATTTTCAGGACTGCCTACCACCAGCGCATCTACATAGATTCCGGGTATACGGATAAGCCGGGCATCCAGGCAGCCATGGGAGACTACCTTTTCCACCTGAACGATGACCTTGCCGCCGGAATTGTGGGCGGCCTGGGCCTGGGCAAGCGCCTCGGCATAGGCGCCCTCTTTTTCAAAGGTGCAGTTGCCGTGACAATCGGCATAGGTTGCGCGAATCACCGCGATGTGGATCGGGAAGGATGGGTAAAACAGCTTCTGCTCACCCTGAAACTCAATGAGCTTGACCAGATCGCCCGCGTCCCGGGCCGCCTGGTTGATCTTTCCCCCCTCCAGGCGGGGGTCCACGAAGGTGTCCAGGCCGACATGCGTTATGACGCCGGGACGTTTCGCCGCAATTTCGCGGAATAGTTCGGAAATGACGCCCTGGGGCAGGTTGTATGCGGCCAGCTTATTTTCCGCGGCCAATCTGCCCAGCTTGGGCGCCAAGCCCCAGTGCCCGCCGATCACGGTTTTGCACAGGCCCGCCACCGCCAGATGGTTCAGACCGCGGTCGGCGCTGTCACCCTGGCCCGAGGCGTAAACGACCGTCAGATTCCTCGGGTGTCCCTGCCGCGCGGCCTCCTCCAGCGCCGTCATGATCTCCTCCGGATGCATCAGCCCATTGGCAAACCCGCCGAAGGTAACGGTCGCGCCATCGTAGAAGTAGGCTGCGATTGCTTCTTTTGCCGTCATAACTTTTGCCATGATTCCGCTTCCTTTCTGTCTCGAGGGCCGCGCGTCTCCCGCCGGGGCCGTGCGCGCCGTGTCGTGAAAAATAGTTTGAAATGGGGAAGATGGAAAGAGGGCCGGCGGCCATATTGATGGGCGCTGACCCTTTCCACTTATGTCGGCTTCACCGCCGCGTTGATCGAATCAGATCAGCCCAACGATTGCCATACCGGCAGCGACCAGCGCCAGAACGATTGGGGTAATTACGGTCATGACCATAACATAGGGATAAGACTCCTTGGTGGTGACGCCGCAAACCTGGGCCTCCATCACGAAGGTGGGGCAGTGGGGCAGAGTGTCCATTCCCATGGCCGCCATGCCCACGACCTTATAGAGCGCCTGGGCGTTGACCGTGCCCAGAGCCATAAACTGGTCGGCCATGGTGCTGCAGAAGATTTGGGTGCCGCTGAGAGAAGCGCCGGTGATGCCGGAGAACACATTGGTGACGATAACGGCGGAGATGTAGGGGTTCATTTTGTCGGCCATCAGCATGGCAAACTTCATGAAATACTCAAATCCGGGACAAATGTTGACCACAGCGGCAAAGCCCATCAGAGCGGCGGTCAGAAGCAGGGGATTGATGCTGGAGAGCCACCCGTTGACAAAGTCCTGTACGATATGTCCTTTCAGATATTTGTAGTTTGTGAGGATCAGAACAATGATACCGGCCCCCATGGCAGTACAAATGCCGTCGGAAGCGCTCATGGCGTTGGCGAGGGCCAGCTTCAAAACGACAATGACCACGTAAGGCAGAATGGCCATGTGGATGGGGGGCAGCTCCTTGCCGCCGGTGCTGCCCGCGATCAGCTCGGCATCACTTTCCGAGGCGACGAACCCGATGCCGCGGGCACGCAGGGAATTGGCAGCCCAGGTAAAATAGAGGATGCCGAAGCCGAAGGCCAGGACAAGGATCACAATGGCCATGGTGGGAGCCGCAAAGGTGGTGACGCCCAGTTTCTCAGACAGGGTGATGCACAGCATGGAGGGGGCGCCGGGGGTGACAACATTCAAGACCACGGCGCCGTACAGGAAAATGGCCGGCATCAGGAGCTTGGATACGTTGGCCTTACGGAACATGGGGACCGCAACGGGATAGACGGCAAAGATGATGATAAAGGCGTTGACGCCGCCGTATGCCAGCAGGAAGGTGATGATCAGGGTGCCCGCAACCGTCGCCTTCACACCGAGAAAACCAAACAGGAAGTTGGCGATCGATTCGGCGGCGCCGCTCTTCTTCATCAGTTCGCTGTAAGCGGAGCCGATGGTGAAGAGGAACAAATAAGAACCAAAGGTGCTTCCCAGAGAAGCGGCGTAAGAACCGGTCAGCGTTCCCCAGAAGGGGAGGCCGCTGGTAATGATAACGATGATGGAGCCGATCAGGGAGGCGACAAAGCCGTTCAATCCCTTGAAGGTCAAATAAATGAGGACTACAACACCAACGATCATGCCGATAACACTGACTATCTGCATATTTTTCCCTCTCTTTCTTTTACGGCCATATGGGGCGCTTAAGTCTTGCCTGAAAATGAAAGCCGGGGCCGGCGGCGCGGAAAAGGTTCCGCGGCTTGGGCGTGGCGCCGGTAGTGAGACAAGTCCTGAAGCGCGGGGCGCGAATTCTGGAACCAGATGGCCTTGCACTCATTTCCACAGTAGTAGGCAGATGGACCGCAGATCAAAACGGGGCTTAGGAATAGGCAAAGGCCGCAATACAGCCGCGCCACTGCATGGGGTTTTCAGATGCCGCCATATGGGTACAGCCGTAAATGGGCATCAGCGCGGCGTTGGGGAGCTGGGATTTCATATATGCTGCGGTGGCGGGAGAATACCCGGAACCGGGGTCGGCGTATAAAATCAAAACAGGGACGTCGATCTCAGGCAGGACGGTGCGGAAATCCGAACCGGCCATGGTGGACCAGTACTCGTAATTGGCCGCCATATGTTCCTCCGTGATATCGACCATGCCCTGGATCAGGCCCTGTGCGATGGGGTCGTTGCGTTTATTCAGGATGCGCGCACGGATCTCATCGGCGGTGCCGGTAAAATTGCGGGCATGCTGGGGAGAGTTTTGAAAAAGAAGTCCTTCCGCCACGATCAGGGCAAAACGCTTGTAGTCGGTACGGATCAGCTCCAGATCCTTTTCATACATGCTCCGGGTATAATGCCCCTGATACAGGCCCAGGGCCCAGTCGCCTTCGTTGATCAGCTTGGGGGACATATCGCCCAGAATGATTTTAGAAAGGCCGGCGGTGCCGAACTGACTGATGTAAGAGAATGTGACGGCCGCCCCCATGGAGTAGCCATACAGAACGACATGCGGAAGCTCCAGGGCCTCCATAAGGGCCTTGACGTCTCGGGCGGACTGATGGACCCCCATTTCACCTGTGGCAGGCGTGGTGCCGAAAGCGCGCTGATCCAATACGATGATTCTCCCGCGGGAGCGCATGGCGTCGATAAAAGGGGCCTGAGACGCGATCGTGCTTCCAAAACCGCAGACATATATCATCGGCTGACCGCTGCCTACATCTACATAGTGGATCTCCGCGCCGTCATAGGCCTTGAAAGTTTTGATTTGAAAAGCGGAGCAATTCATAGTTCACCTCCTTTCCATTCCGTACTCCCCGGAATTTGGGGGAATGCATACCGGAGAAAACCGGGAGCTTTCCCCCGCGGCTTACCAGATCATGTTCTTTTCCGCTTCTTCTCTCAGCCAGTCTCTGAAGTCCGGATGAGCGATCCGGGTCAGCGCGTCGACTCTCTGGCGGATATTCAGGCCGCGCAGCCAGGCGATGCCGTACTCCGTGACAACATAGTCCGTGTCGTTTCTGGAAGTTGTGACTGCGGCGCCCCGCGCAAGGAACGGCACGATCTTGGAGTGGAGGACCTCTTTGCCGCTTTCGTCCTTTGTGGTATACGTGGAGTGCATGGCAATGATGGATTTTCCGCCGGGGGACATCTGCGAGCCCTGCACGGTCTCGGACTGCCCGCCGGTGCCCGACCACTGCAGGTTGCCCACCGTTTCGGATGCGCACTGGCCGGTGAGGTCGATCTCAAGGCTGGCGTTTACGGAGACAAACTTGTTGTTCTTACCGATGGTATATGGATCATTGGTGAACGTGCAGGACTTGAACAGAACGGAGGGATTGTTGTTGACGTAGTCGTACAGCCGCTGACTGCCCATCGTGAAGGAGCATACAGAATACCCGTTGAGAAGCCCCTTCTGGGAATTGTCTACGGCGCCGCACTCGATCAGGTCGACCATGGTCTCGGTAAACATTTCCGTGTGAATGCCTAGGTGCCTCTTGCTCCTCAGTTCCTTTGCCACGGCGTTGGGAATATTTCCGATACCGAGCTGGATGGTGGAGCCGTCCTCCACCAGAGAAGCCACGTACTCCCCAATCTTTTGATCGACAGCGGTATAGGGGGCCAGCTTTGCCGTGGGGATCGGCCGGTCGGATTCCACGAGGGCGCCGACCTCTGAGATATGTACCTGCGTATCGCCGAACGTCCGGGGGAAGTTCGGGTTTACTTCCAGCAGCACCAGGGCGCCCCGATCGATCAGATCTCTCTCGTAGATGGCGCTGATGGAGAGGGAGAAATATCCATGTACATCCATGGGAGAAACGGTTGCCATTACAACAGGCCGTCGCCCCTCATAGTTCAGCCGCTGGAGCGTTTTCCGCAAGATGGAGGTGGAGCTTTGCGGTACGGCGCTGACCAGCTTTTTCTTCTGGGCGTCGCGAAGTCCTGCGTTAAAAAACCATCCGCTGTGATCCATGATGCCCTTCATGTCGGGGTCTTTCATGACATCGTAATACTGGAGGGGGAGGCAGGTATTCAGCGTGGTGCCTTTCACGCCGGTCTTCTTCAGGTGCTGCAGCTTCGAAAGGATTGCCTGGGGTTCTCCCGCGGCCTGTGCGGAAAACATGTAGTCACCGTCTTGGATTAGTTCCAGGGCCTGTTCTGCTGTCATTTTTTTCTGTTGGTACATTTCCTGATATCGATTCATCTGAAATCTCCTTCCCTGCTTAGACTCTCATCTTTGGAGTTAGGCCTGCCGTTTATAAGGGCGGCTGACTTTGTGGCTTCATTATAGTGGAACGGAAATGATTTGATAAATACATCTTTTTCATCGCCGTATGAATCGAATTCATAGCGATGTCTCCCTGGCGGCAGAGCGCAGGGATTACCGGACAAATAAAAAACCGGGCTGAATTTCAGCCCGGTGAAATAAACCTGTTGAAAACGGCTGGGCGGCCTGCGCCGCACCACCCGCAAAATTATAGATCTTCTCCGCAAAGCGCCAAGAAACACTTCATAGGGACGGTCAATGGCCTCCCCTTTTTATAAATCACCCCCAACCCCCAGGGGAACTCCGGATTCTTTAGATGGATACAGTTTAACCGCTCGCTGTACATCTTTTCCACAAGCGGCTTTCCAATAATGGTGACCCCCTGGTTTTCCGCCGCCATTTCCAACAGGATATCCCACTGAGAACTGTGGAAAACGATGTTCGGCGTAAAACCAGCCTTTTGACAGTACAGGATGACCTGGTCATAGTACATATAATCTTTCGATACGGCCAGCATCGGTTCCTCTTTCAGCGCGGCAAAGTCGATTTCTTTTCTGTCTGCAAAGCGGTGGTCTTTGGACACCGCCAAAACGGCTTCCGAGCGGAATACGGTTTTCAACTCCAGTTTTGGGTTGTGGAACGGCTCAACCACTACCCCCAGATCCAGCTTATCATTCAAGACCATTTCTTCGATCTTCTTCGATTTTTCTTCAAAAATCTGAAGATCGACATGGTCGTACTCTTTTGAATACAGGTAGAGGACCCTTGAAAAATATACGCTCCCCGCAGAAGGCGGAAGGCCGAAACGCAGGGTCCCTTTTTTATAATTGAGTGAAGAAAATAATTCCGCGGTACGGTCATGCCAATAGTTGAGGACGTCCTTTGCGTAATGATATACGAGCCGCCCCTCTTCCGTCAGCTTCAATTCCCGGGGATCACGCGTAAAAAGCGAGGTGTCCAATTCTTTTTCCAGGGACTGAATGGACTTGCTCAACGCGGACTGGCTGATAAACAGCTTTTCCGCAGCCTTCGTAAAATTATTCTGCTCAACGACTTCAATAAAATATTCCAATTGTATTTGCTTCATAAAATACCTCACAAAGCGGATAAGCCGCATCGGCCTCAAGCTGACATCCACAGTATAGCCCCAAGGGAGGGAGTTGGCAAGGCGGAACATCGTCGGGAATGGCGCCCATAGGCGACGCCGCTTGTAAATATCGCCCGGTTCCGATATAATGGCAACATGTGAGCAACCGGCCCTGCCGCGGGCGAGAACCTCCCCCGGGGCGGATACGGCGACGCCGACCGGGAACGGGATGATCCCTGAGGCCGCTCCGGAAGACCGGTGAAAACAATCGTTTTTAAAGAGGGAATCTGCCATGCACAACGAACTGACGCAAAAGGATATCCAGATGATGAGGGACGAGCTGGATTATCGCCGCATCCAGCTCCGGCCCAAGCTGCTGGAGGCGGTGAAGGAGGCCCGGGGATTCGGAGACTTGAGTGAAAACTTTGAGTACAAGGCGGCCAAGCAGGAGAAAAACCGCAATGAAAGCCGCATCCGCTTCCTGGAGAACATGATCAAAACAGCGGTGGTGATCTCGGAGGAGGCCCCTTCGGACGGCGTGGGACTCTATGACAAGGTGACCGTCTATCTGGAGGACGACGATGACACCGAGACCTACCAGGTGGTGACCACCATGCGGCAGGACGCCCTTCACGGTCTCATCAGCCGTGAGTCCCCGGTGGGCAGGGCGCTGCTGGGGAAAAAGGTGGGAGAGCGGTTCTATATCCGGGTAAACGATACATACGGCTATTATGCCGTAATACGGGCCATTGAAAAGGCCGCTGACGACGGCTCCATCCCGCTTAACGGTTATTGAGCGGCAGAAAAGATCCCCTGATGCAGCGCAGTTTTTCTGCATCAGGGAATCGACATGGAGAGAGAAAAGCACACAGCCGAGGCTTGTTTGGGAACAGGCCTTTAAAATATGCTGTTTTCCAGCGCCGCGGGGCGGAGAAGGGAGAGGTCAGCGGCCGGGAGAGGACCAGTGGAAGGCAGCGGGGCCCGCGCCGACCTCGAAGTGGTACTTGACGATGCCCAGGTCCACCTTGGAATAAAAGCCGCCGGTGGATTCCGCGCGGACGGCGTCGCCGGAGAGGGTGAAGCGGAACTTCTGCTGGTTGGTGGCCGTGGGGGCCAGAAGGGCGGCCTCCATGCCCCGGCGGAACCAATCGGGCATAGGGCCTTCCGTCCGGCACAGGGCCTCCAGCGGTTTGCTCTTATGGGGGACGCCGTGGCCCTCTCCATAACCCAGCGCAATGACACAGACCAGCTTTTCGCCCGGGCGGGCGACGTATTGACACTTCCCCTTGCGGAAGGTCAGCGCCACCCAGCAGGAATCCAGCCCCAGCATGGCGGCGGTCAGGACCAGCCGTTCCCCGTAGTAGCCCGCCCGCTCCTCCAGGGATGGTCCACCGGGCCCGACCAGGGCCAGATAGTTTTTGACGTTGCGGAATTTTCCGTAGTGGGCCAGCACGCCGCGGAAAGCCTCCGGTTCGCCGGTGACCAGTTGGATATGCAGCCCGCCCTCTATGTTGCAGGCGCGCACCTCCCGCTCCAGGGATGCCAGAACCTCGCCGCAGATCGGCTGGTCCGTATAGCTGCGCACGGAATGGCGGCGCTCCATCGCTTCCAATAAAGTCATAGTTCCACTCCTTTCCTTTGGACTGTTATTATACCACGGGCAGTGCCCGATGGAACAGGGGATCGGGAGGTCGAGACGGATGATTTTTCGGGTTCCTGGGCTTGCAGCCGGGCGCCAACCGCATTATAATAGCGGGAAAGGAGTGATCGCCATGAACAAAACCCGACTCAGCCGGGTTATCGCCAATATGGAGGCCCAGAGCCTGGAACAGATCGTCGTTACCTCCACCTCGTCGGTCTACTATCTCACCGGTATCCATGTGGAGCCTATGGAGCGGATGCTGGCCCTGTATATCCACACCTCCGGCCGCTGTGTGCTCTATGCAAATGAACTCTTCGCCATTCCTCCCCAGGAGGACTTGGAGCTCCTCCTCCATACCGACAGCGATGACCCGGCCGCGCTGCTGGCGGCCGGGGTGGCGTCGGGCAGGTTGGGGATCGACAAATCCTGGCCCAGCAAATTTCTCATCCGCGTGCTGGAGGCGCGGCCCGACGTGGCTCCGGTGCTGGGGTCCGCCCCGGTGGACGAGGCCCGGATGATCAAGGACGAGGCAGAGATCGCCGCCATGCGCCGCGCCTCCCGGATCAATGACCAGGTGGTGGGACAGGCCATCGCCGCCCTCCACGCCGGAGCCAGTGAGACGGAGATCGCCGATCTGGTGGAGCGGCTCTTCCAGGAGAAGGGGGCCAACCGTTCCAGCGAGGGACAACTGGTCTGCTTCGGCCCCAATGGCGCCGACCCCCACCATGGCCCGGACGGCACGCGCCTCCGGGAGGGAGACTCGGTGGTGCTGGATATTTTCATCCCCATTGGGCGCTATTGGTGCGATATGACCCGCACGGTGTTCTTCCGCTCTGCCAGTGAGGAGGGGCGCCGGGTCTATGAGACTGTGAAAGCCGCCAACCTGGCGGCGGAGGCTGTGATCCGGCCGGGCATGCCCATGCGGGAGATCGACCGGGCGGCCCGGCGTGTCATTGAGGAGGCGGGCTACGGTCCCCACTTCACCCACCGCCTGGGACACGGCTGCGGCCTGGACTGCCATGAGCCCCCCGATAACTCCGCCGCCTGCGGTGTGCTCACCCGGCCCGGGATGGTGTTCTCAGTCGAGCCGGGCATCTATCTGCCGGGTAAGCTGGGGGTGCGTATCGAGGATCTGGTGTTGGTCACCGAGGAGGGCTGCGAGGTCCTCAACGCCTATCCAAAGGAACTGCAGGTGGTGGGCTGAGTTGATCCGGCGCACCATTCCCCACCTGGACCTGGCGCAGATCGCCGCCTCCGGTCAGTGCTTCACCTGGGGGCGGGGGGCGGCAGGCAGTTGGACCATTCCCGCGGGAGAGCGGCTGGTGACGGCCTGCCAGCGGGGGGAAGAGCTGACATTTTCCTGTGACATGGCGGAGTTCGACGCCTTCTGGGCCGGATATTTCGATCTGGACACCGACTATGGGGCGCTGAAAGCCTCCGTGGACCCGGCGGATAGGTATCTCACCGCTGCAGTGGCCCATGGAGGCGGCATCCGGATCCTCCGCCAGGACTTTTGGGAGGTGCTGGTGAGCTTCCTTATCTCACAGAACAACAACATCACCCGCATTACCCGCAGCATGGCCCTCCTTCGGGAGCGGTATGGAAAATCGACGGGCGGGTTCCGGGCTTTCCCGCGCCCGGACGGTCTGACCGGCGTCTCTGAGGCTGATTTCCGGGACGTGGGCCTGGGATACCGGGCCAAATACCTGACATGGCTTTCCAGGGAGCTGGCGGGCGGGGGACTGGAGGCGCTGGAGCGCACACTGTCGGATGCAGGGGATGAGGAGGCTGAGCGGACCCTGATGGGGCTCTATGGTGTGGGGAAGAAGGTGGCAGACTGCGTCTGCCTCTTCGGCCTCCACCGCACGGATTTCTTCCCGGTGGACACCCACATCCGGCAGGTCCTGGACCGGCACTATCCCGGCGGATTTCCCAGAGAGCGGTACCGGGGCGGACTGGGCATCCTCCAGCAATACATGTTCTACTATGATCTGAAGCAATAAGCGGAGCGGGCGGCCGGATGGCCGTCCGCTCCGCTTTCGGTTTTTTTGAACAGGGGCGTCCCGTCCGGACACCGGGACAGCAGCGCTGTTTTTTCCTGCGGTCCGTCGGGCTTCCGGCAGAAAAGCGGCGGCGCGGGGTCAAAGGACCACGTTGACTGGAGTGCCCTCCAGCCACTTCTGGATGTTGTCAAACACGATCCTGCACCTGGCCTCCATGGACTCCGCTGAGGCAAAGGCCACATGGGGGGTGACGATGGTGTTTTTGCTGTGGAGCAGCGGGTGGTCTGCGAACAGGGGCGGTTCGGCCTCAAAGACGTCGATCCCCGCTCCGGCGAGATAGCCGCTGTTCAGGGCGTCGGCCAGGGCCTGGGAGTCCACCACGGGTCCCCGCGCCACATTGATAAGGTAGGCTCCGCGCTTCATTTTCGCGATGGCCGCCCGGTCAATCAGCCCTCGGGAGTCGTCGTTCAATGGGCAGTGAAGGGAGACGATGTCGGACCGGGCAAGCAGCTCGTCCAGGGGCACAAACTCCACAAAGGAGGGCTCATCTCCGCGCATATGGCGCTTGTAGCCCAACACCTTGCAGCCAAACGCCCGGCAGAGATTGGCGGTGCGGGAGCCGATGGCGCCCACGCCGATGAGCCCTACGGTCTTGCCGCCCAGTTCGGTGCCTACAAGACCGCTCTTGTCCCGCCCGTTCCGGCATCGCTCGTCCACCTGGGGCACGTTGCGCAGCAGGGAGAGCATCAGACACACGGCCAGCTCCGCCACCGCCTGGGTGGAATAGCCCGCAGCGTTTGAGACCCGGATGCCCTTGGCGCGGGCGGACTCCAGGTCCACATGGTCCACCCCGGTAAAGGCCACGTCAATGAATTTGAGGTTGGGACAGGCGGAGATGACCTCGCCGCACAGAGGCATGTTGGCGATCATAAGGACGTCGGCGTCTCCGGCACGGGCGATCTGTGTCTGCGGATCGTCCTCTCTGGCATAGGCATGAAAGGTGTGTCCGGCCTCCACCAGGGGGCGTGCGCAGGCGGCAAGGACCTCCTGGGGGACCCCCAGGGATTCCAGCAGAACAATATGCATCGATAGGTGCCTCCTTTTTATCGGTAGCACCATTATAGCACCGTGCAGGCGGAATGCAAGGGGTCACAAGGTCCGCCGCAGCACGTCCTCCAGCAGAAGGGGCCCGATGAGGGACACACCGAAGAGCACACAGGCCATGGACTGGAGGTAGCGGGCGTACCATCCGGCGAGCCAGGGGTCCTGTCCGGCCAACAGCAGCGCAACGGCGGCCAACAACAGGGCATATGTAAGAAAGAGTCCGCGGGTCATGAGAAAGAAAGAGAGCTCGTGGAGCCGGGCGGGCCGGCGGAAAAGAGAATGGATCATCCGATCCCCTCCCAAGTTTGGATTTATGCCCATGATAACAGAGAAAAACCATTTGACACAAGTTTAAAAAAATTCCAAAAATATGCCGCATATTTCGACAATATATTGGAAAAGGAACGTGTTTATACAAAAAACAAGGGGGAATTTATATGAATAATATCGAAAAAAAGAGAATCGTGCGATATTTTATAATTTCCAAAATGTTACATTTAAGGTATAATGATACGACCAAGCAAAAGAGAAGGAGAGATACAAGGATGAGAGAACTGTTTGTTGAGACGAGGACAGCGGTGGGAGAGGACGGCAGGCTCCACAGTTTTGATTACTATGTGGTGATCGGAGAGATGGAGGTGGGCGGACGCTTTGCCTGCGAGAGCTACGGCGTGAAAGTGGCGGAGCAGGGCGGCGATACAGCGGTGATTCCCAACATCACGGTAAGCATCTCCCGCATTGACGCGCTGGTGGACCGGATGCTGCGCAACACCGTGGGCCCGGCTTCGGCCCGGGACGTGGTGGACGACTGGCTCTGATCCGGGAGTACATAGGCCGGTGTGCGAAGAGGACTTCCGGCACAAAAGGGGGAGAGGGGCGGAGCGGACGGGCGTTCCGCCCGCCTCCTCTGACTGTTGACTATGAATAAAAGGGGGAAGGCTTTCAGAAAAAACAGGGGAAAAGCGCGAGAAAGGCGGGGAGGGCCTTCCGTGCGACGGGGGCGATGGAGTTCTCAGTCCATGGAAAGTTTCGCCCCACTGTAAGGCGCAGAGCTCGGGCTGGAGACAGAAGAAAAGCGCAATGGGGAACCGCCGATTCCGGTGGTTCCCCATTGTGCTTTGTAAGGAGGGGTTTCCTGCGCCCCTGCCTTGCGGCGCATCGTTTTCCCGAAGCGGGGTTTACAGGGGGCGCTCAAAACTTTTACGCAGAGATTCAGGGTGAACGGGGGAAACTTCTTGCACGGTCCGCGAAAAAAATACGGATAACTGCTTGTGCAAAGGGGGAGAGGGGACTGGGTAAAGAGCGGTGCAGGAGAGGTTGGGACAATGGAAAAGCGCAGGTAAATGTCCGGACAGAGGGAATACAAAAAATTTGCAGAGTGGAAACTGCCGGTGGATTTACGGCGGCCCGATAGCGGATTTTACACACCGGACCCTATAATACATCTGCGGCAGGCCGGGACGGCGTCTGCCCATACGGCGGAGGGCCAGAAGCCGGAAGCCGATTCTGTTAGGAGAGATGAAAGGAGCAGAACAGATGAGAAATGCACGAAACCGTGCGCTTTCCCTCCTGTGTGCCGGTGCGATCCTGGTGTCGGCCGTTCCGGTCCGGGCCTCAGCGGCGGCGTCCGCCGCAGTGGAGGGCGCCCTGATCCAGGGTGTGGAGGGGCGCATTCGCATCGACTTGGGCGATGCATCGATCGACGGGACAAAAACCGTGCGCCTGAGTGGGTATATGGAGCCTATTCCCGACGCATATGTGGAAGATGGGCTGGTCCTCCGTCTGGACGGCCTGGAGGGCACCGACGCGGAGGCGGGCACCTGGACGAACCTGGCCGGGAGCCGGGACCCTGTCTATGAGAACAACGATATCGTCTATATCAACCGCCCCGAGGTGGACAAGGTAACGGGCGAGGGCGCCAACTACTTTGAGGGCAACGGCTTGGTGCTGGACAACAGCAAGGTCTACCTCCCCGCGTGCGTGGCGGAGGCGGTCAACGGCGACGCCTACACGGTGGAGTATTTTGTGGACAGCGAGGGCTACAGCGGCAACGAGCGCGCTTATTCCCCTCTGCTGACTGTGGACGAGACCGCAGACAGTTGGAGCATCTTCACCCGGACCCCGGGCTCCACCATGGAGCTCAAGCAGGGGGCAAATGCCCGGCTGAAGGTATCCTTTGAGAGCGCCCTGGGTGCCCCCAGCGCGGTGGTGTTTGACAAGGCCTCCGGGGCCGCAACCTGGTATCTGGACGGCACGGCCAAGGGCCAGGTGAACGCCGCCAATCCTGCTGCGGCCGAGCAGGTCATCCTGGGGGGACGGCTGGCCGACAACAGCGGGAAGCCCGGCCCGGCCTACCAGACGGAAGCCAAGTATTACAGCGTCCGGGTCTATAACCGGGCCCTGAGCGCCGGGGAGCTGCGGGCCAATGCCCTGCGGGACCACAGCCGGTTCCTGGGCGAGAGTGGGCTGCCCGACCTCAAAGTAAAGGGGATCGCCCTGAAGGAGTCCGGCACAACCGAAGTCAGCCTGGACTTTACCGACGGCGTGGCGCTGCTGCCTGTCCAGAGCGGGACGTTGGGAACCCTCTCTCTGAAGCTGAGCGTGGACAGCACCGGCATCCCGGTGGAGCTGGAGACCGTAACGCCAGTGGAGGCCGTCAGGGATCTGGCGGCGGAGGCTATGGAGATCACGGTGGCCAGCAGCGCCACGGAGTGGGATGTCCGCGCCGCGGTGGAGGACGAGCTGAAGAGCGTCCTGGCGGGCTCCTACTTCCTGACCCAAGGGGGAGCCATCGTTGTCTCCGGTAGGGAGAGCGGCGGCTTTACCGCCAAGCTGTCCCTCAAGGACGATGAGGCCACGGTAACGCTGCAAGTCACCGTCCGCCGGAGCGCGCCCACCGACTTTGACGCCCTGAAGCCCTATTTCATCCGGGTGATGCAGGGCACCTTCCAGTTTGACAGTGCGGAGGCCGTCACCGCCCACGCCATTGCCCAACAGGTCTCCGCCCTGCTGGAAGACGAGACGGTCACGCCCTCCGTACGGTGGGAAGAGGAGGAGGGCTGCTGGATGCTCACCCTGGACCAGGGGGAGAAGAGCGCCTCCCTGCCCCTCTATATCAACAGCGAAGTGAACTATGACTTTGACGACGCCGACCTGCTCAATTACTGCACGCTGCGTATGGCGGGGAGCGACTACGCCCGCATCTCCGGCGGCGCGCTGGAGGTCAGCGGCACTGTGGGCAACACTTATGAAAATGTGGTCTTCCCGGTGTGGAACTTCGGCCGGGACTTCTGCATCGAGGCCGAGGTGCAGCTCAAGAGCGCCGTCAACAATAGCCGGTGGATGGCTGTCTCCTACGGCCTCAAACCATCCGAGGACGACTATCAATACACCTTCTGGCAGATGGCGGTCCGGCAGAACGCCACCGCAAGCAACGGCGTGGAGTGCGCCAACATGGCGAATGGCTGGAATGTGACCCATACCGCCTCCTACGGCGAGGCGATCTCCCCGGACAAGACCTATAAGCTCACCATCCTCTATAAGGACGGCGTGATCTATGAGTATATCAACGAGGAGTTTATGATCAAATCCGAACGCGTCCCTGCCGCCGGGGCCGACGGTAAGATCGCGTTCACCTACGACCGCCTGAACGCGGAGGTCAAGAGCCTGCGGGTGACCTCCGACCTCCCGGATCTGCCCATGGAAAAGCCCCTGGCGGAGAATGGGTATGATACCGATGTTTACGAGCCCGTGACCGACCTGGTGATGGCCCCCACCGTGGTGGCTGAAAACAGCGGTGAGAGCGCAGCGGCGGTGGCCGCCGGGGAGCGCCGTCCCGCCACCCTGGTGCGGGAGGTGGCCGGGGACCTCACTGTGGAAGACGACGGTGCGCGCATCGCTCTGTCCGAGTATATGACCCGCCTGGAGAAAAAGGCCCTGGCCGGCTTCCGCATCGAGGACGAGGAGACGGCCGCCGCCTTTGCCCAGTATGCATCGGAGAACAGCCTGGTGGATGTGACGGTGTTCTCCACAGACAGCAAAGTGCTGAAAACCGCCTGCGCCGGTGCGCCAGGCATCCGCGGGGTACTGGACTTCACCGGGGATATGCCGGAGAAGACCATCGACGTGGTGTTCGACACCAACCGCAGCGGTGCGCGCATCGCCCTCATCCCCGCCTCCACCGCCACCCGGGAGACTGTGAGCTATATCCAGGCCCGCGCCGTGACCGTCTGGGTCCAGGCCGCCGGGGACGAGATGGACACCGCCATCCTGGCCGGTGCGGACGGCATTGTGACCGACGACTGGACCGCCGCCCTGGACGCCATTGAGGCCTACAGCAGCGGTGAGCAGGTCCTTACCCGGCCCACCGTCATTGTGGCCCACCGCGGCTTCCACCAGACTGCCCCTGAAAACTCCGAGCGGGCCGCCAAGCTGGCCGTGGAGGCGGGCGCGGACGCCATCGAGTGCGACGTCTACCTTTCCAGTGACGGCTATGTTATGATCAACCACGACGACACCACAGGCCGCCTGATGAATAAAAGTTTGAGTGTGTCCGGTTCCACCAAGGCGGAACTCCAGGCCCTGACCTTTACGGTCGGTACCGCCCAGGAGGGCGATAAGATGCCTACCCTGGAGGAGCTCTTCGCTGCGGCGGATGAGGCCGATCCGGACGACGATATTATCCATGTGATCGAGATCAAGAGTTCGGCCCCCGAACTCATCGATCCTCTGGTCCAGGTGATCAAAGACTGCGGCATGGAGGATCGGGTGGTGTTTATCTCCTTCCACGACGAGCAGATCAAACGCATCCGGGAGAAAATGCCCGAGATCTCAGTGGGCGAGCTCAACAGCTGTACCAACTCCGGCAACGATCTGGCCACCAATATAAAGGGCCTGAGCGACCGGCTGGATCCCCTCAATGCCTTCTATAACTGCAATTACGGCGCGCAGACGGAGGAACTGGTCCAGGCCGCCCGCCACCGCGGCATCTATGTCCACCCCTGGACGGCGAATGACCAGAGCACTTTTGAGCAGGAGTTTGGGGACGGCTACCACGGCATCACCTCCGACCGGGTGGACTACGCCACGGACTATCTCTCCGGCCTGACCGTGGAGAGTGCTTCCGTAACCGCCAAGACCGGCGAGGCCAACGCCGTGGCCATTGCCGCCGACGAGGTGCGCCGCATCGGGAGCACACCCGCCCAGCAGGTGGGATTCCGCCAGCTCTCCGGCGTGAAGGTCCGGCAGGACGAGCAGGGACGCTTCTGGGCCGAGCAGGCGGGTGTTGCCGTCATTGTCCTCAGTGCCACGGATACCCTGCCCGCCACCGGGGAGACCTACACGGTCTACTCCATGCCTGTGGCCGTAGAATTCGCGCAGGCCGTGACCCTGAGCGGCTATGATACCGATATCTATGAGCCCGTGACCGACCTGGTGATGGCCCCCACCGTGGTGGCTGAAAACAGCGGTGAGAGCGCAGCGGCGGTGGCCGCCGGAGAGCGCCGTCCCGCCACCCTGGTACAGGCGGTGGCCGGGGACCTCACCGTGGAAGACGACGGCACACGCGTGAGCCTGAAGGACTACATGGCCCGTCTGGAGAAAAAGGCCCTGGCCGGCTTCCGCATCGAGGACGAGGAGACGGCGGCCGCCTTCGCCCGGTATATGGCAGAGAATGGCCTGGTGGACGTAAATGTATTCTCCACGGACAGCGAAGTGCTGAAAATCGCCTGCGCCGGTGCGCCCGGTATCCGCGGGGTGCTGGACTTCACCGGGGATATGCCGGAGAAGACCATCGACGTGGTGTTCGACACCAACCGCAGCGGTGCGCGCATCGCCCTCATCCCCGCCTCCGCCGCCACCCGGGAGACTGTGAGCTATATCCAGGCCCGCGCCGTGACTGTGTGGGTCCAGACTGCCGGGGAGGAGCTGGACCAGATCATTCTCTCCGGCGCAGACGGTATTGTGACCGACGACTGGACCGCCGCCCTAGACGCCATTGAGGCCTACAGCAACGGCGAACGGGTCCTCACCCGGCCCACCTATATCGTGGCCCACCGCGGCTTCCACGAGGCCGCCCCTGAAAACTCCGAGCGGGCCGCCAAGCTGGCCGTGGAGGCGGGCGCGGACGCCATCGAGTGCGACGTCTACCTCTCCAGCGACGGCTACATCATGGTCAACCACGACGACGACACCGGCCGCCTGATGAATGAAAACCTGGTGGTGTCCGAGTCCACCAAGGCGGAACTCCAGGCCCTGACCTTTACGGTCGGTACCGCCCAGGAGGGCGATAAGATGCCTACCCTGGAGGAGCTCTTCGCCGCGGCGGATGCGGCCGATCCGGACGACGATGTCATCCACGTCATCGAGCTCAAGAGCACCGATCCCGCCATGATCGAACCCCTGGTCAAGGCAGTCAGGGACTGCGGCATGGAGGACCGGGTAGTGTTCATCTCCTTCTCCGACGAGCAGATCGCACTGATGCGGGAGTTGATGCCCGAGATCTCCGAAGGAGAGCTCAACCCCTGCACCCTCTTCGGAGACGCCGGATTGGCGGAGAATCTTCAGAGCCTCAGCGAGCGGATCGATCCTCTCAACGCTTTCTATAACTGCTACTATGGCTACGGCGTCCAGACCCCCGAGCTGGTCCAGGCCGCCCGCCACCGCGGCATCTATGTCCACCCCTGGACGGTGGACGGACAGAGTGATTTCGAGCAGGAGTTCTACGACGGTTATCACGGCATCACCTCCAACCGGGTGGACTACGCCACAGATTATCTCTCCGGTCTGACTGTGGAGAGTGCTTCCGTAACCGCCAAGACCGGCGAGGCCAACGCCGTGGCCATTGCCGCCGACGAGGTGCGCCGCAGCGGGAGCACGCCCGCCCAGCAGGTGGGATTCCGCCAGCTCTCCGGCGTGAAGGTCCGGCAGGACGAGCAGGGACGCTTCTGGGCCGAGCAGGCGGGCGTTGCCGTCATTGTCCTCAGCGCCACGGATACCCTGCCTGCTAGCGGGGAGACCTACACCGTTTACTCCGACCCCATCGCCGTCACCTTCACGAAGGATTCCGGAAGCAGCGACAAGGATGACGATGACGACGATACCAAACCCACACAGCCTGATCAGCCTGACACTACGCCCGACACCGAACCCGCCCAGCCGGATACGGAGCCGCAGGAGCCCGTGCGCTTTTCCGACGTGCCCGAGACTTATTGGGGGTACTCCGCTATCCAGAAGCTGGTGGCCCTGCAGGTGGTCAACGGCACTGACAATGGAGCTTTTGAGCCGGAAAAGAGCGTGACCAGGGCGGAATTTGTGGTCATGCTCTCCCGCCTCAGCGGCGATGCCACAGGGCAGGGAAGCACCGGATTCCAGGATGTGGCGCAGGATGCCTGGTACGCTTCTGCGGTGGCTTGGGCGGTAGAGAACGGTATCACCACAGGCACGTCCGAGACCACCTTTGCCCCCGACGCACCCATCTCCCGCCAGGATATGGCGGTGATGCTCTATCGTTTCCTCAACGCTCGGGGCGTCAGCCTGAATAAGGGCGGCACGGCGGGCCAGTTCCTGGATGTGAACGAGATCTCCTCCTATGCGGCCGAGGCGGTGGAATACATGCGCCGCACCGGCGTCATCAACGGCAGGCCAGACGGCAGTTTTGCCCCTCTGGACAGCGCCTCCCGTGCGGAGACCTGCAGCATGCTTGCAGGCATTGCGGACGCGGTACGGAGCTGAATCAAACATAATAGAACAAGAGAAGCGCCGGGGGAATTCCCCCGGCGCTTCGGGCTGTCGAAAAAGTGAAGCACCCTGCAAGGAAGTCAAATTACCATGCAGGGGACAAAAGGCCTCGGCAGAGTTTTGCCGCTCGCGGCGGCAAAAGAAATTGAAATCCGATTTTTGCGGGGACCTGAGCCTCGCAAAAATTACTTCTCAGGCCGCAAGCGTGCGAGCGCAGCGAGTGCGGCGCAGCGAGTGCGGCGCAGCGGCCTGCAAGAGTTCAAAAAAGTGCTTGCACTTTTTTGAAGCGTGTCGAGGTTTCTCGACACGCTGAAGCGCCGGGGAACTTCCCCGGCGCTTCTCACTGCCTGCGATGGGATGTAAAATGGTTACAGCTTGTAGCAGACCTTGCCGGGATTGAGGATCAGGTTGGGGTCAAAGACCTTCTTGATGTCCTCCATCAGCTTCATATTGGTCTCGCCCACGCTGCGGGCCAAATATTCGATCTTGCCCATGCCGATGCCGTGCTCACCAGAGACCAGACCGCCCATCTCGGTGGCCTTGTCATAGATCTTAGTCATGAAGGTATCGACCTGCTTCTTGAACTCATCCAGCTCCATATCGTTGGCGCAGGTATAGATGTGCAGGTTGCCGTCGCCGGCGTGGCCAAAGCTCTTCACGGCGAAGCCGAATTCAGGCTCGATGCTCTTGACATAGCCCACAAAGTCGGCGATACGGCTGGTGGGCACCACCACGTCGCACTCGTCGAGCAGCTTGGTCTGCTCCTCGATCCCCTCCAGGAAGGAGGAGCGGGCGGCCCAGGCGTCCTTCATTTTAGCGGGGGTATCCGCCACCAGCACGTCCAGAGCGCCGGCGTCCAGCACCAGCTCGGCGGCCTTCTCCACGATGGCGTCGATCTCCTCCTGGGTCTCGCCGTCGAAGGTGACCAGCAGGTAGGCGCCAACATCGGTGCCGCCCACGTTGCGGGGGAACACGGCCTTGCCCAGATACTCCTCGGAGGAGATCAGAATCTCGCGCTCAAAGAACTCCAGCGCCTGGGGATTCATATGAGCCTTCTTGAACTGGGGCACGGTGGCGATGGCGTCGGGCAGGCTCTCATAGGGGACGATCAGGCTGACGGTGACCTTGGGGGCGGGGATGAGCTTCAGCGTGAGCTCGGTGATGATGCCCAGCGTGCCCTCGGAACCGATCATCAGATTCAGCAGGGAATAACCGGAGGAGGTCTTGGATACGGAGGAGCCGAATTTCACCACCTCGCCGGAGGGAAGCACCACAGTCATGGAGCGGACATAATCGCGGGTGGCGCCGTACTTGACGGCCCGCATGCCGCCGGCGTTGGTGGAGACGTTGCCGCCCAGCGTGGCAAACTTTTCACCGGGATCGGGGGGATACAGCAGCCCCTGCTTCAAGGCGTCCTCGGCCAGATCGTTGAGCAGCACGCCGGGTTGCACGGTGACAGTGAAGTTGTCGGTGTCATAGGAGAGGATCTTCTTCATCTTCATGGTGCAGATGACCACGCCGCCGGCGATGGGGGTGCAGGCGCCGGCCAGTCCGGTGCCCGCACCGCGACAGGTGACCGGGATGTGGTTTTCGTTACAGATCTTCATGATGGCGGAGATCTCCTCCGTGCTCATGGCGTCAATGGCCACGTCGGGCATCCGTGTGCCATAGATGGGCATCTCGTCGCGGGAGTAGTCCTCATTTACGTCGGCGCCGGTGTAGACGCGGCCGGGAGCGATTGCCTGTAACTTTTCAACGATTTCCGGTGTGACTTGATTGTACTGAGCCATAATGGGTACCTCCTATCAATATTGGACAGATTTTTCTGCTTCGCTTTTGTTACGGCTCTACGATCACGGAGATGCCGTTGGGGATGACCACCAGATGGGCGTCGCGGCCCTTGTCCGCGTAGGCCCGGTCCAAGGCGGTGTTGAGATCGGGAGCATACTCCAGCTTCATTTCCTCCACGGTCTTCTGCATGGAGGGATCGGAGACAAAGATGATGCGGTGCTTGAGCATCATCCGGCAGAGGATCTGATACTCCCACTGATCGGGGTCGGTTTTGTCCATGGGAGTGGCCAGGATGCGTTTCATCAGGTTTTCCAGGGTGTCGCAGTCGTGGAGAGCGTGGTAGAAACTCTCGCCTCCGGTGCCGTCGTTGCAGCGGGAGGAGATGATGAGCACGGCACCGGGCGCCGCCGCGGCCTCCGCGGCGCTCAGGCCCTTGACGGACTGGTACATATTCTGGTCCAGCGGCGCACCGCCGTTGGAGGTGATGACGATATCGCCCTTCCGCTGGGGCTTTACGCGGCAATAACCCTTGAGGAAGGCACAGCCGGTCTCATGGGCCTGGAAGGGATCCCCGGCAAAGGCGGCGGCCACCTTTTTCTCCTCGTCGATGACCACATTGACGATGTATTGCAGCTTGGCAAGCTTGGCGGCGGCTACCATGTCGTTATGGAGAGGATTGCCCTCCAGAATGCCGGTACGGGCGTAGGGGGAGTCGATGAACTTGGAGCAGTGATTGCCCAGCACAGTGACCTGATCGCAGACGCCGGGGAGGATGCTCTTCCGCCCGCCGGAGAAGCCGGCGAAGAAATGGGGCTCGATAAAGCCCTCGGAGACCAGCAGATCGGTCTCGGCGGCCACTTTATCGATGACCAGCCGGGCGCCGGAGGGGAGCACGCCGATGTCTACGTTCGCCTCGGGATTTCGGCTGTCATGACAGACGAACTTCTCTTCGTTGGCGATCTTTTCACCCACCTTATTCACCAGCTCTTCATGGGTGGTGGGGCGGTGGAAGCCGGTGGCGATGAGCAGGGTGACGTCGATGTCGGGGTTGCCTTCCCGCAACTCGGCCAGCATAAAGGGGAGAATGTGCTTGCTGGGCACCGGACGGGTGTGATCGCTGACGATAATGGTCGCGGTTTTCTTGCCTTTTGCCAACTCAGCCAGGCGGGGAGAACCCATGGGCGCAGCCATGGCCTTACATACGATGTCGTCCTCGCTGCCTTCTGCCTTCAGAGTCCCAATGGCGGATTCCAAGACTTCGGCCCCGGTCAGGTCCCGGTCCAGTTCCAGGCCGGTGGTGCCGTAGGGAATGCGCATAATCATCCCTCCAAATGAAGCGTTTCACTTGCTGTAACCATATTTCTAAATTGGTACTACCTATTTTCTGACTATTAGTTTATCACATCTGGGAGAAGATGCAAGCATTTTTGTGTGGTTTTTCTTCATTTCTCCATTCCGCACAATTTGTAGGACCAATTTTCAGCGAATTGTAGGAAAATGGATTTTGCCGCCAAAATGCACTGGACAATATCTACAGGAAGGTCTAAAATAAAGGCGAGAATTGGTGGAACCAATATGAGGCATCACAAGGCGACCAGCAAAGAAACGAAATTGCCGATAAATTGGTAGCACCAATATAACCGAGAGGAGTGACATCTTGTGGGAGAAATCATAGGAAAGGGTGCCTTGGCGCTTTTGCCCATCATTTGGCTCATTGTGGCGCTGACCGGACTCAAGATGGCCGGGCACAAGGCCTGCGTGGGAGCGCTGATCATCACCATCGTGGAGTCCCTGTTCATCTGGAAAATGCCTGTGGTGGACTGCGGGACCTCTGCACTGGAGGGATTTGCCTCCGCGCTGTGGCCCATCATCCTGGTCATCATCGCGGCCATCTTTACATATAACCTGTCCCTGAAGACAGGGGCCATGGATGTCATCAAGCAGATGCTTACCGGTGTTTCCGCCGACAAGCGGGTGCTGGTGCTCCTCATCGGGTGGTGCTTTGGGGGCTTTATGGAGGGCATGGCCGGCTTCGGCACCGCAATTGCCATACCGGCCAGCATGCTGGCCGGTATGGGGATGAACCCCATTACTGCCTGCCTTGTGTGTATGCTGGCCAACGCCTTCCCCACGGCCTTCGGCTCTGTGGGCATTCCCACCGTAACGCTGGCCAATGTGACCGGGCTGGACCCGCTGCCCCTGGCCTTCACCACCGTGGTGCAGATGATCCCCTTTATGATCCTGGTGCCTTTCCTCATGGTCATTGTGGGGGGCGGCGGCGTCAAGGCGCTCAAGGGTATGGTCGGCATCACGCTGGTCTCCGGTGTCACTTTTGTCATTCCGCAGTTGATCGTGGCCAAGTTTACAGGACCTGAGCTGGCCGTTATCGTGGGCTGCGTGGTCAGCTTAGGCTGTACCATCCTGATGGCCCGGGCCCGGAAGGGGAGGGAGATCCCGGCCGAGTACGATATGCGCTCCGGCCAGCCCACCGCAGGCAAGCCTCTCGACGGCAAAACAGCCATCATATCCTGGCTGCCCTTTATCCTCATCTTTGTCCTGCTGCTGATCACCTCCAAGCTGGTTCCCCCTGTGAACAGCGTCCTGGCCCACTTCTCCACCTCGGTGAAGATCAGCACCTCGGTCAATGCGGGCAATGCGTCCTTCAGCTGGATCAATACCCCGGGCATCTGGATCTTTGTGGCGGCCATCATCGGGGGCATTGTCCAGAAGGCCAGCGCCAAGGTCATGGCGGAGACCCTGGCGGCCACCGTCAAACAGATGTCCAAAACCATCATCACCATCATGTCCGTGCTGGCTGTGGCCAAGATCATGACTTACTGCGGCATGATCAACGATATGGCTACCTTCTTCGTATCCATTACGGGCAAGTTTTATCCTTTCGTGGCGCCGATCATCGCGGCCCTGGGCGCGTTCATCACAGGCAGCGGCACCAGTACGGAGGTGCTGCTGGGGGCCCTCCAGACCTCTGCGGCCCAGCAGATCGGCACTTCCGAGTTCTGGCTGGCAGCGGCCAACTCCACCGGTGCGGGCATTGGTAAGATTCTCTCTCCCCAGTGTATCGCCACCGCGGCGGCGGCCGTCGGCCTGGTGGGACAGGACAGCAAGCTGCTGGGCGGCGTCATCAAGTGGGCGCTGCTGGAGCTGGTCATCGCCTGCCTGATCGTGGGCCTGCTGGGCGGCGTGGTCATGCCGCTCATCGGTGTGTGATACGCTCCGCTGCGGCAGAGTAACAAAGAAGGCCCGCTGCAAAATGCATCTGCATTTTGCAGCGGGCCTTCTTTCCATGTCCGGGGTGTCACCCCGGCTCAGTCAAAGATCATGGTGGAGAAATAGTCCTCCGGGGTTTCGGCCCGGCGAATCAGCCGGGTGCTTCCGTCCTCGCGGAGTAGCACCTCCGCAGAGCGGAGTTTGCCATTGTAGTTGTAACCCATAGAGAAGCCATGGGCGCCGGTGTCGTGGATCACCAGCAGATCACCGGATTGAATCTCCGGCAGCATCCGGTCCACGGCAAATTTGTCGTTGTTTTCGCACAGGGAGCCGGTGACATCATACTTGTGGTCGCAGGGGGCATCCTCTTTTCCCACCACCGTGATATGATGGTAGGCCCCGTACATGGCGGGACGCATCAGATTGGCTGCGCAGGCGTCGACCCCCACGTACTCTTTATAAGTGTGTTTGAAGTGAGTGGCCTTTGTCACCAGACAGCCGTAGGGTCCCAGCATAAATCGGCCCAGCTCGGTAAAGATGGCCACATCACCCATGCCGGCAGGGACCAGGATCTCCTCGTATTTCCGGCGCACACCCTCACCGATGGCGGCGATGTCGTTTTCTCGCTGCTCCGGACGGTAGGGGATACCTACGCCGCCGGAGAGATTGATGAACCGGATGTCACAGCCTGTCTCCTCCCGAAGCTCTACCGCCGTCTGGAAGAGGATACCCGCCAGTGTGGGATAATAGGCGTTGGAGAGGGTGTTGGAGGCCAAAAAGGCGTGGAGGCCGAAATGCTTGGCGCCCAAAGCCCTCAGCTTGCGGAAGCCCTCGGTGAGCTGCGCACGGGTAAAGCCGTATTTGGCATCTCCGGGGGTGTCCATGACCTGGAAGCCCTCCTCACTTGCCCCGATGGAGAAGGTGCCGCCGGGGTTGTAGCGGCAGGAGATGGTCTCGGGGATGGCCCCGATGGTGTCTTTCAAGAAATCGATGTGGGTGAAGTCATCCAGATTGATGGTGGCCCCCAGGCGGGCGGCCAACTGAAACTCCTCCGGGGGCGTATCATTGGAGGAGAACATGATATCCGCCCCCGAAAAGCCGCAGCGGTCGGCCAGCATGAGCTCTGTGAGGGAGGAGCAGTCCGCACCACAGCCCTCTTCCCGCAGGAGCTTCAAAATGGCGGGAGTGGGGGTGGCCTTGACGGCAAAATACTCCCGGTAACCTGGATTCCAGGCAAAAGCGGCCTTCAGTTTTCGTGCGTTTTCCCGGATGCCTTTCTCGTCGTAGAGGTGGAAGGGAGTGGGATACCGGGCCGTGATGGCCCTGAGCTGCTCCAAGGTGACAAAAGGCTTTTTCAAGGGAAAACACCCGCTTTCTGAAAAAATCAAATTTATCTTATAAAAATCCGGCGTATTTTGTCAATCGCCGCAAAGTAGGAATTGAAACAGAGTTTCCAGCTGTTTCCGTAGTATTTGACAAAAAGCCAAAAATAAAACAAAAACAGTGGACCGCGCCCTGAAAAAAGTGGTATACTTTCACGAAAAGTATTTTGAGAGGAGAGGTATCCCATGGACAAAAAGCGCATCATTCAGGTAGATGAAAAGGTCCCTCCGGCACAGCTTGTTCCCCTGAGCATCCAGCATGTTTTCGCCATGTTCGGCGCGTCGGTGCTGGTCCCCATCCTGTTCGGCATCCACTCCGGCATCGTCCTCTTCATGAACGGCATCGGTACCTTGCTGTTCATTTTCCTCACCAAGGGCAAAGCTCCGGCCTATCTCGGCTCCAGCTTTGCTTTTTTAGCGCCCGCGGGCATCGTCATCGCGGAGCTGGGCTTTGAATACGCCCAGGGCGGCTTTGTGGTCACGGGGCTGCTGGGCTGCCTGCTGGCCCTGGTGGTGTGGAAGTTCGGCACCGACTGGATCGACATCGTTCTGCCGCCCGCGGCCATGGGGCCGGTGGTGGCCCTCATCGGTCTGGAGCTGGCCGCCAACACCGTAAAGGGCGGCGCCATCGGCGCGGACCTCATGGCCGTGAATCCGGAGGGCGGGCTGATGCTCAGTCCCACCATGGAGACGGGGGACATTCTGGTCTTTGCCGTCACCCTGGGGGTAGCCGTGTTTGGCTCCGTCCTCTTTCGGGGCTTCCTCTCCGTCATTCCCCTGCTCATCGCCATGATCTGCGGCTACCTCACCGCCGTGGCGGCGGGCGTGGTGGACTTCTCCCCCCTCCAAAACGTGTCCCTCTTCACCATCCCCGACTTCCACATCGCAAAATTTGACCTCAACGCCATTCTCACTATCTGCCCGGTCATTCTGGTCATCACCGCCGAGCACATCGGACATCAGGTGGTCACCAGCAAGATCGTGGGCCGGGACCTGCTGAAGGAGCCGGGCCTCCACCGCTCACTGCTGGGGGACAACCTGTCCACCGCGTTCTCCGGGCTTTTCGGCTCTGTGCCCACCACCACCTACGGCGAGAACATCGGCGTCATGGCCGTTACCGGGGTCTATTCGGTCCAGGTCATCGCCGGAGCCGCCGTTATCTCCATCCTCATGGCCTTTATCGGGCCCCTCTCTGCGTTCATCGCCACCATTCCCGGTGACGTGATCGGCGGTATCACATTCCTCCTCTACGGCATGATCGGCACCTCCGGCCTGCGGATCTTGGTGGACAAGAAGGTGGACTATGGCAAGAACCGGAACCTGATCCTCACCTCTGTGGTCTTTGTGGCGGGCCTCTCCGGTCTCACCCTCACCTTTGGCGCGGTATCCATCACCGGCATGACGCTGGCGGCCGTCACCGCCGTGATCATCAGCCTTCTGTTCTATCTGCTGGAGAAGGCCGGACTGATGAACGACTAAAACTTGCTTGAAACATGCGGTCGGACCGCGGCCAGTTTTTTCATCCGGTCGTCAGTCCTTCCCCAAGAGAAAGAGAGCGCCTTGGCGCTCTCTTTCTTTTCTATGACAGCCAGTCGGGGGCGGCTTGTCCTCCGGGAGGGGCCATGGTATAATCGGGATCATAAGTAAGAGGGCGGGAGTACCGCCGGAGAACGGACAAAGGAGCTTTCATGAGTGATATCAGACTGGCCGCCGAAGTGGTGGCCGAGGTGAAGAAAGCGGTGGTGGGGAAGGACGACATCCTGGTGAAGGCGCTGCTGGCCGTCTTGGCCCGGGGTCACATCCTACTGGAGGACATCCCGGGTGTGGGCAAGACCACCATGGCGCTGGCCTTTTCCAGGGCACTGGGGCTTGCGTGTCACCGCGTCCAGTTCACGCCCGACGTGATGCCCTCCGACATCACCGGCTTTTCTCTCTACAACAAAGCGGCTGGACGAATGGAGTACCAGCCCGGGGCGGTGTTATGCAATCTCTTCCTGGCCGATGAGCTCAACCGGGCCACCAGCCGCACCCAGTCTGCGCTGCTGGAGGCCATGGAGGAGGGGCAGGTCACGGTGGACGGGATATCCCATCCGGTGCCCCAGCCCTTCCTGGTCATTGCCACCCAGAATCCGACGGGGGCCTCTGGTACCCAGCTTCTGCCCGATTCCCAGCTGGACCGCTTTACGCTGCGGCTGTCCATCGGGTATCCCCGTCCGGAGGATGAACTGGAACTCCTCCGCCGCCGGCGCGGCGGCGCACCCCTGAACGGGGTGCGGCAGGTGGTGGACCGGGAGGGGCTGGAACGGATGCGCGCCCAGGTAGATCAGGTCCACATCGCCGACGAGATTCTGGATTATATGGTTCGGCTGTCGGCGGCCACTCGCAGCCATCCCCTGATTGTTCAGGGGGCCAGCCCCAGGGCCACCCTGGCGGTGGCGGCGGTCAGCCGGGCCGCGGCCTTTGTGCGGGGTCGGGATTATGTGATCCCCGAGGATGTGGCCGACATCTTTCGGGATACCGTGGCCCACCGCCTGGTCCTCACGCCGGGGTGCGATGGAACGCAGCAGGACCCCCTGGGAGAGGTGCTGCACATGGTCCATCCCCCCAGGCTCCGGTAGCCGCCGTGGCCCGCCGCCGCGGGGCCTATGCGCTCCTCCTGGCCGCAGCTTTGCTGTTCCACCTTTTCGATATCGGATATCTGGCCTGTTTCCTGCTGGCGCTTGCCCTGACCCTGCCTGTGCTGGGGATGCTGCTGAGCCTGCCTGCCATGCTGCGGTGCCGCCTGGAGCTGCAGGCCGAGCCCACCGGTGTGGAGCGGGGCGGAGAGGCCGGCTGGCGGCTGGCGGCCCATGGGCCGGTCCGGCTGCCTCTGGCGCAGGTGACGATCCGCCTGCGGATGGAAAACGCCCTCACCGGCGGGAAGGAGACCCGACGGGTGACGCTCACCGGCCCGGAAGAGGTGCGAAGCGCTGTCCTGCGGGCGGACGCCTCCCACTGCGGCCGACTGACATGCCGGGTGGAGAGGGCTAGGGTATGTGACTGTATGGGACTGTTCACGCTGCCCCTCCGCCCTCCCGCGCCGGCCTCCCTGCTGGTCCTGCCTCAGGCGGGGGCGCCTGTGCCGCCGGACCTTCCGGGGGAGGGGAGCAGCCCGAGCGGCGCGCTGGTGCCCCGGCCCGGCGGCGGTCCGGGGGAGGACTACGACCTACGCCCTTATCGCCCGGGAGACCCCATACGCACGGTCCACTGGAAGCTCACCTCCAAACGGGACGAGCTGGTGGTGCGGGAGACGTTGGAGCCCCGGCGGTCCGAAGCGGTCCTCACCTTTGACCACTTTGGCCGCCCGGAGGAAATGGACCGGGTGCTGGACCGGCTCAACGCCTGTTCCCTGGCGCTGCTGGAGAGGGGAGAGGCCCATTGGGTCCGCTGGGCCCATCCGGTGAGCGGACAGGTGCGGGATTATCCGGTCTCGGACCGGAGGAGTCTTTCGGTGTGCCTCGCCGCCGTTCTGGCCGACCCCGCCCCTGTGGAGGGGCGTACCCTCCCGCCCACCCGTCCTGAGACGGGCATGCACAGGCTCCACCTGGAGCCCGGAAGGGAGGGAATGCCATGAGCAGACACAGGCGGCGCACAGACGCGCCGCGTGCTCCGGGCCCCATTTTCCTGCTGGGCGACGGCCTTCTCCTGTACCTGGGCCTGGCCGGTACGGTGCTCTCCTGGACCACGGCCTATGGCCTGGGCGGACAGTGGGGCATACTCCTGGCCGGATGTCTGCTGTTGGTGCTCCTCTCCCTGGCGGTCTGGTCTGTGCCCCGGCACAGCGTGCTGCCGCCGCTGGTCCTGGGCGTCTGCTGGCTGCTGGCGGTGTGGCGGCTGTGGGATGATCTCCGGTTGGGATGGTGCACAGCGGCCGCACAGGCGGTGGAATCGGTGGGCGGAAGAGTATGGCTTCTGGACCGCATCCTGGCTGTGGGCGCGGAGACAGCGGGCGGGATATCCGGAGGGCCGGAAGCGGAGCGGGCCGTCACCCTGTGGCTGCTCTGCGCCGCGGCCCTTTGGGCGCTGCTGCTGGGCTGGGCAGTGGTGCGGCGGAGACGCTGCTGGCCGGTGGGGCTGCTCACGCTCCCTCTTTTGATACCCGCCTTTGCCGCCAACCGCCTGCCGGATTGGCCCCCCTTTCTGGCCCTGCTCACCTGCTGCTGTACCATGTTCCTCTCCGAGCTGTACGCCCACAGCGACCCGAAGGGCGGTGCCCGATTCACCCTGCTGGCGCTGCCCGCCTCGGCGCTCCTGCTGGGGCTTCTCACGGCGACGCTGCCTATGGAGCAGTATGCCTATCCCCAGCGGACCATGGAGGCCCGGTACCGGCTGTTGGAGGCACTCCGGCTGCCGGGTATGCCGAACCTGTTTTCTGGCGGCTACTCCTCCGCAGGTTCGGAGGCCGAGGTGGACCTGGCCGGCGCCGGGCCGCTGTCCTTTTCCGGACGCACAGTGCTGCGGGTGGAGACCGATGTGGCGGGGCGCGTCTATCTGCGGGGCCACTCCGCGGGTGTCTACACCGGCACGGCCTGGGAGAGTCTGGATGAGAGCCTTTACGAGGCGATGGGCGAACTGCCAGGCGGCTACGAGCCTCTCAATTTCCCGGCCCTGGCCAACTCGGACCAGCCCTATCATGCGGTGACGGTGGAGAGCGCCGGTGCTTCCGGAGGGTGTCTCTATTTTCCCTACAGCCTGCTCACCCGGCCGGGGGAGATCTCGGGGGGTGCCTTTGTCGGCGACTCCTGCGTCGCCAAGGAGCTGGGCACTTGGCGGCATACGCTCTACTACAGGCCGGAGGCCGGGCCCCGCGCCGATATGCCGGGCCTGCGGGGCGAAGTGGCCCGGGCCGAGCGGGTCTACCGGGAATTCGTGCATGAAAACTATTTGACCCTCCCGGAGGGCTTTCAGGAGACCGCCTTCGCCTGGATCGAGGAGGCGATCCAGGCGGCGGGGCCCCTCATGGTCCGGGAGCCGCGCCGGGACTTCGGGGCCGCCTATGAGGGCGATGTCTACACCGCTGAGGTCATATCCCTGCTGCTGGCCGCTGTCACCCGGTACGATCCGGCCACCCCTCTTACGCCGGAGGGTGAGGACTTTGTGACCTATTTCCTCAACGGGAGCCGCCGGGGCTACTGCATGCACTATGCCAGTGCCGCCGTGCTCCTGCTGCGGACCGTGGGCATTCCGGCCCGGTATGTCAGCGGCTTTGCGGCGGTGGTGCCCCCCTCCGGGCGGGTGGATGTACCGGATTCCTCTGCACACGCTTGGGTGGAGATCTATCTGGACGGCTATGGCTGGTATCCGGTGGAGGTGACCCCAGGCTATGGCGGCGGAGGGGGGACAACGGCGTCGGAGACCCCATCCCCCTCCCAGATCCCTGCACCGGAAACCACCCCCACACCCACCAGGGCCCCCACGACCGGGGCGGTGCGGACTCCGGCCCCCACCCAGACGCTGCCGCCCGACAGCGCCCACGCCGGGGATGGAGAGGCGGAAAAGGTTGCCCCGCTCCTGCGGTGGATGGTTCCGCCTGGCCTTGGCCTGATCCTGTTGGCGGCTCTCTGCCTCCGGCGGCGTCTCCTGCGGGAAAAGCGTCTGCGCCGCCTGGAGTGGGAGGGGGAGACCAATCAGGCCGTCCTGGCGGCCTACGGGTACCTCCAACGCCTGCTGCCCTGGGGCGGACAGGAGAACGCCAGGCTGGAGGAGCTGGCCTGCAAGGCCAAGTTCAGCCAACACAGGCTGACGGAAAAGGAGCGGGGGGAGGCCGCGACGCTGGTCCTCCGGGAGGCGGGACGGGTGGACGCCGCGCTTCCGGTCTGGAAGCGGTTGGCCTTCCGCTATCTGTGGGGCCTGTTCTGATGCGCCCAAACTGACCTTGCCGAATTTTCTAAAACTGAGATTTGAAATAAGACCAGTATTCGGCTATAATCAGACCAGCAACTGAGATAGGAGTGTTTGGAATGAATCGCCGTTTTGATCCCCGGACGCTGGCCTTCCTGGGGATGATGACCGCCCTGGTCTTTGCCAGCAATTACGCCCGCATTATCATGCCCATCGCCATCGGTGGGCGTACCTCGTTCACCCTGGCCAACATCGTCTGCGTGCTCTCCGGGCTGCTGCTGGGGCCCATCGGGGGGCTGGCCTCCGGGCTGGGCTCCGCCCTCTATGACCTCACCAATCCCCTCTATGCAGCCGAGTGCTGGATCACCTTCCTCACCAAGGGTGTCATGGGACTGGTGGCCGGCCTGCTGGTGCGCCGGCAGGCCAGGGAGGGAGAGTTGAGCTACGCCCGGTGCCTGGCGGGGGCGGTATGCGGATGCCTTGCCTATTATGTGCTCTATTTCGCCAAGAGCTTTTTCTATGACGGACTGTTGGTGGAGGGGCTCCAGCCCGGAGTGGCGCTGGCCGCGCTCCCGCTGAAAATCCCCGCGTCAGTCTTCAACGCCGCCGTGGCCATCATTGCCGCGCCGCCGCTGGCTTTGGCCCTCCAGGCCGCCCTCAAGCGCAGCGGACTTACCCTGCGCCGGGCGTGAGTTGACCCATGCTGGAAAATAAGCAGCGGCCCGCGTTCCTCTTGGAACGCGGGCCGCTGCTTGTCAGTTCAGGCCGTACTCTGCCGCCAGCTTTTTGAAAAGGGGGAGGGCTTTTTGCACCGTTTCAGTGGCGGTGCAGAAGGCGATGCGGCACCAACCGGGACAGTGGAAGTCGTCGGTGGGGGGGAAGAGAAGGTCGTAGCGTTTGGCCCGTTCACAGAAGGCGGCGGCGTCGGGCTCCGGAGATTTGACCATCAGGTAGAAGGTGCCGCCGGGCTCCACGCAGGTGTAGCCCAGCTCGGTGAGGCCGTGATAGAGGAGGTCCCGATTGGTCTGGTAGACGGTGAGGTCGGAGGTGAGTCCGTCGCACTCGGCGGCCACCCGCTGGAAGAGGCTGGGGGCGTTGACGTAGCCCAGCACCCGGCCCGCGCCGCAGATGGCGGCATACAGGGCCTCACGGTCCGCCACCGGCTTGCCGATCAGGATATAGCCGATCCGCTCGCCGGGCAGGGAGAGAGATTTGCTGTAGGAGTAGCACACCAGCGTGTCGTCGTAGAAGTCCGGGAGCCAGGGGACGGAAAAGCCCTCGAAGACGATCTCGCGGTAGGGCTCATCGGAGATGAGATAGATGGGGTGGCCGTATTCAGCGGCCTTTCGGCGCAGAAGCTCCGCCATAGCGCTCAGGGTCTCGGCGGTATAGACCACGCCGGAGGGATTGTTGGGGGAATTCACCACTACCGCTTTGGTGTGGGAGGTGATGGCCCGCTCCAGGGCGCCCAGGTCGGGCTGAAAGGTGGCGTAGTCCGGAGGGACCACCACCGGCTCTCCGCCGTTTCCGGTGATGAAGTAGGTATACTCGGTGAAGAAGGGGGCCAGGAGGATGAACTGGTCTCCGGGGCAAGCCAAGGCCCGGAAGCAGCAGCACAGGGCCGCCGCCGCGCCCACCGTGAGGTAGAGGTCCCCGGCGTCATAGGGCCCTCCGAAGCGGCGGGTGAGGGAGGCCGCCAGCTTTTCCCGGACGCCCAGCTCTCCCTGGGCGGTGGTATAGCCATGGACGGAGGCGGCCTCCGGGCCGCTGAGCAGCTCCCGAATGAAGTCGTTGACCCGTCGGGGCGGTTCCACACTGGGATTACCCAGGGAGAAGTCCAGCACCTTCTCCGCGCCCACCTCCCGGGCACGGAGAAGGCCGTATTCCCGGATCTCACGCATAATATTGCGCTTGGAGCCCATTTGGATGAGGGATTCCGGCAGATTCATTCTGCCACCTCCAGGTCCACACAGCAGCGATCTTTCAAATGGACCTTGGCCCAGCGTTTAAAAGCCACATGAGGGGGGTAGTCCTGGTAGGCGGCCAGGGCCTCCATGCTGTCCAGGTCGCAGGAGAGGCCCACGCCGTGGGTGCCAAGCCCCTGGTCAAAGCCGATGTGGGCCGCGCGCAGGCCGGGGACGGCCCCCACCATGGCGGCGAAGGTCTCCTTGAGAAAGCGCTCGGTTTCGACCCGGTCGGCGTTTTCCTCGGCCAGATTCCAGAAGATCATATGTCGGATCATACGCTTCAACTCCTTTGCGATATTGTAGCACAGCAAAGCGGAAAAGGGAAGAGCGCGGCATACTGCGAAATGGACAAAAAAGCGGCCCGCCTCTCCAAAGGCGGGCCGCTGAAAATGCGGTGCTAGCCACGGGGGATGCCTCCGGGGCAGCCCGGCCGCGGGGCCGGAGGAGGCGGACGTCAGGCGGCGGTAATGGTGAGTACGCCGTCGGCTTCGGTGACAGAGAGTCCCAGCAGGGCGGCCAGACCCTCAGCGGTGATACAGTGATAACCGGGGGACATGAGGGCGGCGGCGACCTCCACCTGGCCATCAGCCAGGACGGAGAGGGTGGTTTCCATGAAGGCAGGGCTCATAGGAGAGTCCTGGATAGGCTCGGCCGTATAGGCCGCGCCCTTGGTGATGACCACCATCTGGCCGTTCCACTCTACATTGAAGGCAACGGAGGTGTCCTTCAGGGCAAAGGCCAGATCGCGGAGACGGTAGTAGACGGCGCCGTCGTCGATTTGGTAGGTAAAGGCGGAACCCACTACCGTGCCGTTCACCGCAACATTGCCGGCGGGCGCGGCGCTGGCGATGATGGCGTCGTAATCGGCCAGATTATAGCTCTTGTCGTAGGGGGTATCCAGCCGTCCGGCGTTCACCAGGTCGATGATCTCCTGGCGGCGGGGGTCGTCCAGGCTCAGATCCACACCCACGATCTTCCAGTTGTTGTCCACCTCGGGAGAGATGGGGGAGTGCTCAGCCAGATAGGCCACGATCATATCGCGGATGGAGTTGGAGGACTCCCACTCCTTCTTGCCTGCGATGAGGTTCTGCGCCTTCAGGGCGGAGGAATAACGGTAGTTGTTCACCGCCAGGGTCAGAGTCTGGTCGTCCTGGAGGGGCGCGCCCTTGAACATGACGTTTTTGATGCGCTCGCCCTTGGGCTGACTCAGGTCGATCTCGTAGTCCACACCGGCGAACATGTCATAGAGGTAGCCGGGATACTCGGGATCGAAGGAGATGTTGATGTCCCCGGGCACCCACTGGTTGTAGCACGCGGCGGCCCATTCCATGTACCCTTTGAGCTCCTTGCCGGTGACGGTGACACGATAGAGAGTGTTGTCGAACTTGTAGATGTCGAAGATATTGCCGTAATTGATGTCACCCTCGGGCAGATCGCTGGTGTCCTTGAAGAGGGCGGCGGCGGAGACATCGGCGCCGGAATTCTCCAGTTGGACCTTGTTGATGAGGTCCATCACGGCGGTATCCTGGAGCTTCCCCTCAGGCAGACCGGCGATTTCGTCCGCGGGCTGGAACTTGGCGGTGGTGGAACCCAGGGCTGCGCCGCCCTCTCCGTCCTCGCCGGCGCCGCCGCCGGTGATGAAGTCGATGGTCTTCTGGTGGGACTCCTTCACCAGCTCAATGTCGCGGAGGGCCTGGCTGGGGGTTACGCCGGTCATGTCCACGATCTCCACCGTGGCGTCGGTGACATGGTTGTTCTGATCCAGCGTGAGGTCAAAGCGAGCGATGTCACGGCCGCCGTTGCGCACGCCGCCGATGACGGTATCGCCCTGCGTCTCACTGACCACCACATGGTTGTGGGCCACCTGGAGCACGTCGATCTCGGGGTTATCGTCCAGGATCTTCTGGGCGGAATCAGAACCGCCGTCTTCATCGAACTCGGCATACATGCCCATGTGGGCGGAGACCACGATCGCGTCGGCACCGTCGCCGATCTCGGCGATGGCATTCTTGACGGCGGTATTGGCGGCCTCGTAGGTACAGGCCTCCACGCCCTCCTTGCCGCCGTCCCAGATGGGCACGTCGGGGGTGACCACGCCGATGACGGCTACCTTCACGCCGTCCTTCTCCACAATGGTCCAGCCCGCGCCGGTGACAAAGCCGCCGGAGGCGTCCTTGACATTGGCGGCCAGGACGGGGAACTGTGCCTGAGAAAGGATCTTCTGCATGGTGTCGATGCCCCAGTTGAACTCATGGTTGCCCAGGGTCATGGCGTCATAGCCCATGTAGTTCATGGCGGCCACGACGGGGTGGGGCTCTTCGGGAATCTTGTTGTAGATGTCGTCGGTCATAATGGTGCCCTGAATGTCATCCCCGGCGTCGATGAGGATGGTGTTCGGGTTCTCGGCGCGCACCTGTTGGATATAGGTGTACAGGCGGGCCATGCCATTGTTGTCGGTCTCCTTGCTGTCCTCGTAGCTGAAGCCCCAGATATTGCCGTGCATATCCGAGGTGCCCAGGATGGTGATGTGCTTTTCCCCTTCGGCGGCAAAGGCCGCGGAGGGCAGCAGCGCCAGCACCATGACCAGGGCCAGCAGGACGGAGAGCAGTTTCTTGCCGTGCTTCATGTGTAGAGTCTCCTCCATTCAAAAAAGATACCTTTATTTTAGCACTGCCGGTCAGGAAATACAAGAAAGCCGGGTCCGTCCGGCACCCTCTTCTGAAAAGGCTTGGAAGGGGAAATCTGTGAGAGAAAAAGCACCGGGAGCGCCATTTGACGGTGAATAAGGCAACTTTTCAGACTGCTTAGGTTGAAAAAAGCACAACAGCCTGCCGAAAAAGTTTTTCGGCAGGCTGGGCCGCCCCTGTTCGGGGCGCCGGGATAAATGCGGCAGGGACTTTCAGACGCTCGGGTTTTTGAGCAGGTCCTGTTCCTCGGGGTGTTGCGCAAACCATTTCACCGCGTAAGAACACACGGGAACGGCCTTGAGACCTCTGGCGCGGAAACGGTCCGCGGCGGCTTTGACCAGGTCCGCGGCGACGCCCCTCCCCTGGAGCTCAGGGGAGACATAGGTGTGATCGATGGACATGGCCCGGTCGGACCGCTGGTGAAACGTGATCTCTGCGGCCATGCGTCCGTGATCGTCGGTGAGATAAATGCGCTCGGCCTCATATCGAAATTCCATAGGGATGCCTCCGTTCCGCCGCGGATGAGGGCCCCACGGCGTATTCTGGCAGCAGTATATCACACCCGCGCCGGTTTTCATAGCCCCCCGCGATCCATCTGGAACCGGTTTTTGCCCGCACGTTTGGCCCGGTAAAGGGCGGCGTCCGCCCGGTCAAAGAGCCGGCTGTATTCTGCCGGCCCCTTACCGCAGGCGGCGCCGACGCTGCACTGGAACATGGGGTCCCCCTTCCGGCGGCACTTCAGGTTGCGGTAGAGCCCGTGAAGGGCCTCCTCAGCGGTCCGGGGAGCGGTCCCGGGCAGAAAGACCACAAACTCGTCTCCCCCATACCGTCCGCACAGGGCACCGGGCCCAAAACTGCGGGACAGGATGGCGGCAAAGGCCAGCAGGACCTGATCCCCAAAGGTGTGGCCGTAGCGGTCGTTGAACCGTTTGAAGTCGTCCAGGTCGGTCACCAACAGGGCGTAGGTCTCCTCCGGCCCGGCGGCGGAAAGGTAGGTGCGGACGTCCAGGCGAAAGGCGTCCTTGTTGAGAAGGCCGGTCATGGTCTCCCGCCGGGCCTGCTCCGCCAGCGTCTGGCAGCGCTCGGAGAGCTCCGCCTCCGCCCGCCGCAGGTCGCTGAGATCCAAAAGAAAGCACTCCAGATGAATCCCCAGCGCCTCCGTGTCCACCAGACCGGCACACAGCGTGACCCAGAGGGGGGGAAGACTCCGCCGGAGCAGGCGGTATTCCGCCTTGATCCGACCGGCAGAGGCAAGGAGGGATTCCAGCGCGGCGAGGATGCAGGGGCGGTCCTCCGGGCAGAAGAGATCGTATAGCGCACCGCCGGAGGCCTGGATGAGGGCCTCGGCGCTCTCCCAGCCGGTCAACGCCAGCAGCCCGGGACTCAGCCGCAGCAGGGACCAGTTGGGCAGGGCCGCCGTCGCCGTGCCTCCGGGCAAAATGTCGGAAGCCGAAGGATAGACACGCCCCTCTACAATGGCGCGGTCAATGGAATCCGCCACGATATCTCCTCCCTTTCACGTGGAATGTTACCCCACAATACCACACCGGAGGGGTCGAAGCGGCGGGAGAAGGGTCGGGACGGAAGCTCACCGGGACAGGGGGAATTCCACCTCCACGGTAAAGAGATCGGCGTCGGTGCTTACCCGCAGGGCGCCCCCGCAGGCGGCAGTGAAGCTGCTGGCGATGGCCAGGCCCAAGCCGCTGCCTCCATCGGTGCGGCTCTGGTCGCCCCGGACGAACCGGGCGGTAAAATCCACGCCGGGGGGAAGCTCTGTGCGGGAGATGTTTTTGAGGCGTACTGTGGCGGCATCTTTGCCCGCATCCAGGGTCACGTAAACTCTGGAGCCCTCCAGCGAGTATTCCAGCACGTTCTGGACAAGGTTCTGAAACACGCGGTAGAGACGGTCTCCGTCGGCTGTGATCCATACGGGCGCCTCCGGGAGCTCGGTACGGAAGGTAAGGGAGCTCTGGGAGACCGCCTCGTCCATGTCTGCCAGCGTTTGGCGGAGAAGCTTCCCCAAGTCCAACCGCTCCGTGTGGAGGGAGAGCTCTCCGGAGGCGGCCTTGCTCACTTCGAACACATCCTGGACCATGACGCTGAGCCGCTGGGCTTTGTCGTTGAGGATGCGGATATAGTCCTGCACATGCTCAGGCAGGTCCTCCTCCTCACGGAGCAGCTCGGCATAGCTGATGACCGAGGTGAGGGGAGTCTTGAGATCGTGGGAGACGTTGGCGATGAGCTCTACTTTCATCCGCTCGCTCTTCATCCGCTCCTCCAGGGCGGCACGCATCCCCTGATGGATACCATTGAGGTCCTCCGCTGCCTGCCGGAGATCGGAGTCCGCAGGCAGTTCCAGCGGAGCGGTCAGGTCTCCGCTCCGGACGGCGGAAAGCCGGGCAGTGAAGGGGCCGAGCTGCCGGAGCAGGTCCCAGCCCCTGCGCAGAAGCCAGACCATGGGGGCCAGGAGCAGCAAGACGAGGGCGGTGGCCAGAAGCAGGGAAAAGAAGCACTGGTGCCAGAAGTTAAAATAATAGAAAGGAACGTTATAAAACAGCAGGTATAGGAGAAACCATGCCGCGATACTGAGCAGGAGGATACAGACCGCCGCCACGAGCCCCCGCCGGAGGAAGCGGCGCTGAAGGGGAAGGGCGAGTTCGGCAGCGGAGAGGGCGGCGCGGAGCTTGCGGAGGGCCCGACCGACCCGTCCCGCCAGGGCGCAGCACAGACTGTGGCGCCAAGGCTTCTCATTATGCCGCAGGTCACAGCCCGCCAGATAGAGTAGCCAGGGGTACGCCAGACAGAACGTCGCTGCTACGGCCAGAGCGGCTGCATAAGAGAAGAAAGCGCGCGCAAAGAAACCAAGGCAGAACAGCGGTGCCAGAAAAGGGGGAGCGGTGACCGCCAGGACCTTGCACTCGAACCAGACCGGTCCCGTGCGCCGGGCCAGGGCCAGGCGGGCCTCCCGGCGGGCATCCCGCCATAAAAAGGCCAGGAGCAGCAGAAGAAGGGCGAGGCCGAGCACGGCGCATTCCCCCAGGTAGAACCAGCGGGCTATGGTCAAGCCCTGCTGGAGCTCATAGAGACTGCTATAACAGCCCCGGACGCGGACCGGCTGGGCAATGGCGGCCAGATAGACCCGGATGTCACCGTCCCCCTCTTCCGCCGGACGGTTGCTGTAACCCGGCACGTCCCAGAGGCTGTCCGGCGTATAGACGCCGTCGCCATAGATGTCCAGCGCCTCCCCGTCCTTGTGGATGGAGACGCGACCGCCGTCATAGGTCAGGGCGAAGTTGTACCCGACGGGGGAGCCGCCGGCGAGCGCCGTCTCTGTGTTGCTGTACACGGTCTGCCAGGCGCCGGAGGCGGAGCGTATCATGAGCTGGCAGAGCAGATTGCTGCCCTCCTCTTCCATGGAGTACCAACTGCTCTTGTCGGCGCTCCGGGCCAGCCGGAGCGCCGACTCCAACTGATCTTCGATTTCCCGCCGGAAGAGGGCTGTGTTCTGATAGCCGGCCTGGAACGCGTCCTGGGGGCTGTACCCGCCGGGAAGAAGCACCGCCCCGGCAAACACCGCGCCGGCGAGCCCCACCAGCAAAAGGTCCACCCCCAGTACCAGGGCCAGCAGGCTAAGTCTTTTTTTCCATCTTGTAACCAATTCCCCACACCACCTTCAGATATTCCGGCTGCCTGGGATTGAGCTCGATCTTTTCCCGAATCCGGCGGATATGGACCATCACGGTGTTCTCGGGGGCATAGCACTCCCCCTCCCACACCCGGCGGTAGATCTCCTCGGCCGGAAAAATGCGCCCCAGGTTCCGCATCAGCAGGTCCACGATCCGGGTCTCGGTGGCGGTGAGACGCACCGGCTCTCCGTCGGCGGCCAGCACCAGATCTCCGGGGCGGTAGACGAGCCGCCCATTGACGATCTCGTCCTGCCGGGCCTCTCCGTGGACATCCCCCAGTCGGGTGTACCGCCGGAGCTGACTGCGGACCCGGGCCGCCAGCTCCTGGGGGCTGAAGGGCTTGGTCACATAGTCGTCTGCGCCTACCGAGAGGCCCAGGATCTTGTCCGTCTCCTCGCTGCGGGCGGAGAGGACGATGATGGGCAGATTCCGCCTGTCCCGGATCCGCATGACGGCGGAGAGGCCGTCCAGCCGAGGCATCATCACGTCGATGAGCAGCAGCCGCACCGCCGGGTCCATGACCCGGTCCAGGGCCTCCATACCGTTGTAGGCCCTGATTACCCGATAGCCCTCTTTCTCCAGCAGGATGGCGATGGCGCCCACGATCTCCCGGTCGTCATCCACCACTAAAATGGTCTCATGCATGGTCGAACCCTCCCAAAGCCGGTCTTTAGCATAGCAGGAAACTCTTACGGACCCGGCGACAAAATTCTTACGGATCTCTTACAGCATCAGCAGGAATAGCAGCTGAGCACCAGTTCGCGCAGCTGTGTCAGGTCCCCGCCCGGCATCCGGAGCTGACGTTCCCTCAAGTGCTCCAGCACAAGATCGTTGAGGCTGTGATAGGTGTAATAGGTGACATGCGGGCGGCAGAGCGCGCCGGGCAGAGCTTTTTCCGTGACGCCGATCAGAATGGGGTCCTGAAACATCCGGGCGTAGCGCTCCAACTGTGGCGTGGGGTCCGCGTTCCCCAGTTTGAGCTCGAAGAGGACCGCGCGGTCCCCCTCCATGGCCAGAAGATCGACCCGGCCCCCGTCGGGCAGTAAGTACTCCTGACCCAGCAGACGGTATGTGGGGAAGAGGTCGGAAAAGCTGTCCGTCATCCGGACCTGGAGTTGGCGCTCAGAGTAGCGGCGGTAGGTCCCCATGGGCAGGAAATAGGCATAGGGCAGGAGCATCTTCTGAAGAGAAAGAATGGAGAAGTCCCCAAAACGTCCCCGAAAAAAATCCAGCAGGGAGAGGATCGCCTTGAGCTCGAGGGGGTAATAGCAGGTGCCGCACCGCTGGGCCACCTCCTGAAAGAGCTGCTCGAACGCCGGCTCCGGGGGCAGCCGGTGCAGGAAGCTCCACACGGGGAGAGCGATGCAGTCCCGATGTGCGGCAGACATGCCGGGGACGCCGTGGGCAAAGAAATGGAGCAGGTCCCCGGAGAGAACAGACCAGCCTTCCATAGCCACCCCTCCTTATAGCCAGGCGCGCTGGAGGCGGCGAAAGGCAGAAATCATATCCGCCACCTTGAGACGGGCGTATCCCATGACCAGGGTGGGAGGCGCGTCGGGCGGCGGCGGAGTGAGACAGCAGTCGGAGAGCGGGTACACCGCCACCCCGTATTCCGCCGCCCGGCGGACCAGCGTCTCCTCACTGAGACCGTTTTCCATGCGCAGGAGCATGTGGAGCCCGGCATCCGCCCCGGACAGGGTCCCGGGGATGCCGAAGTCACGGACGCAGGCGGCCAAGGCGGCCTTGCGGTCCCGGTACTCCACCCGCATCCGGGCGATGTGACGCTCGAAATGTCCTCCCTCCAGGAAGCGGGAGAGGGTGTACTGCTCAAAGGAGGGGACCGTAGAAGAGTAGAAGAGAAAATCGCGACGGTAGCGCTCCGCCAGATGGGGGGGCAACACCATATAGCCGATGCGTAGGGAGGGGGCCAGACTTTTGGCAAAGGTATTGAGGTATACCACTCTCTCCCCGCCGTCCAGACTCTGGAGGGCGGGGATGGGACGACCGGAAAAGCGGAACTCGCTGTCGTAATCGTCTTCAATGATGTACCGCTCCGGGATCTCGGCGGCCCAGGAGAGGAGCTCACGCCGCCGCCCCACGGGCATGACAGTGCCCAGGGGATAGTGGTGGGAGGGGGTCACGTGGACCACCCTGGCGCCGGACCAGCGCAGGGCATCCACACGCAGCCCCTGGTCGTCCAGCGGAATGGGGCAGACCAGGGCCCCCTGATGGGCCAGAATACGGCTCACCTTCAGGTAACCGGGGTCCTCCACTGCGTACCCTCCCTCACGGCCCAGGAGCTGAAAGAGGATGCCGATGAGATACTCCGAACCGGCTCCCACCACCACTTGATCGGGGCTGGCGGTGATGCCCCGGAAATCATGGAGATATTGGACGATGGCCGCCCGCAGGGCAGGGACGCCCTGGGGCTCGATGGCGGAAAGAAGTCCGCTGTCCTCCCGGGTGAGCACTTGGCGCATCAGCTTGGCCCAGGTGGAAAAGGGAAAATGGACGGCGTCCACAGCGTTGGTGGCAAAATCATACTCCGGGACGGGGGCGGCCGCCGCCTCCGAAACAGGCACGGAAGGCGCCTGTTGGGCTGGGGGTGAGGCGATCTCCAGAGGCGAGACAAAAAAGCCGCGCTTGGGTTCGGAGCGGATATAGCCCTCGGCCAGAAGCTGGCCATAGGCACCCTCCACCGTCACCACGCTCACCTTGAGGTGGGCGGAGAGGGCGCGCTTGGAGGGCAGCTTTTCACCGGCTATCAGGGAGCCGGACTCGATGTCGCGGCGGAGCTGGAGATAGAGCTGTTCATAGAGCGGGCGGCCCAGCGAGGGGTCCAGTACGGGCGTCAGCATGGTCGGCCTCCAATCTGACCTTGTAAGAATAAAAAAGGATCTTATGGGGAATAAGGTCAGATTTGATTATACCGGAGGGAGGCGGCGGATGCAAGGCCGGGACAAAAAATCCGCCCCCTCCATATAGAGGGGGCGGATATCGGACATAGGGAAGGATTTACTTCTTGGAGTAGTCGTAGAAGCCCTTGCCGGTCTTGCGGCCGAGGTAGCCGGCGCGGACCATCTTGCGGAGGAGGAGAGAGGCGCGATACTTGGAGTCGCCGGTCTCCTGGTAGAGCACGTCCATGATGGCGAGGCAGACGTCCAGGCCGATGAGGTCGCCCAGCTCGAGGGGGCCCATGGGGTGGTTGGCGCCCAGCTTCATGGCTTTGTCCACGCCCTCGACGGAGGCGACGCCGGTGTAGACGAGGTCGATGCCCTCGTTGACCAGGGGGATGAGGATCTTGTTGACGACGAAGCCCGGGGCCTCGTTGACCTCGACGGGCTCCTTGCCGAGCTCGGAGGCGAGGGCGGCGATGGTGGAGTAAGTCTCGTCGGAGGTCTTGGCGCCGCGGATGACCTCCACCAGCTTCATGACGGTGGCGGGGTTAAAGAAGTGCATGCCGATGACCTGCTCGGGGCGCTTGGTGACGGCGCCGATCTCGGTGATGGAGATGGAGGAGGTGTTGGAGGCCAGGATGGTCTCGGGCTTGCAGATGCCGTCCAGGTCGGTGAAGATGCCCTTCTTGATGGTGGGGTTCTCAGTGGCGGCCTCGATGACCAGGTCGGCGTCGGCGGCCTGGTTCAGGTCAGTGGTGAAGCTCATGTGGGCCAGGATGTCGGCCTTCTTGGCCTCGTCCATCTTGCCCTTGGCCACCAGCTTGTCCAGGCTCTTGTTCAGGCGGGCCTCGTTGGCCTTGAGGATCTCGTCGCTGATGTCGCGGACGACCACGTCAAAGCTCTTCTTGGCAAAGACCTGGGCGATATCCAGCCCCATGGTGCCGCTGCCGATGACTACGATCTTTTTCATAATAGCATACCCCTTTTCATTTTTATGTAGATCCTGCAAAATCATATTCCAGACCTGATCGTCCGGACGTGCGATGACGGGAGACACGGTTATTTGTTTTTGAAGTGCTTTTCAGCGCGCTTTTCCAGGAACGCGCCCATGCCCTCATCCTTGTCTTCCGTGCCGCAGCAGACGCCGAAAGCCTCGGCCTCGAAAGCGGAGCCGGTGGAGATATCGGTCTGCATGCCCATGCGGATGCAGCGCTTGGACTCCTGCACAGCGATCTGGGCGTTGGCGCAGATGGCATTGGCCAGTTCCAGAGCCTTGGGCATCAGCTCCTCGGGGGGATAGACCTCGCTGACCAGACCGATGGCCTTGGCCTCGGCGGCGCCGATGACCTTGGCGGTGAGGATCAGCTCCATCGCCTTGGAGATGCCCACGATGCGGGGAAGTCGCTGGGTACCGGCAAAACCGGGGGTGATGCCCAGGCCCACCTCGGGCTGACCAAACTTGGCCTTCTCGCTGGCCAGACGGATGTCGCAGGCCATGCTCAGTTCACAGCCGCCGCCCAGGGCAAAGCCGTTAATCGCGGCGATGACCGGCTTGGCCATGTTCTCCAGCTTCAGGAACACGCCGCCGCCGTGGACGCCGAACTTCTTGCCGTCGGCGGAGGAGAAACCCTTCATTTCGCCGATGTCCGCGCCCGCCACAAAGCTGCGGCCCGCGCCTGTGAGGACGACCACATAGACGTCGTCATTGGCCGCGACCTCGTCGATGGCGGCATCCAGGTCGTTGAGAACCTGGCTGTTGAGGGCGTTGAGGGCCTCCTGACGGTCAATGGTCAGAATCCCCACATGGCCCTGCTGCTCAACTTTGACAAATCCCATACTTTGCTGCCTCCTTATGTTGCGTTTTTACGCTTTCCCATCCGGATTTTTGCATCTATAAGTATAGTCTCTTTCCTCTCTGCGCGCAAGAGGCAAAAAGGGAAAATCTTCGTTCCGAAACCCGGAGACATACCAAAGCAAAGTTCCTTTTTTCAAGGAATTCACGGGTGGTAGTACCAATTCAAAAGATTTTTTGAACATCTGACCCGCCAAATCCGGAAATGAAAACTTTTTGTGAATTGCATAAAAAAACTGGAGAAGGGATCTGAATCCTGTGAATTTCACGCAAAACACCGGGGAGCAAGGGCGGACCCGGCGGGAGGGAGAAAGACGTTCCGACAATCGGAACGATATGGGCAATCAGATCGGCAAGCTGGAGAGCAGAGATTCGACCGGGAGGTGCAGCAGCGGCAGGAAAATGGCGGGGAGCATGTTGCCCACGCGGATCTTTCCCTTGCCCAGCCCCAGCATGTTGACGGCGATGCCCATGATGATGGTGCCGCCTACAGCGCTCATCTCCGTGATGGCGGCCGGGTCGAGGAAGGGACCCACGCAGGAGAAGAGAAGTGTGAGGCCGCCTTGGTAGAGGAGGAGGGGGACGACGGAGAAGGCCACGCCCAGCCCCATAGCGGAGGCGAATGTGATGGCGGTAACGCCGTCGATGACCCCCTTGGAGATCAGGATGTCGTATTTGCCCTGGATGCCCGCCTCCATGGAGCCCATGATGGCCATGGAGCCCACGCAGAAGAGGACGGAGGCGGTGACGAAGCCCTCGGTGAAGCGGGTATTCCCACCTCCATGGACCAGCTTTTTCCGCAGCACCTCGCCCACGGAGTCCAGGCGGTCTTCGATCCGCAGAGCCTCTCCCAGGATGGTGCCCAGCACCATGCACACGATGACACACAGGGTGTTCTCCGTCCCCACGGCGGAGGAGATGCCGATACCCAGGACGCACAGGCCCAGGGCGTGGGTGAGGATGGAGTGAAAACGCGCCCCGATATGGTCCTTGAAGAGCATGCCCAGCAGGCTGCCCAACAGGACGAGAGCGGCGTTGATGAATGTGGCCGGCATGAAAAAGACTCCTTTCCGTCGACTGAAAACGTGGTTCTGCGTTATCATACCACGGATACCCTGCCGCTGTAAAGCGTTGAAACAAAGGCGGGGAAAGCCTGTCTCCCCACATGTTTCGGGTACGCGGAGAATATGTATTTTGGGAAAGGGGGCGCTCTTTTGAAACTTGACCGCACGTCCATGCTCTATGGGACCCTGCTGCTGACGGCCACCGGGCTGGTGAACCAGCTCCTGGGGTTCTTTTACCGTATTCTGCTCTCACGGCTCATCGGCTCGGAGGTCATGGGGCTCTATCAGCTCATCATGCCGGTCTATTCCGTCCTTCTCTCCGTCACCGCGGTGGGCCTTACGGCGGCGGTATCCACACTTACCTCCGAATATCAGGCCCTGGGCAACTGGCGGGCGGCGTGGCAGGTGCTGCGCCGGTGCCTGCTGCTGCTCCTGGGGCTGCTGGCCCTTCCCACGCTTGGAGTCGTCCTTTTCTCCGACCCCATCTCAGTCTACCTCCTGGGGGATGCCCGGACCAGACTGGGGCTGGTGATCCTGCTGCCCTGCATCCTCCTCACCGGGGTGGAGAATCTCCACAAACACGCCTTTTACGGTGCGGGCATGATCCGTCCTCCGGCTTTTACCGAGCTGCTGGAGCAACTGGTACGGACGTGTGCGGTGCTGGGGCTGCTGGTGCTCTTCCTGCCCCAGAATCCGGAGCGGACGGTGGGGCTCATCGTTACAGGCATGGTGATCTGCGAGGTGTTCTCTTCCTGCGCGCTCACCCTCCTGCACCGCCGCTGGCGGTGGGGGATGGATGGTCCGCTGGGGGCGGGAGAGGCGTCCGGCCGCCTGAACCACCGCATTGCCCGCATTGCGCTGCCCATTGCCGCTACCTCCCTGTTGGGGAATCTGATGGGGTCGGTCTGCGCCATTTTGATCCCCCAGAAGCTGGTCCAGGGGGGGATGGAGGTCTCGGCGTCCATCTCGGCCTTCGGCGTCATGTTTGGCATGACCCTGCCTCTGCTGACGCTGCCCACCGCTTTTATCGCCGCGTTGGGGCTGGTGCTGGTCCCAAAGCTGGCCGAGTCCACCGCCCTGAAGCGGCGCGGAGAGGTCCACCGCCGTATCTCCAAGGCCATGCTGGGGACATCGGTGCTCATGCTCCCGGCCATGGCCTTTCTGGTGGTGTTGGGGCCCACCTTGGGCTCCGCCCTCTTCAAAGAGCCCGCCGTGGGAGACTATCTGGCCCCCCTCTCCGTGGGGGTGGCGCTCTCTTGCTATCAGTCGGTACTCTCCTGTGCACTCAATGGGGTGGGGCGTCAGCCCGCCGCCGCCCGGAACGCCTTGCTGTGCGGGGCGGTAGAGCTGGTCATCGTCTTTTTTACGGTGGGCGTACCCGGCGTGGGGCTCCTGGGTTATGTGTGGGCCTTTCTCATCAGTTCTCTGCTGGGAGTGGTGCTGGGCATGGCCTCCCTCCACCGGGCGACCGGCCTGCGTCCTCAACTCTTCCTGTGGGTGACGGCGCCCGGACTGGCTGCGCTTCTGGCGGGGCTGGTGATCAATCTCCAGTTTGCCATCCTCCAGGACAGGGGGCTCGCCGCGCTCCATGCGGCGGTGGTCTGCCTTGTCTTTGGAGGCGTGCTGTATCTGGCGGCGCTCCATGCCCAGGGGGTACGCGTCCGGGAGCTGTTCCGGCTGAGAGCGGGGGAATAAAAGGGGCGGAGGCTTGGAAAAGCTGTGAGTACTGTAGTATAATACACCCACGACGACCCGTCAGGGCCGTTACCCGATACAAAAGGAGGCGCTGCACCATGAAGGCGCTGGTTACCGGAGCAAGCTCCGGGATAGGAAGAGAGATCGCCCGGGTCCTGGCCGCACGAGGCTGTGACCTCGTGCTGACCGCCCGGCGGGAGGAGCGGCTGAGGGCACTGGCCTCAGAGTTGAGTATGGTGCGGGTCACGATTCTCCCGGCGGACCTCTCCAGCCGGGAGGGGTGTCGGGCCCTGTACCGGGCGGCACAGGGCGAGAACATCGATATCCTGGTGAACAATGCCGGACTGGGGCTCTTCGGCCCCTTTGACGAGACTGACCTGGAAGCAGAGCTGGGGATGCTGGATGTGAATATCATCGCCATGCATATGCTTATGAAGCTGTTTCTCCCGGATCTGGAGGCCAAGGATCGGGGGTACATCCTGAATGTAGCGTCCTCGGCAGCCTTTCTGCCTGGACCGCTGCTCTCTTCCTACTACGCCTCCAAGGCCTATGTGCTCCGACTGTCTGAGGCGGTGGCCGAGGAGCTGCGCCGGGCGGGGAGCGGAGTGAGGATTAGTGTGCTGTGCCCCGGCCCCGTGCAGACGGAATTCGACCAGGTGGCTAACGTGTGCTTTTCCGCGCCCAGCCTGAGCAGCAGGCGGGTGGCGGAGTGCGCGGTGAACGGCATGTTTCGGGGGAAGCCGGTCATTGTGCCCGGGGCCCGGATGAAAGCGGTCCGTCTGGCCCAGCGTCTGGTGCCGGACCGCCTCCTGGCACGGATCTGCTGGCACGTCCAGCGGAAGAAAAGCGGCACATGAGGGCGCCTCGTATGCAGGCATGCACAGCGGGGTGCTGCCGCCCAACGGCAAAATAAACCCGCGCCCCGAGCGATCTTGCTCCGGGCGCGGGCTTATTTTTACACCAGTTCTTTCAGAAGCGGCTCGAACTGCACGCCGTCCAGCACGGGGGTCCCTGCCGCAAGAGTGCGGGAGACGCACTTCTGGATAAAATCCACTGCCCGGGCAGTGGCGTCGGCCAGCGTCTCGCCCCGGAGGGAGGCGCCCAGCAGCACTGAGGCGAAGAGATCGCCGGTGCCGGAGAATTCGCCGTGCTCCTGCCGAGCCATGGCAAAGCGGATCTTGCCGCTGCCGCGGTCAAAGCAGCCGGCGCCCACGGTCCCGGGGGCAAAGCTGACTCCGGTGATCACCACTGAGCGCTGGCCCTCCAGGGAGAGGCGGGTGAGCCATCGCTCCATGCCGGCCTGTCCGGTGGGGACGCTGGAGTAGTCCTCGCCCAACAGGATGGCGGCCTCGGTGAGGTTGGGGGTGATGAGGTCTGCACCGGCGGCCAGTTCTCCCATTAGGCGGCACATCTCAGGGGTATAGGTACGATAGACCTTTCCATGGTCCCCCATCACCGGGTCCACCAGGACAAGGGTCTCCTTCCGACGGAACTCGGAGAGGAGGCGGTGGAGGATGCCGATCTGCTGTTCGGAGCCCAGAAAGCCGCTGTAGATGGCGTCGAAGCTCACATGGAGCTTCCGCCAGTGCAGGAGCATCCGTTCCATCTCGTCGGTGAGATCCAAAAAGGTGGCTAGGTGTGAGGCGGGGAAGGCGGTGTGTGCGGAGAGCACCGCCGTAGGCAGCGGACAGCACTGCGCGCCCATAGCGGAGAGCACGGGCAGCGCCACGGTGAGTGAGCACCGTCCCAGGCCGGACATGTCATGGACGGCTGCGACTCTCGGCGTAAGATTCATATGCGTTCCTCCAACGAAAAAGTGGGGTCTCATTCATGATACCACGTTCGATGTGGCGGCGCAATTGACTTTTTTGTGGGCAGATGGTAAAATAACACCGCATCACTGTTCCGGCAGACGCCCTGCGGCGGAATGCAGGAATTGACAGACATACAGGGCCTGGAGGCCGCTGTGTTGCGCTCACGGAGGAGAGCAAAGGGAAATTGAATATGCGCCTGTGATGGAATTGGTAGACATGCGAGATTTAGGTTTTAACACCAAATCCGGCACGTCCGCCAATGCCGCAAAAGCCCTAAAAACCTTAGTTTTTTCACAACAAGGAGCAATTCGGCTGACACGTAAGATTTAGGTTTTGACTTTTTCGTCATGATTTAAGTCCACGAACTGATAATATGCTCCATTATATGCGGGTATGGTGGAATTGGCAGACACGATGGATTTAGGTTCCATTGGGAAACCGTGCAGGTTCGAGTCCTGTTACCCGCACCAAACCAATATAATCCGAACCTATTTCCAATCGGTGATGGGTTCGGATTATTGCTTTTCTTTGACCGCTACGAAACCACCTACTTCCGCAACGGAGTGAAGCGCAAGCCCACCTCCAAGCCCAGAGGCCCACGGAAGAAGAAACGAGCCCCATAAACGCAAAAAGGGCGGGCGCACCGTAAAACGGCTGCGCCCGCCCTTTTCGCCCTTATTCCGTTTTGTCCTTCTGCTTCTCCGCTTCCCGCCGCTTCTTCCATTCGGCAAATTCCCGCTGTCCTTCCTCACTCTCATAAAAGGCCAGAATGTCCGGCATGATACAGCGGGCAATCGCTTCAATCTTGTGCTGGGGAATGTCGGTGTTGTTTATCAGCTTCTTGCGTCTGCTCAAATGTACCTCCGTATGTCATATTCAATTTTCAAGGTGCTGTGCGGCCTTACCGCTGGTGGTCTTTGGGCCGCCGCTGGCCCCGTTGCTGTTCCTTTAACGCCTGCCTGACCTCCGGGGGTATGCTGTTCACAAACCGCCGGAGCTGTTCGTTTTCCTTTTTGAGCATAAGCACCTCCATCTGCTTCTGGATACCCGTTTCGTCCCTGACCTTCTCCCGCAGGCCCTCGTTCTCCTGCGTCAGATAGTCGATGGTAGCTTGGTACTTCTTCATCTGCCCCAGGTGCTTTTCCAGCCGTGAGAAGTACGGCCCCACCATCTCCAGAACCTCGTCCCGCTTCTTCCCGGCGTTCAGCACCCCAATTTCAGAAATTGCCTTTTCTATGGCCTGCTGCTGTTTTGTGAGGTCTACGGACTGCTTGAACAGCCATGTGGGAATGTGCTTGCGCTTGGTAACAAGGGCGCTCTCGCCCCGCTTGAGGACAGGAAACACCTTTTTCATGTGGGCGTGAAACTCGTCCTGCCACTTGGAAAGCTGCGCCCGGTTGCCCAAAATCTCCTTGGCGGACAGCCGCCCGTCCTCCGTGATGGGCGTGAAGCAAAGGTGGAGGTGGGGCGTTTTCTCGTCCATGTGTACCACGGCGGAGAAGATGTTGCCCCGGCCCACCTTCTTCTCCATGAAGGCCACCGCCTCCGTGAAGTAGTCTTGTACCTCCTGTTTGCTCCTACCCGTGAAGAACTCCGGGCTTGCGGTGATGAGGGTATCCACGAACATGGTGCTGTCCTTCCGGGTGCGGCATCCCGCCGCCTTGATACGGTTGTTGATCTCCCGCCTGTACTTTTGGGCGGGTTGGATAATGTGAAAGTTGTCCTTGCTCCTGCTGGTGTCAATGTCCGGGTTGCTGGCGTACTGGTCCTTGGTGCGCTCGTGGTGGGCCTCCAGCGCCCCGGCAGGCCCCGCCTTATGCTTGGCGAAGCGTAAAATTGCGTGCTGTGCCTTTTGTGCCATTGTACCTCCTTGTTGACGGTATTTCCCCGTTTTCGGGGGTGGGAATGGTAGATACCCCTGCCTGTTCCGGGGCCGGAAAGCCTTGAAAACAGGGCTTTCTGGCCCCCTAAATGGTAACAGGCCAGCGTTGCTGGCCTATTACGTTTTGGGCGCAAAAAAGCCACGCCCGCCGTGTCTGGCTTGCGTGGCTTTACCGCCCCGTTTCGTTTTCGTACTGAATGAACCGCTTCTTGATGGCCTCCATGCGCTTGACCACGGCGCTGTGGGTCTTATACCCCAGCCTGTCCGCTATCTCCTCGTAGGTGTACCCATCCACCCGCAGCTCTAAAATCGCCATGTCCTTTTGGGACAGGGTGGCCTTGAACCGCTGGCAGAAGTCCTCCCTCTCCACCTGCCCCGTGAAGTCCCCGTCCGGGGCGGGCAGGGAATGAATGCTGCTGTCCTCGTCCTCCATACACTCCTCCAGCGAAACGGTCTGCACCCGCTTGGAGCGGGTATGATACCACTTGCGGAGGAAGTCCTTGCGGGCATTGGTGTCCCACTTCTCAAAATCCTCATCGCAGGGCATTTCCCGCACCACTTCCAGCATTGGCCCCCAGCCCTGTTCCTCGATGGTCTGCTCTACCACCTGCTTCATCACCGAGCGCACATCGTCCGGGTCAAAGAAGGGTATCTCGAAGTCGGACGGCAGATCGAACAGGGCCTGCACGCCCCAGCCCCGCACACGCTCCACGCCCTTGGCCCACAGGGGCAGGGCGTAGGACAAGCGCCAGACGGGACACCAGCCCGTGTAATGCTCCTTCCAGCCGCCGAAGCCGAAGTGGGGGAACGCCAGCGACGCCACGGCGTCCAAGACCTCGTTAAGAAACTGCTGGCTCTGAATGACCCCGGCCCACTCCGGGGCGTTCAGCGCCCCCATGTTCCGGGGCAGCTTGCGGAGGGTGGGACAGCGGACGAGCAAATCATAGGGGAGCATATAGACCAGGGGCAGGTAACGGAGCGGGGTGTCATAGGGGAATTTGTAGGCAGCGGACATAAGATTGACCTCCTTTCCATGTGAGATTTTTCTATCTCCATTTATTTACGGCATAAGTTTACACCATTTGTTCCTAAAAGGCAAAAATATTTTTTGCTGTTTTGCAAGGCAGGGCAAAAACTCTCTCTGCCTACTTTCTTTTCCAGAAAAAATATGCTATAATACTTTTGCGACGCAACTGAATATCTACCTATGAGGGTGTGCATATTTTACTTCGGTAAAAATGCACTCTCCATTTTCGCATCCTCGTGGGTGGTAGAAAAGTTGCGTCGCGGCAACGGAGTTGTACGTTTTTCGGCGTGCGGCTTCGGCCGCACGCTTTTTTTATCATTTTAAGGGAGATAAGTTTACCATGCATGACTTTATCAGATACATTTTTTACTTGTTTCAAAATGCAATTCCCCTTGCCTTGATTGGCTTGGCAATAGGTGTAGCTATCCTTGTTATACTGAACCGAAAGTACCGCCGAGAAGGGGAACGTTTTCCGAAAGGACAAGCCATGGCGCTTCTCCTTCTGCTGTGCTACCTGGGTGGGCTTGCCGCCATCACTTTTATGAACCGCGAGGATGGTGTACAGACGGGTGTCCAACTCCGCCCATTTTTGGCGTTCTGGGAGGCGTGGAACAGCTTTACCCTGCAAATCTGGCTGAACCCCCTGCTGAACATCGCCATGTACCTCCCGCTGGGTGTGCTACTCCCGCTGGCAGAAAAACCTTTCCGGCGGTGGTATTGGACGCTGACAGCGGGGGCTGGCACGTCTCTTGTGATCGAAATGCTCCAGTACATCCTTGGTCGGGGACAGGCTGATGTGGACGATCTGATCTGCAATATTTTGGGGGGTATGCTGGGGTACTGCTTGTGTATGCTGTTCCTCAGTTTGGCGGGAAAGCGACGAAAGATTGCTGGAGCTTATGCCATTCTTCCCGTTCTGTCCGCTGCTGTGTTGGTGGGCGTGTTCCTCACCTACCATTTCCAGCCCTACGGCAATCTTGCGGATGCTCCGATCTACGCCGCTAACACCAAGGGAATAGAATGGGTATCGGAGTGTTCACTATCTGACGAGCCGGGGCCGTCCGGGGTGTACTGGACGGAACCGTTCACCATAGAAAGCAGCGATGCTTTTGCTGTAGAGTTTCTTGGAAGGCAGGGGGTTGAAAACATATTTGGCACTCCCGATGTGGACGATGATTACCATGACGTGGATTACTATGACAATACCGCCCTCTATACCGACCATCATACCTATTCCCTGTGGGTAACTTACAAAGATCGCTCCTATGAGTACACGGATTACAGTGTGGACAGCGAATTGCGATACAGTGATAAAGGCGGGGCCATTACGGAAGATGAGCTCCGTACCGCTCTGGAGAAACTGGGCATCGAAATACCTGCCGCAGCCGAGTTTATTACCGTAGACGAGGAAAAGGGAAGGTATGCTTTTCGGGCAGAATGTGTGGTAGAGAACGATGTGCTTACCGATGGTGAATTGACCTGCTGGGTGGCAGAGGGCGGCATTCTCTACAAGATCGACAACACTCTTTCTGTCAGCACCCTTCACGGAAACGCAGCAGTTATCTCTCCCCAAGAGGCATATGAGCGTCTTTGCGCTGGGCAATTCTCTTGGCGTGATGTGCCCATGTTCAACTATCTGTCCCCCCAACAAGTGCGGGTCATTGACTGTAAGCTGGAATACATAACCGACAGCAAGGGGTTCCGGCAACCTGTTTACTCCTTCACTCTCTCAGATGAAAATGATATAGAGTTGCGGGACGGCACTGGCTGGACTACTTTCGTCCCTGCACTGGCAGGATAGCAAACCCAGCCGGGGCCGTCAATGGTCGAGATGAACGGCGCACTTTGTGCGCCGCCATTGACAGCCCCGCCCGGTTTTGCTTATCGGTCATCAAGGCGGGCAAGCCCCACGGGTGCTTGCCCGCCTCTTTTGATTTTGGGAGAAGAACGGCCCCAAGCTGAAACAGACAGCGGCCAAGCACCGTTAAGGGGATTGGCCGCTTTGACTGCCTTCCAGCGGGCCGACGGGCGGCGGTCAAGGCCGGGCGAAGCCTGCTTGTTCCAGCCTTGACGGACGCTCGTCGGTCTGCTTCTTTGGGACGCTTTCTCCCAGCCCTGCGGGGGACGAAGGACGAGGGACGGGGGCTTGTATACCTGCCGCCGCTTTCTGAAAACAGACGGGCTTTTTGCTCCCTCCCGGTCACAAAACCCCCGCCTGTTTTCCTGCCGGTGCAAGCGGGGGACAAACAGCACCGCCCCCCGCTTCCCCCGTCAGCCGCGCCAGCAGGTATAACACACTATACCTTGCAAGCAAGGTCGTGTGCCAAGGGGGTACTGCCGCCCCCCTTGGAAACCCCCGGTTTTGTGGTTGTTTGGCCACAGTCCGCATTTGCGGCCCATGTCCCCACCCCTCCAAAACCAAAAGAAGCGGCGCAGACCAGCCTACCCCACGGGCCGATCTGCGCCGCTCCTTTGTTCGGCCTGTGGGCCGGGACGGGGGATAAAATGCAAATAGCATTTGCATTTTCGGGTTGCATTTTTCGACAAACTGGGTTATAATGAGATTAACCCGAATAGGAGGTTATAACATGAAAGAAGTGGGTAAGCGCTTGAAGGCTCTGCGGGAAGGCATCGGCATTTCACAGGTGAAAATGGCCGAGGCCATCGGCTCCACACAATCCAGTATCAACCGCTATGAAAACGGCCAGTCCAGCCCGCCCGTTGAACTGCTCCGCCGTTATGCGGATTATTTTGATGTGTCGCTGGACTATATCTTTGGCCGGACGGACAAGCCCCAAGGGGTAACATACGAGTTTAAGCCCAAGGCCACCCCGGAGCGGGAGGAAATGCGCCGCTTCATTGAAATGTGTTTTGACCCCCAATCCCCCATGAACGAGAAGCTGAAAGAAACCCTGTTCCGCATGATGGAGGGCGAACAATAAGAACTGATAATTTTTCTTAAATGGTGACGTATGGATAACAACTTACATAGTCTCAATAAATTAAAAACTGATATAAAAGCCGCACGGCTAATATCTTTCTTGCTTCCAAAAGATAAACGGACAGAAATTAAAAATTTAGAGAAGCAGGTTGAAGAAATGGAGAAGTCTATAATTCTGTTTAATAGTTATTTTACAGATTTGGGCTGGTGTGCTTATGATTCCATGAATACGTCGTTGATGAATGCGGCTATTTCAAAGTACGAATCTTCTGGTGCAGATGCTGGCGAAGAAGTACTATTAAATTACTACAAAACAGATGCTAGGGAAATCATACATTGGCTTAAAAACAAAGCAGAGCCTTTTGCCCAGAGATACGAGCTTATACAAAAAGCGTTTGATGACCACTTTGAGGGCAGATATTATGCAAGCGTCCCACTTTTTCTTATAATCATTGATGGCGCAGTGAACGACTACACCAAAAGTAAAGGATTCTTTGCTGAAGGAACTGACGTTACAGCATGGGACTGTTTAGTGGGCTGTAGTGATGGACTCACTAAAATGAAAGGTATCTTCAATAAAGGAAGAAATAAAACAAATCATGAAGAAATTCGAGTTCCATACAGAAACGGTATTCTTCATGGCAGAGATTTGAACTACGGAAACGAATATGTTTCATGCAAATGTGTTGCTCTTATGTTTGCATTAGCCGATTGGATGAGCATGAAAGATAGCGAGGAAAGGCGAAAAGCAAAATTTGAAAAGGAAAATAACCCTCCGCCTATTTCCGAGTCGATAAAGAAATTAAAAGAAAATGCTTTAGAAAGGGAAGAAATAAGCCGATGGACGAAGCGGAATGTGATCGTCGGAGTTGACATACCTTCCAATCCGACCATTGAGGATTGCGAGAAATATCAGTATATAGTCCCTGTAATTAAAACTTTTGACGCATGGAAGTCAAAAAATTATGGCACACTTTCCTTATATCTAAAAAGACTGTTCAGTTATGAAAATTCTGAAAAGAAGCGTGCGGGAGAATGCCGACAAATGTTTTCGCCAAAGAACTTTTGCTCATTTGAGATTAAAGAGATTGAAGAACGTGGCTGTTCAATGACTCGCATATTGGTGCAAGCAGACTGGGAAGTTAATGGAAAACATTTTTCGGAACCATTAGAATTTGGTGTCCTCTACCAAGATAAAAATGAAAAGCCAGCTTTGCCGTGGAGAGGAAATGGAACATGGTGCCTTATACCATGGAAAGTTCAGGGCCTATATAAAATGTAAAGGTAGGTGAGTCATGAAAGCTGTTATTTACGCCCGCTATTCCTCCGACAACCAGCGGGAGGAAAGTATCGAGGGGCAAATCCGGGAGTGTACCGCTTTTGCCGAGAAGAACGGCATTACAATCCTGCGCCACTACATTGACCGGGCTTTTTCCGCCAAAACGGACAACCGCCCGGAGTTCCAGAACATGATTAAGGACAGCGGCAAGCGCCTGTTCGATATGATTATCGTCTGGAAGCTGGACAGGTTCGCCCGCAACCGCTACGACAGCGCCCGCTATAAAGCCACGCTGAAAAAGAACGGGGTCAAGGTGGTGTCCGCCACCGAGGTTATTTCCGACGGGGCCGAGGGTATCATTCTGGAAAGCGTGCTGGAGGGCTACGCCGAATACTACTCCGCCGACCTGTCCGAGAAGGTTGTCCGGGGCATGACGGAGAACGCCCTGAAATCCAAGTACAACGGCGGCACCCTGCCCATCGGCTACCAGATCGACAGCGAGCAGTATTTCCAGCTTGACCCGCTGACCGCCCCTTTTGTGCGTGAGGCGTTCCAGCGTTATGACGAAGGGGCGACCATGACCGCTATCCGGGACTGGCTCAACGAGCAGGGCGTGAAGAACACACGGGGCCAGAAGCTGACCTATAACAGCGTCCAGCACCTTCTGAACAACCGCCGTTACATTGGGGAGTACACCTACCGGGACATTGTGGTGCCGGACGGTATTCCCGCCATCGTCCCCCAAGACCTCTTTGACCGGGTGCAGGAGAAGCTGGCGAAGAACAAAAAGGCCCCGGCCCGCCACAAGGCCGAGGACGATTATCTTCTGACAACCAAGCTGTTCTGCGGCTACTGCGGAGCTTACCTCTGCGGCGAGAGCGGCACCAGCCACACAGGGAATGTTCATCACTACTACAAGTGCGTGTCCGTCAAGAAGAAGCGGACGGAGTGCCACAAGAAGTCTGTCAAGAAGGAATGGATTGAGGATTTGGTAGTCAGCGAAACCATGAAGATGGTGATGGACGATAAGGCGATAGAGGCCATCGTGTCCATGCTGATGGACTTGCAGGACAGGGAGAATGTGAACTTGCCCCTCTATGAGCAACAACTGCGGGAGGCGGACACGGCCATTCAAAACCTGCTGAACGCTATCCAACAGGGGATTTTAACCAAGTCCACGAAAGGCCGTCTGGAAGAACTGGAAGCCACCAAGGAGGAATTGGAAACCCGGATAGCCTGTGAGAAGCTGGCGAAGCCCAAGGTCAGCGCCGAGTTTATGACCTTCTGGCTCCACCGCTTCCGCAAACTGGACGTGCGGCAGAAGTCCCACAGGAAGATGTTGATTGATACCTTTGTCAACGCTATTTTCCTTTATGATGACAAGATGGTGATTACCTTCAACTACAAGGAAGGCACAACGACCATCACTTTTGATGACCTGAAAGCGGCACTGGACGGCAAAAATACAGGTTCGGATTTGGATTGCTTAACTGCACCACCTTTTGAAAGCTCTGTAGACGATTGCCGTTTACAGAGCTATTTCTTTTTATAGGACATAAAAATAGCACTCGTCGGATTTCATTGCTTGTTACAGTAGTCCGGCGAGTGTTTTTCTGTGTAGAAAGGAGTATCTCCATGCCCAAAATTAGAATGCAACCAATTAATACGGCTGATGTATTGCTGACTGATGCTTTTTCCGAATTTATGTCAAAATGCAGAGCAAAAAACCTATCCGATAAGACATTGGAAGTCTATGGAATCCACTTCAAGATTTTTAATCAATTTCTTGACAACCCAAGTTTTAAAGTCGCCGAAATTACACAAAGAACCCTTGATGATTTCACCCTCTACCTCCAGCGTAGGGGTTGCAATGATGTGACCGTTCAATCCTATATCCGGGATATTCGTTGCTACTGCTACTATTTTATGGAACAGGGTTACACGGAACCCTTTAAAATCAAGCTACCTAAGGCTGACAAGAAAATCAAGGAAACCTACACTGATGAAGAGTTAAAGCGGCTTCTCAAAAAGCCAAACCTCAAACGGTGTGAATTCAACGAATATAAAACGTGGGTGTTTTCCAACTATCTTCTGGCAACAGGGAATCGCATTTCCACTGTGCTCAACCTGAAAATCAGGGATTTAGACTTTGAAAACGGTGTTATTCAACTCAACAAGTGCAAGAATCGAAAGGCGCAAATCGTCCCCATGTCAACATCGCTAGCGGTGATTCTCCGTGAGTATCTGGCCTATCGAAAGGGAGAAGCGGATGATTATGTGTTCTGCAACTCCTATGGAGGTCAAGGCGATATCCGTTCTTACCAGGAAATGCTGGCAAAATATAACAAAGGCCGTGGTGTTAACAAGACTTCAGCTCATCTATACCGCCACACCTTCGCCAAGCGATGGATTCTCAATGGTGGTGATATTTTCCGGCTTCAAAAGTTGCTGGGACATAGTGATCTGGGAATCGTGAAGGAATACGTCAATATGTTCAGCCGGGATTTATCCAAGGATTACAGTGAATTTAACCCACTCGACACGCTGGGGACTGTTAGAAATTCCTCTAAGGTTGGATTTTAAATAAAATATATTGTTTCTTGATTCCCGGAGATACGGAGATAACTTTTTTGAAAAAGAAAAGTTTTTTCGATTTCCTTTGCTTCGCAAACGGAAGCCTGCGGCTTCCGCAGTTTAGATTGAATTTTTCCGCTTTTCATTCTTTCAGAACAGAAAAATAGTAAAAAGAAAAACTCTTGCGGAGCAAGAGTCCGTAGTGCGCCAGCACTACGGAGGGAATCGGGTTATTTCTTATTTTCTATCTCCGTATCGCCGGAGAATTTTCCATCCGTATAAGCAAACAACAACTTAACCATATTCACGGCCATTTCCTTTTCGGTCGCACTCTTTCCGTGAAATAGTTGCGTAAGACGACTCAAATTCAAATCTTCATCAGATGAAATATAGTCAGCCAAGAGAAAATCCACCGTTACTCCCAGATAATTGGCTAAGGAAATGAGCTTGTCCAAAGTGACGCTACGCTCCCCACGCTCAATCTGGCCAAGATAGGCAGTTGAAATTCCCACTTCCTCCGATAACTTTTCCTGTGTAAGATTCAAGCGGAGTCGTTCCTCACGAATACGTTTTCCTAACTTTGTATAATCCATCTCAACCATCCCTATACAACTTACAGCATAATAAAATAATACAAAATAGGTGTTCTCAATTTAATCTGCTATTTGCATTATTCACATATGCTAATAGTTGTATTTTGGAAAGGCATCTGATATACTGTATTTGTTCATTTTAGCTATTGATATAGGATTTTGGAGGATCGATTTATGAGAAAACTTCTTGTTGCCCTATGTATAGTGCTTTTTTTAACATCCTGCGGAAGTAATTCCGTTAATTATGAATGGTATCAAGGGCGGTACTACAGTGATGTTGAGAACTCGAATCACTGGATAAGCTTTTACGAAGCCGAGGAAGGACTGTACGTTTCTGTTCCAAGCTATTCGTTCCGTGTAGAACAACCAGAAGTCATCGAAAACAAAGAATACGGAACCGTTCTACGTTATCGTTACAACGAAGAAAATGGGCGATTCGACTTTATTATTGACTACATGGTTGAGCGTGATGAAATTATTGTTCTTTACACCAACTATACATACCAATCATCGAAAGCGGTAGACTACAGCGGAGTCTATGCGTATAATGACACACTTACAAATAACAGCGAAAGGAATTCTCTTAACAATCCAAAAGAATCAGAACAGCTCTTTTATGATGGGCAACGGTTTGAATGTTTTGAGACCGAAGGCGGCGAAGACTTAATATTGACAATAAGGCTATTCTATGAAAACCAAGGAGAAGCACCATCCGCGTATAAAGGAGAACTGAGTAACGGTGTGGAATTTTGGTTTGAATACTACGGAAATGAGGCGTCGTTTGGCAAATCCGCTACAAGCTACACTAAATATCGAATTCTTTGTGAAGATAATTCAATGGCATACCTCAAAGCCAATTTTGATACATCAGAAATTATATTTGTTGCTGAGGAAGGGAATGAATACGGAAATATGTATGCTTATAGTGGAACATACATCGGCTTGCCAGACACTTCCGAGTAATCTAAAACAGCGCATAAGGAGATACGGAGATAGTTTTTCTGCTCCGTATCTTTTTTCCCTTAGACAGAAACATGCTTTATGTGCAGTTTTCCTACAGCCATAATAGTTTGTCACAGCCTACACACAGGGCTGTGAGTCCGTAAAAGTTGCTGGAAATATTTTTTCTAAAAATTCTTTGTTTTGCACAAATGACATCCAGAATGAGAAGTGGTTATAGTGCGAAATGCTCATACTAGATGGATTTTTTCTTGTTTTTGAAGATTATTAATGTATAAAATCAGGCAAAAGCAGGAAATACAACAGCGGTTTTGGAAGTTTCAGCAATCGCAACTTTGCACATCTCCCTTTATTTATAACAGCAAGACCTTCCATGGGGCTTGTACATAAATAAAGGAGGATTTGTCATGAGTAAATCAGAAAAAGTCTTGGAGCTTTTAGATGGATATCAGTATAAGAACACCACCAAAGGTATTTATGCTTATATTGATACCATTAATGGGCGGGAAGAAGTACCACTTAGCAGTGGCATTTTTTATAGTGTTCTCGCTGACGATTTCAGAACCAAATATGATGGTGCTTCTATCAGTCAGAAAATGCTCATGTACGGTAAGGAAGCAAGCAACCGAAAACAAGAGATAGACCGCCAGCACTACACTATTCCGAACCAAAGACCAAAAGATAAGCATTGTGGGAAAATCTAAACTTTTGGATTTTCCTACAATGCCAACTACGGCGGAATCCCTCCCACTCCTTATATCTTTCTGTATACATTGAATTTGTATTTAGTAAAATGCAGACAACACCACGGATCGGCTTTTGGTTGGACAATTCCAACCAAACACCACAGCAGACAGCAGAAAACATTCTGAACGCTAGGAAGCCGGTATGATTGTTACATATAAGGGGAAGAAAAATTTCTTTTAGGTACTTGCTTTCCTAAAACTGATGTGATACAATGATTTAATCCAGAAAAGGAGTAAAAAATATGCGGCAAGGTATTCTTAAATAAAACTATAATCAAATAGTGGGAACAAAGGATTATGATAGCTCCTTTTGTAGGGGCTTAGTTTTTTGTACCCAATTTAAGAATACTTTTGCCTTATCAATTTTGACATATCCCCAAAAACAGCAATCACAAACAGGTGTATGCTGTATATGTGTATGTCCGCAACTTATAATCCCCAGTGGTAAAAGTATTTTACTGCTGGGGATTTTTATGCCCTTTGGGGCTGTAAAGGGAGGACAATCACATGAAAATAATCAATATTGGAATTCTTGCCCATGTAGACGCTGGAAAGACGACCTTGACGGAGAGCCTGCTATATGCCAGCGGAGCCATTTCAGAACCGGGGAGCGTCGAAAAAGGGACAACGAGGACGGACACCATGTTTTTGGAGCGGCAGCGTGGGATTACCATTCAAGCGGCAGTCACTTCCTTCCAGTGGCACAGATGTAAAGTTAACATTGTGGATACGCCCGGCCACATGGATTTTTTGGCGGAGGTGTACCGCTCTTTGGCTGTTTTAGATGGGGCCATCTTGGTGATCTCCGCTAAAGATGGCGTGCAGGCCCAGACCCGTATTCTGTTCCATGCCCTGCGGAAAATGAACATTCCCACCGTTATCTTTATCAACAAGATCGACCAGGCTGGCGTTGATTTGCAGAGCGTGGTTCAGTCTGTTCGGGATAAGCTCTCCGCCGATATTATCATCAAGCAGACGGTGTCGCTGTCCCCGGAAATAGTCCTGGAGGAAAATACCGACATAGAAGCATGGGATGCGGTCATCGAAAATAACGATGAATTATTGGAAAAGTATATCGCAGGAGAACCAATCAGCCGGGAAAAACTTGCGCGGGAGGAACAGCAGCGGGTTCAAGACGCCTCCCTGTTCCCAGTCTATCATGGCAGCGCCAAAAATGGCCTTGGCATTCAACCGTTGATGGATGCGGTGACAGGGCTGTTCCAACCGATTGGGGAACAGGGGGGCGCCGCCCTATGCGGCAGCGTTTTCAAGGTTGAGTACACCGATTGCGGCCAGCGGCGTGTCTATCTACGGTTATACAGCGGAACGCTGCGCCTGCGGGATACGGTGGCCCTGGCCGGGAGAGAAAAGCTGAAAATCACAGAGATGCGTATTCCATCCAAAGGGGAAATTGTTCGGACAGACACCGCTTATCAGGGTGAAATTGTTATCCTTCCCAGCGACAGCGTGAGGTTAAACGATGTATTAGGGGACCAAACCCGGCTCCCTCGTAAAAGGTGGCGCGAGGACCCCCTCCCCATGCTGCGGACGACGATTGCGCCGAAAACGGCAGCGCAAAGAGAACGGCTGCTGGACGCTCTTACGCAACTTGCGGATACTGACCCGCTTTTGCGTTGCGAAGTGGATTCCATCACCCATGAGATCATTCTTTCTTTTTTGGGCCGGGTGCAGTTGGAGGTTGTTTCCGCTTTGCTGTCGGAAAAATACAAGCTTGAAACAGTGGTAAAGGAACCCTCCGTCATTTATATGGAGCGGCCGCTCAAAGCAGCCAGCCACACCATCCATATCGAGGTGCCGCCCAACCCGTTTTGGGCATCCATAGGACTGTCTGTTACACCACTCTCGCTTGGCTCCGGTGTACAATACGAGAGCCGGGTTTCGCTGGGATACTTGAACCAGAGTTTTCAAAACGCTGTCAGGGATGGTATCCGTTACGGGCTGGAGCAGGGCTTGTTCGGCTGGAACGTAACGGACTGTAAGATTTGCTTTGAATACGGGCTTTATTACAGTCCGGTCAGCACGCCGGCGGACTTCCGCTCATTGGCCCCGATTGTATTGGAACAGGCATTGAAGGAATCGGGGACGCAGCTGCTGGAACCTTATCTCTCCTTCATCCTCTATGCGCCCCAGGAATACCTTTCCAGGGCTTATCATGATGCACCGAAATACTGTGCCACCATCGAAACGGCCCAGGTAAAAAAGGATGAAGTTGTCTTTACTGGCGAGATTCCCGCCCGCTGTATACAGGCATACCGTACTGATCTGGCCTTTTACACCAACGGGCGGAGCGTATGCCTTACAGAGCTGAAAGGATATCAGGCCGCTGTCGGTCAGCCGGTCATCCAGCCCCGCCGTCCAAACAGCCGCCTGGACAAGGTGCGCCATATGTTTCAGAAGGTAATGTAAAGATACATAATCGTCAAGACGGCAACAATCAGAAGTTATGGAGGGTAACAATGGAATATAGTAAGGAAGATTTAATGGAAGCAAAAAAGCAAATTTGGGGAGTGGGAGAGAACATGGGAACAGAGGAAAGTAAAAAAATCTGGGAGGAGAACGCACAATTTTGGGATAATGCAATGGGTGACGAATCTAATGAATTTCACAGAGAGGTAGTGCGTCCCAAAGTAACGGAACTTCTATCTCCTAATCCTGCGGATTACATTTTGGATATTGCGTGTGGCAATGGAAATTATTCTTCGTATCTTGCACAAAGAGGCGCTTCGGTTGTCGCTTTTGATTACAGCAAAAAAATGATAGAATTGGCTAAAAGACGGCAATCACAATATGCAAAACAAATTGAATTTTGTGTGGCGGATGCGACCGATAGAAAAAGTATATTAGAATTAAAAAGAAATCGAGCCTTTACGAAAGCAGTTTCTAATATGGCAATTATGGATATTACGGATATTGAACCACTTCTTATGGCTGTTTATGAACTGTTGCAGGAAAGCGGAATTTTTGTCTTTGCAACGCAACACCCTTGTTTTGTCACGTTGACTGAAAAATATATGACACCGCACAGTTACTATGATATAGCGATTGAAGGGCAACCGAAAGAGCAGATTTATTATCATCGTTCCATACAAGATATTTTTAACCTTTGTTTTAGAGCTGGATTTGTCATTGATGGATTTTATGAAGAATGTTTTAAAACCAACAAAGAAATTCCTATGGTAATGATAGTAAGGCTTAAGAAGGTAAAACGTGATAGCTTAAAATAAATTCAAGTTTGTCGGGTAAATAGCAAACCCAGCCGAGCCAGTCAACGGTCAAGATGAACGGCGCATATGCGCAGCCGTTGACAGCCCCGCCCGCCTTTGCTGGTAGGCAATCAAGGGGCGACAGCAAGAAGTGCCACCGCCCCGCACTATTATTCAGAAAGGGGAATTTCCATGACCGACCAGATAGCCTATCAAGAATATATCCAGCGCAGGTACAACGCCTTTTGCAAGACTGTTATCCGCTGTGCCGCCTTGGACAAGATTTTGAAGCTTAGGCCTTGTTTGAAAAAAGATAGAGAATGTGCCAAAGCAACAAAATAGCGATGGAGACAAGATAAACGAAGGCGAGAAAGGAAGCATCCGACTTGTCATATCTGGTGGCGATTCTGCGAAACCACTTGATTTTCTGGAAAAAACACTCCACCAGATGGCGCTCCTTATACAGATGCCAGTCAACCGGCCGGGGATCGGAAATGTTGCTCTGCGGCGGGATCACATAGCTGGCCCCGTGCTCTGAGATGTATTCCCGAATTGCCCGAGCGCCATAAGCCCGATCTGCCAGTACAGCACTCCCGCCGATTCTGACCTTTTTCAGCAGTTCAACAGCGTGAACCGAATCGTGGTCATTTCCAGCGGAGAGCAGGAACTCCACCGGGTTTCCCAGACCGTCTACGACAGCGTGGAGTTTTGTGTTCCACCCGCCTTTGGTACGGCCAACCGCCTTATCCGCCGTTTTTTTCCCCGCCATTTGCGCTTTCATGCACCTTTACGCAAGTGGAGTCCATGCTCAGGTTCTCCATATCCGCGTCCGCAGACAGTGTGTGGAATACCGCTTCCAGAGTGCCGTCATCCCGCCATTTGGCGAATCGGGCGTATATAGACTGCCAAGGGCCATAGGTCTCCGGCAGCTCACGCCACTGCGCACCGCTCCGGACGATCCAGAGCATCCCGTTTAGCATGGTCCGGTTATCCTTCCGGGGGCGGCCCCGCTTCCCCGTTTCTTCCGGTGGCAGCAGCAGCTTGATTCGTCCCCATTGTTCTTTTGTTAGTTCATATCGTTTCATGCTATTAGCTTCGCATAGCTTGGTTTATTGTGCAACTTTTATTTTTCAAACAAGGCCTAATCCATCTTGAACACTATAGATTACTTCTGCTAATTCTTGCTTTTCAGAAATACCTATTTTCCTGTATTCAATCACCATATTATATCTTCCTCCAAATTCAAATTTTCGCCTTTACTTCTTTCAGCAAAGCATCCTGTTCCATTTCCGTGGCATAATCGCCTTGAGCGTAAGCAACCTCTTTGATCGCCCGTTTCAGTTTGTTTTTCGCCAACCGCTTCATCTCCTTAGCGGTCTGCTCGTCCAGAGTACCACGGTGGAGATACTGAGTGATCGTGTTCATGCGGCGGGTGTAAATCGCCTTGATGGGATGATCGTCTGCAAGCTCTCGTTGCTCTCTGCCCTTGAGATATCCAAACTGTAGATAATCTGTTTAAGGCTGCTATGTTCAAGGAAGTACAGAGGCTTGAATATGATATTCAAAGCTTTTCTTGAATTTGCGAAAAAACGTCTCAGGTATCATTCCTCTAATCCCATGTTACTGTTCCAATAAAGCCACTTCTGTTCCACAGCTAATTTCATTCAAGAAAACTCATCTCCTGGTGTGCGAAGTTATCTGCACATCTGGAGATGAGTCTTTTACTTGCTTTTTTCGTCTGCTCCGGTTTCTTCCGTTTCTTACCCTCTCGAGCCTGGGGCTGGCTCCCGATTTTTGCCTTCTGCTTCTTCAGCTCCGCGAGCTCGGCCTTCATCTCTACGATCAGCACCTTCAGCTTTTCTTCACACTCCTCGCGGGTGTGGGCGTAGACGTTGCGAGAATGCTTCTTGCCGTCGATCCACATGGGCGAGTAGCGGCCCTCGAAGAGGTGATCATTGATCTCGGTGATGCAGCCGGTGCCGTGTTTGACATAGAGCAAGTCCAGATGGCCCAGCTTTTTCTCCCGGTCCCAAACAACGATGGCCCCGCCGACGATTTGCCCGCCCTCCACCGCCCTGTAGGCGATGGCCCCCTCCGCGCCAAGGGAGCGGTCGATGTCGGACTCCGGCAACACCAGCTCTCCGGCGGCGAAGCAGCCGCCCTCCTGGGCGCCCAGCTGGAATGCCCCCTGCATATCCGCCTTGTACTGGGGCAAGTCCCTTTTCTCCAGTAAACGCAGTCCCAAATTCATGTTCCGATCTTCCTTTGCAGATACACCATATCCACTAGTTGGACCCCGCACTCATAGATAGGATGGTCGTAGTGGTCGGTGAAGAAGTTCTTCACCAGATGGTGCCTGCGAAACCCGCAGGCCTCGTAAAATGGGATGGTGGACAGGCTGTCTCCAGTGCCCACCTGCAGCACCGCATAGCGTCCTGAATAGGTTCGGATGAGGAAGTCCACTAGGGCCTTTCCATAGCCTTTGCCCTGAAAGCCCGGCTCCACAGCGATGTTTTTCAGTTCCAGAACGCCGTCGCCCTCGGCAGCCACCACGCACTCGGCTTTGACTTCGCCGTCCTCCAGCACATACATGGTCCCACGCTCCAGATAGCGGTCGATCATGTCCTCCTGCTCATCCGCCAACAACAGCAAGGCGAGGTATTTCTTTTTATCCTTCTCAACTTTTCTGATTTCCATGGGCACACCTTACTTTTTTAGGAGCCGTTTCAAAGCGGCGGCGTCCAGCAGATTCACCGTCACGAACTTCCCTTGATAAAATACCGCCCAGTTGTTGAACACACCGGGCAGAGCCTTGGCCTTTTCCAAAGTGTCCACTGGAATGAGGATATAGGGTACCTCCAGCTCCCCGCAGGTCCTGTGCACCAGTTCTACGCTCTGATGGATGTAGGGACACTGGGGGCTATAATAGATGGTCAAGTCCGAGCTTTCGATCTCCAACTGCTTGGCATTCTCCGCAAAGTGCGGCTTGGTTCCGTCAAAGGAGCGGGCCAGCAGCCGATAGCCGCCCGGGGTGGTATCCACCGTTTCAAACCCATATTTCGCTGCGAAGGCCTGGTCCGAGAGCCAGGCCTTTTGCTTTTCGGCACCCAGCATACACACACCGGATTTCCCCTTGGATTTGGCGTCGGCCAGGCAGTACTCCATCAGATGCCTGCCGTAGCCCTTGCCCTTAAATTCGCCGGAGACCCACAAGCAGTAGATGTAGAGATAGTTCTCTCCCTCCACTGGTGCCCAGGCGGTCTCCAGCGGAGCGTACTCGATGAACACCACACCCTTGGTGTCCAGCTTGCGGAACACATGGCCTTCCCGGAGCCGTTGGGCCAGCCAGGCCCGCTTGGCTTCCACGCCGGGGTGGGGCTTCTTGCTGCGGATAATGCAGCACAAATGCTCCTGCGCCAGATTGTCTTCCGTCAAATTGATAAATTGATCACTCATTGCTTGTCACCGCTTTTCGTATACCAGATCTACGATTCCGTTGTAATGTTCTGTTCCCACCAGCTTCAGCGGCAGTTCCGGCCCTAGTTCGGGGTACAGCCGCACGCCTTTGCCCAGTACTGTGGGGATTACCGACAGCCACAGTTTATCGATGCGCCCCTCTTTCAGCAGCTGCCCGGCCACGGACGCACCGCCGCAGATCCAGATGTTTCCCTCCCGCTCCGCTTTCAGCTTGCCCGCCAGGGCGGTCAGTTCTCCATTCCAGAAGCAGATACCCTCCTGGTCCTCTTCCTGCCGGTGGGTTACCACATAGCAGGGACGGCCCTCATAGGGCCAGCTGTCCGGGGAAAGCTCCGTGACGATCTGACGATAGGTGGTCCAACCCATAACGATGGTGTCCACCGTCTCATAAAACGCCGGGTAACTGCCGGGGGCATCCGGTTCACTGCCGTCACCGCCCAGCCAGCCCACGCCGCCCTGCTCGTCCGCAATATATCCGTCCACACTCATGGCGAGATATAAAACGATCTTTCCCATGACCATCCCCTCCGTTGCCCCTATTGTACCCAATGGTCACAAAAAGCACAAGGCAAAAAGAAACATGACAGACAGTTGTCGTGTTCCTATGGTATAATAGCTACAGAACGGCGATTATGCTTCGATTTTCAGTCGTTTTCTCGCCTCTGACGGGGCAGCCGAAAAACATGGCGTGATACCACTCCAGGGCCGTCGTCATGGTATCATGCAGGAAAAACCAGGAAGGGCGGTGCATCTCATGAAGATGGAGCGGCTCATCGGTATCCTATCCATCCTGCTCCAGCGGGAGAATGTCACCGCCCCGGAGCTGGCGGAACAGTTCGAAGTGTCCCGCCGGACCATCCAGCGGGACATCGAGTCCCTGTGCCGGGCGGGCATCCCCATCTCCACCGCCCAGGGCGCAGGCGGCGGCATCTCCATCATGGAGGGCTATCGGGTGGACCGTACGGTGCTCACCGATCCGGAGATGCAGGCCATCCTGGCAGGGCTGCGGAGCCTGGACAGCGTCAGCGGCACCCTGCGCTATGCTCAGCTGATGGAGAAGCTGTCCGCCGGGACGGGTGGGCTGGTGCCCGGCAGCGCCCACATGCTCATTGACCTCTCCTCCTGGTACAAGACCAGTCTGCCGCCGAAAATTGAGCTCATCCAGGGGGCCATCGAGCAGCACCATACTATCCGCTTTACCTATTTCTCGCCCAAAGAGGAATCGGTGCGAATCGTCGAGCCATGCTACCTGGTGTTCCACTGGTCCGCTTGGTATGTGTGGGGCTGGTGCCAAATGCGGGAGGATTTCCGCCTGTTCAAATTGAACCGTATGACGGGCCTCACCTCCGGGGAACTTTTTGAGCCCCGGCCTGCGCCTCTGCCCGACCTGGAGCCGGAGCGGGTCTTTCCGGTGAAATATCAGGTCACCGTTCTCTTTGACCCGACCTGCCGCTGGCGTCTGGTGGAAGAGTACGGCGCGGACCGCTTCACCGTGGAGCCGGACGGGCGGCTGCGTTTTACCGGAGGCTTTCCAGACGCGGACAGCGTGCTCAGCTGGGTCCTGACCTTCGGAGACAAGGCGGAGCTGCTGGAGCCGGAAGAGTTGCGGGAGCGGCTTGGAGTTTGGAGTCAAACCTTGGCCGACCGTTATCGAGGGAGGGATTAGCATGGCGTCTCATCCGGATTTTGTGAACTATGTGGCCGAGCAGCTACGGGAGGCCGGAGCCATCCGCAGCCGGAAGATGTTCGGCGAATACGGCCTTTACTGCGACGATGTGTTCTTCGCCGTCATCTGTGACGACCAGTTTTTCGTAAAGATTACCCCGCGGGGCGAAGCGGCGTTCCCCGACCTGCCCAAGGCTCCGCCTTATGAGGGGGCGAAGGACTCCCTGCTGGTGGAAGATGTGGAGGACCGGGAGCGGATGACGGGGCTGGTGCGCGTCACCTGCGAGGCGCTGAGAAGCAGGCACCAAAAGAAGAGGAGGAATGACCATGCCCTTTGATTACAAGAAAGAATACAAGGAATTCTATCTGCCTCCCACGACGCCGGGTATCGTCACGGTACCGGCTATGAATTTCCTGGCGGTGTGGGGCCAGGGTGATCCCAATGAGGAGGATGGCGCCTATAAGCAGGCCCTGGGAATGCTCTACGCCGTGGCCTTCACCATCAAAATGAGCAAGATGGGCAAGCACAAGCTGGAGGGGTACTTTGACTATGTGGTGCCGCCCCTGGAGGGCCTGTGGTGGCAGGAGGGCGTCCATGGGATAGACTACGCCTGCAAGGCGGATTTTCAGTGGATCTCCCTCATCCGGCTGCCGGAGTTTGTGACGAGAGAGGTCTTTGACTGGGCGATCCGGGAGGCTACGGAAAAGAAGCAGAAGGATTTCTCTCCGGTGGAGTTCTTCCCTTGGGAGGAGGGAGTGTGCGTCCAGTGCATGCACATTGGCCCCTACGACGACGAGCCCGCCACGGTGGCCGCCATGGAGGAATACGCCAAGGCCCAGGGCTATGAGGCGGACTTTGGGGAGGGCCGGTTCCACCACGAGATCTACCTCAGTGATGTGCGGCGGTGTAAACCGGAGCGGATGAAAACCGTCATCCGGCACCCCACCAAAAGGACAGAGTAATGAAACACATTTATACACAAATCCGCAAAATGTGCCCGAAGGGATGTGGTCTTCTGCGGGAATTTCTCTATTAGGCCATCTATCCTATCTCCCGTAGGGAGCGGAACCGCCGCCCCGGTCGGTGGTCGATCTGCCGGAGCTGCAGGTCTATATTGCAGGTTTTGGCACACAACCCGGGGATCACTGTCTCGTTGCCGAGACGGAGGGAACGGTCGTTGGCGCAGTGTGGAGCCGTATCATGGAGTACTATGGCCACATCGACAGCAGTACGCCATCCCTGACCATCTCGCTATTGCCGGGATACCGCGGGCTGGGCATTGGGACACAGCTGCTGGACAGCCTTCTGTTTCTGCTGCGGGAGAACGGTTATCTACGGGCATCGCTCTCTGTTCAGAGAAAAAATCCAGCGTTGCGCCTGTATGAGCGGGCGGAATTTCAGATCCTGGAGGAAAAAGACACGGAATATTTGATGCTGCGGGACATCACCCAAGCGGTGCAACAGGGGAGCGTGGATATGGAAACAACAATGGAGAAGCAGCGGGAAAACAAAATCCGGCAGTGGGTTTCCATGTGGCTGGACAAGCAGAACACGGGCATTGAGGACCTTTTTGCCCCCGACGCCGTCTACATCGAGAGCTGGGGGCCGGAGTATCACGGAAGTGGGAAAATCAAGCTGTGGTTTGACGAGTGGAACACCCGGGGAACCGTGCAGCGCTGGGATATCCGGCAGTATTTTCACAAAGGGGACCAAACCGTAGTGGAGTGGTCCTTCCGGTGCGCCATGACAGATGGTCTGATCCAGAGCTTTGACGGTCTCTCCCTCATTCGTTGGAATGGAGCGGGACAGATCCGCTTTTTGCAGGAATTCGGCTGCAACGAAAATCGTTATGACCCCTACGCCCAAGGGAAAACCCCGGTGTTCCGGGAAGAGCAGGCGCTGTGGTTCTAAGGGAGGAAACGGCATGAAAGGTTTTACCCGTACAGAAACCCGCTTCTCCCTGTGTGGCCTCAACTGCGCCCTGTGCTCCATGCACCTGGGCGGCCACTGTCCCGGCTGCGGCGGCGGAGCAGGCAATCAGAGCTGCGCTATGGCCCGGTGCTCCCTGGAGCACGGCGGCGTCCAGTTTTGCTGGGAATGCCCGGAGTACCCCTGTCCCCGCTATGATGGCTTCGGCGACGGGGATTCCTTTGTCCCTCACCGGAACCGGCAGCAGGACATTGCCCAGGCCCGGGAACTGGGACTGGAGGCGTACCTTGCCCAACTGGAGGAAAAACGGGCGATCCTGGATAAACTTCTGGCCTATTACAACGATGGCCGCCGTAAAACTCTTTTCAACACAGCGGTCCATCTCTTGCTCCTGGAGGATCTGCGCTCTGTGATGGCCGCTCTGGACAGCCGGCCGGAACTGGCAGAGCAGACGGTCAAGGATCGTGCCCTTGCCGCTGTGGGGCTGCTTCAGGAGGCGGCGGACCGCCAAGGTATCAGCCTGAAGCTCAACAAGAAACAAAAGAAGGGGTGATCGTATGGCGGTTTCCAAAGTGACAGTCCATTTTCCCTGTCCGGTGGAGCGGGTGTGGCATACGGTGACCGACCTCACCCATACCGCCTGGCGCAGTGATCTTGCGCGGGTGGAGGTACTGGACGAGGGCCGTTTTGTGGAACACACCAAAAGCGGCTACGCCACCAACTTTGCGGTCACAGTCTGTGAGCCGCTCCGTCAATGGGCCTTTACCATGGAGAGCGGCAACATGTCCGGCTCCTGGGAAGGGGCCTTCGAGTCGGCGGAGGGCGGCACCCGGCTGACTTGCACTGAGGCCGTCACCGCCAAGCACTGGTGGATGCTCCCCTTTATCCCCGGATATCTGAAACGGCAGCAGAAGCTGTATCTGGATGATCTGCGAAAGGAACTGCTGAAATGAGCGCTTCTATGGATGGGACTCCGCTTGCACAGGACAACCGGACGCTGATCTCTAATCTTGACAGGCTCCATACGACTGTGATGGGTACAGAACGGATCAAGCGGAATCTGAACATAGAGACGGACGCAGTCGCATATTGCAAGGCTTTGATTTTGAAGAGAAACTGCGTGATTTATCAGCAGGGCAAGAACTGGTACTGCGGGGTGGATGGGGTGCGTATCACCATTCATGCCCGAAGCTACACGATCATCACCGCACATACAGAAAGGGCAGCGTCCAATGGATCGCAATGAGGAATAAAACCATGGAAATAAAACTCGCACAAACACAAGACATTCATGCCTAGATGGCGCTGGTGGAACAGGTCCGGGATGTCTTTTCCGGTCTGGAGACCGCCGAAGCTATGGAGGAACACAGAGCCACAGTCCTGCGCTTTATGGAAAATTCCTCCGCCGTCTGCGCGGCGGAGGCGGACCGCATGGCGGGCATTTTGCTGTTTTCCAAGGAACCGGGTGAGCTATGCTTCCTGGCGGTGGACCCGGCCTGCCGGAGACAGCACGTTGCGCAGAAGCTGGTGTCCTTCATGCTGACGCAGATGGAAGAGGGCAAAGACTTTCAAGTATGAGGACGCCGCCGCTCAGGTCCCCCAGTTCTGGGCGGAGCATTTCGGCACAGGTGGAGGCAAGGTGGTGTGCGGCATGTACGGCATCAACCTGGACGAGAGTATGGGCGGCAACGAGTTTGAATATCTCATCGCCGACAACTACGATCCAGCCAAGGAAATCCCTGACGGCTTCACCACCCGTACCATCCCGGCCCACACCTGGGCGGTGTTCCCCTGCACCGGCCGGATGCCTCAGGCTCTCCAGGGGCTGAACCAGCAGATATTCTCCCAGTGGCTGCCCACGAACCCAGACTACAAGATCGCCGCCGGCATCAACGTGGAGCTGTACAGCGACGCCAGCAAGTTTGAGAACGGCGCTCAGGACCAGGACTACTACTGCGAGGTCTGGATTCCGGTGGAAAAGAAGTAAGGCACATCCCCCACGGGAAAATGCCCCTGTGCGATAAAGGAGCACGAGAGGCTTGATCGACAGCCGCCTCGCTATAAGAGGAATTTGATAGAGAAACTCATACCTATACGGTAGAATAACAATATAATTCTGATTGATAGAGGAGGCGGCTGTCGTGCTTGACATGGTACCGGACGCAGAGCAAATGACAACTTTAGTGGGAAAATCCTTATACGAGATCTGGACTCAATTATGTGCCTTGATTGATGAAAAATATGACATGGAACGTCTGTGGGGCAGCGGTGGGAAAGCATGGACCTATGAATATAAATACCGCCGAGGCGGCAAAACCCTATGCGCACTGTATGCGAGAGAAAACTGCATAGGATTTATGATCGTCTTAGGTAAGGATGAGCGCTTGAAATTCGTAAATGACAGAGAACATTACTCAGAGGAAGTTCAAAGAATTTATGACGAAACGCAGACTTACCACGATGGAAAATGGCTGATGTTTGAGCCAACAGACACCTCGTTGTTTGATGATTTTATCAGGCTTTTGGGCATTAAGAGGAAACCAAACAGAAAATAGAGACATGATCCTTAGAAGGGGACGGCGCATTCATGATGCCGTCCCCTCTCGCTTTTCTATTCCCAACATCTTTTGGAGCATCTCAATAGTGCTTGGCCACCATGTGCATGGTTGCCTTCGCGCCTTTGGTGATGACGTTCATGTTAGTTTCCTCAGGATGGAACTTCATGTACGCCCAGATCTGGCGCTCCTTCTTGTGGAGCTCGCACGGTGGGGTGATCCCCTGCAGGCGGTCCTGTACGGCCTTCCGCTCCGCGTTCATCTGCCGAATGAGCACCTTCAGTTCCTCCTCGCATTCCTCCCGGGTGTGGACGTAGACGGGCTTGAAGTGTTTGGTTCCGTCCGGCCGGGCGGGCAAGTAGCGGCCCCCCAAGAGGTGGTCATTGAGGTCAGAGATGCAACCGGTACCGGGCTTTCGGGTACACTTGGTCACCGGCTGGAAGTCGGTGACTGGATTCTGTTTTGTCAGAGGCAGCGCTCGGGGGGTGGGCTGCTCCGGCTTTAACGGATGGGGAAAGATCCATTCCGTCAGGGCAGTCTTTTCCGCTCCCGGAGCGACTCGGCAGTGCTGGGCGACAGGGTAAATGGTGCGAGTCCCCGCGGCGGTCTTGGTATCCCAGGGCGTCAAAGTACCGCCCTTCTCCTCGCAGGTACTCATCGTCCAGCTTAACACAGTCCGCCAGCGTACTCAGACCCATGTCCAGCTCCACCGACTTTACGATAAAGCCGGTGAGATTTCGGCTGCCATCTTCCGTATATCTTCGCTCCAGGGTTGCTTTTTTCTCCGGCGACAGGTAGAGGGGAAGTTTCTCTTTTTTGCTCATGTTGATCTCCTCTCCGGGGCTTGCCCTCTGTTTTTTTCCTGTGGGAGCAGGCACTGCGGGATAACGACCGCAGAACTGATTTTTCTCTCTGGATTCGCCCCCATTTTTAACGCCCACGGAAACTCCTGAAACTGCCCGCTTGCCGATTCCGCTGTTCCTCCAAGTGAAGCATCTGTTGCTGGTAACAGCGATACATCGCTACTTGAATGGGCATGGTGTACTGGTTGTTGCCGTTCCACTTCATACCATGGTTGTCGATATAGCTGGTGCTCTCCACAGCAATGAGCTGCTTCCCCTCCAACTTTTTGTCCGCATCCCCCGGCCCAATGGCAGAATTCAGGATGAAAGATTTGCGGGTAAGGCTGGCGGAACAGGGGATTTCCTGATTTTCCAAATGGAGGTTTTGACCAACTCTTTTGGTCGGGCAATCGCTTTCTGCGGCGCTGGGGCGCCGAAGGAACCCTGCTTTTGAACCGGTTCAAAAGCAGGGTTCCCTTTTCCAGGGAGGCCCGCGTGAAACCGGCCTGAAAAATATTTTCAAAAAAGAGGAGCAGCCTATTGACTTGGAGTCTACTCCAGGTGTTATGGTAGTAAAAAGCATGCGGAACAGAGGAGAAGATCCTGCGACGCCTCTCTGTCTGCAGGAACGCGAAGCAAACGTACAAGGGCTGAGACAACGCTTTACTATGATGGGGCCGCACCGCCGGACGGGGCAAGGCAGGTGACTGCGTGGCCTGCGGGATACCCGTCCGGCTCAAAAGGCCGCCGGGACCCTTTGTGCGCGAAGGGAGAGACCGGCTGAATGCTGGAAAGGAGACAGACGCCATGACCATTGCAGAAGTGAGCAGGAGATTCGACCTGTCGGCGGACACCCTGCGCTATTACGAACGCATCGGACTGATTCCACCGGTACCCCGCACCAAGAGCGGTATCCGGGACTACGACGAGGAGTCCTGCAACTGGATCGAGCTGATGAAGTGTATGCGCGCCGCGGGCGTGCAGATCGAGGCGCTGATCGAGTATGTGGCCCTCTTCCAGCGGGGCGACGAGACCGTGGAGGCCCGCAAGGCCCTCCTGATCGAGCAGCGGGAACAATTGACGGCCCGCATGGAAGAGATGCAGCAGTCGCTGGACCGGCTCAATCACAAGATCGAGCGGTATGAAAAGGGCCTGATGTGCAAGGCGCAGCTGCTTCAGCGGCATCAGGACGGAAAGAAGAACGGCCATGTGTGACTGGAAGCAAGGCGTGATCTTTCCCCGGGGGGCGGAGAACGCCGCCTTTGCCCCCTATTTTGTGGGCCGGAGCTATTTGAATATGCTCTCGCTGGAGGGGGTGGTCATCGGCAACGTGACCTTTGAGCCGGGCTGCCGAAACAACTGGCACATACACCGGGCCGCAAAAGGCGGCGGGCAGATCCTGCTGTGCATCGGCGGCCGGGGGTGGTACCAGGAGGAGGGAAAGCCAGCCCGTGAACTCCGGACCGGAGATGTGGTCCATATTCCCGCCAACGTGAAGCACTGGCACGGCGCCGCCAAGGACAGTTGGTTTGCCCACCTGGCCGTGGAGATACCGGGGGAGGGCGCCGGGAACGAGTGGTGCGAGCCGGTGTATGACGAGGCATATGGGAAGTTGCCGTAACTATAGAAGCGAAGTACCGCAGGGGGCGGAGCGGACCGGAAACGGCCCGGTCCGCCTTTCTGACGCCAAGGAATTAGCACTCTATAATGATGAGTGCTAACATTTACAGTTTAGACATATTTGCCTGTATATTTGTTCATAATCCAGGCTTATACTAGGTCCAGAAGATGAGACAAGGGGGCGCGTTCGAGAGGGCGCAGTCCCCGGAAAGAGGATGGTTTCCATGAAAAGCAAAGGATTTTAGCAAATTAGTCTAATGACTGCTAACAGAGAAATCAAGATGGATCACAGTTTGAAAGGAGCCTTTTATATGTTTGGTATGATTCCCTTTGAGCGCAATAACGACAATTTCTTTGATATTTTTGACAACTTTGAGCGCAAGTTCTTCGGCAACAGCAGCGCCGCCCTGCCCGATTTCCGCACCGATATCCGCGACGCGGGCGACAAGTTCGTGCTGGAGGCAGAGCTGCCCGGTTTCCAGAAAGAGGATATCAAGCTGGATGTGAAGGATGGGATCCTCACCATCTCCGCCGAGCACAGCGAGAGCAAGGACGAAAAGAACGAGCAGGGCGGTTATATCCGCAGGGAGCGCCGCTATGGGTCCTTCCGCCGTTCCTTCGACATCAGCGGTGTGGATGACGAGCACATCACCGCCTCCTATCAGAACGGCGTGTTGGAGCTGCATCTCCCCAAGGTCATTCCTGCCGTGCCGGAGAGCAAGCGCATCGCCATAGAGTAAACAGCGCGGATGGGCCGGAGCGTGACAAGCGCCAGGGCTCCGGAGCGCTCTGCTGGGAGAGAAGGAGCCGGTCAGCGCGGTCTGGCCGGCTCCTCCCTGTATGCCTCCCAGTGCGGACAGGTCCCGTCGGGCTGCGGATACCGCCCATGGTGGGGTACGTGACAGTGCCCGTACCAGAGAGGTTCGAGCCGTCCGCCCTCGCTCAGGACGTAGTGCTGGCGATAGTGGACGCAGGTGCCGCAGACCTGTGGGCGCGCGATATAGATTTTGGGGGATATCATAGCATTTACCTCAAGGGACATTATAAATCTGATCGGGTTTAAAGTCAATACATCCAATCAGGTTTGTGATATGGTCCTCATGAGGTGATAACATGTACTGCTATCCAAGACTGCGCGATTTGCGAGAGGATCAGGATATGACGCAGGCGGAAGTGGGTTGCCTGCTGGGAACAACACAGCAGCAGTATTACAAATATGAAAAGGGGATTCAAGAGATTCCCGCCCACCATCTGATCGTCCTGGCCGACTATTACCACGTCACTGTGGATTATCTCCTGGGCCGGGACACCAAAAATTTGTAAATCAATCACTCCGGAAAGGATGTGAACCACCATGAACATGAATCAATTCACACAGAAATCCCTGGAAGCGGTGCAAAACGCCCAGACCATCGCCCAGGAGTACGGCAACCAGCAGATCGAACAGGTCCATCTCCTCTACGCACTGTTGGAGCAGGAGAACGGCCTGATCCCGCAGCTCCTGGGCGGCATGGGCCTCACCGTCCCGAGTCTGGAAGCGGCCGTCCGTAAAGAGGTAGAGGAGCTGCCTCGGGTGACGGTGGGCGGCGGCCGGGAGGCGGGCAAGGTCTATATCGCCGCCGACGTGGACAAGGCCCTCAACCGGGCGGAAGCCGTGGCCTCCTCCATGAAGGATGAATATGTCTCTGTGGAGCATCTGCTCCTCGCCCTGGTGGAGACGGCCAACGGCGGGCTCAAAGACTTGTTCCGTACCTACAACATCACCAAGGAGGGGGTGCTCAAAGCCCTCTCCGCCATCCGGGGCAACCAGAGGGTGACCTCCGACAACCCTGAGGAGACCTACGACGCCCTCAAGAAATACGGTTCCGATCTGGTGGAGCGGGCCCGGCAGAATAAGCTGGACCCCGTCATCGGTCGGGACGACGAGATCCGAAACGTGATCCGCATCCTGAGCCGGAAGAGCAAGAACAATCCGGTCCTCATCGGCGAGCCCGGCGTGGGCAAGACCGCCATCGCCGAGGGCCTGGCCCAGCGGATCGTCAAAGGGGACGTGCCCGGTTCCCTGAAGGACAAGACCATCTTCGCCCTGGATATGGGTTCCCTGGTGGCCGGCGCCAAGTACCGCGGCGAGTTTGAAGAGCGGCTCAAAGCGGTGTTGGGCGAGGTCAGGAAGTCCGAGGGACGGATCATCCTCTTCATCGACGAGCTCCACACCATCGTGGGCGCGGGCAAGACCGAGGGCGCCATGGATGCAGGCAACCTCCTCAAGCCCATGCTGGCCCGGGGCGAGCTCCACTGCATCGGCGCCACCACCCTCAACGAGTATCGCCAGTATATCGAAAAGGACGCGGCCCTGGAGCGCCGGTTCCAGCCCGTCATGGTCAGCGAGCCCACGGTGGAGGACACCATCGCCATCCTCCGCGGCCTGAAGGAGCGCTACGAGGTGTTCCACGGCGTGAAGATCACCGACAACGCCATCATTGCCGCCGCCACCCTCTCCAACCGCTATATCACCGACCGGTTTCTCCCCGACAAGGCCATCGACCTAGTGGACGAAGCCTGCGCCATGATCCGCACAGAGATCGACTCCATGCCCACCGAGCTGGATGTGATCCGCCGGAAGATCATCCAGCATGAGATCGAGGAGGCCGCCCTCAAGAAGGAGGACGACGGCATTTCCAAGGAGCATCTCGCCGAGATCCAGAGAGAGCTGGCCGAGATGCGGGATGAGTTCAACGCCCAAAAGGCCCAGTGGGAGAACGAGAAGAACGCCATCGGCAAGGTGCAGAAGCTCCGCGAGGAGATGGAAAACGCCAACGCGGCGCTGGAGAAGGCCCAGCGGGAGTACGACCTCAACAAGGCTGCGGAGCTCCAGTACGGCAAGATCCCCGAGCTCCAGAAGGCCCTGGAGGCCGAGGAGCGGATCGCCCAGGAGGGCAAGGAGCGCTCCCTGCTGCGGGATAAGGTCACGGAGGAGGAGATCGCCCGCATCATCCAGCGATGGACCGGCATCCCCGTGTCCAAGCTCATGGAGGGCGAGCGGGAGAAGCTCCTCCATTTGGAGGACATCCTCCACCAGAGGGTGGTGGGCCAGGACGAAGCCGTGCGCCTGGTGAGCGAGGCTATCCTGAGAAGCAGGGCCGGCATCGCCGACCCCGACAAGCCCATCGGTTCCTTCCTGTTCCTGGGCCCCACGGGTGTGGGCAAGACGGAGCTGGCCAAGACCCTGGCCGAAGCCCTCTTCGACAGCGAGAAGAACTTGGTGCGGATCGATATGTCGGAGTATATGGAGAAGTTCTCTGTTTCCCGGCTCATCGGCGCCCCTCCCGGATATGTGGGCTATGAGGAGGGCGGCCAGCTCACCGAGGCCGTCCGCCGCCAGCCCTACTCCGTGGTCCTCTTCGACGAGGTGGAGAAGGCCCACCCGGACGTGTTCAATATATTACTCCAGGTATTGGATGACGGCCGTATTACGGATAGTCAAGGCCGGACGGTGGATTTCAAGAACACCATCATCATCCTTACCTCTAACTTGGGCTCTCAGTTCCTGCTGGACGGCATCGGTCCCAACGGGGAAATCACCGAGGAGGCCAGAAACCAGGTCAGCGACCTGCTGAAGCACTCCTTCCGGCCCGAGTTCCTCAACCGGCTGGACGAGATCGTGTTCTATAAGCCCCTTACCAAGGACAACGTCACCCACATCATCGACCTGATGGTGGCGGAGCTCAACCGGAGGCTGGGAGACAAGCAGCTCACCGTGAGTCTCACCGAGCGGGCCAAGGACCACGTCATCGACAGCGCCTACGATCCCATTTACGGCGCCCGGCCCCTGCGCCGTTACCTCCAGCACACCGTGGAGACCCTCATCAGCCGGAAGATCATCTCCGGCGAGGTGGAGCCCGGCGACACCCTGGTGGTGGACTGTGCCGGGGACGAGCTCACCGTCAGCGCCATGCAGGTGCAATGATTCCGCAAAAAGCAGATCAATGTTAAGCTTTGGCCCCGCCGGGTATGCCCGGCGGGGCTGTTGGGCAACTGCCGCCCGATGCGGTGTGATTTTACAAAAAACGGAGGTGCTTTTCTTGCACGGAAATCGAAATATCCTGCTGGCTGTGCTGGTCAGCCTAGTCGTTGTGGTGTCCGTACTCATTGCAAGAGTCAATCCCCGCCTGCTCTCGCCGGCACTGATGCTGATGGATCTTGCATCTCGCCCTGCGGAGACCACCGCGTCGGACCACAGAGCGTCTCCGGCACCTGAAACTGCGCCTACACCGTCTCCGGCCCCTCTTGCCATCGATTACGCTGAGCTGATCCGTTATGCAGAGACCTATGATGGGCAGTGGGTGCAGATTGCCGGACGTATTGGACATGTCGAAGGGGAAAGACTGGACATATTTGATCGCATTAGCTATTATGTGGCGGAAGAGGGAAACGCGACCTCGACGTTCCAAATTTATCTGGACAAGAAGACTGCGGCTCCCTGTACGGAGGGCGAGTATTATGTAATAGAGGGCCTGTGGAAGATCGGATACCGAGGGCCCTATCTGTCGGAGGCGGTGATTCTCGACAGCGGCGCGACTGCAAAGGCGAAGGCCATGCAGTATCAGGAGGACTGGGAGGCGGAACGGCTGCAGCGTGCGGAATCCACGCCATTGACGGATTACTTGGAGCTCTGGGAGCAAAGGGATCAGTATGAAGGCAGTTATGTGCGAACGGCAGTTCAAATCGGACGGGTTAAGAATTATAAAATTGACGTGCATACGAAGTATTGGTTTGACGTGAGAAACGAACGCAATGGAGAGGATATCGGGACAGTTGATCTGGAAGGATGTATGCCTGAGGTGCTGGCGCTCTGTCAGGATGGGGGCGCGGTGATCGTTGGGGGGAAGCTGGTCGGAACACGCGAGCGTTTTAGTGTAAAAGACTGCTATATTGAGGCGGCGGGGGAGACGGCACAGGCGGAAGTAGATGCGTTTGTGGCACAGCATAAGGCGGACTATGCCCAGCGCAAGCAGGAGTATATTGCGGGCTGTACTCCGTTGGACTATCGCACTGTGCTGCGTTACCCCACGGAGTTTCGGGAGGCGCAATTGAGTTGCACCGGCACTGTGGTGGAGCTCTCCCGTGGAAATCCAATCAGCGCAAGCTTTATCCTTTTGCTGGACGGAGAGTCTGATAACAGAGTGGAAGTCTATTATAGCAGTGGAGCAATTGGGGATCCCAATATTGTGTTGGGAGATTCTGTTGCCGCATACGGCTACGTTTTTGATGTTTATTACCCGAAGAATGAGGAGGGCGTTTCAAAGGAGGCGCTGCCGGACTTCCGTGCGATGTACTTAGACTATGGGGAGTGAACGTGCGATTGCTTTTCACTTAAAAGGCTGACCGGTTTCGGATGAAAATAGAATAGTCCACAATATGCGGACTATTATGCGTTTAAACGAGACAAAAGAGGAAAAACGGCATATCCCTGTGCGTTCTGACGAGCTTTGCAACTTTAGAAGAAACAGATTGCAAAAATGGCGCCCATATCGTATAATAAAGAACAATAAACCAATGGTCGTGAAATCCTGACAAGGGCTGTCGGACAGCGGGGCAGGCGATTTCGCCCGCCCCTTTTTCTTCGGAGCACGACTTGCCTTTGAATGAAAGCGAGGAAGGGGAAAGTGTCAGAACACAACTTCAAGAAGGTACTGGTGGCCAACCGGGGGGAGATCGCCATCCGGATTTTCCGGGCCTGTTATGACCTGGGGCTGCACACGGTGGCCATGTATTCCAATGAGGACACCTATGCGCTCTTCCGCACCAAGGCCGACGAGGCCTACCTGATCGGGGAGAACAAATCCCCCCTGGGGGCTTATTTGGATATCCCCGGCATCATCGATCTGGCCAAGCGGAGAGGCGTGGACGCCATCCATCCGGGCTATGGGTTCCTCTCCGAGAACGCCGAATTCGCCCGCGCCTGCGAGGAGGCGGAGATCACTTTTATCGGTCCGGACTCCGGCATCCTGGCCCAGATGGGCGACAAGCTGGCGGCCAAGGCGACGGCCCTGGCCTGCGGCGTGCCCACCATACCCGGCTCCAAAGAGCCCCTGCGGGACGCCGACGAGGCCCTGGAGCGGGCGGTGTCCTATGGGTTTCCCGTCATCCTCAAGGCGGCCGCCGGAGGCGGCGGCCGCGGGATGCGCCGCTGTGACAGGCCCGAGGAGGTCAAGCCCGCCTTCGAGTTGGTGAAGGGAGAGGCCCACAAGGCCTTCGGCAACGACGATATCTTCATTGAAAAGTACCTGGTGGAGCCCAAGCATATCGAGGTCCAGGTGCTGGGCGACCGGTACGGCAACGTGGTCCACCTGGGTGAGCGGGACTGCTCCCTTCAGCGGCGGTACCAGAAGGTGGTGGAGTTCGCGCCGGCCTGGAGCGTGCCGCAGGCCACGCTGGAAAAGCTCCGCGCAGACGCGGTGAAGATCGCCCGGCATGTGGGCTATGTGAACGCCGGCACGGTGGAATTTCTGGTGGATCGGGACGGCAATCACTACTTTATTGAGATGAATCCCCGCATCCAGGTGGAGCACACCGTCACCGAGCAGGTCACCGGCATCGATCTGGTGCGGGCACAGATCCTCATCGCCGAGGGACACCCCCTCTCCCACCCATCCATCGACATGGGCAGCCAGGACAACCTGCACATCAAGGGGTATGCCATCCAATGCCGGGTCACCACCGAGGACCCGGCCAACCACTTCGCGCCCGACACCGGAAAGATCACCGCCTATCGCTCCGGCGGCGGCTGCGGCGTCCGCCTGGACGGCGGCAACGCCTATACCGGGGCCGTGATCTCCCCCTATTACGACTCCTTGCTGGTCAAGGTCACCTCCTGGGACAACACCTTTGAGGGGGCCTGCCGCCGGGCCACCCGCGCGGTGCGGGAGGAGCACGTCCGGGGCGTCAAGACCAATATCCCCTTCATCACCAACATTCTCAGCCACCCCACCTTCCGGTCCGGGGCCTGCCACACAAAGTTCATCGACGAGACCCCCGAGCTCTTCGAGATGCAGTACGGCCAGGACCGCGCCACCAAGGTGCTCAAGTACATCGCCCAAAAGCAGGTAGACAATTCTTCCATCGACCGCCGGCAACTGGACATCCCGCGGATCCCACGCGCCTCCGGCGAGGCCCGGCCCGGGCTCAAGCAGCTCCTGGACCAGAAGGGGCCCGAGGCCCTGCGGGACTGGGTGAAGGGGCAGAAAAAGCTCCTCATCACCGACACCACCATGCGGGACGCCCATCAGTCCCTGCTCTCCACCCGGGTGCGGACCCGGGATATGCTCCTGGGGGCGGACGGCACTGCGGAGATCCTGGCGGACTGCTTCTCCCTGGAGATGTGGGGCGGGGCCACCTTCGACGTGGCCTATCGGTTCCTCCACGAGTCCCCCTGGGAGCGGCTGGACCTGCTGCGGGAGAAGATCCCCAACATCCCCTTCCAGATGCTGCTCCGGGGCGCCAACGCCGTGGGCTACACCAACTATCCGGACAATCTGATCCGCGCCTTTGTGAAGGAGGCCGCCCGCTGCGGCATTGACGTATTCCGCATCTTCGACTCCCTCAACTGGGTTCCCGGTATGGAAGTGGCCATAGACGAGGTCCTCAACCAGGGCAAGGTCTGCGAGGCGTCCATCTGCTACACCGGCGATATTCTGGACCCCAAACGGGACCGCTACACCATTGCCTACTATGTGGACATGGCCAAGGAGCTGGAGCGCAGAGGGGCCCATATCCTGTGCATCAAGGATATGTCCGGACTCCTGAAGCCCTACGCCGCCAAGAAGCTGGTGAAGGCCCTCAAGGAGGAGGTGGGCATTCCCATCCACCTCCACACCCACGACACCTCCGGCAACCAGGTGGCGGCCCTCCTGATGGCGGCTGAGGCCGGGGTGGACATCGTGGACTGCGCAGTGGACTCCATGTCCTCCATGACCAGCCAGCCCTCCCTCAATGCGGTGGTCTCCGCGCTCCGCGGGCAGGAGCGGGACACCGGGCTGGACTCCGACGGCCTCCAGAAGCTCTCCGACTACTGGGCCGACGTGCGGGAGCGGTATGCCTCCTTTGAGACGGGGATCAAGAACCCCTCCACCGATATCTACCGCTATGAGATGCCCGGGGGCCAGTATTCCAACCTCAAGTCCCAGGTGGAGAGCTTGGGCCTGGGTCACAAGTTCGAGGCGGTCAAGGAGATGTACAAGGCCGTCAACGATATGCTGGGAGACATTGTAAAGGTGACCCCTTCCTCCAAGATGGTGGGAGATATGGCCATCTTTATGGTCCAGCACGACCTGACGCCGGAAAACGTGGTGGAAAAGGGGGCGGCGCTTGCCTTCCCGGACTCCGTGGTGAGCTACTTCAAGGGTATGATGGGCCAGCCGGCCTGGGGCTTTCCCGAGGACCTCCAGCGAGTGGTCCTCAAGGGCGAGGCGCCCATCACCTGCCGCCCCGGAGAGCTGCTGCCCCCCGTGGATTTGGAGGCAGCCCGGAAAGAGGTGGAGAAGTTCTACCCCGGCGCTTCTGACCGGACGGTCATCTCCTGGTGCCTCTATCCCAAGGTGGTGGAGGAGTTCTGCCGTCACAGGCAGGAGTACGGCTACATCATGCGCATGGGCAGCCATGTGTTTTTCAATGGCTTGGCCCTGGGCGAGACCAACAAGATCAGCATCGAGGATGGAAAGACCCTGGTCATCAAGTACCTGGGCCTGGGCGACCTCAATGAGGACGGCACCCGGAACGTCCACTTCGACCTCAACGGCATGGGCCGCACCGTGGCGGTGCCGGACCGGAACGCGGCCGTGCAGGTCCACCCCGTGGCCATGGCGGACCCGGAGGACAAGAGCCAGGTGGGCGCCTCCATCCCCGGTATGGTGTCCAAGGTCTCAGTAAAGCCGGGCGACGTGGTGGAGGAAAACCAGGTTCTCGCAGTCATTGAGGCCATGAAGATGGAGACCAGCGTGGTGGCCCGGATGTCGGGCACCGTGGACCAGATCCTGGTGACGGAGGGAACTTCGGTGAAGGCGGGCGAGCTGCTTATTACCATTCAATAAGAAAGAAGAAAAGCGGACCGCAATGCGGTCCGCTTTTCAGTGTTTTATCGGGTCAGCCGCCCAGGGCGCCGGCTATCAATTGCTCATAAGGCACGACGGTGGCCCCGGCGGGGAGCTCGGTCTCAGGGGTCTGATCGCCGGCGGCATAGTCGCCGGTGATGTTGAGGGACAGATCCATCAGGGGGTCCATACCCATGGACACCGTGGCGGTCATGTGATTTTCGGCATCCATGCCGGCCTTCATGGCCGTGGTGGTGGTGATCTGCCCACCCTCACCGTCGTCAACAGAGGTGGAGCTGTCCATGGACAGCTCATACCCCACGACCTTGTCGGACTGCATGGTGAGCGTGAAGGAGAGGGTCACCTTGGTGCCGTCCTCCTCCAGGGCGTAGGTGGTGGTATAGTTGTCGCCGCTCTTTACGAAGGAGTCGTCCGCGAGCACCTTGGCCGCGCCGTTCACCAGCGCGGAGACAGTGGCGTAAGCGGTGTCCTTGTCGCTGAGGTCGGCACTCTGGAGCGCGGTCTGGAGCAGGGCGGAGGCGTCCATGGTCTTGGAGGCGTCGATGAGGGCGGTGTAGTCCAGACCCATCTGGCCGTACATGGAGGCCATATCAAAGGAGTACCAAGTGTCGGCGGGGAGTCCCAGGGTCTCCAGGGCGCTGCCGCCCATGGTCAGATACATCACACCCTTTTCCATGTCGGCACGGATCTCCATATCCATGCCTTCGCTCTTCAAGGCATCCAGCAGGGCCTGATCCTCGGCGGTGAGCTCGGAAGCCTGACCGGCCACTTGGGACATGGCGTCCAGGAAGGCAGTCAGATCCATCTTCAGGTTCATGGCCGCGGCCATCTGAAGAGAGTCGGCGGTGGTGCCGTCCATAGAGCCCTGGAAAGAGAGGGGGCCAGCGCCAAACATGGTGGCGGAGCCGTCAAACTGGGCGCTGATGTCCCAGATGCCCTCCTGGAACTGCTGGTTGTACGCCAGATACTTCTCCATATAGGTGAACTGATGCTCAGCCAGCGCGGCGTCCAGAAGCTTCTCCGTATCCACGATCACAGCGGTCTGGTTGTCCTGATCCCAGCCCACCGCGCATCCGAAGGCCTGGGCGGCAAAGCGGACAGGCACGTAGGTGCGCCAAGTGGTGGAGTCCACATAGGGGGCCACATCCATGGTAATGGCGGAGCTGGCCCCACCCTCGGTGAGGGTGGCCTCGGTGGAACCGATGGTCATGGTCAGGGTCTTGCCGTCGCGGACGGCTGTGATGGTGTTGCCCTCGTTGCTGACTTCGGCACCCATGGCCTCGAACACGGCGCGGAAGGGGAGGAAGGTGCGGCCGTCCTGCGCGACGGGAACGGCGTCGGTAAAGGTGAGGGCCTCTCCGTTGAGCTGGACAGCGATACCGGAGGGAGCGGGAGAGATGAGCATGGTGTCGTCTTCGGCCGCTAGGGCGGAACCGCAGGCGCTGAGCACGGTCAGGGAGAGGGCCAGCGCCAGCGCACGGCTGGACATAGATTTCATGGTGAATTCCTCCAATCCTATATAAGTATTGACTTGATTATAATACGGGGATGTACAAGATACAAGAGTGAGAAATCTTAAATTTCTATAAAACGTGCTCGACATAGTCAGATGGGGAGGAAGGAACAAGAGAAAAAGGTGAAATGTTAAATTAAATAAGGTGACGTTACAAATTTTTTACAACCACATTACGATGAAATTACACTCTATTCACATTAGGTTCATCAACTTTACTTCACGGGATGTAAAATTGTTCCATAAGGTATGAGGATAAACACAAACCAAATTCCCACCGGTATGCTGTTTTCCTCCCCTTTTTCCCAACAGAACGCAGGTCTGCTTCGGTGGACCTGCATTCTTATTCTGCATACATGAGGCGCAAACAAAATGCCGCCCGGTCGGGCGGCATTTTGAGGCTTGCGTAAAATCAGCGCTTGCTGAACTGAGGCGCACGACGGGCGGCTTTGAGGCCGTACTTCTTGCGCTCCTTCATACGAGGATCGCGGGTCAGGAAACCGGCGCTCTTCAGAGCGGGACGGTACTCCTCATTCATCTGCAGCAGGGCGCGGGCGATGCCATGGCGGATGGCGCCGGCCTGTCCAGTCACGCCGCCGCCGGTGACGGTGGCGACCACGTCCACCTTGCCCACATTCTCTGTGGTGACCAGGGGCTGACGGACCAGCAGCTTCAGGGTATCGAGGCCGAAGTAGTCGTCAATGTCGCGGCCGTTGATGGTGATGGCGCCGGTGCCGTTGGGGAAGAGGTGGACGCGGGCCACGGAGGACTTCCGGCGGCCAGTACCATAGTGGTAAGGCTTCTTGCTCTTATACATGTTCGAAATTCCTCCTTATTCCTGGGTCCAGGACTCGGGCTTCTGAGCAGCGTGCACATGCTCAGCGCCGCGGTAGATCTTCAGGCGGCTCAGGGAGTCCTTGGTGATGATGTTGCGGGGCATCATGCCGCGGATGGCCAACTTCATGGCCAGCTCGGGCTTGTCCTGCATCAGCAGGCGGTACTTGGTCTCATGCAGGCCGCCGGGGTAGCCGGAGTGAGTGCGGTAGTACTTCTGCTCCAGCTTCTTGCCGGTGAGGACGGCCTTCTCGGCGTTGATGATGATGACGAAATCGCCGCAATCGGCGTGCGGGGTGTACTCGGGCTTGTGCTTGCCACGCAGCAGGGTGGCAGCGGTGGCGGCAGTCTTACCCAGGGGCTTGCCCGCCGCGTCCAGAATGTACCACTTGCGGACGATGTTGCCCTTGTTGGCCATAAAAGTGGACATGGTCTAACCTCCAATTTGTACTTCTATGATAAATTTGGTCCAAACATGATTGACGCCCCACTCTTGCCGAGTGGAGCGTTTTGTATTATATCCCATGGGGCCCTAGGTGTCAACAGGTTTTCAGATGTTTTTTAATTTAGAATTTGAAATCTTCTGTTTTCGCAGAAATACTCTTGAATACTGCGGAATACTCAATTCTGTTTTTCAATTTTATCCGATGCGCTCTCGCCCAGACAGTATTCGATCATGCTGATGACCACGTTATTGAAGCTGGTGTCGTTTCCTTTGGTCAGGGCCTCTACCTGGTCGGCGAGCGCCTCAGAGATGTAGAGCGTCTTGTAGACGGCCTGCACCTTCTTTTTTGTCGGCTTCGGCTGAAACGGCATAGAATCGCTCCCTTATGATTCTATTCTATGCAACAAATATATTTTAATATAAACCAGATATTTCTGGTGTAAATAAAAAGGAAATATGACAGACCATTTTTGACAGCATCTGACACGGTCCTGGGGTTAATCTGAAATGGGGGAAGAGCGCGTGAAAAAAATCTTGAAAATACTGCTGATTCTGGCTGCCGCGCTCCTGCTCCACCTTCTGGGGGGGAGCGCGGGCCTGTTCCGGGCCGTGGGGACCCAGGGGCAGGCCGCCGTCCGGGTGTGCATCTGGAGCGGGGCCGGTTTTTTCTGGGTGTCGATCCTGCGCGGCGGAGGATAATGGGGATTCCAGACGAAGGAAAAATATGATAGAATGCTGTCCAAGCAGAGTAAAAAATGCGCTGAGACAGGAATGATATCATGATGAACCAAATTTTGAGCTATGTCCGCCGGTGTGTGGAGGACTACGATATGATCCAGGCCGGGGACCGGGTCGCCGTGGGGGTGTCGGGGGGAAAGGATTCCCTCACCCTCCTGGTGGCGCTGGCCCGGCTGTCCGTTTTCTACCCCAAGCCCTTCACCGTGGAGGCGTTCACGCTGGACATGGGCCATGTGGACGGGGGCGCCGGGATGGACTTTTCCCATGTGGCGGAGTTGTGCGGGGAATTGGGCGTGCCCTATACCCTGCTCCACTCAGAGATCCACCACATCATATTTGACCTCCGCAAAGAGAAAAATCCCTGCTCCATGTGCGCTAAAATGCGCCGGGGCGCGCTCCACAACGCCATCCGGGAGAGAGGGATCACCAAGATCGCCCTGGGCCACCATTTTGACGACGCAGTGGAGACCTTTTTCCTCTCTCTCTTTTATGAGGGACGCATCTCCTGCTTCCAGCCCGTGACCTATCTGGACCGAATGGGCATCACGCAGATCCGGCCCATGCTTTACTGCGGAGAGTGGATGCTCCGCAAAGCGGCGGAGCGGGAGCATCTGCCCGTGGTGTTCAATCCCTGTCCCGCCGACGGCTACACCAAGCGGCAGGAGGTCAAGGAGCTGATCCACAGCCTGTCAAAGGAGTACCCGGACCTGCGGGAAAAGGTCTTTTCGGCCATGCAGCGTCTGCCCCTGCCCGCCTGGGAGCCGCAGGATCACCGGCGGCGGCCGCTGGCGGACGATGGGAGAGAGGAATAAAAAATGGACGTCTGCCCCGGTGGGCAGGCGTCCGTTTTCATCTGTGGAGAAGCGCGGCGCCGGGTCAAGCCTTGCGGCAGGTGAGCTGATGGATGACATAAGGCGACTCTGTGACCACATTCACCGGCTTGGAAAAATCCAGGGTGAAGAGGCCGATAAAAGACTTGGCGTCCACCATGATGGCGTTATCGGGAGAGTGGAGGAACACGTCTTCGTCGGCCGCACAGGCCAGGCGCTGTATGGCGCGGATCTCCTCAATAGACTCAAACTGCACCGGAATGACCATGGAGCATGGCCTCCTTTCAAAATCAAGATGACCGGCGTGAACCGCCGGACGGCTGAGGGGCGGAAGACGTTACCGCACAGCGGCTTTCCTGCGGCTGGCGATCTCCAGCTGACGGATCACATATACGGAATCGGTAACGACCTCCACCGGCTTGGAAAAATCCAGCGTAAAAAGGCCCAGGAAGGACTTGGCGTCCACCAGAATATTGCTCTGGGGAGCGCGGAGCAGCACCTGCTCATCCACCGTCTGCGCCATGCGCTGCAGTCCTGCAATCTCAGCAATGGAATCAAACTTTGTCTCAATGACCATATAGGGCACCTCCTTGTGACACGCTGAGTATAACACGGGGGGCATGGGGGCGCAATGGGCAGGATAACTAAAGTTAGAAATAAGGAATGCTTTCGTTTGAAGCTATTTTTGATGTGCAAATTAAATTATACAGAAAACAAATTGGTAGCACCATTTATTTTGTGCAAATTGATAAAAGTCCCCGGGGCGGTAATAGGCCGCCCCGGGGACCCGGGTAACATTCTTTTATTGCATCAGAGAACAGACCAGCTCCGTATAAGCGGCGGGGTCTTCCAGTGGGAGTCCGGCGATGAGAAGGGCCTGATCATAGAGAAGCTCGGCATAGGTCCTGGCCCGCTCCTTGTCCCCCTCCAGAGCAGCGCGGAGGGCGGCAAAGGCGCCGGAGTCGGGGTTGAGCTCCAGTACCCGGCCTGCCTTCATCTCCTTGGCGGCCTGGGGATCCACACGCTGGAAATACTTCTCCATCTCCAGGGATACGGGGCCGTCGGCGCTCATGCAGACGGGGGCGGACTTGAGGATCTTGGAGATGCGGACCTCCTTGATCCTCTCGCCCAGGGTCTCCTTGACGAAGTCCAGCACATCCTTGTTTTCCTCGGCCTTTTTTTCGGCCTGGGCCTTCTCTTCGTCGCTCTCAGGGAGGGCGTCGTCGTCGCAGACGTTCTTGAAGGGCTTGCCGTCCCACTCGGAGAGGGTGTTCATGACAAACTCGTCCACCTCGTCAGTGAGGTAGAGGATCTCATACCCCTTGTCCAGCACGCGCTCGGCCTGAGGTAGCTTGGCGGCCTTCTCCACGCTCTCGGCGCAGAGGAAGTAGATGGATGGCTGGTCCTCCGCCATGCGCGCTGCGTACTCGGCCAGGGAGGTATTCTTGCCCTCGCGGGAGGACCAGAAGAGGAGCAGATCCTTGAGCATATCCTTATGGGCGCCGTAGTCGGAGACCACGCCGTACTTGAGCTGACGGCCGAAGGCGGAATAGAACTGCTCATATTTTTCACGGTCGTCTTTCTGGAGCTTCAAAAGTTCGGCCTTCACTTTCTTCTCCAGGTTGCCGGAGATGACTTGGAGGACCCGGGTATGCTGGAGCATCTCACGGGAGATGTTGAGGGAGAGGTCGGGGGAGTCCACCACGCCCCGGATGAAACTGAAGTGGTCGGGGACCAGGTCGGCGCACCGGTCCATGATGAGCACGCCGGAGGAGTAGAGCTGGAGGCCCTTTTCATAGTCGCGGCTGTAGTAGTTGAAGGGTGCGTGAGCGGGAATGAACAGGAGGGCCTTGTACTCCACCTGTCCCTCGGCGGACACGTGGACGACCGCCAGGGGGTCTTCCCAGTCGCCGAACTTCTCCTTATAAAATGTGTTGTACTCCTCGGTCGTCACCTCGCTCTTGGGGCGCTGCCACAGGGGCACCATGGAATTGAGGGTCTCCCACTCCTTCACCGTCTCATACTCGGGTTTGTAATCCTCCCCGGCATCCTCCGGCTTGGGCTTCATGTGGGAATGCTCCATCTCCATGACGATGGGGTAGTGGATATAGTCGGAATACTTTTTTACCAAGCTGTCCAGCCGGTACTGCTGGAGGTACTGGTCGTAGTCATCGTCCTCGGTGTCGGGCTTGATGTGGAGGATCACGTCGGTACCGGCAGCCTCCCGCTCGCAGGGGGTCATGGTGTAGCCGTCGGCCCCGGCGGATTCCCACTTCCAGGCCTCGCCGCTGCCGTAGGCTCTGGAGATCACCGTCACCTGATCGGCCACCATGAAGGCGGAGTAGAAGCCCACGCCGAACTGGCCGATGATGTCGGCCACGTCCTGGTTTTCCCCCTCCTTGGCGGCCATCTCCTGCTTGAACTGGAGAGAGCCGCTGCGGGCGATGGTGCCCAAATTCTGCTCCATCTCGTCCCGGGTCATGCCGATGCCGTTGTCGCAGACGGTGAGGGTGCGCGCGTCCCGGTCCGGGATCAGGGTGATCTTGAAGTCGGAGCGGGAGAGTCCCACCTGATCGTCGGTGAGGGACCGGTAGGCCAGCTTGTCCACCGCGTCGCTGGCGTTGGAGATGAGCTCCCGGAGGAAAATCTCCTTGTGGGTATAGATGGAGTTGATCATCAGATCCAAAAGCCGCTTGGATTCCGCCTTGAACTGTTTCTTTGCCATAAGTCAAGCCTCCGTATGAAAAAGATAAGAGAATAAAAAACGATAGTTTAGCACTCTTTATCTTTGAGTGCTAAACTATCATAATCCTTCGTATAGAAAATTGCAAGAGGGTTCAAGAATTGTTTACAAATTATCCCGCTGCGGTGATGGAGAAGGTCTGGCGGAAGGTCTGCGTCTGCCCCTCGATGGGGAGCAGGTAGTGCTCGCCGACCGCCTCATAGCCGCTGTAGTCCACCCGGTTGGTGATGGTGAGACCGTATCTGGTGAAGGAGAAATCCTCAAAGCTTCCGCCGAGCTGGGACGTTGTATCACGGCTGGCAAAATACCAGTTGTGAAGCCCCACTTCGGGCTGAGCGGGCAGGAGGGCGAGCAGGGAGAACAGCGCCAGGCTGTCGTTGGAGTTCAGAAAGGAGGGCGCGGCGCTGGTGGTAAAGGACACGCCGGTGACCACGCCGTCCTCCAGCGTGTACTGAAGGGCGGGAGGGGGATCGGACAGGCCGATGGAATAGGTGCCTGCCGGCGCGACCTTCACCCAGCCGCCATCAGCGTCCAGCACGTAGGTCTCAGCCCCGCCGTACCGGCGCAGGGCGGCGTTGTAGTTTCGGGAGAACTCCGCTACAGTCAGGGGGTGGCGTACCGGCGGGACCAGGACATGGAGGCCCAGCAGCAGGGACACGGCCAGAAGGGTGGCCTCCGCGCCCAGAAAACCCACCCACCGCACCGGGCGCAGGTCCCGGATGGTGTAGGCGCACGTCTCTTCCCAGAGGAGGACTTCGCCCTCCTCAAGGGCGCGCATGCTTTTATAATTGCGGTAGAGCGTATAAAAGGGGATGCCCCAGCCCTCGCCCCGCCCAAATAGGACGGACAGCCGCCCAAAGGCCTGGGAAAAGGTGAGCTTGCCCCCATCGGCGTTCCGGACGGCCAGACCGAAAAGCCACTTGCCCGGGGTAAATCCCCAGGTGCTCAGCAGCAGAGGCTCCAACAGGAATTGAACGCCCCAGGTAAGATAGGCCATCAGCAGGCCCCACATCAGCCCGTCTCCCGCAGTGGTCCGAAAACCCAGGGCCAGCACGGCGTCCAGCAGCAGGCGGCACAGGCTGAAGTCCAGCGAGCGGGCAAAGAAGCGCCTCCAGGGGTGGTTGACGGTAGGGAGGGCGTCCCGTTCCACGCTTTGGAACCGGACACCGCCCTGCTCCAGCCGGACCATTTCCTCCAAATATTTTCCCGCATTCAGATCCCGGTACTGGACCCCGTCGGCCTCCATGGTGCGGCACAGGGCGCGGGCCGCATCTAGGTCGTTGGCCCGGCGCTGGAGACGGGCCTCTTGCTGCCGGAGGGCGGCGGGCAGGTCCAGCGCGCCCGTCTGCATGGCCCTGATGTCCTCCAGAGAGAACTGGAGCTGGCGGAGGAGCTTGATCCGGCGCAGGGTGTCCAGATCGGACCCGGTATAGTCCCGGTAGCCGTTTTCACTGCGGGTGGGGGAGAGCAGCCCCTCTTTTTCATAAAAACGGATGTTGGCCCGGGTCATGCCCAGAGCCGCTTCCAACTGGCCGATGTTCATGGATACACCTCCTGACAGGCCCAGTATAAAGGGTGAAGGGGGTTTACAGTCAAGCCTTTTTCGTAAAAAAGCAGCAAAAACCCGGGCGCCACAGCAGAGGCACCCGGGTTTTCTCAGAGATGGATGGGCGGCAGGGCGGCGCACAGGGCGTCCGCCATCAGGCGGTGCCCCTCCCGGTTGGGGTGGAGGCCGTCCAGATACAGCCGCATGCCCTCCGGCGGCGCAAAGGCCGGCAGGGAGAAGTCCACGGTCTGTATGCGGAAGATCCCGGCAAAGCGGAGCAGCCAGTCCCGGTAGGCACGGAACACCGGCTCCAGCGCGAAGAAATCCGTCAGCTCGGTCCAGGGGGGAGGGACCAGGGCGGGAGAAAGGGGGATGGGCAGGCCCAGCATAGGGCGGATGCCGGCGGCGACCGACTGGTGGACCAGGGCGCCGAGATCAGCCCTGGCCCGCAGGTCGCTGCCGGTGAGAAAGATATCGTTGGCGCCGCCCATGATGAGCACACGGTCCGGCCTCTCATTCAGCACATCCCGGCCAAAACGGGAGAGCATACCGCCCGCCGTGTCGCCGGTGATCCCCCGGTTCACCAGCGTATGGCCCGTCCGCTCCGCGCACAGGCTGACCCAGCAGTCCCTTCGGGGGACGCCGTAGCCATAGGTCAGGCTGTCCCCAAGGCAGACCAGCTTCATGTTACCGCTTCAGCGCCAGGGCGGCCCGGACCTTCTCCACGATGCCCACGGCGGTGAGGCCATAGGCTTCTAGGACCTCGGCGGCCTTGCCCGAACGACCGAACTCATCGTTCACGCCGTGGCGCACCACCGGCACCGGGTACACGCCGGCGAGATAGTCGGCCACGGCGGAGCCGAGACCGCCGATAATATTGTGCTCCTCCGTGGTGACAATGGCTCCGGTCTCCTTGGCGGCCTTGAGGACCAGGGCCTCGTCCAACGGCTTGACGGTGTGCATATCGATGACGCGGGCGTCCACCCCTTCGCCTTTCAGGAGGTCGGCGGCCTTCAGGGCCTCCTGGACCATACCGCCCACGGCGACGATGGTCACGTCGCCGCCGTCCCGAAGCACCGCGCCCTCGCCCAGCTTGAAGGCGTAGCCGGGCAGGGAGGCGGTGACATCCTCCACGGCGGCCCGGCCAAGACGCAGGTAGGCGGGACCGTCATACTCCACCAGGGCCTGGACGGCCTGACGCATCTCATTGGCGTCGCAAGGGCAGCAGACCACCATACCGGGGATGCTCCGCATGGTGGCGAAGTCCTCGCAGCACTGGTGGGTGGCGCCGTCCTCTCCTACGGAGAGCCCTCCGTGAGACCCCACCACCTTTACATTCAGATGGGGATAGGCGATGGAATTGCGGACCTGCTCGAAGGCCCGCCCGGCGGCAAACATGGCGAAGGTGGAGGCAAAAGGCTTCTTGCCGCAGGTGGCGAGGCCCGCCGCCACGCCCATCATGTTGGCCTCGGCAATGCCCATGTTGAGGAAGCGCGCGGGGTAGGTCTGGGAAAATTTCTTGGTCATGGTGGCACTGGACAGATCGGCGTCCAGGACGACCAGCTCGGGGTGCGCTGCGGCAAGCTCCACAATGGCGTCGCCATAGGCGGCGCGGGTCGCGATCTTATCAGCCATGTCAGTTCGCCTCCAATTCCGCCAGGGCGCGCTCCAGCTCCGCCTTGGCGATCTCATACTGCTCGTCGTTGGGGGCCTTTCCGTGCCATCCCGCGTTGTTCTCCATGTAGGACACGCCCTTGCCCTTGATCGTGCGAGCCAGGATCACGGTGGGCTTGTCCTTACAGGCGGCTGCCTGCTCCAGCGCGGCGGCGATGGCGGCATAGTCGTGGCCGTCCACGTGGAGGACGTTCCAGTTGAAGGCCTCAAACTTTTTGTCCAGCGGCTCGGAGGGCATGACGTCGGCAGTGCTGCCGTCGATCTGGAGGCCGTTTACATCCACGATGGCGCACAGGTGATCCAGATGGTATTTGGCCGCGGACATGGCCGCTTCCCACACCTGGCCCTCCTCGATCTCGCCGTCGCCGAGGATGGTGTAGACCCGGTAATTCCTGTCGTCCATCTTGCCGGCGAGGGCCATGCCGACGGCGGCGGAGATCCCCTGCCCCAGGGAGCCGGTGGACATGTCCACGCCGGGAACGTGCTTCATGTCCGGATGGCCGGAATAGTGGTCCTTGATAGAGCGGAAGAGCTTGCAGTCCTCTACAGGAAAGTAGCCCTTCAGGGCCAGCACCGCGTAGAGAGCGGGCGTGCAGTGGCCCTTGGAGAGGACCAGACGGTCCCGATCCGGGTCCTTCGGGTCCTTGGGGTCTACCCGCATCGTATGGAAATACAGGGTCGTCAGCAGGTCCATCACGGACAGGGAGCCGCCGATATGGCCGGAAGCCGCGGTGTGGACCATATCCATTGCCAGCAGGCGGGCGCGGGCCGCGGTCACGGCCAACGCATGGGCGCAGGTCTGTTCCAAGCAGGATCATCCTTTCCACGTTGCAAAAATAGGGGATCGCCGCCCGAAAAGGAAACCTGCGGGCCGCGGTCCTATCACTGCCCCATTATACCCCCGGCCCCCGGGTGACGCAAGAGAATTCTTTCGTTTGAATGTACTTTTGCTTGCGTTTTCCGGAGATATGCGCTATGATACTCTTTAAGAGAAAACACGCCACATTTCATACGGCGGGATGGAGGCTTTCGCATTGTTCAATCAAAGGCAGTTGGAAATCATCGATCTGCTGCAGACGGAGGACAAGGTCAGCGTCAGTGAGCTCACCCAGCGGTTCGGGGTATCGCTGGTGACGGTGCGGCAGGATTTGAAAAAGCTGGAGGACCAGGGTGTTCTCAAGCGGACCCACGGCGGGGCGATCCCCGTGGACAACGGATACGACACCTCCACCCGGATGTGGAACAACTACGAGCAGAAGCTCCGCATCGCCCAGCGGGCGGCCTCCATGGTCAGTGACGGGGAGACTGTCATTGTGGAGACCGGTTCCACCTGTTCCTTGCTGGCCAGGGAGCTAGCCTCCAAGCGGGGGGTCACGGTCATCACCAATTCGGTATTTCTCTGCAACTTCGTAAGGCGGTGCCCCGCGCTGGACGTGGTACTGCTGGGCGGCTCCTTCCAGCACGACGCCGAGGCCAATGTGGGCCCCCTGACCAAGCTGGGCCTGGCCCAGTTCTCGGTGGACAAGTGCTTCATCGGAGCCGACGCCATCAGCGAGGATAAGGGGGTCTCCACCATCAATCTGTTCCGGGCCGAGGTGGCCCGGGCCATGGCCAAGTCGGCCAAAAAGATGATCGTTTTGGCAACCTCCGATAAGGTGGGGGCCAGCGCGGTGGCGTCCAGCTTCCCCCTGGCCTCGGTCCACACTGTGATTACGGACAAGGATCTGAGCCGGGAGGGCAGGTCCCTGCTGGACGGCGCGGGCGTGGAGGTCATCACTGTCTGAGCGCGCGGAGGCACTTGCCGAGAGGCTGAGGCCCCCGGCCACGTCTGTGGCCGGGGGCCTTTTGCGGTGGGAAGGAGCGTAGATTCTCTTCCCGCCCACGCACGCGGGAAGGTGCGCGCCCGGACGCCGGACGGCCGGGAGACACGATGGGAGGAGAGAAAAGGGTGCGCCACAATGAAAGTTCAGAACGCTGCCTTCACTTTTCAGACAAATTTCAGCTTTGGGGCGTAGACTGAGGACCAAAACTGAAAAGAAGTGGTACGACATGCGGGTACTGATTGTAGAGGACGAGGTGCGCCTGGCCGAGGCGCTGGGGCAGATCATGGCGGAGCACCGTTATTTGGCCGATCTGGTGTATACCGGACCGGACGGACTGGAGTATGGACTAACCAACCAGTACGACGTCATCGTGCTGGACGTGATGCTCCCCGGCATGGATGGGCTGGCGGTGGCCCGGGGACTGCGGGAGGCCAAAGTGTCCACCCCCATCCTCGTGCTTACCGCCCGGGACGAGGTCCCGGACAAAGTGGCGGGCCTGGACCATGGGGCCGACGACTACATGACCAAGCCCTTTGCCACGGAGGAGCGGCTGGCGCGGATCCGGGCGCTGGCCCGGCGGAAGGGGGAGGTCCGGACGGAGCTGCTCACCTACGCCGACCTCGCCCTCAACCTCTCCGCCCGCTGCCTCCGGTGCGGAGAGCGCGAGGTGCGGCTGGGATTCAAGGAATTTGAGGTGCTGCGCCTCCTGATCGCCTATCCCAAGATGGTGGTCCCCAAGGAGGAGATCATTCTCAAGGTCTGGGGGGCGGACAGCAATGCCGAGGACAACAATGTGGAGGTCTATGTCTCCTTCCTGCGGAAAAAGCTTCTGTTTTTGGAGTCCGGCGTCACCATCCGTACGGTGCGGAAGGTGGGCTACTTTTTGGAAGTGGAAGAACCATGATCAAGCGCCTGCGCAAAAAATTTATTCTCACCAATATGCTCCTGGTCGCCCTGGTGCTCATCACCGTCTTTGGCGTGCTGGTGGGCTACAATTACCAGCGTCTGGTCCGGCAGAGCGAGGAGGCTATGCGCACGGCCCTGAAGTGGAGCGACGACGCGCCGCCCCCTGTGTTCCAGTTCGGCGCGTCTCATGAGGAGGAAATGGAGGAACAGGGCGAGGAACGCCGGTTCACGATGGTGCCAGTCTTTGTGGTCCTGCTGGACGAGGACGGCGGTCCCGCCCAGGTCACCGGCGGCAACAATGTGGAGGTATCCGACCAGGTGGTGGCCCAGGCCGTGGCCACAGCCACGGAGGAGAGCGGCGCCATATCGGGGTTGAACCCGCGCTATCTGCAGGACACGGACCGGGGGGGAGAACAGCCGGATCGCCTTTGCCGATATGGGCTGGGAGACCGACTCACTGTGGCCGCTGATCCGCTCCTCGCTGCTGGTGGGGGCGCTGGCCCTGGGCGGTTTCTTCGTCATCTCGCTGATGCTCTCCGGACTGGCCCTCAAGCCGGCGGAGGAGGCGTGGGAGCAGCAGCGCCGCTTTGTGGCGGACGCCTCTCATGAGCGCAAGACTCCACTCACCGTCATACTCACCAATACCGGCATCCTCCTCGCCCACAGCGGGGACACCATCGCACAGCAGCAGAAATGGGTGGAGTATATCCGGGACGAGGCGCAGCGGATGCGCGCCCTGGTGGAGGACCTCCTCTTCTTGGCCAAGAGCGACGCCGGAAAGGAGACTTCTCCGGTCACCGCGCCTGTGGATGTTTCAGAGCTCACCTGGAGCGCGCTGCTTCCCTTTGAGCCGGTGGCCTTCGAGCAGGGCGTGGAGATGGAGAGCGAGATCGCCGACCAGCTCACTGTCCAGGGCAATGCCGACCAGCTCCGCCGGCTGGTGGCCATTCTGCTGGACAACGCTGTAAAATATGCCGGAAACGGCGGCCGGGTCAAGCTCGTCCTCTCACGCCCGGAGCGTGGCGGCGTCTGCCTGACGGTCCACAATACCGGACCGGCTATCCCGCCGGAGCATCTGCCCCACCTGTTTGAACGGTTTTACCGCGCCGATGACTCCAGGGCCAGGACTTCCGGCGGTTATGGCCTCGGCCTCGCCATCGCAAAGCGCATCGTGGACGGGCACGGCGGCTCCATCACCGTGTCCAGCAGGGAGGACGCCAGCACGGACTTCACGGTGAGGCTGCCGCATAGTCAATAGACACGCCCGGAAAGCCAAGGGGAAGATTCACACATTGTTCACGCATCCTTCAAAGATTGTCCATTCATTTTCGGGAAAGCTGTGGTATCCTTATCAGCGTAGACAGGAAAGCAAACAATCATTGCCGTACCATCTATCTCAAACCTCCTCTCTCTTTCTCAACACCAACGAAACGCGGCGGCGCCCCAAAAGGCGCCGCCGCGTTTCGTTGGTGCCGCACGGGCGGGGCGGAAACGTGCAATTGACATTTCGGCGGCGGAATAGTATTCTATAAGGGACCGGAATACACAGGGAAACGCCTCTCGGCTCTGCGCGAGCCATGGGGGAGCCGTGAAATACAAAATTGAATACTGCTTTGAGTGGCCCGCACGAGGGGCTGCCGCAGCCTTGCGGCGTGTATCGTGTGGGATGAAAAGGGAACCCGGTGAAAATCCGGGACGGACGCCGCCGCTGTAAGGGTACGTTCGGCCAGTGACGAAAGTCAGCCATTGTATCGGATCGGATACGATAAGGCGGGCCGATGAGAAGTGTACCTAAGTCAGAAGACCTGCTTGAAGTATATCCTCCACCGTGCGTGAAGTGGATCAGGGATAGACTGCGACAGGACGACACAGGAAAACGGCTGTGGCGCGGGGCAAAGCCCCGCGCCACAGCTTTTTTTGACGAAAAGAGGCCATTTGTAAGGAAGGAAAAGGAGGAGAAACGAATGAAACAGAGATGGAGACGGCCGGTATCGCTGGCGCTGGCATGGGTACTGGCGCTGAGCCTGAGTACCGGAGCGTGGGCGGCGGTGTCGGACGAGAGGCTGGCCGACACCGTTACGGACACAGCGGCGTACATGTACCGCACGGTGAAGGATCCCCAGGTGGGGTCCATCGGCGGCGAGTGGGCGGTGCTGGGCCTGGCGCGGAGCGGGTATGAGGTGCCTGAGGAGTACTATCAGAAATACTACGCCACGGTGGAGAGCTATGTGAAGGCCTGTGACGGGGTGCTCCACGACAAGAAATACACGGAATATTCGCGTCTCATTGTGGCGCTCTCGTCCATCGGAAAGGACGCGCGGGACGTGGCGGGGTACGACCTGACCAAACCCCTGGGCGACTACGGCAAGACGATTTGGCAGGGGCTCAACGGCCCGATCTGGGCGCTCATCGCGCTGGATTCAAAGGACTACCCCATGCCGGAAAATCCCGAAGCGGCGACGCAGGCGACGCGGCAGATGTATATCGACCGCATCCTGGACTGCCAGCTCCCGGACGGCGGATGGAGCCTGTTCGGGGGCACGGCGGCGGCGTCCTCGGGGGACGGGGTGTCGGACCCCGACATCACGGGGATGGCGCTCCAGGCGCTGGCAAAGTACCAGGACCAGGCGGCGGTGGCAAAGGCCACAGAGGAGGCCCTGGCGTGCATGTCGAAGCAGCAGGACGCGAGCGCGGGCTATGCGTCCTGGGGGACGACCAATTCGGAGAGCTGTGTACAGATGATCGTGGCGCTGTGCGAGCTGGGGATCCCGCTGGACGACAGCCGGTTCGTGAAAAACGGAAAGACCATGCTGGACAATCTGATGACCTTCTATCTGCCCGGGAACGGTTTCCTGCACACGGCGGACGGGTCGGGCTCGAACCAGATGGCCTCAGAGCAGGCATTCTATGGCCTGATCGCAGCCCAGAGGGCCCGGGACGGGCGGAACAGCCTCTACCGGATGGGAGATTCCCTGACGGTGACGGGTGAGCTGGCCGGGGCCAAGCCGGGGGAGGGACTGGAGGGGAAGGACCCCGCGGTCACGTATATGCCCATCGTGGACCGTGAGGCCACCTTCCCGGACATCACCGGCGTGAACGCCCACAAAAACCAGCCCGCCATCGAGTCCCTGGCTTCCCGCGGGGTTATCAGCGGGAAAAGCGACGGGAACTTCGACCCGGACGGGGACATGACCCGGGCGGAATTCGCCGCCATCGTGGTGAAGGCTCTGGGTCTGGCGCCGGCGGCGGCGGACCGGTTCACCGACGTGCCCGCGGACGCGTGGTACGCGGGATATGTGGGCACGGCCAGCACGTACGGCATCGTGACCGGCACGGGAGACGGGAGCGCCTTCCGGCCCGACGGGACCATCAGCCGCCAGGAGGCGGCGGTGATGGTGGCCCGGGCGGCCAAACTCTGCGGGATGGACACGGCCCTGGACACCGGCGCCATTCGGGACATCCTGGCTCAGTTTACCGACTATGTGACCACGTCGGAATGGGCCCGGGAGGGGCTGGCCTTCTGTTACCAGGAGGACATCCTGGACCAGTCGGCTCTGGAGATCCGACCCACTGCGGCCATCAAGCGCTGCGAAATCGCCCAGATGCTGTTCAACCTGCTGGGCAGCGCCAATCTGCTGTAAATCTGTAAAGTTCTGTAGAGTAAGGAAAAGGAAAGGAAGTGCCCATCATGCATGTGAACTGGTTCAAGGACCCTGACAACGTGGTGTACTGCAAGGAGGAGGAGGTCCTCCCCCGGCTGTCGAAGGAGCTGGGGATCGGAGATCTGGCGGAGCGCGTGGCAGCCTTCCGCGCGGCGCCCGCAGCGGAGGGGATCAACCTCAAGGGGCTCCGGCGGACAACGCTGAAGCTGTTCGTCCCTAATCTCACCTTCCCCGAGCCCATAGAGATGGGGGAGAACGTGTGGATCTACATGGGGGAGCTGTGTCCGGCGTACTGCCTCTATACACCGTGGGAGGACGGTGAGAAGAAGTGAAGCTGACCAGGGGAAAGGTCGTCGGCGTACTGGCGGTGCTGGTCATCCTGGCGGCGGCGTTCTGGTATGGCGGCGGTGCGCCGGGGTTGCAGGGGTGGACGGTGGAGAAAACCACCCCGCCCCCCGTTTCTCTGGAGACGGCCGGCTCCACACCCCAGACCACGCCTTTACCGTCTGCAAGTCTGGTGCCCGCCGCCTCGGCACTCCCCGCTCCAACGGAGAACCCCGCGGCGCAGGAGGAGACGGAGCCGGCGGCCACCCCCGCGCCCACCTCCGGGATCGAGTCCCGGCCCGGAGGACTGGAAGGGGGATTCACCGCAGAGGAGAAGATCGCCGCTGCCCAGGCCATCGCGGGAGGCTCCTCCCCCGGTGTGGAGAAGGGGGACGCTGCGTACTCCGAGGCCCATGGCATGGTCCTGGACCCCAACACGGGCAAGGACAAATATCTCACAGACCCGGTGCCGGAGGGAAAGCCGCTGCCCGTAGAGCCCCAGGACGCCTCCATCTCAGATACGGCCTATACCTGCACACTGTCCATCTCCTGCGCCACGATCCTGGACAACATGGACTGGCTGGACCCTGAAAAGGTGGAGCTGGTGCCGGAGGACGGCTGGATCCTGGAGCCCACCACCGTCACCTTCTACGAGGGGGAGAGCGTGTTCAACGTCCTCCAGCGGACCTGTAAGCAGAAGGGCATCCATATGGAGTTTGAGAACACGCCCATGTACAACTCCGCGTACATCGAGGGCATCCACAATCTCTATGAGTTCGACTGCGGGGAGCTGTCGGGGTGGATGTACAAGGTAAATGAATGGTTCCCCAACTACGGCTGTTCCCGCTACCAGCTCAAGGACGGGGACGTGATCTGCTGGGAGTACACCTGTGACCTGGGTGTGGACGTGGGGGGCTTCTACTCCACTGGAGGCTGATCAGAGAGCATAGCGACAGAATGTAGCAGGGGCGCGGGAGACCGCGCCCCTGGAACGGATGTGATGAAAAACGCGGCACAGAGATACCTTTTCCAGCTACCATCCCGCCGTCAACTTCCTGTACTTCGGGCTGGTGCTGGGCTTTACGATGTTCTTTATGCACCCGGTCTGCCTGGGGATCTCACTGGTGTCGGCCCTGATCTACGCCGTCTATCTGGGCGGTCGGAGGGCGGTGCGGTTCCAGCTGTGTGGCCTGCTGCCCATGCTGCTGCTGGCGGCGGTGGTGAACCCGGCGTTCAACCACGAGGGCGCGACGCTGCTGACCTACCTGCCTTCGGGAAATCCGCTGACCCTGGAGAGCATGGCATACGGCCTTGCAGCGGCGGCCATGCTGTGCGCGGTGATCGAGTGGTTTTCCTGTTATACGGCGGTGATGACGTCGGATAAATTCGTCTACCTCTTCGGCCGGATCATCCCGGCCCTCTCCCTGGTGCTGAGTATGACGCTGCGCTTCGTACCGAAGTTCAAGGCCCAGATCCACACGGTGAGCGAGGCACAGCGGTGCGTGGGGCGGGACGTGTCGGACGGAAGCGTGCTACAGCGGCTGCGCCACGGGATCACAATCCTCTCCATCATAGTGACATGGTGCCTGGAGAACGCCATCGAGACGGCGGACAGCATGAAGAGCCGCGGCTACGGCCTGCCGGGGCGCAGCGCCTTTTCCATCTACCGGTTTGATGACCGGGACCGCGCGGCGCTGGGGTGGCTGTCCTTCTGCGGGCTCTATCTCCTGTCCGGCGCCCTGGCCGGAGGGCTCTACTGGCGGTACTTCCCGACGATCAAGGGCGTGCCGCCCGGGCCCTTTCCCATCAGCTTCCTGCTGGTATATCTGGCCCTGTGCCTGACGCCGGTCGGCCTGAATGTCCGTGAAGACCGGGTGTGGGCGCGGCTGAAAAGGGAAGGGGGAACGGCCAATGCGTGAGGCGTATTCCGTCCAGACCATCGAGACCTGCGTCCCCGTGGCGGAGTATCTGCGCACCTGTGTGGACGTGGAAAAATTCTTGGGCTTCTGTCGGGAGTGCGGCAATTACGGCCGCCGCTGGTCCTGCCCGCCCTTCGAATTTGACCCGCTGGAGCTCTGGAACCGATATGACACCCTCCATCTGTATGCCCGTGTGCTCGTCCCCGCGCCGGGAGCGGACACCGACGGGCTGCTCGGCGGCATGAAGGCGGAGAAGGAGGGGCTGCTGGGCCAACTACTTGCGCTGGAGCGCGCCGGGGACGGCGCTCTGCTCCTGTCCGCCGGGAGCTGCACCTTGTGCGGGGCGCGCTGCACCCGTCCGGACGGCGCGCCCTGCCGCTGCCCGGAAAAAATGCGCTATTCCATCGAGGCGCTGGGCGGCAACGTGGCCGAAACGGCGGAGCGCTACCTGCATAAGCCCCTGCTCTGGATCGAGGACGGCCGGATGCCGGACTACCTGACCCTGGTGTGCGGCTTGCTGACCCGGGAGGAGGACGAATGAACGACATATTTTCGATTGAACGCCTGACCTTCTACTATCCGGAGCAGACAAAGCCGGCCATTGAAGGGCTGGACCTGCGGGTGGCGCAGGGGGAGTTCCTGGTGCTCTGCGGCCCCTCCGGGTGCGGAAAGTCCACGCTGCTGCGCCAGCTCAAGACGGTGCTGGCGCCCCACGGGCACCGGGAGGGTGAGATACTCTTCGAGGGGAAGGCGCTGGATGGCCTGGACCAGCGGACCCAGAGCGAGCGGATCGGATTCGTGCTGCAAAGCCCGGAAAACCAAGTGGTGACGGACAAGGTATGGCACGAACTGGCCTTCGGTCTGGAGAGCCTGGGCTACGACACGCCCACCATCCGGCGGCGGGTGGCGGAGATGGCGTCCTTTTTCGGTATCCAGACCTGGTTTTATAAAAATGTGACGGAGCTCTCCGGCGGCCAGAAACAGCTCCTGAATCTGGCGTCGGTGATGGCCATGCAGCCCAGCGTGCTCATCCTGGACGAGCCCACCAGCCAGCTCGACCCTATCGCCGCCTCGGACTTCCTGGCGACCATCGGGCGGATCAACCGGGAGCTTGGGACCACGGTGATCCTGACGGAGCACCGTCTGGAGGACGCCTTCCCGCTGGCGACCCGGGTGGCGGTGATGGACCGCGGCCGCCTGTTGTGCACGGGTACGCCGGAGGAGGTGGGCGGAGCCCTGAAGGGGGCGGGCCACTCCATGTTCCTGTCGATGCCCACGGCGATGCGCGTGTGGGCGGCGGTGGAGAACGCGGCATCCTGTCCCGTTACGGTGCGGGAGGGGCGGGACTGGCTCACAGGTCTGGCGGCCTCACGACCGCTGGAGCCTCTGCCCAAGGAGCGGCGGCACAGCTACCCCGAGGGCGCGGCCATCGAGGCGGAGGACCTGTGGTTCAAATACGAAAAGGAGTTGCCCGATGTGGTGAAGGGCCTGAGTCTGCGGGTCGGGAAGGGGGAATTCCTGGCCCTCCTGGGCGGCAACGGCACGGGCAAGACCACCACCCTCAAGCTGCTGGCGGGACTGCACAAGCCCTACCGGGGATCGGTCCGGACCCATGGGGGAGTGGGGGTACTGCCTCAGAACCCCCAGGCGCTGTTTGTGAAAAAGACGGTCCGGGAGGACCTGTTTGAGATCCTGAGGGACCGGCGCATGGCGCGGGAGGTCCAGACGGCCAGGGCGGCATGGGCGGCGCGGCTGTGCCGCCTGGAGGAGCTGCTGGACCGCCACCCCTACGACCTGTCCGGCGGCGAGCAGCAGCGGGCGGCGCTGGCAAAGGTGCTGCTGCTGGACCCTGAGATCCTGTTGATGGACGAGCCCACCAAGGGCCTGGACGCGGAGTTCAAGCAAGTGTTCGCCGAGATCCTCCAGGCGCTGCTCCGCCGGGGTGTGACCATCCTCATGGTGAGCCACGACATTGAGTTCTGTGCCAGGTACGCCCACCGCTGCGCCCTGTTCTTTGACGGCGGCATCGTTACGGAGGCCGCGCCCAGGGCGTTTTTCTCCGGCAACAGCTTTTACACCACCTCCGCAAACCGCATGGCGCGGAGCCTGATGCCGGAGGCGGTAACGGCGGAGGACATCATCGCCGCCTGCGGCGGTGAGCTGCCCCCTGTCCCCCAACTGCCGGAGGACGACGGGCCGCTGCCCCCTCCGGCGGAGAGGAGCCCGGACAAAAAGCCCGGACCGCTCCCCTGGTGGCGCAAGGCTATCGCGGCGGTCTCGGCCCTGGTGGCAGCGGCCGCCTTCCTGCAGGCGCTGGGGATCACCGACCTCACGGCCCTGGTGGGCGCGGACGGCGCCACCGCCCTGGGCGCCGGCTATGCCGGTATCTACGGGGCGCTGATCGTCGCCCTGTTCGCCTTCGCTCTGGCCATCGGCCGCCGCTCCAGGCCGCCGACGGTGCCGGTGCAGGTGCCGAGAGGGAAACGCCGGCTCTCCAAGCGCACCGTGGCGGCGGCGGTGATGATTCTGCTGCTTGTCCCCGTGACCCTGTTTGTGGGCGTCTACTATCTGGGCAACAAAAAATATTACTTCATCGCCTTGCTGGTCCTGCTGGAATGCATGGCGCCCTTTTTCCTCATCTTCGAGGGGCACAAGCCCCAGGCCAGGGAGCTTGTGATCATCGCCGTGCTCTGCGCCATCGGAGTGGCGGGGCGGGCGGCATTCTTCATGCTGCCCCAGTTCAAGCCCGTCATGGCGCTGACCATCATTGCGGGCGTGGCCTTCGGGGGGGAGACCGGGTTCCTGGTGGGCGCGGTGACCATGCTGACGTCCAACGTCATGTTCTCTCAGGGGCCGTGGACGCCCTGGCAGATGTTCGCCATGGGCATCATCGGGTTCCTGGCCGGCGTCCTGTTCCGCAAGGGGCTGCTGCGCCGGGCGCGGATGTCGCTGTGTGTCTTCGGCGCTCTGGCCGCCATCCTCATCTACGGCGGCATCATGAACCCGGTTTCGGCGCTCATGTGGGCCAGTGAGCTCAACTGGAAGGTCCTGCTGGTGTATTACATCACGGGCTTCCCCATGGACCTGGTCCACGCCTCCGCCACCTTCCTCTTTCTCTGGTTTGCCGCGGAGCCCATGCTGGAAAAGCTGGACCGCATCAAGGTCAAATACGGGCTGATAGAGACCGAGACGCCATGAGCGCACGCGGCGGCGGACAACGGGCGCCAATTCCTGTGTGGAGGAAAGAGTATGACCAACTTGGAAGAGAAAAAGAGGCGGCTTGCGCAGCTTGCGGCGGCGTGTACCGACCCGTCCGAGACAGAAAGCGAGGCGTCTGAGGAGGAACTTGACGAATACTCTCTCCAGACAGCGGCGGGGAAGCTGCTCTATGAGAGTTTTACAGATGAGGAACTTTTGAATGTGGTGCGGAAAACGGCGGAACAGCTGGGCCACTCTCCCGCCCAACGGGAGGTCTTTTGGGTCTACCGGTGCTATTTGAAACGGCGGTTTGAAAAGTGGCCCTATGCCCTTCAAAAGGCAGGTCTGAGCAAAGCGGCCGGGAGAGGCGGCACATCGATGGCCAGGATGGAGGCGGAGCGCAAGCACCACCGGGAACTGCTGGAGCTGGTGCGGGAGCGGGGCATCCAATTGGGGCGCATTCCCCATCCAAAGGACTTTCAGGACGAGTTGGGAGACCTGGCGAAGTATTATCAGACCTGGAATCAGGTCCTCACCGCGGCGGGCATCCATTGGGAGGATACCGTGCACCCCATCGGGGACCTGGAGCCGGAGTACCGCGCGATGCTGGAAAAACTGCTGGAGCAGGCGCGGGCGCTGGGGCGGGCCCCGCTGCGGAGCGAAGTGGAGGAGCCGCTCCGAAAAAAACTGATCGCACGTTGCGGATCCTGGAGAAATACGCTCTATCAGATCGGGCTGGAGCCGGTGGCCCATATCACGCCCTTTTCCGGGACCGTCCTGAGCAACACCAATAAAGGCACAAAGCGGCACCGCACGGTCCTGCACGAGTGCTATTATAAGGTGCTCAATCTGGATGAGCGGGCGAAGAGGGAGCTGGAGGAGGTGCGGCGGCTGGCGGAGAAGCTGGGGCGGCCTCCCAAGCGAAAGGAGGCGCCTGAGGCGCTGCGCAAGGACCTGCAAAAATGGTGCGGGTCGTGGTCCAACACGCTGTTTCAACTGGGCCTTCAGCCTGAAAAGAAAAAGACGTTCCAAGGGACGAAGGAGCCCCGGGAATAGGCAAACGGAAGGGCGCCCCCTGTAGATGGTTCTACAGGGGGCGCCCTTCCGTTTATTCTATTGAAAGAAGACGCGGTACGGGCGGGGAGCCCGAGGGGGCGTCCGCCCGTACCGCATGGGATCGAATGGTCTGTGCCGGCCGCGCCGCAGCCGGCACAGCAACGGTATTTTTGGCCGGTTACTTCACCATCATGGCGACCATGCGCTGAAGGATGGCGGCCACCTCGGCGCGGGTGGCGTTTCCGGTGGGATCAACGGTGCCGTTGCCCTTGCCGGTGAGCAGACCGGAGCCTACCGCCCACTGCATGGCCTCCTCGGCCCAGGCGGAAACCTTGTCTCCGTCGGAGAACTGGGAGAGCGCACCGGCGGCGGAGGTATCCAGACCCAGGAAGTCGGCGTAGCGGTAGAGGATGGTGGCGAGCTGCTCACGGGTGATCTGCCCGTCGGGCTCGAAGCCGGAGCCGGTGCCGGTGACGATGCCGTTCCCGCTGGCCCAGGCCACCGCGTCGGCATACCAGGCGGCGGCGTCCACATCGGGGAAGGCGGCGTCGGCCTTGGCGGCGGGCGTGTCCTCCAGGCGGTGGAGCACCGTGACCAGCATGGCGCGGGTCATGGGCGCGGCGGGGGCGAACTGGTCGTCGCTGATCCCGTTGAAGAGCTCCCGGGCGGTGACGAAGGCGATGGCGTCCTTGCCCCAGTAGTTGTCGGGCACGTCGGAGAAGGTCTTGCTGTTGTCCTTGACCATGAGGGTGCAGGAGCCGTCCAGCTTGGCTGTGAGGGTCTTGCCGTCCAGGCTGGACTTTTTGATAATTTTGGCGCCCTCGTCGGTGATGAGCATGAGCACGGTCCCGGAGGTGGGATCGGACACGGTGAGGGAGACGGTGACGCCTCCCGCGAGCTGCTCCACCACGGTGTCGCCGGACTTGACCTCCACGCGGACCTGTCCGGTGGCCTTGCCGCTTTTATCCTTGAGGGTCTCGGCGGAGATGGAGACGGTCTTGCCGTCCCGGCCCGCCAGATCGGAGAGGGCGGCGGTGGGAACGGTGACGTCTGCGGCGCCGGCCTTGACCACCAGGGCGGCCTTGGTGTCCTTGGCGATGGAGGCCACGGACTCCTTGGGCAGGACCACGGTGATCTTGTTGGGGGCGCCGTCCACGTCGGGATCGATGATGATGCGCTCGGCGTTGTCCTCCTTGGTGCGCTCCACGATGGCGGCCATATCCTCGGCGCTTATCTCCACCTTGGCCTCGCCGCTTTCGTCCACGGTGACCGAGGGCTGGGTGGTGATGGCGGAGCCTCCTCCGCCGCCGGAGCCTCCTCCGCCCTGGCCGGTGAGGGCCTGATAGGCCGCGTCGATCTCGCTCTGGGTGGCGGCGGGGTTCTCCAGGACCGCGATGGCCTTGACGAAGTTCTCATCCTTCTCCAGCTCGGCGTCCTTGGTCTCCTTGCGGAGGGCGGCCACCTCCCAGGTGAGCGCGCTCTTGTTGCCCAGCTCGGGGACCACGCTGGCGGTGCCCCAGGCGGAGTTGTCCGCGTTGAGGTCCGCGCCGTAGCCGTAGCAGGTGAACTGCCAGCGCATGACCTCGCCGTCGATCATCCGGTATTCGGAAGCGCCCACGCCGGGGAAGGAGGGGTAATCGTCGTTGTCGCTGTCGCCGGTGGAGTACATCCAGCCGGACCAACTGTTGTAGTCGAACTCGCCCAGCTTCTTGTCCTTCTTGTCGTCCTCGTTGAAGGTGAAGTCCTTGAGCTCCAGCAGGAAGTCGGCGGGCTTGGCGTCGGTCTGATCCACGGGCTTGATCTGTGCCAGATAGAAGCTGCTTTCGATGGTGCCGGTGTTCTCCCAGCGGTAGCCGTTTGCGGTGAGGAGGTCGGTGAGCACCACGGAGGCGCGGGTGTACTTGGGCACCGTCACCAGGGTGGGCCGGACCAGATAGCCCAGGCCGATGGTGTTGGCGTCCACGGAGACGGCCACGGTGATGTTCCCCACGGACTGCACGGGCACGGCGTTCATGCGGTTGATGGCGGCGTTGAGGGCCTTATAGATGGTGTTGTAGATGGCCTGGTTGACGTCGTCGATGTCGTCGCTGACGGGCTTGGGCTTGGCGACGCCGATGGCGTATACGCCGTTTTCATACTCCAGGAGGATGGTCTTCCAGTTGTCCTCGCTGTAGTCCTTCCGGTCCATACGGTTCAGGGCCTCATCCAACTGGGCCAGGGCCTTCTGGCGGTCCTCGTGATAGGGGTCCTTGTCGGGGTCGATCACGCTGCCGCTCTTGGTCCACTTGGCGTAGAGGTCCAGGTTGGAGGCGGGGATGACCGTCTCGCTCCAGGGCTTTTCAAAGGTGTCGTTGTCATAGTACCACCCGGCGAAGGTGTACCCATCGCGGGTGGGCCTGGGCACGGAGACGGCGCTCCACGCCTGGCCCGTCACGGGGGCCACATCGCTGCCGCCGTTGGAGTGGAAGGTGATGGTGAAATCGGCGGTCTGGAGATACATCGCGCCGTCGGTGCCGTAGAAGAGGGTCACGCCCTCGGCGGCGGCGGTGATCCGGCTGATGGCGGTGGGGCGGGTATACGCGTCCGAGGCGCCCGCCGCGTCGAAGGCCTCCGAGGTGTCCATGGGCTGCCAGCCGGCTTCACCGGCCCGGAGGAGGTAGCTGCCGCTCGAGAGTATGTTCACGGCGGCGTACACCGCGCCGTCCCCGCCGAAGCCGATGGCCGCAGGGGCGAGGGTTTGGTTGGAGACGGTGCAGCCGGCAGGGGTCCAGTAGCCGCCCAGGGCGGAGTAGCTCACGGCGGGGTAGGAGGCGGTGGTCTTGCCGTCCTCCACCACGGCGTAGCCCTCCGTCCACAAGCCGCCATACTGCCAGGTCCCCAGACCCACCAGCAGCTTCCCGTCGGGGGAGGCGCCGACCAGGGCGCCGGGCAGGTCCTCCAGCTTGGTCCAGGCGCCGTCGTCATAGCGGTAGGAGGAATACTGAGCCCATGTATCTTGGTTGGTGGCATAGGCGGCGCCGTCCTCCCCCTGGAAGAAGGCGGTGAAGTGGTAGTCGTGGTTCGTCCATTCGGCGCCGTCCCAGTGGGCGCGCCCGGTCCACACGTCGTCCCCGTCCAGCACCAGGACGGGGTAGTCCCAGTCGTCGCCGGGCCAGCTCACCGTGGTGGGCATCTGGGAGCCCTCCACCGTGATCCAGCTTCCCTGGGCGGCGTCGTACCGGCGCAGCTCATAGGTGCGGTCGGCACCGCCCCAATCGTTGAGCTGCGCCACCTTCACAAAGGCGGTCAGGGTCTCCGCGTCGGGCCCCCCCACTCCCAGGACGTAGGAGCAGTAGGAGGAGTTGTCCCCGCCGTTGCCCAGGTCCTCCAGGCCGGCCATGGGGACCAGGTCGGTCTTGCCGCCGTAGTCCAGCTTGAACACGCCGCCGAGACCGGCGGCGTAGAGGGCGGGCTGCCCGGTCTGCCGGTCCACGAAGGCCGCCACATCAGTGAAGGCGGGGTGGTTGATGGCGGAGCCGGCGGAGGTGCGGTACGCCTGGGGGGAGGAGAGCCAGGTGAGGTCCAGCGCGTCCACAGCGGCGGTCTTCACGGCCATGGTGTCATAGTGCTTTTCAAACCCGTCGGTCCAGGCCACGGCGGTGATCCGCTCCACCCCCTGGGGCCACACCGCCACGGAAATGGTACTGCCCAGCCCAGACTCTCCGCTGTCCTCCTGGCCCAGGAGGGCGGCGGTCCCGGCCTCCACGGCGGCCTGATCCCCGGCGTACACCGCCAAATGGCTGTTTGGCAAACGATAAATAGAAGTGTTGCTCGCGATCTGGACAGACACGGTGGCGCGGGTCCCCGCATAGATGGGGAGGTCCCCGGCGTCGGAGCCATAGTTCCCCCCCCAGCCGGCCCCTGTGATGGCCACGCCGGTGACCTGCTTGGGAGCGTAATAGGCGGTGTAGGCCGCGTCCCCGTCCAGGGTCACCTCCACTATCTGGTTGGTCAGCCGGTACACCGGGTCGTCCTGGGCATAGCCGTCCCGGTTCCAGCACTGGAAGGTATAGCCCATTTCGCCGTCGGAGGCGGACAGCCTCCAGGTGTCTTCGCGCAACTGCTTCGCCGACACGGTCCCCGCCTCCGCCGGGGAGGCGGACACGGTGGGAGTATGGCTCTTCCGGAAATAGGCGGTGTAGCGCGCATCCTGGGTCAGCGCCGGGGTGGTATAGGGGTTCTCCCGGATCTGATACACCGGGTCGTCGGGATATGCGTCGTAGGCTCCGTTCCGCCAGTAGTCAAAGGAGTACCCCTCGCCGGGCGTGGCCCGGAGGGTATAGACGTCGGTTCCCGTAACGGTGGCGGAGACAGAGCCCTTGACCGAGTCATCGGGCGCTGCGGTGAGAGAATATTGGCTCGTCATAAAGGTGGGGGTGATCTTGACGGTCTGGCCGCCCTTACCCCAATAGGCTTCCCCAAATATTCTTGATACACCGCGAGGGATCCAGTGGAGAGTGAAGACGTTGCCCTCGACACTACAGAGTTGATAGGAATTAGATGATACGGATGTCGTCTTTTTATAATACAGAGTCTGTTTGCCTGTCGAATCATCCGTCAGCAGATAGTTTTCGAAGTCATCCAGGCCGGTGACAGACACACGCCACTCCTTCACTGTCTGGGTGGTAAAGGTGAGTTGCGAATTACCAGGAGAAAGACTATCCCCGGTCGACAGAAAGAATTCGTTTTTCTGGCCGGGGGTGATGGAGATCGGAGTAAATGAGTTCGAACCAGAGGGCCTATATTGAAGTCCATTGTCGACCTCACCGGTATAGCCGGTCAGGTCGATGACAAACTTGATTTGCTCGCTTGTAGGCTCCTGGGCCCAGGCGGTGGGGGCGCACAGGGACAGGAGCAGGGTCAGGGCCAGGAACAGGGACAGCAGTCGCCTTTTCATCAATTCCTTCACCTCTCTCTAGAATATGGGAAAATCCGTCGCCGGGGCGGTCGACCGCCCCGGCGACGGTCCCTGGGATTATTTCACCACGTACAGGTGATTCTTATCGTTGCCAAAGACGAGGTAGCCGTTGTCACAGGCCATGCCGCCCAGGGCGTAGGTGTCGCCTCTGGTGGACCACACCGAAGCGCCGGCGCTGCCGTTGTAGCTGTAGCAGTAGCCCGCGCCGGAGCCGGAGTTGGTGTTGAAGTACAGGTAGTCGGTGCCGGTGCCGGCGCCCTGGACCAGGATGGAGCTCTGGACCGGGAAGCCGGAGGCCACCGTGGCCACGGTATGGCTCCCGCTGGCGCCGACGCACTGAACGCCGCCGGCACTGAAGCCGGAGTAGTAGCCCACGTAGATGCGGTCGCCCACCTTGGTGGGGGTGGAGGTGGAGGTGCCGCCCAGGGAGGCCTTCCAACTGATGGCGGGGGCGCCGCTGCTGCCGATGGTGCAGCACCAGAGGTATTTGCCCTGGCTGGTGAAGTACAGCTTGCCGCCGTCCAGCATGACGGTGGACCGGATGTTGCCCACGTCGGACGCGCCGTCCGTGTCGGTAGCCAGGTTCAGGCTGGTGCTCTGAATATCCGTGTCGGAGGTGGTCCCGAAGCCGCTTCCCACCGGGCGGTAGTACAGATAGCCGCCGTCGCCGCCGAAGTAGATGTAGCTGCCGGACACCACGGCCCCGGCCCAGTAGAAGCCCTTGGCGATGGAGGACACGGACTGTACGTTGTCGGTGTCATTCAGAGCCACCTGGTAGTAGCGGCCCGGCGCCGTGGCGCCCTCGATGGTGCCGTTGCCGACCCAGGTGCCGAAGTAGAGATAATCGTCATAGATGGTCAGCGGGGTGTTGATCTGGCCCGTGCTCACCGAAACGACCAGCGATTTTGCGCCGTTACTGGTGTCCACGGCGTAGACCTCGCCGCCGTTGGTGGCCACATACACTTTGCCTCCATAGAGGACCGGGGTGGAGAGCTGGAAGCCGGAGGCGCTCCCAAGCTGTACGTCCCATTCCTTTGCGGCGGCATAGATCGCGTCGCCGCTGCTCCCAGTGTTGCTGATCGCCGTACCGCAATTGAATTTTGCCAGGTGGGAGCCGGCCGCATGTCCGTCATAGAGCACATAGGCGTAGGTCACGCCGTCCACGGTTTCCATCACGGGCACGGTGTCCACGCCGTCCCAGCCGCTGTTCGCGTTAAGCAGGTTGATTTCTGCGACTGTGGGGGACGAGGTGGGCGCGCCGCTGACCACGCTGTTGTGGTTGGCGTTCCCGCCGTAGACGGGCCAGGAGCTGGTGGAGGAGGCGAGGGCGCTGGTGGCCAGCATAGCCAGGGTGGCGCCCAGGGCGAGGACTTTTCTCAGGTTCAGTTTCGTTTGCATGTTACCCTTCCTTTCACATACATATATTTTGGGAACGGGATCGCAGTTGATCTGTGGGCATGTCTCCTTTCTCTATTGAATTTGCAAGGCGCACCGGCGCTCCGGCGGCCCCTAGAAAGCCGCGGGCCACGCCCGAAAAATAGAAAACGGCCGCGACGAATGTACTTCCATTCGTCACGGCCGTTTGTTCCCGTAGACAATCTCCGCACCCGCACAACGCGGACGCGGTCTCGAACACTGTAGGTCTACCGGCTTATGCTTCCGGGCCCCGGCACAGGGGCCCACGTCTGCTGCTCCACCTTCTCGGGGTCCCCCCAATGGCCGGCTCACGCCGCGAACAACAGCCTCATGCACACACGGATACGGAATAGCTCCGGAGTCTCACCGAAATTCCCTCATCCCTGCGCCTGCCCGGGTCCCAGGCGCAGGGGCACAATGCACGTTATAAAGTTGTAAGGTTATTTCTGGATTTCTGTCGCCTTTTATTATACAACGTAACCCTTAAAAGTCAAGGGGGATGTCCCATTTTTACAAAATCCACAAAATCTCGAAAGATGACGGACGACGTGCGTTTTTGCCGCGGGCATAAAAAAGCCGGAGCAAAGCGAACTTTGCTCCGGCGTGGTGCGCGAGGCGGGAGTCGAACCCGCACGTCCTTGCGAACACTGGCACCTGAAGCCAGCGAGTCTACCAATTCCACCACTCGCGCAAGTGGTTTTGCGCCGTTCAGCGCAAGAAATATACTACCATAGGATGTCCCCGGTGTCAACACTTTTTTCGCTGTTTTTTTGCGTGCGGGAGAAAAAATTGAGTTGACAAACAGGGCCAAACGCAATATAATAATCAGGCAGCTTGTTGAGTTGCTGTGATCTGCGGCTGTGCTGGAACTGGTAGACTGGCAAGCTTGAGGTGCTTGTGTCCGTATGGGCGTGCGGGTTCGACTCCCGCCAGCCGCACCACGTCGGAGCAAAGTGAACTTTGCTCCGACGTTTTTTTGCCTATGGCAAAAAAACGTCATCCGCCCGCTCCTCTGCTCCCCCTTTCCCAATCACGAACGCTGCGCCGGGTTGTGAGCGGAGCGGCGCCATATCGCCGCTCGAACCAACAACAAAACAAGAAGTGAGGCACGACGTTTTGTCGTGCCGTTTCCTTGCGCTCCGGGCCGCAGGATGGGGGGAGTTTGTTTTTACCGGCTTATGGGAAAAATGAATAGCCTGAACGCGGCGCAGCCATACTATGCGGGAACCTGAGACCTGGCTGAAAAGCGCGGGCCCGCTCAAACGCCGGGACGGCTGCGCCCTGGCGGCGGGCATGGTTTCAGGATTTCAGAACAGGCCGTTAAAACAAGGAGGCAGAGTAAGAGATGAAGGTCATGATAGATCGGGATGGGTGCATCAGCTGCGGGCTGTGCGCCGGGACCTGCCCGGAGGTTTTTCAGATGGCGGACGACGGACTGGCGGAGGTATACCGCGCGCCGACCGGGGAGAATGAGGAGCAGGTCAGGATGGCGGCCGACGGATGCCCGGTGGCCGTTATCCACATCGAGGACTGAGGGCGGTCAGACACCGGAAGCCGATCACGGCGCCGGAACAGGATATGGACCCGATCCTCCACCTGCGGGGAAAAAGATAAAAATTTTGTGAAATATAAAACTTTTGCTTGCCCAACGACCGTGGAGCGGATATACTGATATCCGTTGACATAATCGAGAGGGTGAGCGGAGTTTGGCGAGGCGTCTACTGAAAAAGAAACGGCGAAAGGCCTCCGGGGTGCGGCGGCTTGGTCGGGCGCTGTACCGGACCGCCGTGGCTGTCTCCGTCCTCATCGTGGTGTTTTTCTGCGGGTTCAAGGCCCTGGTCCGCCCGCCGGAACAGGCGGCGCCTCCGACCACCTCAATCCCTTCCCGTGCCCCGGCTTCCGACGATCCGGACACGCCGGAGGATGAAAGCGCGGCCACCCCCACACCCGTGCCCCTGGTGCGCAAGGAGGGCTTCTATACCTTTCTGCTGGCCGCCACCGACGTGGGGGGCGGAAACACCGACACCATCATGGTGGCGGCCTACGACACAGCGGAGCAGAAGGTGGGCGTGGTCTCCATCCCCAGAGATACCCTGGTAGACCGCAGCTTTCCGAAGATCAACGCCGTCTATGGCTCCGGCGGGATCGAGGCCCTGAAAGAGACGGTCTCCGATCTCATAGGCATCCCCATCGACCACTATATGACGGTGAACATCAGGGCATTCAAGGCCCTGGTGGATGCGGTGGGGGGCATTGATTTCTACGTCCCCTGCGATATGGATTATGATGATTCCACCCCCGACCAGGAGCTCTACATCCACTACAAGGAGGGGATGCAGCATCTCAACGGCCAGCAGGCCCTGGAGGTGGTCCGTTTTCGCCACAACAATGACGGCAGCGGCTACACCGATGTGGGCCGGACCCAGACTCAGCAGAAGATGCTCACCGCCATTGCAAAAAAAGTCCTCTCCTGGTCCAGCCTGAGCCTCTTCAATAACTTTGTGGATATTTTCACCCAGAACGTAAAGACAGATCTGTCGGCCACGGATATCGCCTGGTTTGCCACCCAGGCAGTGGGTGTGGACTTCGGCACCGGGGTCTCCACCGGCACCCTGCCCGGCAACGGAGACGCGCGCTATAACGGCGTATCCTGGTGCTATCAGTTGGATCGGGAGGGATGCCTGGAGATATTCAACGAGCTCCTGAATCCCTACACCACCGAGATCACCCTGGATATGACCAACATGTTTCAGGTAAAATAGGAATCAACAGCGTGAGCGCCGCAGAATAAAAATTCTGCGGCGCTCATTTCTCATTTCTGGTTTGATGCTGCTTGGATCAGGCGGCCTGGAAAAGCAGGGAGAGACGGCGGGTGCTCCGCCCGGCGGGCCGTCGTCAGGAGTCTCTCCGGAAAAGCTCTGTGGAGAGATAGCGCTCCCCGGTGTCCGGCAGGACGACGACGATGGTCTTTCCGGCATTCTCAGGCCGTGCGGCCAGGAGCGCGGCCGCACGTGCGGCCGCACCGGAGGAGATGCCCACCAGCAGCCCTTCGGTCCTCACCAAGGCCCTTCCGGCCTCCAGCGCCTCCGCGCTGGGGATGGTGAGGACCTCGTCCACCAGCGACAGATCCAGGACCTTGGGCACAAAGCCGGCGCCGATGCCCTGGATCTTGTGGGGGCCGGCCTTCCCGCCGGAGAGGACGGGGGATTCGGCGGGCTCTACCGCCACCAGGCGGATGCCGGGCTTCTGCTCCTTCAGGAAGCGGCCTGCGCCGGTGAGGGTGCCGCCGGTTCCCACGCCCGCCACCAGGATATCCACGGTCCCGTCGGTGTCCCGCCAGATCTCAGGCCCGGTGGTCTCATAGTGGGCGGTGGCGTTGGCGGGGTTGTCAAACTGGCCGGGCATCCAGGCCGACGGCAGGGTGGTGAGCAGTTCGTTCGCCTTGGCGATGGCGCCCTTCATGCCCTCGGCGCCGGGGGTGAGCACCAGTTCAGCTCCCAGGGCGGCCAAGAGGTTCCGCCGCTCCAGGCTCATGGTCTCCGGCATGGTGAGGATGATGCGGTAGCCCCGGATGGCCGCAATGTAGGAAAGACCTACGCCGGTGTTCCCGCTGGTGGGCTCCACGATGACGGTGTCCGGCTTCAGAAGGCCTCTGGCCTCGGCGTCACGGATCATATAGAGGGCCGCCCGGTCCTTGGCGGAGGAGAGGGGATTGAAGGACTCCAGCTTGGCCAGGATGTGGGCGCCGGGGGCGTAACGGTCCAGGGCAAGCAGGGGGGTGTTGCCGATCAGATCGGTGAGCACAGGGGCGATTTTCATAGTATTCCCTCCAATTTAGTATGATTTTTGGTGTTGGGAAAACCCGTCCGCAGGGCGGGCGGGTCCTCCCATGGGGATTTGATCAGAATACGGCGACCACGGCGCCGTCATAGGTGTCATTAATGAAGTCCTTGACCTCCTGGCTGGTCATGGCCGCAGCCAGGGCCTGGATGGCGGGATCATTCTCACGGCCCTCCTCGACGGCGAGCACATTGACATAGGCGGAGGCGGCTTCACCGTCGGCGGCCTCGATGGCCACGGCGTCGGAGACCTTCAGGCCGGCGTCGATGGCGTAGTTGCCGTTGATGACGGCCATGTCCACGTCGGCCAGGCGCACGGGGAGCTGACTGGCTTCCAGCTCAACGATGTCCAGGTTCTTGGGGTTCTCCGCGATGTCGGCCTTGGTGGCGGTGATGCCGGCGCCCTCCTTGAGGGTGATGAGCCCCTCCTGCTCCAGCAGCAGCAGGGCGCGGGCCTCGTTGGTGGTGTCGTTGGGCACGGCGATCTGGGCGCCGTCGGCCAGGTCGGAGATGGAGGAGGTCTTACCCGCGTAGAGTCCGAAGGGCTCATAGTGGATCTCGGCCGCGCTCACCAGGTGGGTGCCATCGCTCTCGTTGAACTCATTCATGTAGGTGATGTGCTGGAAGTAGTTGGCGTCCAGGGAGCCGTCCTCCACGGCCAGGTTGGGCTGGATATAGTCGTTGAACTCCACGATCTCCAGGGTAATGCCCTGCTGCGCCAGCAGGTCTTTCACCACTTCCAGAATCTCGGCGTGGGGGGCGGGGGTGGCGCCCACCTTCAGCACGGTGCCATCTAGGGGATTGGTCTCGGCGGGAGCAGTGGTGTCCACAGGTGCGGTGGTGTCGGCAGGGGCGGGCGTACTGGCGGCGTTGCCGCCGCAGCCGGCCAACAGGCCGCAGGCCAGAGCGCCGGTGAGGAGCAGAGAGACGAGCTTTTTCATGTTTCATTCTCCTATTCTTATGATACATTTTGAACCATGAGAACCAGGGTATATCGCCGGCAAGGGACAAAAAAACGCCCTCGATGCCACTGCATCAAGGACGAGAGCATTTCGCTTCGTGGTACCACCTTGTTTCGCCCGGACCTCACGGCCGGGGCCTTGGAGCGTACAGGAGAATCCGATACGCCTGCGCTATGACGGGCGCCCCCGTCGCAGCCTTATGTACGCCGGTACACTCGGTGCGCGGCTCCGAGACCATGTTCAGCGCGGCCTTCCATACCCCTTCCCACCAGCCGGGGCTCTCTGTGACGTATCTCCGCACGTACTCTTCTCTTCATTGCCTTTGTCAGCGATATTCCATTGTCTCCGGGTTGCATTTAGTTTACCCCGGAGAAGCGGCTCTGTCAATGGTGCATTTAATCAAAAAGGCGGGTTTGACAAAGCGAGGACTTTGTCAGACCCGCCAATTCCTTTACATCGCGCCGGGGATGTGCCGGTCATTTTTGATCTTTTTCCCGGCCTCCTTGAGTCCGCGCTTTTTCCCCTTGGGCGTGATGCGCTTGTCCAGACGGACCGCCATGCGGGTGCCCACGGACTGGAAGATCTGCACCAGCACCACCAGGACGATGACCGCCACATAGAGAACGATATACATGCGCCGCTGGTAGCCCAGGTTGAGGGCCATGGAGCCCAGACCACCGCCGCCGATGGCACCGGCCATGGCGCCGTAACTGAGGATGGTGATGAAGGCGGTGGTAAAGCCGGAAATGAGGGAAGGACGGCTCTCCGGGATCATCACCTTGGAAATGATCTGGAAGGGGGAGCAGCCCATGGATTGGGCGGCCTCCACCACACCCTTGTCCACCTCGCGGATGGAGGCCTCCACCAGCCGGGCCACGAAGGGGAAGGCGGCCACGATGAGGGGGATGATGGTGGCCACGGTGCCGATGCTGGTACCGATGATCAACCGGGACAGGGGAATGACCAGGACCATCAGGATGAGGAAGGGGACCGAGCGCAGGATGTTGATGATGAAATTGAGGACGGTCATCACCGGGCGGGGCAGGGGCATGACGCCGCCCTCCTCGCCGGCCACCATCAGCACACCCAGCGGCAGGCCGATGACATAGGCGAACAGGGTGGAGACCACCGTCATATACATGGTCTCCCAGACGGCGAAGAGCAGCCCGGTGTCCGGCGCCAGAAGGCGCTGGACCTCGGGGTTGTTGAGCAGCTCATGCATGGTAGTCCGGCACCTCCTCCACGGTCACGTCTTTCTGCGCCATGAGATAGCTCATGGCCCTGGCGGCCTCGCCCTTGTCTGCGGGCAGGCCCAGCAGCATGGTGCCGAAGGCCTTGCCGCCCACGTTGCGGGTGTCGGCTCCCAGAATATTCACCTTCACACCGCAGTCGATGGCCAGGGAGGCGATGAGCGGCTCGTAGGAGGAGCCGCCGTTGAAGGCCACACGGACCACGCCCGACGCGGGAAACTGATCGATGTGGGCCCCTTCGGGATAGACCAGCCTTCGCCCGGCCTCGGTCTTGGGATTGGAGAAGATATCCTCCACCGTGCCGGTCTCCACCATATGTCCGTGGTCCAAAATGGCCACGTGGGTACAGATCTCCTCCACCACGGCCATCTCGTGGGTGATGATGATGACGGTGATACCCAGGCGCTTGTTGATGTCCTGGATGAGGCGCAGGATGGAGCGGGTGGTGGTGGGGTCTAGGGCGGAGGTAGCCTCGTCGCACAGCAGGACCTTGGGGTCGGAGGCCAGGGCGCGGGCGATGGCAATGCGTTGCTTCTGGCCGCCGGAGAGCTGGGCGGGATAGGCGTCCGCCTTGTCGGGAAGTCCCACCACGTCCAGGAGTTCCAGCGCCCGCTTTTTGGCTTCGGCCGCGGGGACACCGGCGATCTCCATGGGGAAGCAGATGTTTTTGAGGCAGGTGCGCTGCATGAGCAGATTGAACTGCTGGAAGATCATGCTGATGGACCGGCGCATCTCCAGAAGCGCCCGGGCGGACAGGGCGGTCATGTCCTGGCCGTCGATGATCACATGGCCGGAGGTGGGCTTCTCCAGCAGGTTGATGCACCGGACCAGCGTGGATTTGCCGGCGCCGCTCATGCCCACGATGCCGAAGATGTCCCCGGTCTGGACGGTGAGGCTCACATCCTCCAGGGCGTGAAACTCACCCTCGCCGGTGGAGAAGGTTTTGGACAGGTGTTTGAGTTCGATCACAGGGCCGTTCCCCCTTATTCTCTCTCTGAAAGGTGCCGGAACGGAGCGCAGAGCGCGCCCCGCGGGAATTTTACACCAGCAAAGAAGAAAATTCACGTACAAATTATTGTATGTCATACGGGGGAAAGTGTCAAGGAGAAAAGGGCGGGGGCGGGTCTCAGTGACAACAGCAGCCCTCGCCGTCCTCACAGGCCAGCTTACAGGCCTCCGGCACCTCCAGCCCCTGCTTTTGGTAGTAGTCGGCCAGAGCCGCCTTGATGGCCTCCTCAGCCAGCACGGAGCAGTGCATCTTGTAGGCGGGCAGGCCGCCCAGCGCCTCGGCCACGGCGGCGTTGGTGAGGCCCAGGGCCTCCTCCACCCGCTTGCCCTTGATGAGCTCGGTGGCCATGGAGGAGGTGGCGATGGCGGAGCCGCAGCCAAAGGTCTTGAACTTTACGTCAGTAATGACGCCGTCATCGATCTTCAGATACATCTTCATGATGTCGCCGCACTTGGGGTTGCCCACCTGACCCACCCCGTCGGCATGTTCGATCTCACCCACATTGCGGGGATGTTCAAAGTGGTCCATGACCTTTTCTGTATAAAGCATAAGAAATTCTCCTTTCGTCGTTTACAGGTTCCAGACGGGCTTCTGCTGGGCCTTGTCCCACACGGGGGACATATTCCGGAGGTATTCCACCACCTCGGGGACAGCCTGGAGGAGGTAGTCCACGTCCTCGTCGGTGTTCTCCTCTCCCAGGGAGAGGCGCAGGGAGCCGTGGGCCACCTCATGGGGCAGGCCGATGGCCAGCAGGACATGGGAGGGATCCAGGGAGGCGGAGGAACAGGCTGAGCCGGAGGAGGCGCAGATGCCCTTGGCATCCAGATGGAGAAGGAGCGCCTCGCCTTCCACGCCCTCAAAGACAAAGGACGCGGTGCCGGGCAGGCGATGCACCGGATCGCCGGTGAGGCGGGAGCAGGGCAGCCGGGTGAGGCCCTCGATCAGCCGGTCCCGCCGGGCGGCGAGCAGGACGGAGCGGGCCTCCAGCCCGTCCACCGCCTCTCTCAGCGCGGCGGCCAGGCCCACGGCGCCGGCCACATTTTCCGTACCGGAGCGGCGGCCCTTCTCCTGCCCGCCGCCGTGGATGAGGGGCGGCAGGCGCAGGCCCCTGCGGACATACAGCGCGCCCACGCCCCTGGGGCCGTGGAATTTATGGCCGGAGAGGGAGAGCATATCACAGTTCCAGGCGGATACGTCCACGGGAATGTGTCCGACCGCCTGAACGGCGTCGGTATGGAAGAGCACACCGGCCTCCCGGGCGATGGCGCCGATTTCGGCGATGGGCTCGATGGTGCCGATCTCGTTATTGGCGGCCATGACGGTGATGAGGATGGTGTCGGGGCGGATGGCCGCCTTTACCGCCTGAGGGTCCACACGGCCCAGGGAATCCACCGGCAGGTAGGTGACCGAAAAGCCCAAGGCCTTTTCCAGGTGCTCCAGGGTGTGCAGGATGGCGTGATGCTCAATGGCGGAGGTGATGATGTGCCTGCCCTTGCCGCCCCGGAGCTCGGCCACGGCCTTGAGGGCCCAGTTGTCGCTCTCCGTCCCGCCGGAGGTGAAGAAGATCTCCTCGGGCTTTGCGTTCAGGCACCGGGCGACCTCTGCCCGCGCGGCGTCCAGATCGGACTTGGCCTGCTGGCCGAATGTATAGAGGCTGGAGGGGTTCCCATAGGCGTCCCGAAAATAGGGCGTCATGGCCTCCAGCGCCCTGGGAGAGAGCGCGGTGGTAGCGGCGTGATCGGCATAGAGAAAACGGGACATACTGACAGCTCCTTTCAGGAACATAAATTACTTAATTCATATAGAATTACTATGATTACAAATTATAAGCCATGCCCCACAACTTGTCAAGAGGTGAAGAGGAAAAAAACGGGGGGAGCAGCCGCTCCCCCCGACAGGCTGAATTACGACCGGGCCTGATCCATCAGAAGAAGGGATTTCTGGCGGTGGCGTTCCACCAGATCCGCCAGTGTGATATGGTCCACTACGCCGGACACCGCCTTTTGGATCTCCTGCCAGACCTCCAGCGTGACGCATTGGGCGGCGCGGCCGCAGCACTCGCTGCCGTCCACACAGCTCACCGGTGCAAGGCTCCCCTCCAGAGGCCGCAGGATCTCCCCCACGGTGTACGCGGACGGGGCGCGGGTCAGCAGATAGCCGCCGCCGGCGCCCCGGACGCTGCGCACCAGGCCGGCGCGGGAGAGAGGGGTGACGATCTGCTCCAGGTATTTATCGGAAATCTCCTGCCGCTGGGCCACGTCCCGAAGGGGGACCGGCTCCCCGGGAGAGGCCAGGGCCAGGTCCAGCATCAGGCGCAGGGCGTAGCGGCCCTTGGTGGAAATTTTCATGCAATCATCCTCATTCTTAAAAGTATACCAAACTGTGTTCCTATAATACCACAGGAATAGTATGTTTTCAAGACTGTGTGCGGAGAATTGCGCCCGGCGCGGCGGCAAACAAATTTTTCTTTCGTATGCTGTAACTTTTCGGGGTCGAGCATCGTCTAATGAATGACACGTCATACAGAACTCTTAAGAGAACCTTAAGAAATTGTCATTGCTTTGTAATTACGCTTCCGGAGGAGCGTGGTACAATAGCATCAGTATGCGCAGCAATTCAGGAGGGAATACAACATGGCTGAAATGACAGAGCAGAAGGCGACGTCCGTAGAGACCCCCGCGCCGCCCGAAACACCCAAGAAGTCCAGCGGGCAGAAGAAGAGAAACCGGAAAAGGGTCCGAAATACCATCATCACCCTGGTCGTCTTGGCGGCGCTGGCGGTGGGCGGGGTTTTCCTGTACCGTTTTCTCACCAAGAAGGAGGAGGTGGAGAGCCAGATCCAGACTGCCGTGGCCCAGATCTCCTCGATCCAGAGCACCGTACAGGGCAGCGGCAACGCCAAAGCCAAGGAATCCGCCGCCATCACGCTGACCCAGGGCGGCACCGTACAGGAGGTCTATGTCACCGCCGGCGATACGGTCACCGCGGGGCAGCCTCTCTATACCATCCGCAGCCAGGACGCCGAGGACGAGGTCACCGCCGCCCAGGAGAAGGTGGACAATCTCCAGAAGGACATGAACGATCTGGTGAAGAAGGCCAACAACCTCACCGTCCGGGCCCCCTTTGCCGGCAAACTGGTGGAGATCAGCGAGTTCCAGGTGGGAGACGACGTTGCGGACGGCGCCGCGGTGGCCACACTGGTCAACGACAAAAAGCTCAAGCTCTCCCTCTACTTCAGCTATGCCTATGAAAACGACATTGCGGTGGGGCAGAGCGTCAGCGTCTCCATTCCCGCCGTGATGGACAGCTTCAACGGCACGGTGGAGAAGATCAACAAGGTCAGTTACATATCTCCCGAGGGCTCGGTCTACTTTGAGGTCGTCATCGCATTTGACAATCCCAGCACCCTGACCCAGGGGATGACCGCCACAGCCACCCTCGCCGCCGCCGACGGAAGCGCCATCTATCCCTATGCAAACGGCGAGACCGAGTACTATGAGACGCGGAAGATCGTTACCGAGTCCGAAGGCCCCCTGCTGACCGACAATCTGCTGCGGTACGCCAATGTGAACGCCGGGGACGTCCTGCTGGTGATGGGTTCCGACACCATCGACTCCGACATGCGTGCCAAGCAGAAGGAGATCGACGACGCCATGGAGAAGCTCACCGAGGCCCAGAAGGCACTGAGCAACTTCAACGCCACTGCGCCCATCGACGGCATGGTCACTACCTGCACCCTCACCGAGGGCGCGGAGGTCAAGAGCGGAGAGACCGTCATCACCATTTCCAATACCACCACCATGGTGGTGGAGATCACCGTGGACGACCGGAACATCTCCTTTGTCAGTCCCGGCATGGCGGTGGAGCTCACCGACTACAACGGGAACAGCTTTATGGGCACGGTCACCAGTATCAACATGAGCGTGGGGGAGAACAGCTCCAACGGCATGACCAGCTATCCCGTGACCCTGGAGGTGGACAACTTCGGCGGCACCCTGCTGGCCGGTATGTGGCTGGACTACTCCTTTGTGGCCAGTCAGTCCGACGACTGCATCGTAGTGCCCATGCAGTCGGTGAAGTACGTTAGCGATACCGACGGCAACACCTCCTCCGTAGTGTTCATCCATGCCGACGCCCGCCCGGACAACGCTGTGGAAATCGACATCCCCGCCACGGAGCCCGGGCAGACGCCCACCTATCCCAGCGAGGCGGAGGGCTACTACCCCGTGCCCGTGGTCACCGGCCTTTCCGACAACTACAATGTGGAGATCAAGGAAGGTCTCCAGGGAGACGAAGAGGTCTTCGTGAACTACTATGTCGAACAGGCCTGGGGCTGAGGTAGCGCCATGCTCATAGACATCAGAAACCTGTATAAGATTTATAATGAGGGCAAGGAGAGCGAGGTCCGGGCCCTGGACGGCGTGACGCTTACCATCGACCGGGGGGAGTTCGTGGCCATCATCGGCCAGTCCGGCTCCGGCAAGTCCACGCTGATGAACATCCTGGGCTGTCTGGACATCCCTACCTATGGGGACTACTGGCTGGACGGCACCGACATCACCGAGCGGACGGACCGGGAGCTGGCCCACATCCGGAACAAGGAGATCGGCTTCATCTTCCAGGGATACAATTTGATCCCGGCCCTGAGCGCCTATGAGAACGTGGAGCTCCCTCTCATCTACCAGGGCGTGCCTCTGGGCAAGCGGGAGGACATGGTGATGGAGGCGCTGGAAAAGGTGTCCATGGAGGACCGCTGGCAGCACAAGCCCGCAGAGATGTCCGGCGGACAGCAGCAGCGGGTGGCCATCGCGCGGGCCATTGCCACCCGTCCCCCCATTATCATGGCCGACGAGCCCACCGGCGCCCTGGACTCCAAGACCGGCAGGCACGTGCTGGAGATCCTGCACAATCTCCATGAGGACGGTACCACCGTCATCCTCATCACCCACGACAACGGCATCGCCGCCACCGCCGAGCGGATCGTCCGCATCTCCGACGGCCGCATTGTGGGCGACGGCACACGAGAGGAGGTGGGCCTGTGAACCTGACCCAAGCCATCAAGATGGCGGCCAAATCCATATCGTCCAACAAAGGCCGCTCCGCCCTGACCATGCTGGGCATCATCATCGGCCTGGCCGCCGTGATCATCCTGGTATCCTACGCGCAGGGCCAGAATATGGCCATGAAGGCCTACTATGAGAGTATGGGCAGCAACAAAATCAACGTCTCCGCCTATACCTGGGGCAATTCCAGCAGCGTGGATGTGGGGCAGGCGCTCTACGACTACTGCCTCCAGCTCGACGGCGTGGTGGGTGTTTCCCCCAACGGATATATCTGGTCCAGTCCCACCATCAAGTATGAGTCCAAGACCCTCAGCCGGAACTCCAATCGATCCTACGGCGGCGGAGGCGTGATGGTCAGCTACGACAGCAGCAGTGACTATCCCCAGATCTATCTGGGCAATGACAAGTTCGGTCTCTGCAACGATTATGTGATCTCAAAAGGGCGGGATCTGTCCTATCTGGATGTGGAGAATTCCAATCAGGTCTGTGTCTTGGGCGCGGCCACGGCGGAGTATCTGTTCTCCTTTGCCGACCCCGTGGACAAGACCATCTCTATCAACGGCACCCCCTTCCGGGTGGTGGGCGTCTATAAGAGCAAGGGCTCCGGCGCGGACCTGGGCACCTCTGAGGAAGCGCAGTGGATGAGCGAGTCCATCAAGCGGCTGGACCGCATGATCCTCCTGCCCAGCACCATGACCCGGCTCTTCAACGACAACCAGCCCATCGAGGAGTATGTGGTCAAGGTCAAGAACTCCGACGCCATCAAGGAGGTCACCACCAGCCTCAACGGCTTCCTCTCCGGAATCATCAACACAAACTCCGGGAGCTACAGCATCTACTCCGAGGATACCTGGCAGAACGAATCCAACGAGGCCAACGCCATGCAGCAGCGGTTCCTGGGCGGCATCGCGGCCATCTCCCTGCTGGTGGGCGGCATCGGCATCATGAATATCATGCTGGTCACCGTCACCGAGCGGACCAGAGAGATCGGTATCCGCAAGGCCATCGGCGCCGAGCGGAAGAGCATCGTGGTCCAGTTTCTCATTGAGGCCGCTATGATCTGCGGCATCGGCGGCATCTTCGGCATCGGCGTGGGCTATATCGGCACGCTGATCGTGGGAAAGCTGTCCTTCGGCACCATACTCATCCCCAGCGCGGCCATCACCGTGGCCGCTGCGGCCATTTCCGTGGCGCTGGGCATCATCTTCGGCATGTACCCCGCCATCAAGGCCAGCGGCCTTCAGCCCGTGGTGGCCCTGCGGGCGGAATAAGGGTGCAACTCCACACTGCAAGGAGAGAAAAGATATGAGAACAAAACGAGTTTTGTCGCTGCTGCTCACCTGCGCCGTCCTGTGCGGTATGCTGGTCCTGCCCACAGCGGCAGACACCGCGTCCACAGTTTCCACCGCCTTTACCGACATCGCCGACCCCGAGGTGGCGGGGGCCGCTGAGACCCTGCGGCTCCTGGGTATCGTCAACGGTACCGGCGGCACCGCCTTTACGCCGGAGCGCACCCTCACCCGGGCGGAATTCTGCAAGATGGCGGTGGAGCTCATGGGCAACGGCGACCAGGTGCCGGCCCAGATGAACCGCACCATCTTCAAGGACGTCCCGGCCACCCACTGGGCCAGGGGTTATATCGCCGTGGCCACCCAGAGCACCACCAGCGGCTCCGGGGAGAACGCCTCCACCACTCCGGGCATCATCCGGGGAGACGCCTACGGCAATTTCAATCCGGACCGGGCCATCACCTATGCGGAGGCCGTCACCATTCTGGTGCGCATCCTGGGCTATGGGGACAGCGATGTGGGAATGGTGTGGCCCAGCGGCTATCTGGCCAAGGCCGATGAGCTGGCGCTCTCCGACGGGGTGAGGCTGGCGGCCGGGGATACCATCACCCGGGGCCAGACCGCCCTCCTGATGGAAAATCTGCTGTTCATCGATACCAAGGGCAGCGATAAGGAATACCTCACCAATCTGGCGTGCACCATCACCGATGAGACCATCGTCTTTGATGTGGCGGCGATCGCTCCCGACGGCGCCGCCGGTGTGAAGGTGTCCGAGGATAAGGTGTATAAGACCGACCACGCCCCCTTCTCCGACGACCTGGTGGGCCGCCGGGCCAAGCTGATGCTGGATAAGGACGAGAAGATCGTGGCCGTCCAGCCCTCCGAAAACGGCACCCAGCAGGTGGTGGGCATCCTCTCCATGGCCTACGACAGCATGAAGGTCTCCGGCGGGGGCACCGTGGACATCGATGAGCCGGAAAAGACCGAGGTGTGGCAGGACGGCAAGGCTACCACGTACGACAAGGTGTACCTCAGCGGCCTGGCCGCCGGGACCCAGGCGGTGTTGCAGTACTCCGCCGCAGGAGAGCTGGAATATATCTTTGTGCGCACCGCGGCCGGAAGGACGGACAACTCCACCACGGTGGTGAAGAATAAGCCCAACTATTCCGGAAACGAGTCCTATGCCGTCTATAAAAACGGGATCCCGGCCACCACGGAGGATATCCGCCAGTACGACGTGACGACCTTCGACGCGGCCAACAACGTGATGTACGTCTCCGACCTGCGCATCACCGGTATCTATGAGAACGTCTACCCCAACCGGGATACGCCGGCCACCATTACGGTAATGGGGCATGATTTCACCGTGCTGCCCGGCGCGGCATCCGACCTGCGCTCCTTTGAGCCCGGGGATAAGCTCACCCTTCTGCTGGCCTACAACGGCATGGTGGCCGGTGCGGTGGAGACTTCCGCGGCCAAGTCCACCACCGTGGGCACAGTGGAGAGCATCGACTCCTCCGGCAACGCCACCATCACCACTCTCAATCTTCTGGATGAGAACGGCAAGCCCCTCACCCTGACGGGCGGCACCGCCTACACCGGGACGCGGGCGGACGATATGCTGGGACAACTGGTCAGCGTTTCCTCCACGCAGAAGGGGCGCCTGAGCCTCACCAAGCTCACCGGAGGCGGCTCCAAATCCGCCCTGGATGTGCAGAAACGGACCATGGGTTCGGTAAAGCTCTCCGATAACGTAAAGCTTTACGAGCAGGTGAACGCCAGCCCCCTGGTGGAGATCGAACTGGAGGACATCACCCGCGCCACCGTCCCCGCCGGACAGATCACCTATGTCCACACGGACTACGCGGGCAACGCCGACATCGTGGTGCTCAATGACGCCACCGGAGACTGCTACACCTATGGTATGCTCAAGGTCGAGACCACCAGGAAGCCCATCTACGGCGATCTGGAGAATCCCGATACGGTCACGGGCTGGAGCACCACCACCCATGTGGGGATCGAAAATGCGGAGAACCCGAGCCCCGCCGCCGGTCTGCTCACCTACACGAACTACCGGGACGGAAAGCCCTATGGGGTCGTGGAAGGGCCCAAGCGGAAGGATGGGACCCGGACGCTGGGGACCGCCGTGGAGCTGAAATCCGTGGACAACGTCCGCAGCGACGCCTTTGATATGGACGAGATGACCCTGACGCTGCCCAGCATGGTCCTGCCCATCGCCGACAATGTCCAGTGCTACAATAAGGCCACCGAGACATGGTTTGCCGTGGGGGAGAAGGCCTCGGACGAGGACTATAAGAATGCCCTCAACCTGGCCCGGGCCTATTCCGGCACACTGACCGTTTACTATGACAAATCCCCCGACGAAGGCGGCAAGGTCCGCCTGGTCGTGGCGGGCTGATCCCCGAAAAGTGGAAAAAGCCACCCCCGGAGCCGACGCAGGCTCCGGGGGCGGCTTTTTACGTCTGGTGCCGGCTTCAGCGGACCGGCGCCGTTCCCCGGCTCATGCGGAGAGAGGCCAGGGCCAGCCCTGCGGCCAGGACACAGCAGACCATACAGAACGCCAGCATCAGGTTGGCGCCGCCCAGGTCCAGGGCCCTCCCGGCCAGGAGACTTCCGAGGACGCCGCCCAGGCCGTTGGAGGCCACCATCATCACCGTCTGCCCCTTTATCCGGTCCTCCTCGGGGACGGACTCATTGACATAGTAGACCGAGGTGGGGGTGAAGAGACCATAGCCCAGCATTTGAAGGGGCTGGGCGAGAAACACCCAGAAGAGGTCGGGGGCGAGGAAGAGGGCCAGGGCCTTTCCAAAGCAGAAGAGAATGCTCACCAGCAGGAGACGACCGCCGCCCAGCCTCCGATAGAGGCGCTGAAAAAGAAAGGCGGTGGGCAGCTCGAAGGCTGCCATAAGAAAGAGCGCGGCGCCCAGACTTCCCTCCGTGCCCCCGCGGCTCACCACCACGTTGACCAGGAAGTTGGACATGGGTAGGCAGCCGGTGATGCCCAGAAGGATGGCCAGCAGCATGACGGTGAAGGCGGGATTCTGCCGCAGCAGCCAGAACACGGAGTGGGGCTTCCGCGCCTCATGGGCAACCTTGGGTCCCGCGGGGCAGAAGGGATAGGTGGCGACCAGGGCGATCTCCAGGGCTACCAGCAGGGCGTGGGTGATAAGGGTGGACTCCACCCCGAAGCGGGTGACCTGGAGCCCCAGGAAAATGCAGACCACCGCATAGGAAAAGGAGCCGATGCCCCGGCCCAGACTGTACCGGATCGGGACGCCCAAGCTGATGAACTGGATGGCCATGGCGTCCATCAGGGGATAGGAGGAGATCTCAAAGCCACCCATGACCACCAGGACGGCGATGGTGCCCGCCATGCCCATGGGGAAGAGCAGGAACACCAGACTGGCCGCCAGACTGAGGACCAGGGACAGGCTGACGATGCGCCGTAGCGGGATGCCGGGATGCCTGTCGGCAAAGCTTCCCAGCGCCGGCTGGCACACGATGCCGGCCAGACACCGCACGGCGATGAGCATTCCCGCCTCGCCGTTGGTGAATCCCCGCGCCGTGAGCAGCGCGGCCTGATAGGCGCAGACGGCGGCAAACATGGCCCAGAAGCCCGTCTGCATGGCGATATAGTGGTAGTCCAGGCGGCGGGCGTCGGGCAGGGCGGAGGACATAGGCAATTACCTCACAGTTCCGGTTTTTGGGCGATGGGCGGCGCACTTTGATAGGTGTCCAGACAGAAGTCGCCCGCGGGGAAGAAATCGAAGAGGGGGTCCAGGGCCAGGCTGCCCGCGGTGTACATCACCAGCACCACGTCCGGCTCCAGCCAGTCCACGTAGGAGAGCAGGTCGTCATGGAAGTACCGCAGGTCTATGGTGATGAGCTCTCCGCAGCTCAGGGCCAGGAAGGGGGTGAGGGCGCAGGCATAGGAGTCCCGCAGCAGAAGGATGCGTTTTCCTTCCGGATGTACCTCGTTGTAGATGCGCCCCATGGGGTAATCCCCACCGGCGTAAAGGGTATATGGATTGCCTCCGAAATAGTCCCGCTCCTCCACCCGCTCCGGGAAGAGGAGGGATTCCTCAAAGGGGCCGGTGCGCTCCATATCATAGATGGGGATGGAATAGGTGAAATTGGTATGAAAGGTGGGGACCCAGAGCTCTATGTCGTCCACTCCGGCGTAGAGGGAGCCCACCCGTTTGCCCTGGCTGCCCAGGAAGTAGTCCGAATAAAAGGTACGGGTGAAAAAGCGCTCATCGGTGTATTTCCCGGGGATCGTGAAGCCGTAATCCCGGCGCAGGGTCTCCGCGATGGTCTGGCAGGCGAGAAAGCCGGCCTCCGGGGTCCAGTGGTGGTCGGTGCGGAAAAAGAGGGAAGACCAGTCCCGGCCGCAGGCGGCCAGGGTCTCCCGCAGGTCCAGCGCCGCCACGCCCTGTTCCTCCAGCACGGCGAGGATCTGGTCGGCATAGTCGTTGCCGTAGTCCGACACTCCATCCGGCAGGCGGGGGTCGCCGCTCTGGAGCTTCTGTGGGGCCTGGACATAGAGAAGGGGGATATCCCGCTTCTCCAGGGCGCGGGAGAGACGGGCCACGGACCGGCCATGTCCGGAGACGTCCAGCGCCTGGTCGTTTACGAAAGTGAGGGTGCCGTCGGTGAGCTTTACCACCGAGTAACGGGGGTCGGCGTCCTCCACCACGGTCCGGCCGGAGAGCTTCTGGACCTCGCCGTAGAGCTGGATAAAGAAGTGGTCCTGTTCCAGGGCGCTGTTGGCCGTGGCCTCGGCGGAGCCGATGAACGACTGTATTCGTTCTTCCAGAGGTGTCCGCGCCGCCTCCCGGGCCCTGCCCTTCTGGCTGGGGCCGCCCCAGCCGTCGCCCATGCGGGCATGGGCGACAAAGGAGGCTCCGCTGCGCTGGGGGAGGCGCACACCCTTGCGGGCCGGGGACGTGTCGGCAAGCCCGGTGACCAGCAGGAGCGCGCCCGCCGCCAGTGCACCCAGAAAGAGCAGGGCACCCAGATTGGTATGCGGTTTGACCAAGGGGAGGCCCTCCTTTCTGCGGGCTAAAAATTGAAGTAGATGAAGGGGTTATAGGTCCCCTTGACCAGAAAGGCCGACGAGGCCAGGAAGAGGAGCAGCAGAGAGGCGCCGTATACCATATCCCACAGAGGAAACACGTGGGGGGCGTATCGGCCCAGATAGACCTCCACCTTTTCCGTGAGCCACCGGCCCACAGGGAAGGAGAAGAAAACAGATAGTAGAATTACGAGGAAATATTGCTCCCAGTAATAACAAGCCTGGAGACCGGTGACGCGGCCCGGGGAGAACATGGCGCCCAGATAGTCCAGGGCGGCGGGGAGAGAGGGGGCCCGGAAGAGAACCCAGCCGAAGTTGACCATGAGGAAGGTCCAGGCCCAGCCTGCGGGGGCGGGGATAGGGCGGCCGGAGGCCCCCAGCTTTTCCAGGCACAGCAGCAGGAAATAGAAGAGGCCCCAGCAAAGAAACGTCCAGTTGGCCCCGTGCCATACGCCGGTGAGCAGCCACACAACGAAGAGATTCCGGTAGGTCCGCCACGGACCTCTCCGGCTTCCGCCCAGAGGGATGTACACATAGTCCCGAAACCAGGTGGACAGGGAGATGTGCCACCGCCGCCAGAACTCCGTCACCGAACGGGAGAAATAGGGATAGTTAAAGTTCTCTAAAAAGTGGAAACCAAACAACTGGCCCAGACCGATGGCCATATCGGAGTAGCCGGAGAAGTCATAGTAGATCTGCAGGGTATAGCACAGGGCCCCCAGCCAGGCAAGGGCGGCGGAGAGCTCCCCGCCCGGCGTGTCCCAGGCGGCGTCGGCCACCCCGGCCAATTGGTTGGAGAGGAGCACCTTTTTCCCCAGGCCCACAATGAAGCGGCAGCAGCCGGAGGAGAAGTCCGCCCAGGTCTCCCGGCGGCCCTCGATCTCGTCGGCTACGGTGGAGTACTTGACGATGGGCCCGGCGATGAGCTGGGGAAAGAGGGAGATGTAGAGGCCCAGCCGGAGGGGGTTGCGCTGAACCTGTGCCGTCCCCATGGCCACGTCAAGGACATAGCTCAGGGCCTGGAAGGTGAAGAAGGAGATGCCGATGGGCAGGCCGATCACCGGAACAGGGGTGTTGAGCCCCGCCAGGTTCAGGTTTTCCAGGGTAAAGGTGAGGTATTTGAACACAAAAAGGAGCCCCAGGTTGCATACCACGGCGGCGGTCACAGGCAGCGCGGGCCGCCTGCCCCGCCGCCTCCAGGCATGCACCCAGAGGCCGAAGCAGTAGTTTGCCAGGATGGAACCCATCATGACCAGCACAAACCAGGGCTCCCCCCAGGCGTAGAAGAAGAGGGAGGCCGCCAGCAGGAGTAGGTTTTGTGCCCGGCGCATGCCCCGAAAGACCACATAGTAGCCCAGGAGCACCGCCGGGAGAAAGGCGAAGAGAAAGATGGAGCTGGAGAAGAGCATGGGCGGAGCTCCTTTGTCCGGAGATTGGGTCAGGTGAGATATCGCCCCACCACAGGGATTTTGTGGATGAGCCAGGAGAGCAGGAAGCTGGGGAGAAAGATGACCAGGGTGAGGAGGGGAACGGCGACCGCCGTGGGGATGGGCGGCGTGGCCAGCCCAAAATGGCGCAGCAACACCAGAAAGATCACATGGGAGAGATAGACGCCGAAGCCGCATCCGGCCAGCCGGCCGGCCCGCTGCCTGCGGGAGCGCTCGTCGCTCAGGCCCAGCACATACCGGAAGAGGACAAAGACGGCCACCGCCATGGCGCAGACGTTGGGCGTGAGATAGCTGTAAAGCGTGACGTCCAGAGCGCCGGCGCGCCGGGAGAGGAGGGAGGTGCCCAGCACGGTAAAGGCCCCTCCGGCGATGCCCAGCACGTAGATGAGCCCCTCGGCCAGGCGGCCCAGGGTATAGGTCTTCAGATAGTAGCCCGCCAGATAATACCCCACAAAGGCCAGGGGCGGAAAGCCCAGGGTAAAATTGAGATAGAGCCGGTTGGCATAGAGGGCGACGGTCTGGCTCCCACGGAGACGGAGGAAAAGGGGGATGACCAGCATGAAGAGGGCGTACACCAGAAAGAACCAGTGGAAATCGCTCCGCTTGGCCCCGCGGACAAAGGCGCGCAGCAAAGGGGTGAGGAGATAGAGGCCGATCGTCATGGTGAGATACCACAGGTGGGTCTCGGTGTTCCCCAGGATCACCGCATAGAGGGCGCGGGGCAGACTGGCGGGGCTCAGAGTCCCGGCGGCAAGCTCATAGAGCAGGCGGTAAGCGGCGCCCCAGAAGAGCAGGGCCGTGACCATCCGCAGGATGTAGCGGAGGAAGAGGGAGGGCCAGGAGAGCGCCTTTTGGGGGTCCAGCAGAAACATGCCGCTGCACATGACGAAGACCGGCACACACCAGCGGCACAGGCTGTCCCACATGTTGAGGGCGTGCCAGTCCGTAGTGCCCACCGGGAGGGACTCCAGCCAGCCGCCGGAGACGTGCAGGACGATGACCGCCAGCATGGCCACCACCCGCAGAAGCTCGGCGTAGGCAAGGCGCCCGCCCTCATTGGTACGGGCCATGGGTCACTTCCTCTCCGGGACGATCTCAACCCAATAGCCGTCCGGGTCTTCTATGAAATAGATACCCATGGCGGGATTCTCAAAGCAGATACAGCCCAGGGCCGCGTGCCGTTTGTGGGCGGCGTCCAGGTCGGGCACGGAGAAGGCCAGATGGAACTCGCCCTCTCCAAGGTCGTAGGGCTCGGTGCGGTCCCGCAGCCAGGTGAGCTCCAGCTGGAAGCCGGTGGCGCCGTCCCCCAGATAGACCAGCTTGAAGGAGCCGTCGTCGGCCTCCTTTTTCCGCACCGGCGTCAGGTCCAGCGCGTCTTTGTAAAAACGCAGGCTCCGCTCCAAATCCAGAACATTGAAATTGAAGTGATGGAAAGTAAACATAGACAGCAACTCCTTTTTGGGATCCGAGACAGTATACCACAAAAGATGGAAACGACGCAACGGCTTTACGGGCCCAGCAGCTCCTCGGCGATCCTCCGCCCGGTGGGGGTGGCGGCCAGCCCGCCGCCGCCGGTCTCCCGGAGGGCGGTGGGCATCACGTCGCCCACGGCGCGCATGGCGTCGATGACCTCGTCGCAGGGGATGACGTTCTCCACCCCCGCAAGGGCCAGTTCTGCGGCGGTGAGGGCGTTGACCGCACCGATGACGTTTCGCTTGACACAGGGGACCTCCACCAGTCCGGCCACCGGGTCGCACACCAGTCCCAGCAGGTTCTGGAGGGCGGTGGCGCAGGCGGCGGCCATCTGCTCCGGCGTGCCCCCCAGCAGGGAGACCAGCGCAGCGGCGGCCATGGCGGAGGCCGAGCCGATCTCCGCCTGGCAGCCGCCCTCCGCCCCGGCAATGGAGGCGCGGGTGGCGATGACCTGGCCGAAGCCGGCCGAGACATAGAGGGCCTTTACCATCTTCTCCTCGGAGAAGTCGTATTTTTTCCGGATGGGCAGCAGCACCGCGGGCAGCACGCCGCTGGCCCCGGCGGTGGGGGCGGCCACGATGCGGCCCATGCAGGCGTTGCACTCCCCCACCTTCAGGGCGGTGGCGATGATCTCGGTGAGCACCGGCCCCGCCAGCGAGACGGCGCAGGTCTCCACCTTCCGGGCATCCCCGCCGGTGAGGTTGCAGGCGGAGCGCCGGGCAGGGTCGTAGCCCTCCACGGACTCCACCATGGCCCGCCACAGACGGGTCATTTTTTCCCAGGAGGCGTCCCGTTCCCCGCCCCGGTCCCGGAGATCGTCGGTGAGGACGGCCTCCCACAGGGGCATGTCACCGGCGGCGCGCAGCAGGCTTTCCACAGAGACAAAGGCCATTTTACTCCTCCCCCTCCATATTGAGATAGGTCACTTTTACGATGCCGGCGGCGGCGCGCAGTTCGTCGACGGCCTCCCGCCAGATGGGTTGGTCGCTCTCCAGCACCATGACGGCCAGACCGCCCCTGCGGTCCCGGTAGAGCTGCATGGTGGCGATGTTTACCTGGCGGCGGGAGAGGACGGAGGTGACCTCCGCCACGGCGCCGGGCCGGTCCTCATTGCGGATGATGAGGGTGGGGTAGTCCCCGGTGAAGGTGCATTCCATCCCGTCGATGGCGTTGACCCGTACCCGGCCGCCGCCCAGGGAGGAGGCGTTGACCTCCAGCTCCCGCCCTTCCCGGTCCCGGACCCGGAGGATGACGGTGTTGGGGTGGGCGCCGCGGATGACGGCGGTGGAGATTCGGAGCTCCATGCCCGACTCGCGGGCCAGAGCAAAGGCGCGGGGGATGCGGGGATCGTCGGGCTGCATGCCCAGGAGTCCGGCCACCAGGGCGCGGTCGGTGCCGTGCCCTTTGCCGGTGGCGGCAAAGGAGCCGTGGAGGAGCAGCTCCGCCGCCGCGGGCCGGTTCCCCAGCAGATGGCGGGTGATGAGGCCGATGCGTGCCGCCCCCGCCGTGTGGGAGGACGACGGCCCCACCATAATGGGGCCCATGATGTCGAAGATGTTCATGGAGAAAGACTCCTTATTGAGAAGTAGAGGGCGTGAGGGGCTGTCGTGCCGCGCCGTCAGGCGCGTACAAGCGTTTTGCCCGGAGGGCAAAACCTTGGCGCAGGCGGAATTTATTTCCGCCGAGCAGGTCAAATCAGAAAAGGGGTCCCCGCGGGGTGCGAAGCATCGCGTGGGGAGGCGGCCCCACCATAATGGGGCCCATGATGTCGAAGATGTTCATGGAGAAAGACTCCTTATTGAGAAGTAGAGGGCGTGAGGACCGTCAGGCGCGTTCATCTTTTCGGCCGACCAAATAATCGATTGAAATATGCAAGCAGTCTGCAATCTTTAAAAGTCCATGAAAATCGGGAAAACGCTTTCCCTCTTCGTAATACTGATAGGCTCTCGGTGTAATGCCCAACAAGCCGGCCATATCTTTTTGCTTGATGCCCAACTTTAGGCGTTCTTCTCGCAGTCTGACAGAAAACAATTCCATGAAGCCTCCTATTGTAATGAACATATGGTTCTCCTGTAATGGGAATACAAAGTTCTTAACTATAGGAGGTATCAAGATGACAGAATTCCTCTTCTGGCTCTATCCTGCCTACATCAAGCCCTATTTGTCCACCATATCCAAGGATGATGCGGACGCACTGCGCTTTTTCCTGCCGAACGGTAGCTTGTGTCCGGCGCAGAAGAAGGACATGGAAGTTGTCATCCGGTTTTATGCTGCCACAGCTTTCTGCTGGGAATGCGCACCGGGATCGGACTGGCGGGAGAGATCACGCCTGAAACACCCGAACTCCATCCTTGATGGTCTCCAGCACCCGGAGCCCTCGGATGTCCTCCGGCGGAACGACGGTGGGATCGCGGTCCAACAGCACCAGATCGGCGGCCTTGCCTGGGGCAAGGGTGCCCCGCCGCCCCTCCATGCGGTACTGGTAGGCGGCGTTTGCCGTCACGGCCCGGAGGGCTGCGCAGGGGGAGACGCGATATTCCGGCCCCAGCACGGCTCCGCTCCGGGTGACCCGGTTTACGGCACACCAGACGCTCTCGAGCATATCCGGCTGGATGACGGGGGTGTCCTGGTGGAGGGTATAGGGAAGGCCCAGCCGCTCCGCCGCCCCCAGGGGGGAGATGGAGGCGGCCCGCCGCGCCCCGAAGTTTTCCACATGGATGTCGCCCCAATACCACAGGTGGGCGGCAAAAAAGGAGGGGAGGATTCCCAGCTCCTTCATCTCGGCCAACTGCTCCGGGCGGACGAGCTGGGCATGGATCATCACCGGGCGGATGTCCCGGACGGCGCGGCCCGTCTCCTCCTGCGCCCTGCGGCAGCAGCGGATATACTGCGCCGCGGCCGCGTCTCCGTTGCAGTGGGCCAGAAGCTGCGCCCCGTCGGAGAGCGCGCGGCGCACGAAGCCGGTCACCTCTTCATCCGAGTAGATGGGATAGCCGGTATAGGTCCCGTCGCCGCCCTGATAGGGCTCCAGCATCCAGGCCGTGAGACCCTGGGGGGAGCCGTCCAAAAAGATCTTCCAGCCCCCCAGGCGAAACCCGCCCACGGGCGTCTGCCAACAGGGGGACGACGAGAGCTCCGGGGCCTTCTTGAGGTCGGCGTAGCCCACCACATCGGCCGTAAAGACGCCGGCCCGGGCGGCGGCGGAGAGCATTTGAAACTCATCCGCGCCGGTGAGGCCGTCCTGGATCAGCGTGATGCCGCGGGAAAGGTAGATCTGCTGGGCCGCGTCCAGGGCCGCGGCGGCGTCAGCGGCGCGGTCCATGGGGACCTTGGCGGTGGCCTGCCGGAAGGCGAGCTCTTCCAGATAGCCGCTGGGGGTCCTGCCGTCGGCCTCCCGGCCGATGCGTCCGCCCTCCGGGTCGGGGGTCTCCGCCGTCACGCCCATCAGGGCCAGGGACTTGGAGTTGGCCACGCCCATGTGTCCGGAGGCGTGGGTGATGAGCACCGGCGCGTCGGGAAAGAAGCGGTCCAGGACCTGACGGGTGGGGTGCGCGCGCTCGGCGAGCACATTGTGGTCGTAGCCAAAGCCCATGACCCAGGCGTCGGGAGGCAGGCGCCGCGCTTCCGCGAAGGCGCGCAGGGCAAGGCCGATCTGCTCGAAGGAGTTCGCCGCGCCCAGCTGGCACAGGGAGAGGGTGGCGGCCAGGGCCGTGATGTGGGAATGGGGGTCCAGGAACGCGGGAAGGAGGGTACGGCCCTCCAGGTCGACCCGACGTGCGCCGGGGGCCAGGGAGGAGAGCTCTGAGAGGGCTCCCAGGGCGGCGATGGCTCCGCCTCTGGTGAGAAGGGCCTCCGGACGGGGGCCTGGCTCCATGGTCAGGATGGGCCCGCCGTGATAGAGAACAGCCTGCATATGCTTATTCCGCCTTTTTATCGATTTGATGGGGGGTACGCTTAGAATATACGATTTGCTGCTCGCTATACAGACCTGTGTACCCGGACAGACGGTAGGACACGGCGATGGCCAGGGCAAAGAGGGGCAGCCCGCCGCCGCCGAAAAGCTCATAGGCCAGGAGGATGGAGGAGAGAGGACAGTTGGTCACGCCGCAGAAGGCGGCCACAGTGCCCAACGCGCCGCCGAAGGAGGGGGAGAGACCGATGAGCGGCCCGGCCACGCAGCCGAAGGTGGCCCCGCAGGCAAAGGTGGGGACGATCTCGCCGCCCCGGAAGCCGGCCCCCAGGGTGAGGGCGGTAAAGACGATTTTCACCAGGAAGCCCCAGGGTTCCACGCCCGCGCCGTTTCCGGTGACGGCGGCCTGGACCAGATTCCCGCCCGCGCCGTTGTAGACCTGGTCGGAGAGCCCGCCGTCCAGCAGGGAGAGGCCGATCATGATGAAGCCGCCCGCCACGGCCCGCACCCGGGCGTCGGGGAGGTATTTGGCGTAAAGGCGGCCGGTGCCGTGCATCACCTTGCAGAAAAGAACGGAGAGGGCGGCGCACAGGCCGCCCATCACCACCACCTGGACCAGCGCCAAGGGGGAGAGGACGGGAAGGCCGGAGACGGTATAGGCCGTGGGAGGGACGCCCAGGTATCCGGCCAGCAGAAAGCCGGTGAGGGAGGAGAGAAAGGCCGGGACCAGGGCGGCGTATTGGATGATCCCCACATGCACCACCTCCAGGGCGAAGATGGCGGCGGTGAGGGGAGTGCCGAAGAGGGCGGAGAAGGCGGCCGCCATGCCGCAGACCGTGAGCATCCGTCCCTCCTCCGGCTCCACGCCCAGCCGGTGGGCGATCTTGTTGGAGATAGAGGCGCCCAACTGGAGGGCGGCCCCCTCCCGGCCGGCGGAGCCGCCCACCAGATGGGTGATGACGGTGGAGAGAAAGATAAGGGGGGCGGTGCGCAGCTTCATGGGTTCATGCTCCCGGACGGCCACCAGCACCAGATTCGTGCCCCGGTCCTTTTCCATCCCGCAGGCGCGGTAGAGAAGGATGATGGACAGCCCGCCCACCGGCAGCAGAAGGATCAGGCGGGGGTGGGCCTGACGCAGCTCGGTAACAACGTCGATGCCGTAGTGAAAGGCCACGCCCACGATCCCCACCAGCAGCCCGATCACCACGGCAAAGACGGCCCGGCGCAGAAAATCCAGAAAATCCAGGGACTGGGGAGGCAGCAGTTCGGCGGGTTCCCTCATGGTGGTCTCATCTCCCAAACTCAGATGGAACGCGGGCGTCCACGGCACCCGGCCCCTCCGCATATCCGGCGCGCTCCGGGCACGCCCGCATTCTCGACAGTCCCCAGTATAGCATAATAAAAAGAGGTTTTGAACTTTATAGTGAAAAATTTTAGATACTGTGATATAATACCCCCAAATCGTACCTCCGCCGCCGGAACGGCGGGCGGAGCCATGTTTCAAGGGGGAATCTGTTTTGCTGCCGGACCCGTTATGGCCCTACATACTGGCAGGTGCCGTCCTGTTCCTGGCGGGAGCGCTGCTCTCCGCCGCCATCGGTCCCTTTGGCCGGGCGCTGAACCGACTCTGCAACGCGTTTCTCCGCGTCACCCGCATCAAGCCGGACGCGGGGCTCCAGTCGGTGTCGGAGGATGAGCTCCGCGCCCTTATGGATCTGAGCGAGGAGAAGGGCTCCATCGAGGCGGACGAAAAAGAGATGATCGAAAACGTCTTCGATTTCAACGACACCGTGGCCGAGGACGTAATGGTCCACCGCACCGACATGGTGATGCTCTGGACCGGGGATACCGACGAGGAGATCGTCCAGACCATCGAGGACTCCGGTCTCTCCCGTTTCCCGGTCTATGAGGAGGACGCGGACGACATCGTGGGTATCCTCAGCACCCGGGACTACCTCCTCAATGCCCGGCGGGCATCGCCCAAGCCGTTGAAGGAGCTGTTGCGTGCCGCCTATTTCATTCCTGAGTCGGTTCGGGCCGACGTGCTGTTCCGGGATATGCAGAGCAAGAAGGTCCACATGGCCATCGTGGTGGACGAGTATGGCGGCACCTCGGGGCTGGTGACCATGGAGGACCTGCTGGAGGAGATCGTGGGCAATATCTACGATGAATTCGATCCCCAGGAGGATCAGGAGATCATCCAGCTCGAGCCCAACCTGTGGCGCATCTCCGGTTCGGCGGAACTGGAGGACGTGGCCGAGGCCCTGGAGATGGAGTTCCCCGAGGACGAGGAGTCCGACACCCTGGGCGGGCTGGTGTTTGATCAGCTCTCCGTCATCCCCGAGGACGGGAGCAAGGTGGAAGTGGATACCCACGGTCTCCACATCAAGGTGGAGAGCATTGTGGACCGCCGGGTGGACTGGGCCCTGGTGAGCAAGTGTCAAGAGGAAGAGGAGAGCCAAGCGTGAACCGATCAAGTCCGCGCATGCCACAGGCATGCGCGGACTTGATTTCTGTCCTGCGGGAAAAAGCGCCGATGTTCCGGCGCAAAGGATCTTTGCGTGACTTTTATGATAGGTGGCCATATAATTATTTTATATCCGGACATAGATAAAGAAAGGGCGCGCTGCGGAGTATGGTCTCTGCGGCGCGCCTTCGTCTGCTGAAAAAGTCTGACCGAAAGTGAAACGAAGCGCCCGGTCCAAGTGTCTAAAAGACAGAAGGAGGTGGAAGGGGCCGTGGACATCGAAGCGCTGATGGAGAAGTATGGAGACAACATCCTGCGCCTGTGTTATCTCTATCTGCTATCTGCGGGATGGGGCACTGGCGGAGGACGCGGCCCAGGAGACCTTTGTCCGGGCCTGGCGGAGTCGGGAGGACTTTCGGGGGGCATCCAGCGAAAAGACCTGGCTGACCAGCATTGCGGTCAATGTATGCCGGAACATGCTCCGGTCTCCCTGGCACAGCAGACGGGTGGATCTGGAGATTTTGGAGCGGGTCCCGGCTGAGGAGCGTGAAGCGGTCGACGACACCGTGATCCGGGCCGTGCTGGGGCTACCGGGAAAATATCGGGAAGTGGTGGTCCTCTATTATTATCAGGACTGCTCCACGGCGGAGATTGCCCAGGCGCTGGAACTGCCCCAGGGAACGGTATCGATACGGCTCAAACGGGCCAGAGAACGGCTGAAACCTGCGCTGAAGGAGTGGTATTATGCGGAATATTGAGCTTCAAAACGCGCTGGACCGCTCTATGTCCGGATTGCAGTTCCGGGAGGAGATGAAGGCGGCCGCGGCGCTGGTATGCACCGCGCTGCTCTTTACCGCTCTGGCGGCGGGGCCGGGTATTTGGTCGTTGATCCAGGAGCACTTGGGACCCCGCGCCCCCTACGCCACCGGCGCGGCGGGGGCTGTGAGGGACCAGGGGATCGAATTCGGCGCGGCGGCGGCCCTCGCGGACCGAAACACGGTCCGAGTCTCACCCTTCGGGATCTGGAGGGAGAGCGGCTGAGGAACGGGGTGGAGCTGGATCTGTGGGCCCTTCCCAGAGATGAGGAGGGCATACCTGTGGCGCAGGAGGACGGCCCCAACGGCGGCACTCCCATGCAGACGGTGTCCTATGAGGAGGAGACGGGGACCCTGACCCTCTGTCAGACCTTCTACAGCAGAGAGGCCCTCTCCTCCCTCACGCTGTCGGTGCGGAAGATCATGCCCGGGGCCCGCTCTTTCCAACTGGCGCTGAAGGGAAGCCAGCTCGATGCCTTGGTGCCGGAGGGGGAGGAGCCGGGCGTGGCCGTCACCTCCATGGGATTTGCCGAGGATGGGCGGCCCCCTCCCGGACCCCCGCCGGGAAAACGCGGCGTGTCACCTGAAGGGGATATGGCTCTCCCCTCTGAGCCTGTCGGTGCGCTGCCGGACTGTGAACGGCGCCTCCTTCCTGCGCTCGGACCGACCGGTCATCACGCTGCTGGACGGAAACCGGGTGGAGCCGGGAGAAGGACGCCTGCTCGTGGGAGAAGGCACGGTGGAGGAGACGCTGGAGGAGTGGGTCTGGGAGTTTGAAAGCCCGGTGGACCTCCAGAAAGCGGCCTCCGTGACCCTGTTGAGAGAGACGATCTCCCTGTCGGGGAACTGAAGAAAGGAGCGGTCAAGATGAAGAAACGGATACAGTGGACGCTGGCCCTTCTCTGCGGGCTGGTTCTGGCGGGTGCCGCCGGGGCGGCGGGCCCTGCCACCGTCCGTGCCGAGCTCTGGCACGGCGGGGTCTATGTGGACGGCGCACGGGCCGGGTTCGTCAGTGAAAAAGGGGAGTGGGCCTTTCTGGTGAACTATCAGGGCATGGTATATCTCCCTCTGCGCACTGCGGGGACCTGGATGGGGAATATCCGGGGAGACCTGACCATCATCCAGGAGGCGGTGGAGCGGGAAAAGACCATGCTCACAGACCTTTTCGATATGGAGTGCAGAGACGGGAAGCTGGTTCCTCTGGAACGCAAGAAATGAGACGGGCGGGGCCGGGCGGAGAAAAATCCGCCTGGCCCTATCTCCGCGGGACAAAAGCGCCGCTTTTGGGCCTTTTCCGCCTGCGCAAACGGACAAAAGGCCCCGGGATGCGAAAAGCGCGTACTGGTCTTTGGCAGCCCCCTTCCGCGCGGAGAGAGACAAAAAGCAGACGGGAAAAATCTTTTTCTTCATAAAATTTTTACTTTAAAAATGCCACCGGATGTAGTATGATAAGGGCGTAGGCTTTCAAACGGAAACTCACATACCCATCAGGAGGTATTTATGATGAGAAAGACAAAGGTGATCTGCACCCTGGGGCCCTCCGTGGACAACGAGGAAACCCTGCGCAAACTGATTTTGGCCGGGATGAACTGCGCCCGCTTCAATTTTTCCCACGGCACACACGAGAGCCATCTCGCCACCCTGACCAAGCTCAAGCGAGTCCGGGACGAGCTGGGGGCTCCGGTGGCCTCCATGCTGGACACCAAGGGGCCTGAGATCCGCATCAAGAGCTTTGAGAACGGGCCCATCACCCTGACCCGCGGCGCGGAATTCACCCTGAGCACCGAAGATGTGCCCGGTGACGAGCACCAGGTCTCCGTCACCTATGAGAACCTTCACAAGGAGCTCGGCGAGGGCTGCCGGGTGCTGGTGGACGACGGGCTGGTGGAGCTGGTGGTCCGCAGGATCGAGGGCAGAAAGATCCACTGCGAGGTGGAGAACGGCGGTACGCTTTCCAGCAATAAAAGCATCAACATTCCCGACGTGCACATCCTGCTGCCCTCTCTCACGGAAAAGGACAGGGAGGACCTGAAGTTCGCCGTGGAGAACGATTTCGACTTCATCGCCGCCTCCTTTGTGCGGAAGGCCTCCGACGTGGAGGATATCCGCGCCTGTCTGCGCGCGTGCGGCGGGGACGACATCCGCATCATCGCCAAGATCGAAAACCGGGAGGGCGTGGACAACCTGGACGCCATCATCGCCGCCTCCGACGGCGTCATGGTGGCCCGGGGAGATCTGGGGGTGGAGATTCCCGCCCATGAGGTGCCGATCCTACAGAAGAAGATGATCAAGGCCACCATCCGCCAGGGCAAGCCCGTTATTACTGCCACCCAGATGCTCGATTCCATGATCCGCAATCCCCGGCCCACCCGCGCCGAGGTCTCCGATGTGGCAAACGCCGTCTTTGACGGCACCTCCTGCGTCATGCTCTCCGGCGAGACCGCCTCCGGCAGATATCCGCTGGAGGCCCTCCAGACCATGGTGAGCACGGTGGAGGCCGCCGAGGGGGCCATCGACTATTGGGGCCGGTTTCGGGAGAACAATCTGCTCCCCGGCATCAGCTCCATCAACGACGCCATCACCCACTCCTGCTGTCTCACCGCCATGGACCTGGGCGCCTCTGCCATTCTGGCCGCTACCAAGAGCGGCTATACGGCCAAGGTCATTTCCCGCTTCCGCCCCGCCTGTCCCATCGTGGCGCTGTGCCAGAGCGAGCAGACCAGGCGGCAGCTCGCCATCTCCTGGGGCGTCCACCCCTACCTCACCGGAGAGGTGGATTCCACCGACCGGCTCTTCTCCATGGCTGTGGATGTGGCCCGGCGGGAGGGTGCGGTGGCATGCGGCGACACCGTGGTCATCACCGCCGGCGTGCCCATCGGCATCAGCGGCACCACTAACCTCATCAAGGCCCAGGTCGTGGGAGAGCGCGCCTGAGCGCCGCAGGACGCTGCTGCATCTGCGGGGCCTCCGCCTCAGCGGCAAACATCCCCCGGTCCGGGACGGGCCTCCGCCGAAGTGCGGAGGCCCGTTTTCACAAATTGTAAAGAAAGCGTAAGACGGGCCGCCTTGCTTTTACAGGCGGCCCGTTGTAAAATAGACTCCGTTTCAACCAAAGGAAAGAGACGGTATCATTTGCTATGCGCACCCAAGTCAATATAAAAAAACGGCCGCCCATGGAGCTGCGGCCGGACCTGCTGCTCCCGGCTGCGGCGCTGGCCATCGCTCTGCTGGCGGGACTTCTTCTCTACGGGCTACCCCTGGGGCAGGCGCTTTGCTGGGCGCTGGCCTTCGGCGCGCTCCTCCCCCTCCGCTTTTCCGTGAACGGGCGGGCCGGGCGCGGCCTCTCCAGCCTGGCCTTTGTGCTGGGGCCTCTGCTGTGCTTTTTCTTGGTGGAGTGTATGAATTACAACTACGCTCCCTGGAGGGATTTTTCCCTCCTCCAGATCGGCCTCAATCTGGTGTGGTATTACATGATCGCCGGTGCGGTCTACCTGCTGGCGGGACGGCTGGTCCTCTCCGCCGGGATTTCCGCCGGACTTTTCGTCCTGATTGGGCTCATGAATCGCTATGTCATCCGGTTCCGGGGCCGCACCATCTTTCCGGGCGACCTCCTCACCCTGCGTACGGCCGCCAATGTGGCCGGAAATTACGACTACTGGCCCGACGAGGTGCAGCTCCGGTGTCTGCTGGCGCTGGCCCTCTTCTGTCTCCTGCTGTGGAAGCTCCCCCGCAACCCGGGACGGCGGCTTCCCAGGCTGCGGGTGGTGCTACCCCTTGCGGCGGCCTGCGCGGTCTATCTGTGCGTCTTTTTCCGCACCGGGTTTCTGAGCTGGGCGGGGATCGAACCCTCCCTTTGGACCACCAGGGGAAACGGCTTTCTCCTCAATTTTTCCGTGTGCCTGCGCTACAGCACCGTGGCCGAGCCGGAGGGGTATTCCCAGGAGGCGCTGGAGGCGGTCCGGGCGGAGACGGAAGGAGACGCGGAGGCCATGGGGCCCGCCGTGGGCGGGCACAGCCCCGTCAACCTGATCGTCATTATGAACGAGTCCTTTTCCGATCTCACGGAGACCTTTGGTCTGGAGACCAACGAGGACCCCATGCCCTTTCTCCATGGCCTGACGGAGAACACGGTGAAGGGGACGGCCTACTCCTCGGTGTTCGGGGGCACCACGGCCAATTCCGAGTTTGAATTCCTCACGGGGAACACCATGGCCTTCCTGCCCGACGGCACCGTGCCCTTCCAGATGTACGTGACGCCGGGGATGCCCAATCTGGGCGCCCAGATGAAGGCGCTGGGGTATGAGACCGTGTTCATGCACCCCTACCTCTCCTCCGGGTGGAACCGGACGGCGGTCTATCGGGACTTCGGCTTCGACCGCATCCTCTTTCAGCGGGACTTTACCGACGCGGCCTTTATGCGCAATTACATCACGGACCGGTCCAACTATGAGAATCTGATCCGTCTTTACGAGGAGAAGGAGGCGGGCGAACCGCTCTTTGTCTTCAACGTCACCATGCAGAACCATAGTGCCTACAACGTGCCCTGGACGGGGCTGGACAAGACCGTGTGGCTCACCGGGGCGATGGAGGGACGGTTCCATACCGTCAACCAGTATCTCTCCCTCATCCGGGAGTCGGACAGCGCCTTTCAATATCTGGTGGAGTACTTCTCCCAGGTGGAAGAGCCCACCATGATCCTGATCTTCGGCGACCATCAGCCCCAGGTGGCCACCAATTTCTACACCGAGGTGCTGGGCGGGGCGTTCGACACCCTGGATGCCGGGACCGCCCAGAGGCGGCAAAAGGTGCCTTTCGTGCTCTGGGCCAACTATGATATTCCGGAGGAGCAGGGGACGGAGCTCTCCCTGAATTACCTCTCCTCCCTGCTGCTGGAGACGGCGGGCCTGCCCCGGACCGGATACCAGCAGTTCCTGAGCGCGCTCCGGGAGACCGTGCCGGCGGTCAACGGGGTGGGCTACCGGGATGCGGACGGGGCATGGTACAAGCGCAGAAGCGAGCTCTCCGAGGCCGCCAGGGCCAGCCTGCTCCAGTACGAGATGCTCCAATACAACCTGCTCTTTGACGACGAAGAAAACCGGCTGGCGGATTTTTTCACCCTGCCGGAACAGAATGGAGGATCGACATGAGCGACGAATTCTATATGCCCGGGCTCTCCCACTTTGAAAACGACAACGGCTGGTCGGGGAGCCGGGGGCTGCTGTGCTACGAGATCGAAAAGCCTCAGGAGGGCCGCATGCGGGCGGTGACATGGCAGGGCCCCTTCTGCCGGGACTATGCCGTGGAGGATGCCGAGGCATTCTTCGCCCTCTCCGAGGAGGGGGTGGCCGCTATGACGGCATGGCTGCTCCAGGAGGCGGAAGAGATGAACGCCCATCCCAAACGGACGCCGGAGGAATGCCGGGCGCACTATGAAAAGCTGTCCCGGGGCGGGACCTGACGGCGGGGCGCCCCGGGCGAGACCCATCCGGAGACAGATAGGAGGTATCCCCATATGAGAATTCAGCACACCCTGTCGGCGGTCCTGGCCGGGCTGCTGCTTGCCGCAGCCCTCTCCGCGCCCGCCCTGGCGGCGGAGGACGCCCGGATCAGGACCCGGGAGGAGGCCGCCCGGCACGCCGTCCGGCTTGCGGCGGAGTATGGAGGCGCGGACAGCATCCGCTACGCCCTCTGGGAGGGGGGAGAGATCACGCTCCAGGGCGGCTGGGGAGTCTATTCCCGCAGTGAAAACCGGGCGCTTACCGAGGATATTCTCTACGGTGTGGGCTCGGTGTCCAAGACGTATACGGCCGCAGCGGTGCTGAAGCTCTGTGAAGGGGGGGCCCTGACGCTGGAGACGCCGGTGGCGGAGATCCTGCCGGAGTTCTGCATGGCAGACGAGCGGTATCAGAGCATCACGGTGCGGATGCTCCTGGACCATTCCTCCGGCCTGATGGGGGACAGCACCCGCAATGCCTTTCTCTTTGACGATACCGATCCACAGGCCGCCGATGCGCTGCTCCGGCGCCTCGCCACGCAGCGGCTCAAGGCCGAGCCGGGCGCCTACTGCGTCTACTCCAACGATGGCTATACTCTGGCCGAGCTGGTGGTGGAGGCGGCCTCCGGAATGGAATACATGGACTATGTCCGCGCCGCCCTTCTGGCGCCGGGGGAGCTGGCAGACACCTTCGCCCCCGGCGGGGACTTCGACCCGGACCGCCTGGCCAGGACCTACGCCTCCCCCCAGGATCCCTGGGCCCTGCCTCAGGATACCCTGGGTATCGTAGGCACCGGCGGCATCTACGCCACCGCCGCGGACCTTGCCTCCTTCGGCGGCCTCCTCTGCGGCACGGAACTGCTGAGCCGGGCGTCCCTGGACGCCATGACCGCCGACTGGGCCGCGCGGGGCCTGTGGCCGGAGGACAGCGCCGACGACCAACTGGGGTATGGCCTGGGCTGGGACAATGTGCACATGTTTCCCTTTGGGCAAAACGGTATCCAGGCCCTGGTAAAAGGCGGAGACACGTTGCGCTACCACGCGGGGCTCATCGTCCTGCCGGAGCACGATATGGCGGTGGCCGTACTCTCCTCCGGCGGTGTGAGCACCTATAACCAACTGGCAGGGGCCCGCATCCTGGTCGACGCCCTGGCCCAGCGGGGGATCACTGTGGACGAATCCTGGTCGCTTCCCGAGGCGGAGCCCGCCCGGCTCCCCCAGGCGGTCCTGTCATATGCCGGGACGTACGCCGGGCTCACCGGTATGCTTACCGCCTCTTTTGACGAGGCGGGCGCCCTGACGCTGGCCGCTCCTGCGGCGCTGGGCGGCGCTCCTATGACGCTCACCTACTATGACGACGGGTCTTTCCGGGGCGAGGAGGAGACCCTCCTGGTAAAATTTATCCCCGAGGAGAATGGACGGGTCTATCTCTATGAGAAGGCCTATTCCGACATTCCGGGGCTCGTCCCTCTGGGGGCGGCCAGCTATGCCATGGAGCGCCTGGAGCCCAATGGGGAGGCGTCCGAAGAGGCCCTGGCCGCCTGGGAGGCCAGAGGGGAGAAGCTCTACCTCATCGCCAACGAGAAGTATACCTCCCAGGTGTACCTCTCCGGCCCCTTCACCGCCGTCTCCACCTTGGCCGAGGCGCCCGGCTACGCGGCCCTGGACTGGATCGAGGATGCGGACACCGCGCGGCAGTATCTCCAGCTCCCCGGTACCGGGAGCCGCAACGGTGCGGACTATACGGTGCAGGTGGAGGACGGCACAGAGTATCTCACTGTGGGCGATTACCTGTGCATGGACTCCGCCGCCGCCCGCCCCCTTTGGGGTGGGGAGGGGGCCTACACCACCATCCAGTCCGACGGCCGGGCCCGCTGGTATCAGGTCGGGGCGCTGGCGGGCGGGACGCTGAATGTCACGCTGCCCGAGGCGGGGGCTTTTTACGTATACGACCAGCTTGGGCAGGTCGTGGCCGGGTCCTGGGCGTTTGGAGATACCCACGCCCTGCTTCCGGAGGGCGGCTGGATCGTTTTCGCCGGCGAACCGGGCACGCGGTTTCCTCTCTCCGTAACGGAAGAAGCGCAATAATACGCCGGGCGCCCCGGCATTTGTACCGAAACAGAGCAGCGGCCCGGACATCCGAGATGTCCGGGCCGCTGCTCTGCAATGCGCAGATGCGTCCTGCCGAAGGATGAGGCGTATGTGGAATGCTATGGAGAGAGAGGTCCCTGCCTTTTCTTGCAGAGCGATTTGAACAGCCCCATCCCCACCAGGCCGATCCATAGAAGGACTACCGGCAAAAACGTATGGAGGAGGATGAGCATATAATCAGCGCGTGAATAGCAGGGATCAAAGGCCGAAAACGGGAGCGTGACCGCAATGCCTCCGAGCAGGAAGGCTAGGAGAAAGAGAAGAGAGTGCTTCATCGACGGCAGGGGGGCAGACCTGGGAGCAGGACGGCAAGCAGGATGCAGCCGGCAAAGGAAGCCGCTTGGGCGAGCCCCTCGAGCAGCTCCCATGCGCCGATCACTGCGAGGCGCGTCTCAATGAGCGGTCTTGTGGCCTCCGTAATCAGCATATCACCGGCGACGGGGAAACATGTATTTGCAAACAGGATCAGGCAGGAGTGCATCAAAGTGAGGAGCAGCGGGACAAGAAACGTCATGAGCGCCGCGACTTGAAACCGGCGCATCTTTTTCTGCGCGCTGCCCCGCCCATATACGACGCCAAGAAGATCGGTATGGTACAATTCAGCGAGTTTCAGGAGCATATCCATGTCCGGCTGCCTTCGGCCGGATTCATAGCCCGAAATGGCCTGCCTGGTCAGGCCGACCCTGGATGCCGCTTCTTCCTGCGTCAAGCCCGAAATTTGACGCAGGTCCCGAAGATTCTGATGGACGGTCATTTCATCACCTCGGGTCAAGTATAGTTCAGAAGCCGGTGAAAAGTAAAGACGCGATTTGTTGCGGCGCGGTTTGCACCGGGTTTGCCTGACGTACGGCGTGTTTCGCCGCTTTTCTGACTTCCGGACCCTGCGGTGCTCCGCCCTTGTGGCGATTTTGTAAATTTTCGACAAGGGCTTTACACCTGGGGGGGAAAGCATTAGAATAAATATATAAGTAACAGGGAGGTGCCACATGAAGCTCACATTCTTCGGCGCGGCCAAAGCTGTCACCGGCAGCTGCCACTGCCTGGAGGTAAACGGAAAGAAGATCCTTATCGACTGCGGACTGCAGCAAGGGCGGGACGAGCGGGACAACCGGGTCCTGGACTTTGCCCCCGGCTATATCGACTACGTCATTGTGACCCACGCGCATATCGACCACTCGGGGCGCATCCCCCTGCTGGTCAAGCAGGGCTTTCACGGGACCATCGTCGCCACCCGCCTCACCGGAGAGCTGATGTCCATTATGCTCCGGGATTCCGCCCACATTCAGGAGTCCGACGCCCAGTGGCAGAACCAGAAGGGCCGCCGCGCGGGCAAGCCCATAGTGGAGCCGCTCTACACCATGGCGGACGCGGAAGCGGCCATGAAGCTGGTCACCACATACGAGTACGGAGATACAGTGGATCTGTGCGAGGGCGTGCGCATCCGTTTTGTGGACGCGGGGCACCTGCTGGGCTCGGCCAGCGTGGAGCTGTGGCTCACCGAGGAAGATGTGACCCGGAAGATCGTCTTTTCCGGAGACCTGGGCAATGTGGATCAGCCCATCATTCGGGACCCGCAGTACATCGGAGAGGCCGACTATGTGGTGATGGAGAGCACCTATGGAGACCGCCTCCACGAGCCGCCGGAGAGCTATACCGGGGCTCTGGCCGAGATCATAGACGAGACCTTTTCCAAGGGCGGCAACGTGATCATCCCGTCCTTCGCCGTGGGCCGTACCCAGGAACTGCTCTATTTCATGCGGGAGATGAAGGACGAGGGCCTGGTGAAGACCCACCCGGATTTCCAGGTCTGTGTGGACTCGCCGCTGGCCAATGAGGCCACCCGCATCTTCTCCAGCAATCTGCACGGCTATCTGGACGAGGCAGCCATTGAAGCCCTGAAGGGCGGCGCCCTCTTCCAGTTCCCCGGCCTCACCCTCACCGAGTCCAGCGAGGAGTCCAAGGCTCTCAATATGGACAAAGCTTCCAAGGTCATCATCTCGGCCTCCGGTATGTGCGACGCGGGCCGGATACGTCACCACCTCAAGCATAATCTGTGGCGCCGGGAGTGCGCCATCGTCTTTGTGGGCTATCAGGCCGAGGGCAGTCTGGGCCGGGCCCTGCTGGAGGGGGCCAAGTCGGTGAAGCTCTTCGGCGAGGAGATCGCCGTCAATGCCCGCATCGTCAACTTCAAGGGACTCTCCTCCCATGCCGACCGGGACCATCTGCTCGCTTGGGCCAGGCACTACGCCCCCAAGCCCCGCCACACCTTTGTGGTCCACGGCGAGGCGTCCGTCACCGAGATCTTTGCCCAGCATCTGCGCGACGCGGGGCTGGCCGCCCATGCCGCGGAGTATGAGGAGGTCTATGACCTGGCCAATGACCGTATGCTGGCCGCCGGTGTGCCCCTGCCGCCCAAGCCTGTCTCGGCCGGCGGTTCCCCTGCCTACCGCAAGCTGGAGTCCGCCGGGCAGGACCTGCTGGACGCCATCCGCCACAACAAGGGAGGCACCAACAAGGACCTGGCCCAGTTCGAAAAGGAGCTGCTGGCACTGATCCAGAAATGGGATCGGTGACCTTTCGTCTGAAAACGCAAGGGGCGCGCCGTACGGCGCGCCCCTTGGATTATGCGGTTTCGGTCTCCGGCGCACCCCCGTCCGCGCCGTCCTTCGAGGGGGCCCTCCCTGTGCCCTGCACCCAGCCGATCAGGGCGGAGGAGAGGGTGACGGTGATGAGGGAATAGAGAATACGGGAGACGGAAATATAGGAGAGGGACAGCGCCAGTACGGTAAGGTCGGTGAGGAGATAGCACCGGGCGATGGGCCAACGGGTTGCATGGGAGATGCTCAGGGCCAGGGCATCGTCGCCGCCGCAGGCTCCGCCGATGCGTACCACCAACCCCACGCCCAATCCAACGAAGAGGGCGCCGGCCACGGCGGCGATGGCGGGGTAGGCGGAGAGGTCGGGCAGGAGGGGCGGAAACTGCTCCCACAGGGCATGAAAGCCGGCGAAGGCCAGACTGGCCGCCAGCGCGTACCGGGCAAAGGCGTTCCCCAGAAAGCGCCAGGCCAGCAGATAACAGGCGATGTCCATCAGAGGGCTGGTGACGGAGGGGGAGAATCCAAACCAGTGCTGAAGGAGCAGCGTCATGCCCAGCACACCTCCCTCGGTGACGTTGGTGCGCTCATGGATGTTGTAGAGCCCGAAGGACAGGATGCCCGAGCCCAGTAAGATGATTCCGTAGGTAAATACAGTTTTTTTCCACATTCCGCTGTGGGAGGACATAATAAAACTCCTAACTCGATTTGATCAGGGATATGGCGGAGACCGACGCCGTCTGCCGCGGGGATACGGCGCTTGTTCCCTATGATATCAGAAAGGACTCCGTCCCGGCAAACCCGATGGCGGAGACTCAAACCGAATAGGACGGGATAGAGGCGGATAGGGACAAACGGCGTGCGCGGTCCTCCCATCTGCGCCCGGTTCCTGCGATTTCAGAAAGGATGCGAGGTCCATGTTAGAGTGGAAAAGCCAGGAGAAAGCCATCACGCAGGAGGAAGAAGGGGCCTGCAAACGGGAGATCAAGGCCATCCAAAAGGAATTGGCGGCCCTCCAGCAGCCCATAAAACAGGCAGGACTGCCGGTGCTGCTGGTCTTTGAGGGCTGGAGTGCGTCGGGGAAGGGGAGCATCATTTCCAAAGTGATCTCGGAGCTGGACCCTCGGGGCTACCAGGTGTGGTCCTATGCCGATCCCACCGACGAGGAGGGGAGGCGCCCCCTGCTGTGGCCCTTCTGGAGGGATCTCCCACCCAGGGGAGAGATGGCGGTGCTGGACCGGAGCTGGTACAGCCGGGCGCTGACCCGGCTGGAGGAGGACCAGGCGGCCGCCTCCGGTCTGGTGGAGTCCATCAATACCTTTGAGCGGCAATTGGGGGACGACGGCTATCTGATCCTCAAGTTCTTCCTGAACATCAGCCGGAGGGAGCAGAAGCGGCGGCTGGAAAAACTGTCGGACCATGGGGCCACAGCCTGGCGGGTCACGGACCGGGACTGGAGGAGGAACCGGGAGTATGCCGCCAGGGCGGAGGTCACGGAGCTGCTGCTCCAGGCCACCAACCCCGTGCATGCCCCCTGGCATGTAGTGCAGAACGAGGACAAGACCCGGGGAACCCTGGAAGTGCTGCGCAGAGTGCGGGACGCGCTCCGTGCCGCCCTGGAGGATGGCGCGCCGCGGCCTCTCCCTCCGGAGCAGGTGCCCTGGCCGCTGCGCGCCATGCCCCGGCTGAAGGATGTGGATCTCTCGCCGAGCACCACGGAGGAGGCATACCGGGCAGAACTGAAGCGGGAGCGCAAGAAGCTTCAAAAGCTCCACAGCCGTCTCTATCGGGAGAAGGTGCCCGTGGTCCTGGGCTTTGAGGGATGGGATGCATCCGGCAAGGGGGGTGCGATCCGCCGGCTCTCCTGGGCGCTGGACCCCCGGGGCTTTGATGTGGTGCCCATCGCCGCGCCCACCCCGGAAGAGCTCTCCAGACCCTATCTGTGGCGTTTCTGGCGGCAGCTTCCCAAGGACGGCCATGTGGTCCTCTTCGACCGTACCTGGTATGGCCGGGTCATGGTGGAGAGGGTGGAGGGCCTCACCCCTGAGGCGCGGTGGAGCATGGCCTATGACGAGATCAACGAGTTTGAGCGGGAGCTGAGCCGGTGGGGGGCCGTAGTGCTGAAATTTTGGCTCCAGATCGACCAGGATACCCAGCTCCGCCGGTTTGAGGACCGGCAGAGCACGCCGGAGAAACAGTACAAGATCACGGAAGAGGACTGGCGCAACCGAAAGAAATGGCCGCAGTACGAGCTGGCGGTGGACGAGATGCTGCAAAAGACCTCCACCGAGTACGCCCCCTGGATCCTCGTGGAGGGGAACGACAAAAAATATGCCCGGCTGAAGGTGCTCAGGACCGTGCGCAAGGCCCTGGAGCGGCGCCTGGACGGTTAGCTCCCGGTCCGTCCGGGTGAAAACAGACGTATGAACAAATTGAAAACAAGGGCGCAGGCGCATATTTTGGCATCTGCAAAAGGTGGACAGAGCGGACGGAGGATGGTACAATAGCAGCAGCTGTCATCCCGGGACGGGACAATAAAGGAGAACTTGTCAAATGAAATTTCAAAGACCCATGCGCGCGGCGGCTCTGCTGCTGGCATTGACCCTGACGCTGAGCCCCGCCGCTGGCGCCATCTCTGTGGAGCAGGCCAGGGAGATCCTGCGGGAGTACTACATCGACGAGATCCCCGAGGAGATCTTGGCCCTGCCCACCATCGACGAGATCACCAACGCCTTGGGCGATCCCTACACCTACTATATGACCGCCCAGCAATTCGAGGACTTCCAGAAGAACCTGGGGGACAGCGATGTGGTGGGGATCGGTGTGATGGTGGAGTCCACCGCGGACGGTCTGAAGGTCACCAGCGTGGCCCCGGATTCCCCCGCCTCTCAGGCCGGGCTGAAGATCGGGGATCTTATTGTGGCCGCCGACGGCGTCATGGTGGAGGAGGCCGGCAGCACCGAGGCGCTGGCCACGCTGATCCGGGGGGAGGCCGGCACCAGGGTGACCATCACCGTGGAGCGGGACGGCGCCCGGACGGAGCTCGATATGACACGCGCCGAAGTGGTGTTCCCCACGGTCACCGGCGAAGTGGTGGACGGCCACATCGGCTGGCTGGAGTGCACCAGCTTCGGCGAGAACAGCGGCTCCTATTTCCAGACCTATATCACCGAGGAGGACGAGCAGGCGGACCGCTGGGTGGTGGATCTCCGGGGCAATCCGGGCGGCGAGGCCACCTCGGTGGTGGAGGCGGTGGGCCATGTGCTGGGCAACCGCACTGTGGCCTATCTGGTGGACCGGGAGGGGAGCATGAGCTCCTGGACGCCCAACCCCTTTCCTGTGGAGACGCCGGGGCTCATCGAAGAGCCCTTGGTGGTCCTGGTAGACGCCAACTCCGCCAGCGCCTCCGAGCTCTTTGCCGCCTCTATGCGGGATTACGATTATGCGCTCATCATCGGCACCCGGACCTTCGGAAAGGGAATTGCCCAGAGCGTGCTGGGACTGGATGACGGTTCGGTGATGCGCGTAACGACGCACCGATACTACTCGCCCAATTATGTGACCCCCGACCGCTCCGGTGTACTGCCCGACTTGGTGGTGGACGCCGACCTGGCCGACGAGGTGGCGCGCCTCCTCTGCGGCGAAGCCGCGGCGGAATCGCCCGATGTGCTGGTCCTGGAGCTGGCGGGGCAGGAGTGGTATGTCCACAAAGAGGCCGCCCTCAGCGCCGACTATGCCCCCGCTTTTGCCGAGCTCCTCTCCGCCTTGGCCCCCGGCACGCCCATGACGCTCGACGGCGAGTCCGTGGACCCGGAGACGGTCTCCGCAGACTGGGAGACCGAGTATGTCTCCCGCTGGATGGAGGATGTGGAGGACTCCCCCTATGCCGAGGAGATCAACGCTCTGGCCGCGCTGGGAGCGGTGCAGGGAGATGAGAACGGCAGCTTTCTGCCCGAGGAGCCCCTTACCCGGGCGGAGCTGGTCAGTCTGATCACACAGGCCATGGGCTACTGGTGCTGGACCAACCAGGGCCGGGCACCCTTCACCGACGTATCGGAAGAGAGCTGGTACGCCACGGCGGTGGACATCACCTATCACTTGGGACTGGTCCAGGGCAATGAGAACGGGGAGTTCGACCCGGATGCGCGCATCGACCACCAGCAGTTCATCACCATCCTGGCCCGCATGGGCCGGCGGGCGGACCTGAAGGTGGGCTGGCGGCTGGACAGCGTCACCGACGAAGAGCTGGCCGCTCCGGACGTCCAGAAGTTCGCCTCCTGGGCCCGGGAGGCCGCCGTTGCGGCGGACAGCCTCGGCCTGCTCGCCGACGACCTTGCGGACATTGATCCCAACGCTCCCACCACCCGGGAGGAGGCCGCCGCCATGGTCTACCGCCTGATGTCCTATTCCGGCATCCTCACCCCGGCGGCGGGCGCGTAACGGAAAATTTGTAAAGCGCGGGAACATTCTCTGCGCCCGCGCGTCCAAAAGACGAAAGACGCATAAGGAGGAATCAGACCTTGAAAAAGCCCAAACTGCTGAAAACGGCCCTCACTGCGGCGCTTGCCGCGACGCTGCTCCTGCCCTGTGCGGCCGCCGGGGCGGAGATGAGTGCGAAAGAAGGCGCGGCGGAACAGCCCGCCTACACGCTGATGCAGCGGAGCGAGAGCTTCCCCATCCAAGTCTGGGGCCAGGCCGCTGAGCTGGGAGACAACAGCCTCACGCTGCAAAATGACAACGAAGGGGCTGCCTATGCCAAGATCGTGGTGAATGTGGAGGAGGACACAAAGATCCTGGATGCCGTTACCGGAGAGGAGAAGTCCTTTGCGGACATCCGGAAGAATGAGATCCTCTATGCCTGGGTGGGGCCGGCCATGACCAAGAGCCTGCCACCCATCGCCTCCGCATCGATCATCCTGTGCAATATTCCCGCGGATTTCGGCGTGCCCACATATGCCGAGGTCCAGAGCGTGGCAGAGACCGAGGCCGGTGTGGACGTGTATGTAAGCGGGGATGTGGTGCTCCATCTGACCGGCGAGACCCAGTATCTGGCCGGACCGGGCAATACCTGCGGTACCGTGAGCGCCGCCGACCTCTATCCCGGTGTGCGCATCCTCTCCTGGTATGACGTCGTGACCATGAGCCTGCCCGCGCAGGCTGCGCCCGGCAAGGTGATGGTATTCCCCTCCGCCTATGCGGGCTGGGTCACTGCGGAGGGACTCTCCGTGTCGGTGAACGGCGAAGCACTGGAGCTCTCCGGCGCCAGCGCGGCCAGGGTAGAAAACGACCGCCTTCTGGTCCCCGTCCGCAAGGTGGCCGAGGCGCTGGGATACCAGGTCTCCTGGGAGCCCTATACCAACCGTGTCACGGTCTCCGAGGGGGAGGGCGAGCTCTACCATTTCACCATCGGAGAGGAACAGGCCGCCAAGGGCGACGTAACGGTAGGTCTGGTGGCCCCCACCCAAGCGGTGGACGGCGTCACCTTTATGGCCTTGGACGACCTCATCAGTCTCCATGTGCTGAAACTGGAGAGCAACTGGTTCTGAACCATTCGACAGACATCCAAAGGCCGCGTCACGATGTGACGCGGCCTTTTCCATTCCATCTTGATTTGCGATGCGTTTTTCAGGAGAGCAGTAGTTTATCATCGGCCTCTGTTGAGCCGCTGACCTTGCTGAACATCTCCAGCAGGCCCTCCACGGTGAGCTTTTTCTTCGCCTCACCTGCCACATCGATGGCGATACGGCCCTCATACATCATGATGAGGCGGTTACCATGGGCAATAGCGTCCCGCATATTGTGGGTGATCATCAACGTGGTGAGCTTGTCTCGCTGGACGATTTTCTCGGTGGTGTCCAGCACCTTGGCCGCCGTCTTGGGGTCCAGGGCGGCGGTGTGCTCATCCAGCAGGAGGAGCTTGGGCCTTTGGAGGGTGGCCATCAGCAATGTGAGGGCCTGGCGCTGGCCTCCGGAGAGAAGGCCCACCTTGGAGGTGAGGCGGTTCTCCAGGCCCAGGTCCAGGATCTTGAGCAGCTCCCGGTAGCGCTCCCGCTCCGCCTTGGTGATGCCGGCGCGGAGGGTGCGGGCCTTGCCGCGGCGCATGGCCAGGGCGAGATTCTCCTCGATCTGCATGGTGGCGGCAGTGCCCATCATGGGGTCCTGGAACACCCGTCCGATGAATTTGGCCCGCTTGTGCTCCGGGAGTCTGGTTACGTTCGTTCCGTCGATGGTGACGCTCCCCTCGTCCACCTGCCACACCCCCGCCACCGCGTTGAGGAGGGTGGACTTTCCCGCGCCGTTTCCGCCGATTACCGTGACAAAATCGCCGTCGTCCAGGGTGAGGGACACGCCGTTGAGGGCTGTTTTTTCATTGACTGTCCCGGCGTTAAAGGTTTTATAGATGTTTTGGATCTCAAGCATGGGTGACTCCCCCCTTCTTCACGGGCTTGGAGAAGTATTTCCCTTTCCAGTACGGAACGGTAAGGAACACCGCCACAATGAGGGCGGAGAGCAGCTTCAGGTAGTTGGAGTTGATGCCGCTCAGGCTTACCACGGCCTGGATCACCACATAGTAGATGATGGAGCCGATGGCCACGGCCAGCAGCTTCAGGCCGAAGTTGCGGAAGAGCTTGCCGAATACCACCTCACCGATGATCACGGCGGCCAGGCCGATGACAATGGCGCCGCGGCCCATGTTGATGTCGGCGAAGCTCTGGTACTGGGCCAGCAGGGCGCCGGACAGCGCCACCAGTCCGTTGGAGAGGACGAGACCCAGCACCTTATTGAAATCCGTGTTGATACCCTGTGCGCGGGCCATGTTAGGATTGGCGCCGGTGGCTCGGAGCGAAGAGCCCAGCTCGGTGCCGAAGAACCAGTACAGAACGGCCACAATGACCACGGTAAAGGTGCCCACTACAAAAATGGGGTGCTGCCAGAAGGGACGGGTCCCTTTGGATACATCCTGCAGATAGCGCAGGGAGACCAGAAGCTCATAGTTGTTGACGTTCAGGGACTGGTTGGCCTTCATGCCCATGATGGCAAGGTTGACCGACCACAGCCCCAGCTGCGTCAGGATGCCGGCCAGGATGGCGGGGATTCCGCAGGCCGTGTGGAGCACACCGGTCGCAAGTCCGGCCAGCATGCCCGCCAGAATGGCACACAGCAGGGAGAGCCATACGTTGTGGCCGGCCACCATCATCATGACGCCCACGGCGCCTCCTGTACAAAAGGAGCCGTCCACCGTCAGATCGGCGATATCCAGCAGCTTGTAGGTGATATACACGCCGATGGCCATGATGCCCCAGACCAGCCCCTGGGATATGGCGCCGGGGAGTGCGTTGAGAAAGCTCGTCAATTCCATTTCCCCCAATTCCGGAGGCAAAGCGTCCGCCCCGCCTCCAAATGTCAATATACGTCGACAGTATAGCAAAAAACAGCCGGAAAAGAAAGACCCTTTCCGGCTGTTTTTTCAGTTGAGAAAGAATCCCGCTTATTCCATGTCGATGGCGACGTAATTCTCGGGCAGGGTGAGACCCAGCGCCTCGCAGATGACAGGGTTGTACTTGGGGGTGAAGTTCTCGGCGTAGGCGATGGGCATGGAGGAGATGTCGGCCTCGCCGGTGAGGATCTGGGCAGCCATTTTGCCGGTGGTCACGCCCAAGTCATAGTAGCTGATGGAGAGAGTGGCCACGCCGCAGCCCTTGGCAATCCCCTCTTCACCGGCCACCACCGGGACCCCGGCGGGCTGACAGATATTGTCCACGATGCCGGTGTTGGAGGCTACGGTATTGTCGGTGGGTACGTAGATCACGTCGGAGGCGTCGCAGGCGGTCTGGGTGACGGCGGCGGCATCATTGGAGTCGGCGAAGGGGTAGAGCTCACAGGTGTAGCCCAGCTTCTCCAGCTCGGCCTTCACGGTGTCCACCTGATACTGGCTGTTGGCCTCGGCGGAGCAGTAGATGAGGCCCACCGTTTCGGCATCGGGGAAGAGCTCGTAGATCATGGCGGCCTGCTGGTCCAGCGGGGCCAGGTCGGAGGTGCCGGAGACGTTGCCGCCCACGGTGCCGTCAAAGCCCTGGATATTCAGGGCCACGCCGTACTCGGTGACGGAGGTGCCAAGAATGGGAATGTCGGCGGTGGCGGCGGTGGCGGCCTGGAGGGCGGGAGTGGCGTTGGCCAGGATCAGGTCCACGCCGTCGGCCACGAAGCTGTTGACGATGGTGGAACAGGTATTGGAGTCGCCTGCGGCGTTCTGGACGTCAAATTCGACCTGGCCGGGCAGGGCCTCGTTGAGGGCATCCATGAAGCCCTGGGTGGCGGCGTCCAGCGCGTCGTGGGTGACCAGCTGGCAGATGCCCACGGTGTAGGTCGCTCCCTCGGAGGGGGCGGCGGTATCGGTGGGCGTGGAGGTGTCCGCCGGTGCGGGCGTGGAGGCGGCATTACCGCTGGAGCAGGCGGCCAGAGACAGGGTCATGGCGGCGGCGGAGAGAAGAGCCGTCAGCTTAGACAGGTTTTTCATGTGATTCATCCTTCCTTTATGTATACCTTGTACCTGCTTTAGTGCTTTTTGGTGCTAAAGTATTGTCTGTATTATAACCCATCATCTTGAAATGTCAATGCTTAATTTTTTATAAAATGGGAAGGAGGGGCCGGTTGCGAGTAGACTTTTCCCTCGCTGTGTGGTATCATGAGGGACAATGATTCTTAAATGATAATGGAGGCATTTGCCTTGCGGACAGACATTCTGGGCGTTGGTTTTGACGACCTCACCCTGGAGGAAGCGGTGGCCAGGGGGACGGCCTTTCTGGAGGAGGACAGGTTCCACTATGTGGTCACCCCCAACCCGGAACTGGTGGACCGGGCCAGCCGGGAGGGGGCCTTCCGGGAGGCCCTCAACGGAGCCGATCTGGTGCTTCCGGACGGTATCGGCGTGATATATGCCGCCAGGATCCTGGGCCGCCCCCTGAAGGGGCGCTGCCCAGGCATCGATTTTGCCTCCGGACTCATGGCATCCATGGCGGCTGGCGGAAAGCGGCTGTATCTGCTGGGCGCCAAGCCCGGCGTGGCGGAGGCGGCCGCCCGGAACCTGAAGGCGAGATATCCGGGACTCTCCATCTGCGGCACGCACGACGGATACTTTCAGGAGGACGGCCCAGTGGTGGATGAGATCCGCCGCTCCGGCGCCGACGCGGTCTTTGTCTGTCTGGGGGCGCCAAAACAGGAGTACTGGATGCGGGAACACGGCCCGGCGACCGGGGCCCGGCTCATGGCCGGCCTGGGCGGGAGTCTGGATGTATTCGCCGGCGTGGTGGAGCGGGCCCCTGAGAGCTGGCAGAAGATGGGCCTGGAGTGGCTCTACCGCCTGATGAAGGAGCCCAGCCGCATCGGCCGCATGGCCCGGCTGCCCCTGTTTCTGGCCTCGGCCCTGGGCGAGCGGTGCAAGCGGAAAGGTGGATGAGGATGGAAGGAAAGCTCATTGTGCTGGAGGGCACCGACGGGTCGGGAAAGTCCACCCAGTTCTCCCTGCTGTGCAGGCGCATGGAGGCGGAGGGCCGGCCCTTTCACCGCATCGTTTTTCCCCAGTATCAGGAGCCCTCTTCCGCTCTGGTGCGGATGTATCTGGGGGGGGAGTTCGGCTCCAGCCCCTCTGATGTGAACCCCTATGCCGCCTCCACCTTTTACGCGGTGGACCGCTATGCGGCCTGGAAAAAGGTCTGGGGCCGGGACTACGCGGCGGGGAAGCAGATCCTCTCGGACCGCTATACCACCTCCAACGCCGTCCATCAGACCGGCAAGCTGCCGGAATCGGAGTGGGAGGACTTTTTGCGCTGGCTCTTCGATTTTGAGTACGGTAAGCTGGGGCTCCCCGAGCCCTCGCTGGTGCTGTATCTGGACATGCCCACGGAGCAGGCGGTGGAGAACCTCCGCCGCCGGGAGGGAGAGACCCACACCACCGGGGATATCCATGAGGTGGACACCGCCTATCTGGCCCGGTGCCGCCGGGTGGCCCACAAGGCCGCCGAGCTGTGCGGCTGGGAAAAGATCGCCTGTGTGGACGGGGCGGGAAAGCTCCGCCGGCCGGAGGAGATTCACCGCGAGATCTGGCGATTGGTAGAATCTAAATTGTAATTGCGGCAAGAAATATAACTGGAGGGAATCTGGATATGGTATATATTCTGTTGGGCGAAGGGTTTGAGGAGGCCGAGGCGATCCTCCCGGCCGATCTGCTGCGCCGGGCGGGGGTGGAGGTGTCCCTGGTGGGGCTGGAGGGCCCTGTGGTGACGGGGAGCCACGGCATTGCCGTCACCGCCGATGTGACGCTGGAGCAGGTGGACGCCGAGGCCATGGAGATGCTGGTGCTCCCCGGCGGCCTGGGGGGCGTGGCCTCCATCCAGATGGACCTCTTTGCCACCGCGCTGATCCAGAAGGCCAGCGATCGGGGCTGCTGGCTGGGCGCCATCTGCGCCGCCCCCTCCATACTGGCCCACATGGGCATTTTGGACCGCCGCAAAGCGACCTGCCACCCCTGCGTGCTGGACGAGATGGGGTCCGCCGCCGTCCAGCGGGACGAGCAGGTGGTGGTGGATGGACGCATCGTCACCGCACAGGCAGCGGGAGCGGCCTTCCCCTTCGGCCTCAAGCTGGTGGAGGTCCTCAGAGGCCGCGAGGCCGCGGAGCAGGTCCGGGATGCAGTCCTGTACCGGGGCTAAGGACATCCTCCGGAGCCGGATGCGGGCGGCGGCGGCCGCTCTGACGCCGGAGGCGCGAAGGGCCGGCGACCGGGTCCTGGCCGACCGGCTGCTGGCCCTGCCGGAGCTGAAGGGGGCGGAGACCGTGCTGCTCTTCTGCGGTGTGGGGACCGAACCGGACACCAGGCCCATTGCGGAGGCCCTGTGGGCGGCGGGAAAACAGGTCCTCTTTCCCAAGTGCCTTCCCCATCGGCGGATGGAGGCCCGGGCCGTAAGGGGCATGGAGGAGCTTGTCCCGGGCGTCTTTGGGATTCCGGAGCCCGGGGAGGACTGTCCTGCGGTGGAGCGGGGAAAAATAGACATGGTCCTGGTCCCCGCCGTGTGCTATGACCGGAGCCGATTCCGGCTGGGACAGGGCGGCGGGTACTATGACAGATATCTCTCCGGCTATGGAGGTGCCACTGTGGGCCTGTGCAGGGACGCGCTCCTGCTGGAGCGCGTCCCGAGGGAGCGCCACGATCTGCCGGTGGAGCGGGTCCTCACCGAGAGCCTGTGCCTGTAGGGGGGCCTGTCCGGTCCACGGACAGGCGGTGGCGGGGCCCGAAGGCCCCGCCGCGCCCGGAGGAATACAGAGGCTAAGTAGGCTGGCTAAGTGATGCGTGGGGGATCAGCAGCAGGAGTCGCAGCCGCAGTTGTTGTTGCAGCCACAGCCGCAGTTGTTGCCGCAGCCGCAGCCACAGTTGTTGCCGCAGCCGCAGCCGCCCCAGCTTCCGCCGCCGCAGCAGCAGCAAATGAGGATGATGATGAGGATGATCCAGCAGCAGCTACCATTGTTACCAAACATGAGAACAAACACCTCGCTTTAAATTTTGGAGGGCCGCTCCGGCGTTTGACCGGCGCCTTGCCTTCCAACTGGCCCATTCTATGTAGGCCGCGGCGAAGTGGTTCCCCGGCGGGCCGGGAACTTTTCAAAGGGCATGAAGGAGAAATCATATGGCATACGAGGAAAGAAGGCCGGCGGGCCGTCGGCAGGAGCAGCCTAGGGAACGGGCCGTCGGCAGGACGCCCCGGAAGAAGCGCCGCAGGCGGGGCAGCGCAGGGGGGACCCTGCTGTATGTGGCCTTTGTCATCGGCATTTCCACGCTGCTGGCCGCTGTGGGCTGGGTGGCCGCCAACGACGTGCTGGCGCTCAACAAGGAGGAGCGCTCGGCCATCATCACGGTTGCGGAGGGAGAGACCTTCAATGAGGTAGTGGACGACCTGAAGGAAAACGGCCTCATTGAATTCAAGTCGGTGTTCCACCTCTACTCGGTCTTTTCCCACGCCGCGGATAAGATTACTCCGGGGACCTACCAGCTCGATACCAATATGGACTACCGGGCCATCGTCACCAACCTGGGCTCCAAGTCGCCCAACCGGCAGAAGGTGACGGTCACCATCCCCGAGGGCTTTACCGTGGCCCAGATCTTCGGGCGGCTGGAGGAATACGGCGTATCCACCGTGGCCAAGCTCAACGATATGGCCTCCACCCACGATTATAATTTCTCCTTCCTCAAGGAGATCCCGCTGGGCAGCCCGGACCGACTGGAGGGCTACCTCTTCCCGGACACCTACGAGTTTTATCTGGGCGAGGACCCCAAGACCGCCATCAACAAGATGCTGGTCAACTTTGACCGGCGGTTCGACGACGAGATGCGGGCGGCGGCGCAGGAGAAGGGATACTCCGTCCGGGATATCGTCATCATTGCCTCCATGATCGAGAAGGAGACCGACGGCACAGACCAGGCCCACATTGCCTCCGTCATCTATAACCGCCTCACCAACACCAGCGCCGAGACGGTGGGCCTGCTGGGCATCGATGCCACGCTGGTCTATGCGCTGGGCCGCCCCATCACCCAAGACGACTATCAGACCGCGGACACGCCCTATAACACCTATAAGTATCAGGGCCTGCCCCCCGGACCCATCTCCAATCCCGGCATGGTGGCCATCCGTGCCGCCATGAATCCGGACAGCACCAGCGATTACTATTACGTTCTGGGCAACGACGGCAAGCATCACTTCTTCAAGACGCTGAAGGGTCAGCAGGACTTCATCGCCCAGCAGCAGGTGGAGAAGCGCAGCGGGTAACACAGGATTGGAGGGGGCGGGCGAAGAAAACGCCCGCCCCCGTTTTCACAAGGAGGAAGAGACCAATGGGAATGGAGCTTCTGGCGCCGGCGGGGGATATGGAACGGCTACGCATGGCCGTGACCTACGGGGCGGATGCGGTCTATCTGGCGGGGAATGATTTCGGGATGAGAGCATTTGCCGGCAATTTTGACCGGAAAGGGCTTCGGGAGGCGGTGGCGCTCTGCCATGGGAACGGCGTGTCCGTCCATGTGACATGCAACACCATGCCCCGCTGCGGCGAGGTGGATCGCCTGCCGGAGTGGCTGGAATATCTGGACGCCGCCGGCGTAGATGCCGCCATCGTGGCGGACCTGGGAGTCTTCCGCCTGGCGCAGCGGTACGCCCCCCGGCTCAAGCTCCATGTCTCCACCCAGGCGGGGGTCAGCAATCACGAGGCGGCCCGGGCGTGGCATGAGCTGGGGGCCAGCCGGGTCATCCTGGCCCGGGAGCTCTCCCTGGAGGAAATCCGGGAGATCCGGGGCAGGACACCTCCCTCCCTGGAGATCGAGGCCTTTGTCCACGGGGCCATGTGCGTGAGCTATTCCGGGCGGTGCCTCCTGTCCAATTACATGGCGGACCGGGACGCGCAGCGCGGTATGTGCGCCCAGCCCTGCCGCTATCAGTATGCGCTGATGGAGGAAAAGCGGCCCGGCGAGTATTTCCCCGTCTATGAGGAGAACAACGAGACCTTCATCATGAATTCCCGGGACATGTGTATGATCGATCACATTCCGGATCTCATGGAGGCGGGGCTGGACAGCCTGAAGATAGAGGGACGGGCCAAGTCGTCCTACTACACCGCCGTTGTGACGGGGGCCTACCGCCGCGCCGTGGACGCGGCCCGGGCGGGGGAGGCCCTGGACCCGGTGTGGCGGGCCGAGCTGGACAAGGTGTCCCACCGTCCCTACTCCACCGGTTTTTACTACGGCCCGCCGGGACAGTATACCGGCTCCGCCCGATACATTCGGGATTACCAAGTGTGCGCCGTGGTGGAGACATGTGACGGAGCGGGGAACGCGGTGCTCTCCCTGCGTAATAAGTTTTCCGCCGGAGACAGCGTGGAGCTGATGGGCCCTGGTCTGCGCCCTGTGGAGTTTGAGGCGCCCCCTATGGAGGATACGGACGGCCTCCCACTGATGGAGCCCCGTCGGCCGGAAATGAAATTCCGGATGCGCCTTCCGGCCGCCGCAAAACCGCTCTCCCTCCTGCGCCGCCGGGTAGACTTGAGTCCCAAGGGGACAGAATGACGGAAAAAAAGGGTTTTCATCTGAAAAAATTGTGATATAATATTGCACTAACGAGGAACAGAGCTTGCTGAAAGGGGGGAAAGTCTCTGTGAGACGGCTCCTGCTGCGCCCCACGCTGCTGGAATTTTGCCGCACCCATCTGATTTTTACCGCCGCAGGTGCGCTCTTTACCGTCCTGACGGGCCTGGTTACCACTGTGTTCCACCTCAGTGAGACCATCATGAAGGCGGCGCCGCCGGACTGGTCCAACGCCTCAAAAACATCGCTGGGCACGCTGCCTGTGCTCCTGCCTCTGCTGCTGTGTCTGGCCGCCTATCTCCCGGCAGGACGGTTGGTCCGCCTCAGAAACGGTTGGGCGCGCCCCGAAGTGCCCGACGCGCTGGTGCTGCTGCTGGCGCCCGCCGCAGCCTTCTGGGTCCTGGTGGGGCTGGGCGCGCTGATCCCCCATGGCTATGGGCTCACCATCGCCGCAGCGCTTCTCAACTCCCCGGCTTACGGGCTGTTCACCCTGTATATGGTGACCACCGGGTGGGGTATCACGGCTCCGCCGTGGGCCGGCTACGTCGGGGCGCTGGTCTCCGGACTGCTCCCGCCCCTCCTCTACCTCATCGGCAGCTATCTCCCCATCCGCGCGCTGGACGAGGCGGAGGAAAACGTGGAAATATAGCCGGTTCCTCAGGTCAGGGACCAAAAGGCGGTTGACAACCGGGGAGAATGTGATAAAATAAGGCAGCAAACGAAAAAGCGATGACGGAGCCAAGCATAGTCTGCGGCCACGAGCGAGAGGGGATGGTGAAAGCCCTCGGCCCGGCGGATATGCGCGCCACTCCCGAGCCGCCCGTGAGGAGCGGGACGCCCCATCCCCGTTACGGATGTCCGAGATACCCGCGCTGTGCGGGTTATTAGGGTGGTACCGTGGAGTCCATCTTGCTCCGCCCCTAACCATGGGGCGGAGCTTTATTCATGATAGGGAGGTAATTCCAATGCCCACAAAAAAGTATGGAGTCAATGAGCTCCGGGAGATGTTCCTGCAATTCTTTGAGAGCAAGGGGCATCTCCGCCTGCCAAGCTTTTCCCTGATCCCCCAGAACGATGCGTCCCTGCTGCTCATCAACTCCGGTATGGCGCCTATGAAGCCCTGGTTTACCGGAGAGCAGGAGCCCCCCTGCCATCGGGTGTGCACCTGCCAGAAGTGCATCCGTACCGGCGATATTGACAACATCGGCCACACCGCCCGCCACGGCACCTATTTTGAGATGCTGGGCAACTTCTCCTTCGGCGACTACTTCAAGCACGAGGCTATCGCCTGGAGCTGGGAGTTCCTCACCTCGCCCGAGTGGGTGGGGCTGGACCCGGAGCGGCTCTATCCCTCCATCTATGAGGAGGACGACGAGGCCTTTGAGATCTGGAACAAGGAGATTGGGATCCCCGCCGAGCGCATTTTCCGCTTCGGCAAGGCCGACAACTTCTGGGAGCACGGTTCCGGTCCCTGCGGCCCCTGCTCGGAGATCTACTACGACCGGGGCGAGCGGTACGGCTGCGGCCGACCGGACTGTACCGTCGGCTGCGACTGCGACCGGTATATGGAGGTCTGGAACAACGTCTTTTCTCAGTTCAATAACGACGGTGAGGGGCACTATACCGAGCTCAAACAGAAGAACATCGATACCGGTATGGGTTTGGAGCGTCTGGCCGTGGTGTGCCAGGACGTGAACTCGCTGTTTGACGTGGACACCGTTATGAACATCACCCACAAGGTCACGGATATCACCGGCGCCCGCTATGGCGAGACGCGGGAGAAGGATGTGTCCCTGCGGGTCATCACCGATCACATCCGGTCGGCCACCTTCATGATCTGCGACGGTGTGCTGCCCTCCAACGAGGGCCGGGGCTATGTGCTGCGCCGCCTCCTGCGCCGGGCTGCCCGCCACGGCAAGCTGCTGGGCGTCAACGAGCCTTTCCTCTACGAGGTGTGCGATACGGTCATCCATGAGAACGAGGGGCACTATCCCGAGCTTCGGGAACGCCAGGACTATATCACCAAGGTCATCCGCACAGAGGAGGAGAACTTCGCCCGCACCATCGACGGGGGCATGAAGATTTTCAATGATCTGCTGGCAGGCCACAAGGGCAAGGGAGAGACCGTTTTTTCCGGCGCCGACGCCTTCAAGCTCTATGATACCTACGGCTTCCCCATCGACCTCACCATCGAGATGGCGGCCGAGCAGGGCCTGAGCGTGGATGAAGAGGCCTTCAAGGCCCTGATGCAGGAGCAGAAGGAGCGGGCCCGTAAGGCCCGTGAGGCTTTGGGTGATCTGGGCTGGGCCGGCGTGGAGTTCGGCAAGGATGTGCCCGAGACACAGTTCGTGGGATATGACCACACCTCGGTGGACGACGCCAGGGTGGCGGCCCTGGTGGTGGAAAATGAGCAGGCAGAAGAGCTCATGCCGGGCGTGGAGGCCATCGTGGTCCTGGATAAGACCCCCTTCTACGCTGAGATGGGCGGTCAGGTGGCCGATCACGGCGCCATCACCGCCCCCGGCGGCGCGCTGTTCCAGGTCACCGACGTGCAGAAGAACAAGGGCGGCAAGTATATGCACTACGGCAAGCTGACCGGCGGGGTCCTGAAACTGGGGGACACCGTTGCCGCGGCCATCGACGTGCCCCGCCGCAAGGCCGTCATGCGGGCCCACTCGGCCACCCATCTGCTGGATAAGGCCCTGCGCGCGGTGCTGGGCGACCATGTCCAGCAGGCAGGCTCCCTGGTGGAGCCGGACCGGCTGCGCTTTGATTTCACCCATTTTTCTGCCATGACCACCGAGGAACTCCAGAAGGTAGAGGATATGGTAAACGAAGCTGTGCTGGAGGGGTATGAGGTCTGTACCGATGTGCTGCCCATTGAAGAGGCCAAGCAGAGGGGGGCCATTGCCCTCTTTGGAGAAAAATATGGCGACACCGTCCGCGTGGTAGACATGGGCCATGGCTACTCCGTGGAGTTCTGCGGCGGCACCCATTTGGATAATACCGCCAAGGTCGGCGTGTTCCACATCCTGAGCGAGTTCTCGGTGGCCTCCGGCGTCCGCCGGATCGAGGCGATTACGGGGCATGCCACGTTGGCCTGTATACGGGATAACTGCTGTACCATCAACGCTGTGTCAGAGGCGTTGAAGACGAAGCCCGCGGAGCTGGTGCAAAAGGCGTTGCAGGAGTCTCAGGAGATCCGGGAGCTGCGCCATGCAGTGGAATCCTTCAAGACCAGGGAAGCTGTGGGCGAGGCGTCCAACTTTCTGATGGGAGCCAGAGAGGTGGGCGGGCTGAAGGTGCTCACCGCCACCCTGAACGACGCCGAGGCCGAGCGCCTGCGTAAGATGGGCGACTTCCTGCGGGATAAGGATCAGCGTGTGGTGGCCGTCCTCTCCTCTGTAAAGGACGGAAAGATCACATTCCTGTGCGTCTGCGGCAAAGAGGCCGTGGCCAAGGGCATCAAGGCCGGGGACATCATCAAGAAGGTCACGTCCCTCTGCGGCGGCAAGGGCGGCGGCAAGCCGGATTCCGCCATGGGCGGCGGCTCCGATGTGCTGAAGCTGGACAACGCGCTGGCCACCGTGGACGAATTTGTCCACGAGAAGCTGGGTCTGTAAGCTATGCTGCCCCAGGACCCTTTTATTCTGCTGAGTTTTGTGAATACTCAGCTGCGGGACCGCTTCGACAGCCTGGAGGCGCTCTGCGAGGAGCACCAGTGTGCGCCGGAGGAGCTGCGAAAAAAGCTGGAGGCCGTCGGGGTCCGGTATGACAAAGCGCACAACCAGTTCAAATGACAGGAGGGAAACAAATGAGCGATTGTCTGTTTTGCAAAATTATTGCCGGGGAAATCCCATCCTCCAAAGTGTATGAGGATGAGCTGTGCTATGCGTTTCATGACATCGATCCTCAGGCGCCGATGCACTTTCTGGTGATCCCCAAGGCCCATATTGGGTCCTGCGGGGAGATCACTGCAGAAAATTCCGCAGTGGTGGCCCACATATTTGAGGTCATCTCGAAGATTGCAGAGGAACAGAGCATCACCGATTTCCGCGTGGTCTCCAACTGCGGCGAACAGGCGGGGCAGAGCGTACACCATCTGCATTTCCATGTGCTGGCGGGGCGGGACATGACTTGGCCTCCGGGCTGAACGTCAAAACCCCCGGCGCTGTCCATCGGACAGCGCCGGGGGTTTTGTATTTCGCTCAGGGACGGCTGCGCTTGCCGCCGCATTTGGGACAGAAATTCTCGGAGCCTGCAAAGGCATGGCCGCAGTTACCGCAGAAGGCAGCGGCCCCTTCTGCCGGAGCGGCCGCTGACGCCGCCGGAGGTGGGACGGTCCCCGGCGGCGGGGATGCAGGTGTGCGAAGGACTGAATCCATCACCTGGCCCACCTGCCGGCTGACCCCGGTCATGATGCCCAGCTCCATGCCCATGCTGCCCAGGGCGCCTGCGCCGCCGCTGCCTGCCATGGCCTCGGCCACGTCCAGCGTGCGCTCCTGCTGGTAGGTGTAGCCCTCGATGCTGCGCTTCTCCGCCATGGCTTTGGCCTGGGCGGTCAGCTTCTGCGCGGCGGTGGCCTGGTCGATGGCGGAGACGCGTTGCCGCAGCTCGGCCTCCGCGATGTCGGCATACTGGCGGAAATAGAGATCCTTGAACTTTCGGTAGGTGGGGTCCTCCTCCGGCTTGAGCACCGTCATGACATAGAAGCGCTCCAGTGAGAGCCCATACTCCTCAAAATCCGGCGCCAACTGTTCCTGAAGCTTCTGGGAGAGGGCTTCCAGGTGGGAATCGATCTCAAAAATACTCACGCCGCTCTCCCGCATGTATTGGGCGAGACAGGTCTTGACCCGGGTGATGACCGCGGAACGGAAATACCGGGAGAGCCCCTCCCGTGTGAGGACGTCATCCACGCCCACCAGGCGGGTCAGCAGCTTGTAGGAGTCCCGCACACGCAGGCTCATCTCCCCGCAGGCGCCGATCTGGATGGGAAAGCGGTAGGTGGGTTCCAGGTACTCCACCTTGCTGTCGGTTCCCCACTTGATGGCCATCTGGTCGCTCTTATTGATAAAATAGACCTCGCAGTGGAAGGGGGACGTGCCGCCGAAGGGCAGGTTGACCAGGGCGGAGAGCAGGGGGAGGTTATCGCTGTCCAGCGTATACCGCCCGGGCCCGAACAGGTCCAGAACACGCCCATCCTTGAGAAAGACGGCCTCCTGGGACTGGTGGACGATCAGCTGTGAGAGCATGTTGAAATCTTCACTGGGGTGCTTCCAGAGAAACGTGCCGTTGTCGCCATCATATTGGATGACATCAAAAAGCGCCATACATAGATCCCTCCCGTTTTACCAGATGTGTGCGGCGCTGACACTGCTTTGAAGCGCCGCGGGAAAATCCCCGCTGATATGTAAGGTGCCGTCATTTTGGATACCCAGAAGACCGGAAGGGGAGGCCAGAAGAAAAATGATGTCCCGCCACGTCTCTTCTCCGGCCCCCGTGCCGCTGGTGCGGACGGTGCCGTCCCGGCAAAGGCCGTAGACCACACCAGGGCGGGTACGGAGCTGGATGATATCGATCCAGTCCGCCGTGCCGGACCCGCCGGCCAGACCGTAGGCGGCTACCGTGCCGTCCGGGCGGAGCCCGGCTATGGTCCCCTCACTGACAGAATAGGAGATGCACCGGGCCAGGTCGGAGCCGGTGTCGAGTGTGCGCACCCAGCCGTCGTCACCGGCGGAGAGAAGGGTCCCGTTCAGCAGAATGCCGAGAACGGAGGTGTCGGTCACCGCGATAGTATAGAGCCCGCTCCACTGGGAGAAGGATTCCGCGCTGTAGTAGGGATTTTCCCCGGCCATGCGCACTGTGCCGTCGGCACACAGCGCCACAACGGCGTGGTCCCCTGCGGCATAGAGCCCGGCCACTCGGCTCCAGCTGGAAACGGCCTCCCGAATGGAGCTGTCGGAGCCGTCCCGCTTGCCGGCATAAGCCACAGTGCCGTCCGTCCGGCGGCCCAGGAGGCAGTCGGACAGGCTAACCAGCGAAGCGGTGTCCCGCCACTGGGAGAGCTCGGCCTGAAAGCCGGGGGAGAATGTGCCGGCTTCGAAGGGCTGGCAGATGACGGAGCCGTCTCCGCAGATTGCGGCGGCACAGTCAGAAAACAGCGAGATGCTCTGTGCCCCTTCTAAATAAAAAGAACTGGAATTTCCCTGTCCGTCATATAGACTGAATTCCCCACCAGTAAACGGGAGCGCGGCGACCAGATCACCGGAGGTGGAGAGCAGCTGGGCAAATACCCGCTGCATGGAAAAATGAAGGCTCCTGGCTTCGGCGTTGTCCAGGATAAGGCCGCTAATCGAAAAGGCGGCGGAGAAGTCCAGCGCGGAATAGCGCTCTCTGGCCTGCGTGATCAGAGTGGGGTCCACCTCGGCCCGCTGCTGCTGGGTCAGATGGGGAAGTATACGCTTTAGCTCGTCATAGGAGCCCTGCTCCACCAGTTGAATTGCATCCGCATAGAGTTGAGACATCTCCTCGGCAGTGAAGGAAGGCGCAGGAGGGGCACTGCTCTCCGGACTGGAAGATGGGGTACTGGAAGACGGACTTCCGAGCAGAACTCCTAAAAGCATAAGCCCTAAAAGAACCAAGAGAATGACACCCAGAGATCCTGTTTTGACCGGCTTATCCTGCCGGACATACTTGGTGGGCGTCTTCTGGGGAGCGGCATTTTGAGCAACAGCCGGCCGCCCCGTCAGTTGTTGCTCCAGCGCCCGTCTTGCAGCCAATAGCTGTTCATTGCAGCCCTCCAGCAGCTTTTTCAGCTCCGGATCGGCGAACCGGACGGCCTTACGGTAGTTGGAGCTGGCCTCCAGGGGTTTTCCGGTGCGGCCCAGGTCGCTGGGGACCTTGACCTTCCGCTCCACCATCAGCTTCCCCACATAGGCCATGGCCTCTTCCGGATCGTGGTCCAGCGCGCGCTCAAAGTGGGCGTCCGCAGCGGCAAAATCCCCGTCCTCCAGGGCTAGCATCCCCCGTTTGGTGAGGGTGGAGGCGGTGGGGCCGGTGCGGCCGCCGCCGTCGTCTGGTTCGCGGCGGAGGAATTTATGGATGCCCTCCAGCAGGTCCTGCATAAAGCCCAGCTTGCCCATATCCTGCGCCTGGAGGGAGGCCAGTTCCTCGGGGAGCGTGTAGGGGTCCATGTCCCGGTAGGCGGGGATGAGGACCTTGTCCTCCCCTTGGCGGATGAGGGCCAGATAGCGGCTCCACTCATTTTTGACCCATGGCGCGTTGACGTACTCGGCCCGCGTGGTCACCACCACCATGACCCTGGCGCTCCGGAGGGCGGCGAAAATATAGGGCTCGTAGGAGATGCCCAGCTTGCCCTCCAGGGTGAGGCGGGAGAAAAAGACCCGGTAGCCCTTTTCGGTGAGCTCGTAGTAGAGCTCCTGGGCCAGCACGCTGTCCGGCGTCCGCTCCCCCTGCCCATCCTTCTCCTTGTAGCACAGAAAGACATCAAAGGGCTCCTCTCTGGCGGAGATGTCCAGGAACTCCCGCTGGATGGCGGCAATGGCCTCGGCCTCCGCCTGATAGACCGCCTTGGCCTCACCGTCGGCCCAGGTGATGGCCTGGAGATAGTCCTCGTCCTCCAGGATGGAGCCGAAGCGGACCCGGTTGCAGGTGGGCAGACGGCGCCCGGTCTTGGGGTCCTCCACGTATGTAATACCAAACCGGCAGAGCACCATGCCCCAGTGGGCCTCGGCGTCCCGGGGGTTGGCCTCCAGGAGCCGGAGGTAGACCTCCGAGGCCCGGTCGAACTCATCTCCTTGGCGGAGGCCGGAGGCACGGTTGAACTGGTCGGCCACCTGCGTGCTGCCTGTGACGGGCAGGGTCATGGTGGTGCCGCAGTACTGGCAGGTGCCCACCGATGCGCCGGGGGACACCGACAGGTCGCCGCCGCACATTTTACACTTCAGCGCGATCATAGACCGCCCTCCCCAGTTGGTTTCTTAAACTCCATTTTACCTGTCCGCTCCCAAAAAGGCAAGATTGGAAGCGCGATTTCGTGCCCCTGTCCTTGCACGCGCCATGAATATTTGTTAAAATACTGCCATATGGAGCGACGTCTCTCCATCTTCGCCCCGGTCTGATACACGGACGGGGGTCTGCGCGGCGCCTGCATGTATCCAGGCGCCGTGCCTGTAAAAAGGGGTTGAGATCCATGCGAATTTGCCGCGTGATGCAAACGGCTGGCCTCCCGGAGGTCAGCTTGCACTGCTTTATGGGCCATTCCAATCGCAATGCGTAAGCTGGCGTCCTTCGCTGTCCCCTTTTCTGCAGCGGTGTTTGCCGTCCGGTATGGGGTCTGGCCTTTGGCCCTTGTGCTCCTGCCGGCCGCCCTAGTCCTGCGGGAGGAGCGGCGGCTCCGGTGCGCACTGGTGTGCGCGGGGCTAGCCTGCGGATTTCTCTGGTGCCGGGGTTATGACGCGCTCTGCCGCGCGCCGGCCAGAGCGATGGAGGGGCGGACCCTGACGCTCTCCGCCGCGGCTGCCGACTGGCCCTGGGAGACAAATTACGGCGGGGCCGTCACCATCCGGATCTCGCCGGAGGAGGGACCCTCCTTCCTGGCGCGGCTCTACGGGGACGACTCCCTGCTGGCCCTCCGGCCGGGGGACATGTTCACCTGCGTGGCCCAGTGCCGCGCGCCGGACCTGGTCCGGGGCCGGGAAAGCGCGGATTACACCGCCAAGGGCGTTTTCCTTCTGGCGTATGCCAAGGGAAGCGTGATGGGTACGCGCCCGGAGCGGGTCCCGCTCCGCTATGTGCCGGCCTACTGGACCAGGGCGCTTCAGGAGGGGGTGGCCGCCGCAGTGCCGCCCGACGCCGCGCCGCTGGTCACGGCGCTCCTCACCGGGGACAAGACGGGACTCCCGGATGCGGACTATGCGGCCCTCCAGCGGGCCGGGCTGGCCCATGCGGTGGCGGTATCGGGACTGCACATCGGTTTTCTGGTCCAGTTGGCGGTGGCCTTGGCCGGGAGCCGGTATCGAAGGCGCGCCGCCCTGCTGGCCGTGCCGCTGATGGTCGTCTACGCCCTGGCGGTGGGGTGCACCCCTTCGGTCCTGCGGGCGGTCGTGATGCATACGCTGCTCCTGCTGGGCGCGATTCTGGGCCGGGAGACCGATCCGCCCACCAGCCTCTCCTTTGCGCTGATGCTGCTTCTGCTTCAAAACCCCTATGCCGCCCGAAGCGTGAGCTTGCAGCTCTCCTTTGCCTCTGTGGCGGGGATCGCCGCCTTCAGCGGTCGGGTCCATGACTGGCTTTGGGGCGGCTTCCGGTTTCCCAAGGAGAAAAAACGGCTCCGCCGCCTGCCCGGCGCCCTCTGCCATGGCGCTGTGACCTCCCTGAGCACCACCGTGGGCGCCCTGACCTTTACCATACCGCTGGCGGCGGGATATTTCGGGAGCCTTTCTCTGGCCTCGCCACTTGCGAATCTGCTGTGTCTGCCTCTGGTGGCGCTGGCCTTCCCGCTGGGGCTGCTTGCGGCCCTGCTGGCCCTGTTCAGCCCGGCGCTGGGGGCGGCGGCAGGAATGGCGGCGGCCCTGCCGGTGCGGCTGCTTCTCCTGCTCACACGGGGCTTTGCCGCGCTTCCGTTTGCCGGTCTTACGCTGGAGAGCGGATATCTCCGGGCGTGGCTGGCTTTTGCCTACGCCCTGTGGGTCCTCTTTCTGGCCCTGCGGGGCAGGCGTCCCCTGGTCCCGCTGTGCTGCTGCGTCATGTCTCTGTGCTGCGGGCTGGTGCTCACCCACGCGGCCTACAACCTGGGGCCGCTTACCCTGACCGTGCTCAATGTGGGACAGGGACAGAGCGTGGTGCTCCGAGCAGGGGAGCGGACGGCGGTGGTGGACTGCGGCGGCAGCGCCCAGCGGAACGCCGGGGACCTGTGTGCCGACTATCTGGGCACCTTTGGGCGCAGCCGTGTGGATCTGCTGGTGCTTACCCATTTCCATGCCGATCATGCAAACGGCGTGCTGGAGCTGCTTGCACGTGTGAAGGTGGATGTGCTGGCCGTCCCCGATGTGGAGAGGGATGACCCGCTCCGCCGTGAGCTGTTCTCGGCGGCCGAGGAGAGCGGCACACAGATCTGGCTGATCCGGGACGACGAGACGGTGGAGCTGGGCCCGACGCGGCTCACGCTCTATGCTCCGCTGGGAGCCGGAGAGGCCAATGAGGAGGGGCTCTCCCTCCTGTGTGAGACGGGCCGCTTCTCCGCCCTCCTCACCGGGGATATGGGCGCGGACGTGGAGGCTCGGCTGGTGAAGTATGGAGCTCTGCCTGAGGTGGACCTCCTCCTGGCGGGACACCACGGATCCCAAAACGCCGCGTCTCAGCTCCTGCTGGATACGGTGGAGCCGTCGCTGGCGGCGGTCTCTGTGGGGTATAATTCATACGGGCATCCCGCGCCGGAGACCCTCCGGCGGCTGGAAGAGTCCGGGTGCAGCATCTACCGCACCGATTTACAGGGAAATATCACCGTCACCGTGGGTCCGGGACCCGGGTGAGTCTGGAGGGTGTGTATGGCAGCAAAGATATCCGCCGCCGATGCGGCGGCGTTCAAGCAACTCAAACAGGACATCTCGGCGGGCACTCTGGGACGGTTCTATATCTTTCACGGGGAGGAGGCCTATCTTCGGGACTTCTACCTGGGGCAGATGAAAAAAAAGCTGTTCCCCGCCGGTATGGAGGAGTTCAACCTCCACACCTTTCAGCCCAAGGAATGCGATCCCAAGCGGCTGGAGCAGGCGGTGGACTGCCTGCCGATGATGAGCGAACGCACGATGATCCTGGTGTACGATTACGACCTCTTCAAGGCTTCCGCCGGGGACAAGGAGGCGTTCACCGCCCTCTTTGCGGATCTGCCGGATTATGTGTGCCTGGTGTTCATCTGCGATCTCATCGAATATAAGCCGGACGCCCGCACCAAGCTGGCGGCCGCCATCAAGCAGCACGGCTCCACGGTCAAATTCACCCGGCAGGAGCAGGGGGATCTGGTGGATTGGATCCGCCGGCGCTTCCGGGCTCTGGACCACGACATCGACTCGGAACTGGCCCGTTATCTCATTTTCCTCTGCGGAGACCTGATGACGGGGCTCATCTCAGAGATCGGCAAGATCGGGGCCTACGCCAGACACCGGGTAATCACCCGGGAGGATATCGACGCGGTGGCCACTCCGCAGTTGGACGCGGTGGTGTTTCAGCTCACCGATGCCATCACCGGCGGAAACTTTGACAAGGCCGCTTCAGTGATGGGGGATCTTCTCCACATGGGAGAGCCCCCCATCAAGACTCTGTCTGTGCTGGGGCGGCAGCTCCGGCAGCTCTACTCCGCCCGGCTGGCCCTGGAGGGGCGGAAGGGGACCGGATATCTGGTGGAGCTGTGGGGCCTGCGCTCGGCCTATCCGGCCCAAAAGCTGATCGACGCCGCCCGGCGGTACGACCTGGGCTGGTGCCGTATGGCGGTATCCGAGGCCGCCCGGGCCGATCTTGCCATGAAATCCGTGGCGGGGGCGGATGGGGAGGAGCTTCTGATCGAGCTGCTGCTGAAGCTTGCGAACACACCGCCAAAGGCGGAGGACAGACAGACCCCGCAGGGCGTGCCCTACCGGCGCACCCGATAATACGGAAAGCAGGAGGCGAGGCGATTGCTCCACATCCGGGAGGCCATCGTGGTCGAGGGCCGCTATGATAAAAACACCCTGTCCCAGGTGGTGGATACCGTGATCCTTGAGACCGCGGGCTTCGGGGTGTTCCACAATACAGAGTTGACAGCCCTTCTCCGCCGCTTGGCGGAAAAGCGGGGGCTCATCATTCTCACAGATTCCGACGGGGCGGGCTTTGTCATCCGGAACCACCTCAAAGGCGTTCTCCCTCCGGCGGGGGTGAAGCACGCCTATATCCCAGACATCGCCGGCAAGGAGCGCCGCAAGCGTGTTCCGGGGAAGGAGGGAAAGCTGGGCGTGGAGGGGATGTCCCCGTCGGTGCTGGAGGCGGCGCTGCGCCGCGCGGGGGCCACGTTCCTGGATGGAGCGGCGGACCCTCCCGCCGATCGGACGCCTATCACCAAGGCGGACCTCTTCTGTCTGGGGCTCTCCGGCGGAAAGGATTCGCAGCTCCGGCGGAGGGAGATGCTCAGATGGCTGGACCTCCCGGAGCACATGGGCGCCAATGCTCTGCTGAGTGTGCTCAATGCGCTCTACAGCCGGGAGGAATTTTTGAGGGAGGCGGACGCATGGAGGTGACCACGCCCCTGAGGGATTTTCCGGGCGTAGGGGACGCCCGTGCCAAAAGCCTGGAGCGGCTGGGCCTCCGCACGGCAGGGGACCTGACGGCCTATTTCCCGCGGGGATATGAGGACCGCAGGGAACAGTATACCATCGCCGCCGCGCCCTTGGATGTGCCGGTGTGCATTCCGGTACTGCTGGCCGAGGAGCCCCGGCGCATGAATATCCGCCGGGGCTTGGACGTGACGCGGATGAAGGTGGTGGACGGCGCCTCCGCCATGCTGGTGACTTTCTTCAACCAGGGCTATGTGCGCCAGGCCCTGCACCGAGGGGAGGAGTATATCCTCTACGGCAAGGTGGAGCAGATGGGGAACCACCGGCAGATGACCAACCCCCAGTTCGAGCCCGCCGCCCGGCCGCGCTTTACCGGGTGTATCATGCCGGTATACCCCCTGACGGCGGGGGTCTCCAACAACCTGCTGGCGGGACTGGTCCAGCGGGCGTTAGAGGAGCTGCCGCCCGCGGCGGAGAGCCTTCCGGAGGACTTCCGGGCCGCCCACGGCCTGGCGCCGGCGGCGGAATGCTATCGCAACATTCACTTCCCGGATTCTTTTGAGAACCTGGAGGCTGCGCGGCGGCGGTTCTCCTTCGAGGAGCTCTTCTACCTGTCCTTGGGCCTTGCCCTCCTGCGGGAGCGGCGGAGCCGGGGAGAAGGACCGGTTTTTCAGGCGGCGGAGCTGGAGGCGTTTGAGCGGCTGCTGCCCTTTCCCCTCACGGGGGCACAGCGGCGGGCTGTCCGGGAGGCAGCGGCGGACATGACCTCCGGGCGGCCGATGAACCGGCTGGTCCAGGGAGATGTGGGCTCCGGTAAAACGGCGGTGGCCGCCGCCTGTGCGTGGCTGGCCTTCCGTGCGGGATGGCAGTGCGCCATGATGGCTCCCACGGAAATCCTGGCGGAACAGCATGCCAGATCCCTGTCGGTGCTGCTCGCTCCTGCGGGGATGACGGTGGGGCTCCTCACCGGCTCCATGCGCGCGGCGGAAAAGCGGGCCGTCTATGCCGCCCTGGGCAGCGGGGCGCTCTCCTTTGTGGTGGGGACCCATGCCCTCCTCTCGGAGGGCGTGACATTCCAGCGGCTGGGGCTGGTGATCACCGATGAGCAGCACCGCTTCGGCGTGGAGCAGCGATCTGCCCTGGCGGCCAAGGCGAACCCGGCGGGTGCGGCGCGTCCCCATGTGCTGGTCATGTCCGCCACCCCCATCCCCCGGACGCTGGCCCTCATCATCTACGGAGACCTGGACGTCTCGGTGATCGACGAGCTGCCCCCCGGCCGGATGCCGGTCAGGACCCTCCTGGTGGGAGAGTCCAAGCGGCGGAGGATGTACGGCTTTGTGCGGGAGCAGGTGCGCGCGGGACGGCAGGTCTACATCGTCTGCCCTGCTGTGGAGGAGAATCCTGAGTCGGAGTGGGACCTGAAGGCCGTGAACGAATACGCCCGGGTCCTCCGGGAGGAGGTCTTCCCGGAGTTCCGGGTGGGGCTGGTCCACGGCAAGCTGAAGGCCAGGGAGAAGGAGGCGGCCATGGCCGCCTTTACTGCTGGAGAGACGGATATCCTGGTGTGCACCACCGTCATTGAGGTGGGGGTGGACGTGCCCAACGCAAACCTCATCATCATCGAGAATGCCGACCGCTATGGCCTTTCCCAGCTCCATCAGCTTCGGGGCAGAGTGGGCCGGGGAGCGCACCAGTCCTGGTGCGTGCTGGTGAGCGACAACCGGAATCCGGAGACCAGAGCCCGGCTCAAGGTGTTGACGGACACCAGAGACGGGTTCAAAATAGCGGAAGAGGACTTGAAGCTCCGGGGCCCCGGCGACTTCTTCGGGGCCCGACAGCACGGCCTGCCGGTCCTGCGGGTGGCCGACTTCAACACGGACGCCAGGGTCCTTAAAGAGGCCCAGGACGCGGCGGCGGAGCTCCTCGCCGGCGACCCGGCGCTGGCCCTTCCCATCCACCGCCCCCTCCTGGAAAAAGTTCGCGGGCTTTTTGAGGAAAACCCGGACATGTTCAATTAGCGGCTGTGGAAAAGCCATCAGAGCAGGGGCGGCAATGAGGGGAGCCGGGAGCAAATGAACCTTCAGGAGGAAGAAGTATGTACGAATACAAGTATGTGGATCTGCTCTCAGAGGGCGTCTCTGCCTCCAGGTTTGAGGAACACCGCGCCATCATTGACAAATACGCCGCCCAGGGCTGGCGTTATGTGGGATATCTCCCCACCAAGATCAGCATGGGCGGCGTATTGTGCAATATTGATTTGATTTTTGAGCGAAAAGCAGAGGAGCGGGACTGAGATGGATTATACAAAGCGCGCGCAGGCCCTCCGCGACGTCAAGGAGCGGCACTATAACTGCTGTCAGGCGGCGCTTCTCCCCTTTGCGGAGGAGCAGGGCCTGGACCATGAGGACATCTGTCGCCTGGCGGCCCAGTTCGGCGCCGGTATGCGCCGGGGCTCCGTCTGCGGCGCGGCCACCGGCGGCCTGATGGCCCTGGGGCTGCTGGGAGCGGACGAGGAGACGGCGGTGGAGTTTCAGCGCCGGTTCCGGGCACGGGCGGGGGCCATGGACTGCCGTGATCTGCTGGAGGCGGCTCAGAAGCAGGGAGAGGAAAAAAAGCCCCACTGCGACCGTGTGGTGGCGCTGGCCGTGGCGCTGGTGGATGAGCTGACCGCCGGGAAGGAGCGGTAAGGGGGCGTACGCGCCCTGGTCCTCTATGGGTCGGGAGGCGGCGTTTCGCGGCAGACGACGGCCCGCTGCAGCTTGTGTCCCTGGATCTGTGTCACGTGGATGTGGAGGCCGCAGGCGTCCAGTTCGAATTCCGCCCCGTCCTCCGGCACAAAGCCGTAACAGGCAAAGACAAAGCCGCCGAAGGTGTCGTATTCCTTGACGGGGAGGTTGACATGCAGCGCTTTGGCCACATGGGCCAGGGGGGCGCTGCCCAGAATGCGCCAAGTGCCTGAGTCCAGCGGTTCGATCTCCGGGAGGACGGGCTCGTGCTCCGCGCTGTCGTCCAGATCGCCCACCAACTGCTCCAGAAGATCGCTCATGGTGACGATGCCCGCCATACCGCCGTATTCGTCCAGCACCACGGCAAAGTGGTTGCGGGAATGCTGCATCTGCTTGAACAGCACATCCGCCCGCACGGTTTCGGGAATGAACCAGGGCGGCGTTACCGCATGCTGCATCACGCTCTCCCGGCTTTTGTCGGAGAGGCGGAAATAGCGCTTGGCGTCCAGAATGCCCACCACCTGGTCCACGGTGCTCTCACAGACGGGATAGCGGGAATGGCGGCTATCGTGGATGGTGGTCTCCCATGCCTCCTGGGGTTCGTCCAGGCAGAGATGGCACACATCGGTGCGGTGGGTGGCAAATTCCTCCACGGTAAGATCGTTGAACTCAAAGACGTTCTGGATGAACGTGGTCTCCTGCGGGGCGATGACCCCCTTGGAGCCGCCCTTTTCCACCAGCAGCCGGATCTCCTCCTCGCTGACCTCCTCGTCCTCCGCGTCGGGGTCCACGCCGCACAGCCGCAGCACCAGGTTGGTGGAGGCGGTGAGCGCCCACACGATGGGGGCGAAGAGCTTTGAGATCAAGGAGACCAGATTGGCGATGCCCAGCGCCAGCGATTCGGCCCGCTTCATGGCCAGCCGCTTGGGCACCAACTCGCCGAAGATGAGGGTGACGTAGGAGAGGATCAGGGTGATGATCACCACGGACACGGTATTCAGGGTGGAGGCGGGGAGGGGGATGCCGAGAGAGAGCAGCCACTCGGTCAGCCGGGCCGCAAAATTGTCCGCAGCAAAGGCACTGCCCAGAAAGCCGGAGAGGGTAATGGCCACCTGAATGGTAGCCAGAAAACGGGCGGGCTGGCTGACCAGCCGGGAGAGCCGGATGGCCCGGCGGTCCCCTTGCGCGGCCAGTTGCTCCAGCTTCATATCGTTCATGGAGATCACGGCGATCTCAGCGCAGGCGAAAACAGCGTTTAAGAGAATGAGAACGGCTTGGAGCAGGAGCTGCCACAGGAACGGGTTTTCCAAAATTGATATCCTCCTTGTGATGGGTAAGGATTGGGGCGGCTTAAAGTGGAGCGCGTCACCCCTTCACAGCCCGGCAGAGGCGGAAAAGCGCACAAAACGGCATGGCCCGCCGCTCAGAGAGCTGTGGACCATGCCGTTTCAAATTGCCAGGGGAGCGACTTCGGCCTGCGTCGCCGGTGTCAGCGCTTTCCATCCGGAGTGCCTTCCTTTCTCTGCAGGGGGCGGCGCACTGCCGCGCCGATTGCTATATGATACCCTCCATGAAGGTGGAAAGTCAACAGCGTAACCGAAATTTTACATGCCAGCGGCCCGGGGGAACTCTTTTTTCGGGACGGAGGACTTCTCTATACGGGCCGGGCGGGGGGCGGATTCCGCCCGGCGGGCCCGCAGGTGGACGGCAAGGGTGACCCCGCCGCTGAGGAGGAGAAAACTGTAAAAGCTGATGCCGCGGGCCACCACCACGGCGGGCGCGGCCAGGGCGGGGCCGAAGAAGAGGGTAAAGGTCTTCAGGGCGCACCCTTCCGCCACCCCCACCGCTCCGGGGAGGGGGAGCGAGCCGACTGCCATGGAGACCAGGGCCTGGGCGCCCAGAAGCTGGAAGAGGCTGTGCGCGCGCAGGCCGAAGCCCAGGTAGACCACGTAGGGTACGGCATAGAGGGCGGTGAGCTGGAGAAAGGTGATCAGCAGCAGGGCGGGAAGAAGATTCAGGTTTGCCCGGATGCACGCCGCCCCCTCCCGATAGGCGTCCATCTGCCGCGCCAGCTTCTCCCGCGTCTGGGCCTCATGCCTGACCAGACGGAGGCGTCCCCCAAGGGAAACCAGCCCGCCGGTGAACCGCTGGGCGGCGTTGGGGAGGAACATCATGCACAGCATCCCGGCGGTGAGAATGAGCATCATCGCCCCGCCATAGAGCAGCAGCAGCCCCAGGCCGGCTCCCATGCCCGTCCGCACCGAGGGCAGCAGCAGGAACGCGGCGACGGCATAGCCCAGAGTGACCACTTGATAACATACGGCGATGAGCATCATATTGAGGGAGCCGTGGGCCGCGGGTACGCTGTCTTTGGACATGTAATAGATCTGGGCGGGCTGCCCTCCCGTAGAGGAGGGGGTGATGGAGCTGACATAGAACCCGGTAAAGGAGTAACCCAGGCACCGGCGGTAGGGGAGGTGGTGCCCCAGACGGGCCAGGATGAGCTTCGAGCACATGGCCTCACAGCCCACAAAGCAGAACATCAGCCCCAGGCCCAGCAGCACATAGCCGGGCCGGATGGTAGAGAGGATGCCCAGCAGGCTGGAGAGGGGCTGCTCCCGGAGAAGAAGGAAGATCGTTCCGGACATGAGGGTCAGAATGAGAAGAAGCCCCCAGTTGGTTTTCCGGTCCATCATGCGCACACCCCCCTGCCCTGGGCCGCCAGAGTGGCAACGATGCGCGCCAGGCTTTGCGCCTCCAGCCGCCCTTTCAGAAGGCGCATATTCCGCCCCATGCGGCGGAGGGCCTTGTCGTCGTAGAGAAGCCGCCGTATGGCCTCCACACAGGCTTCCGGCTCTTTGGCGGCAATACGGCCGATCTGATAGCGGGTGATAAAGCGGGCGTTGTTGCGCTCCTGCTGGAGGAAGGGCTCCCAGGCCAGGATGGGCAGCTCGGAGAAGATGGTCTCGAACAGGGTGATGCCGCCCGGCTTGGAGAGCATCAAATCAGCGCGGGCCATATAATCGTATACCCGGTCTGTAAACCCCACGACCTCGATATTCTCGTATTTGCCGTGGAGCTTGTCATAGAGCTTTTGATTCCCGCCGGTGATCAGGGTGGTCCTGACGTCCGGAAGCGCGTTGAGCGCCTCGTAGAAGCTGTCCCGCTTGGGGAGCAGGCCCAGTCCGCCGCCCATAATGAGCAGGCGGCGCACGCCATCCTGCCCCCGACGGGCAGGGGCCTTGAACTCAGGCTTTACGGGAATACCGGTGACCAGGATGCGCCCGTGGTCCACGCCTTTTTCCTCCAGACGGTCCCGGATCTCGGGAGAGCCCACCAGATAGCAGTCGGTGTGGTCATTGATCCACTCGGAATGGGAGGTGAGATCGGTGATGCAGGTCACCAGGGGAAGGGTGGAGCACAGCTCCTCCTTGTAGTCGGACACCAACTGGGCGCAGAAGGGGTGGGTGGCGATCACGGCGTCAGGCCGCCGCTCCCACAGCAGCTCGGCAAGCTTGTCCTGGAAGAGGCTTTCCAGCGGGGGCCTAGTCTTGAGCGAGGCGTTCTCCGTGGCTTTGTAGTAGATGTTATAGAGACCGCTTCCGTGGGTCACCAGCAGGGAGAAACCCTTGTAGATGGCCTCGGAGGCGTCGGGCAGGGCGTAGGCAAAAAAGTCCTCCACGGTCACATTGGCGGCGGGAAAGGCGTTCAGAAGCTGTAAGCGCAGCGACTGAGAGGCAGACCAGTGTCCCATGCCGAATTTTCCAGTCAAAATCAAGATGTTCATGTCTGTCCCTCCTTTTACACCCCCAGTATACCGATGGATTCTTTAGAAAACAGTGGGTCCATTATTAAGTTATGATTAAGAAAAAGTGAACCACTCCAGCGCCGCCGTGTCGGTGGGGGAGCACAGGGCGGCCCGGTACCCCTCTCCGGCATAAGTGGTGAAAACCAGACCGTCCAGGGTGGCGGCCGCGCCCGAATCCAGAAGGGGAACGGAGATGGAGGCGGGGGCCTGGATCAGCCCTGTGCCCAGGCACTTCACCCGTGCTTCCTTGCAGGTCCAGAGAGTGTAGAAGTCCTCCCAGCGGCGGCCGCGGGAGACGTACCAGGCGGATTCCTCCTCCGACAGGGCGCGTTTGACCAGCGCCACCCGGCGGGGGCGCAGCCGTTCCACATCCACCCCCACCGGCACGTCGGAGAGGGCACAGAAGGCGTAGGGACCGCTGTGGCTGAGATTGAAGTGGAGCGCGGGATGGCTGGGGAAAAAGGGCTTGCCCAGGGGGCCGAGCGCCGTCTCCGGGAGAGCTTCCAGGCGCCAGACCGCCCGCACGGCCCCGGCGAGCAGAGCGGCGGAGATGGATGCGCCATCCTCCGCCGCCTGTGCGGCAAAAAGACGTGTCACAGGATATGACCTCCCATTCGTTATACCCATTTTAGCATGCCTCTTATCCACGCCCCACCGGATTTCTGTAAAAAGACGGTCTCTATCTGGTAATTCCGCGCCCCATCGTGTAAAATAGTAGCACACACGACTGGATGCGAAGGAGGACTTTTCCATGAAGCTCGTCTCTTGGAACGTGAACGGCCTGCGGGCCTGCGCGAAAAAGGGTTTTTTTGATTATTTTCAGAGGGCCGACGCCGACGTGTTCTGCCTGCAAGAGACCAAAATGCAGCCCCATCAGGCCGAGATCGAGACGCCCGGCTATTTCCAGTACTGGAACTCCGCTGAAAAGAAGGGCTATTCCGGCACCGCCGCCTTCACCCGGCGGGAGCCGATCTCCGTGTCCTACGACATCGGAGATCCGGCCCATGTGGGAGAAGGGCGGGCCATCACCCTGGAGCTGGAGAAGCTCTATCTGGTCACCGTCTATACCCCCAATGCTCAGGACGGTCTGGCGCGTCTCCCTTACCGGATGGAGTGGGAGGACGCCTTCCGGGCCTATCTGCTCTCCCTGGACGCGAGAAAGCCGGTGGTGGTCTGCGGGGATATGAATGTGGCCCATGAGGAGATCGACCTGAAGAATCCCAAGACCAACCGGGGGAACGCGGGCTTTTCCGACGAAGAGCGGGCCAAGATGACCCGGCTGCTCGCATCCGGCTTTACCGACACCTTCCGCTACCTCTATCCTGATTTGGCAGGGGCCTATTCCTGGTGGAGCTACCGCTTCCACGCCAGGGAGAAGAACGCGGGCTGGCGCATCGACTACTTCCTAGTGTCGGACCGGCTCCGGGACCGCATTGAAAAGGCGGAGATTCATGCCGATGTCCTGGGCAGCGACCACTGCCCGGTGTCCCTGACCCTGAGGGAGGACTGAAGACCGGATAAAAAGAGCTGTGGCAAAGCCACAGCTCTTTTTTGCGGAGCGGGTCCCACCGGAGGCGCGCCCTAAGCGGCTCGCGTTCAGTCGTCCTCTTCCCACTTGAGAATCTCACCGGTAAAGGCGTCCAGCTCGATTTCATATTTGAGATCGCCGTGGCGGAGCTTGGCCTCGTAGATCCACCGGCCGTCGTCCTCGTCCAACTCCAGCTCTTTGAGTACGGCCTCCGGCAGGCGCTGACGGAGGATATCCCCCACCGCCTCTTCGGAGAGGGGGGCCGTGGGCTGCGGGGAAGGAGTCGGCGTGGGTGCAGGTGTGGGAGCAGGCGTCGGGACGGGCGTTGCGGCGGGTGTGGGAACAGGCGTGGAATAGGGGGTTGCGATGGGAGTCGGCACGGGTGTGGCCGCCGTTTCGGACGTAGGAGAGGGGGCGGGAACATCCGGCTGCGAGAACCCGGAGAGCTTTTCGGCGACGCAGCGCTCCACGGTCTCACGGAGCGCCCGGCCGTGGTCGGCGTCTTTGCTGTTCACGGCGACATCCACGGCATCGTCGGCAGAGGTGAGATATCCTTGGGCGGCCAACCCGTCCAACAGATTTTCCACAGTGGCCTCCAGAGTCCAGCCCCGGTAGGAGCGGCCCTCCAGGATTGCCTCCGCATCCCCGTTGAGGGCGGTCACGTTCCGCACCTGGTCCCCCCGGTTGAGCGCAAGGGCGAAAGATGGGTTTACCGTCAGATCTACCACGGAATAGATCTGGAAAAACCGAAAATAGGAATAAAGTCCCACAGCAAGCGCCAGCGCACAGGCGGCCAGGGCCAAGGGGAGCGCGCGGCGGCGAACGGGGCGGACGGAGACATCCTGCCGGGTTACATAGTCGTGGACCTCCATCTTTTGGACCGGGGCCTCCGCCACAGTCCAGTAATCGGGCTGCGGGAGCTGGTCCATGGCCCGGCGCAGGGAGGTCTCTATCTTCCGTTTCATAGGCGCACCCCCTCTTCAGAAAGACAGCGCTTGAGTTTTTTGAGTGCCCGGCTGTACCGGGAGAGCACTGTGGAGAGCGGGAGACCCAGGTCCCGGGCGATCTCCCGGTGCCGCAGACCGGAGACGGCGTGGAGCAGCACCACCTGGCGCTCATCCTCTCCCAGAGTCTTGAGGGCGGCCTCCAGCACCAGTCGGTCCGTGGGATCGGAGACATAGGAGAACCGCACGTCATCCTCCAGGCCGTCCGGAGCCTGCCCGGTGCGCGCCTGGACACGCTGGAGGTCCCGGCACAAATTGCGGGTGATGGTGAAGAGCCAGGCCAGCGGTTTCCCCTGCGGCACATACAGGTGAGCCGCCGCCCGGACCTTCAGGTAGACCTCCTGGGTCACATCCTGGGCGTCGTCCGGATTCCGGAGGATAGAGAGGGCCAGGGCATAGACGGCCTTTTCTGTCTGAAGGTAGAGAGATTCCAAGGCGGTGAGATCCCCCCGGCCCACCCGGCCCAGCAGCCCCTCGTCCAGCCGCTGCTCGGGCCGTTCCCGCCGGGCAAGGGACTCCATGGTCATCACGAGAAACACGCGCCGCTCCTCCTCTTTAAAATTTGGAATGGGATGCCTTTTCTTTTATCATATCATAATTGCCGGGAGAAGGAAAGGCGGTGTCGGCAGAGCCGCGCTGCAAAAAAATAACGGGACAAAAGGCGTTTTTATCGCAGGCGCAGCCCTGTTTGCACCATTTGGCCGGAATGGGACGATCCCGGAGGAAAAATATTCAGCCGGACCGCTTGTCTCCGGCGGGGGAGTGGAGTGTGTTATAATGCAGTTAGTTTAAACTAACTGCACGGTCCGTAGCACAGATAAGATCAGGAGAAGATCCAAAATATGACGAAAGTGACCCTGGAGATCGAAGGTATGGCCTGTTCCATGTGTGAGTCGCACATCAATGAGGCGGTCCGGAAGGCGTTTGATGTCAAAAAGGTGAGCGCATCCCACAGCAAAAATCAGACCGTCATCCTCACAGAGCAGGAGATCGATGAACAGGCGCTGCGGCAGGTGATCGACGCCACTGGCTATCGGGTATCGTCCATCCGGAGCGAGCCCTATCAGAAGAAAGGGCTCTTTTCCTTTGGAAGATAAGCAAATCGCCGGTGCCGCATCATAGAGGCGCGAGGACGGACAGAGAGAATACAGAGAGGCCCCTCCCCCTTTTCAACAGGGGGGAGGGGCCTCTCTGTGCGGGGAATAAGGTCCGGGAAGGCGGCGGCTCAAGTAGATGGGCACCCTCTCCCGGAGCAGCGCCGGTGATCCGGGCTGAAGTCACTCCTTTTGGGCCTCCAGTCCCTCCTGGGCCAGACGCAGGTCCCGAAGGACCCCGAGCCCCATGGGGAGGGCCACCAGGAAAGAGCACAGATCCGCCGCCGGTTGGCTGAGCTGAATGCCGGGGATACCCCAGAGGCGGGGCAAGGTCAGAATAAAGGGGAGGAAGAAAAGCCCCTGTCGGCACATGGCCAGCGCGGAGGCCTTTAAGGAGAGGCCGGTGGTCTGCAAGGTCATACTGGTGGGAAAGAACCAGGCCATCAGGGGAAAGGTGACACACTGCATCCGCAGGGCCGTGGCGCCGATGCGGATGACCTCGGAATCGTCCCGGCGGAAGATGGCGACCAACTGGGGGGAGAAGAGGAAGCCCAGCGCCGCCAGGATCAGCGCTCCGACGGCGGCCACTTTGAAGAAAAAGAAAAAGGCCTCCCGGACCCGGCCATACAGCTTGGCCCCGTAATTGAAGCCACACACCGGCTGGTAGCCCTGCCCGAAGCCCACCAGCGCCGAACCGGCGAACATCGTGATGCGGGAGACGATGCTCATGGCCGCCACGGCCACATCGCCGCCGCCGAATTCCCGTCCGGCCACATTGAGGAGAATGGTGGCCACGCTGGCCAGGGCCTGCCGCCAGAAGGAGGGAAGGCCCCCGGAAATGATCTTGGAGTACCGCTCCACCGTGGGCCGGAACGCCCGGAGGGAGAGGGGAAGATTGTCGCCGTGGAACGTGCCACCCACCAGCAGGCAGAAGCTGAGGAACTGGCTGAGGATGGTGGCCAGGGCGGCGCCGCCGGTGTCCATATCCAGGACAAAGATGAAGATGGGGTCCAGGATGATGTTGACCACGGCGCCCGAAAAGATGCCCACCATGCCGAAGACGGCGTTTCCCTGAAAGCGGAACTGGTTGTTGAGGACCAGGGCGGAGACCATGAAGGGGCAGCCGATGAGGATGTATCGAGCGTAGTCCTTGGTGTATCCGGCGCTGGTGGCGGTGGCGCCCAGCAGATCGACCAGCGGATCGAGCCACAGGGTGCCCAGCACACCCAGCACCGCCCCCAGCGCAAAGGCGGAGAAAAAGGCGACGGAGGCCATGTGCTCCGCCTCCTCCCGCTGCTGCTGGCCCAGAAGCCGGGAGATGTGGTTCCCGGAGCCTTGGCCGAAGGTGAAGCCGATGGCCTGGATGATGGCCATCAGCGGGAGAGCCACGCCCACGGCGGCGGTGGCGCTGGTACCGATCTGGCCTACGAAGAAGGTGTCGGCCATGTTGTAGAGCGAGGTGATGAGCATACTGATGATGGTGGGTACCGCCAGCGTGGACACCAGAGTCGGGATGGGGGTCTGGGTCATACGGGCAAACTTGTCTTCCGGCTGCCGGAAAATGGACATAGATGGTCACTTCCCATGTTCAGTTTATTATTCAACAGTATACCATAGGAATAGTTGAACATGCAACAATAAGGGCAAAAAAGAGAGAATTATGCGCCGAGGAGAGGAAGGACCGCCTGAAGAAAGGACCAGAGGAGTTTTCCGCCGTAAAAAATGACGACACTGCCGCAGACGAGGTTGATGATGCGTAACACGTTCCGGCTGAAGCGGTGGCCCGCCAACTGGAGCACGGTGGTGACGCCGGTGAACCACAGGCAGGAGGCAGAAGTGACGCCCAGGATGAACCGGGTGCTTTCTCCGGCGGGAAGGGCGGCGTGGAAGGCGCCCAGCATCATGGTGCCGTCGATGATGGCCTGGGGGTTGAACCAGGTGACGACGCAGGCGGTGGTGACCACCTTGGCCCAGGGGACATCCACATCGGCGGCGGTGTCCTCGGGCCCCCTGTCCCGGAGCAGGCCGATCCCGATCCAGATCACGATACCGCTGCCCACCAAGAGGACCGCCATGCGCAGCCATTCGAAGCGCTGCATGATGGCGCCGATCCCGAAAAAGCAGGCAAAGGCAAGCGTGACGTCAAAGAAAATGACGATGAGAGCGGTGAGATAGGCCCGGCTGCGCTTTTGGGTGAGGGCGGTGTTGATGACGAAGAGGTTTTGCAGTCCGATGGGGGCCACGTAGGCTAGCCCCATGGTGAGGCCCTGTAGATAAGCTTCCATAGGCACGCTCCTTTTACAAGATGGGATGATCTTAACACGGCGGCGGGTGGGTTGTCTCCGTCCAAAGGCTGCGGGGGGAACCAACCAAAGCCGACCATCTTGGTGCCGGCGCGGCAATGTGGTATACTACCCAGAGAGGGCGGCGGCGCCTCTCTTAAGAACTTCTTAAACCTTTTCCACCTTGCGGCTTAAAAAGCGGCTGGTAGGATAACAAACAGGAGGAGTGATTTTGTTGTACAACATTCTCATCTGTGATGATGACCGGGATATCGTATCCGCCCTGGACATCTACCTCACCAGCGACGGGTACAAGACCTATCACGCTTACGACGGACTGGAAGCGCTGAAGATCGTGGAGGAGCGGGAGATCCATCTCATCCTCATGGACGTGATGATGCCCCACATGGACGGGATCCGCGCCACCGCCAAGCTCCGGGAGAGCAAGAATGTCCCGATCATCCTCCTCACAGCCAAGAGCGAGGACGCGGACAAGATCCTGGGCCTCAATATCGGGGCGGACGACTATGTGACCAAGCCTTTCAACCCCATTGAGGTCCTGGCCCGGGTAAAAAGCCAGCTCCGCCGCTACACCACGCTGGGGGGCCAGCGGAAGGAAGAGACCTCCCGGGTCCTGCGCAACGGCGGCATCGCCCTGGACGACGCCGCCAAGTCCGTGACCGTGGATGGGGAGGGCGTGTCCCTGACCCCCATCGAGTACAACATCCTGCTCCTGCTGATGAAAAATCCGGGCCGGGTCTTCTCCACCGGCCAGATCTACGAGCTGGTGTGGAACGACCCCTCTCTGGGATCGGAGAACACCGTGGCGGTGCACATCCGTCATCTAAGGGAGAAGATCGAGATCGACCCGGCCAACCCCAGATACATCAAGGTGGTCTGGGGTCTGGGATATAAGATGGAGAAGGTGTAGCCCCCACCGCGGGGAGCCGCCGGGCTCCAACCCTGAATAGGAGTGATTCCATGAAAATCCGCTTCACCAGTCCCCAGGGGCGGGCGGCCCTCACCCTCCTGTGCCTGGTGACCACCGCACTGGCTTTCTGGACGGGGCTCTTTACGGCGTCCCAGTGGGACAATCTCTGGTCCGGGGGCGATTATATCCACAGCCACAGCATTTATGCCCCCATGAAACAGTATGAGTACATGGTGGACCAGGTCCGGGATCTCTGCCAGCTCCAACGGTGGCAGGGAGAACTGACCTACACCAGCCAGCAGCGGCTGGAGAACCTCGCCAAGGCGCTCTCTCCGGAGCGCACCAATTACCGCTTTGAGATACACGACCAGACGGGAGAGCTCCTCTGCTCCAATCTCCCCGAGGAGGAGAGCATGGACCAGGCGGCCGCCGTACAGCTCAGTGAGCACACCCTTATCCGGGGCGACGATCTGGTGCAGAACGATTACAGCGTCTACGACGATGCGAGCGAACGCTATGACAAGATGGTGTACCTGGCGGACGGAACCTACGTCCGGTGTAAGCCTGCCGAGCAGCCCGGAGAGTATAACGCATACGGCTGGCGCTCCGACGGTGAGGACTGGTGGGACTATGATTCTGCCATGGACACCCGGATCCAGGCGGCTACCCTTACGACCCAGAGCGGGGTGAGCTGGCCCCTGACGGCGGACGATTATTTTATGGAATACTACCGGGACTACATGGAGTTTCAGCAGTATCTCCCGGCCGTCGCAGCGGCGGCGGTCGTGACGCTGACACTCTCCGTGGCGCTCCTCATACCGTTCTGCCGGTCGGCGGGCCGCCGCCGGGGACAGGACGGCCTCGTGCTGAATTGGCAGGACCGGGTCCCGCTGGACCTGTACCTCTGCCTGTTTGTCGTGCTCATCACCCTCCTGCTGGCTGCGGGGGACTCCATCACATACAGCATCAACCAGGGAGGGCAGCGTCCCACTGCCTATGTGGGCTTGGGCGTGTTCACCGTGGCCACGGACGGGCTGTGCCTGGCCCTGCTCCACACGCTGGCCGTGCGGTGCAAGGCGGGAGGGCTCTTTCGGAATACGGTGCTCTGGCAGCTGTGCGCCCGGGTGTGCCGCTTCTTCCGGGAGGTGGCCGCCAACTGGAGCGTCATCCGCCGCCCTGTGCTCACCTTCCTCCTCTATCTGCTCATGACCGTCATCACCATCCCCACGGTGGTGCTGGTGCCCGTCTGGCAGGGCGTGGTGCTGTGGCTGCTATGCCGGTGGGCCCGCCAGTGGCGCGCCGTCCGGGAGGGGACGGCACGCATCGTGGGCGGAGAGCCGGACGATAAGATTGACACGGCAAAAATGTACCGGGACCTTCGGGAGCACGCCGGACAGCTCAATGATCTGGGCAGCGCCATCGGGAATGCGGTGGACGAGCGCCTCAAGAGCGAGCGCTTCAAGGCCGAGCTCATCACCAATGTCTCCCACGACCTGAAAACCCCCCTCACCTCCATCATCAACTATGTGGACCTCCTGAAAAAGACCGGGGTGGAGGACCCCAAGGCGCTGGAGTATATCGAGGTGTTGGACCGGAAGTCCCAGCGGCTCAAGAAGCTCACGGAGGACCTGGTGGAGGCGTCCAAGGCGTCCACCGGCGCCCTTACCGTGAATAAGGAGCGGCTGGGGTTCATCCAGCTTCTGGATCAGGCCCTTGGGGAGTACGAGGAAAAGTTTGAAAAAAGCGGCCTCAGCCCCGTGTGCACGGCCCCGGACCACGAGCTCTATGTGGAGGCCGACGGGCGCCACCTCTGGCGGGTCATCGACAATCTGCTGGGCAACTGCGTCAAATACGCCATGCCGGGCACCCGCGTCTATCTGGATGTGAAGGCATGGGACGGGAATGTGGTGCTGTCCGTCAAAAATGTGTCCCGGGAGCCGCTGAATATCCCGGCGGACCGGCTTATGGAGCGGTTTGTGCGGGGCGAAGAGTCGCGGACCACCGAGGGGTCCGGCCTGGGACTCTCCATCGCCCGCAGCCTCACCGAGCTCCAGGGAGGGACCTTCCGTCTGGACATCGACGGGGACCTTTTCAAGGCAGTGGTGAGCTTCCCGGAGTGCAGGGCCCTGACGGCCACGCCGACGCGCTAAAATCCCTTTGCTTTTCCCTCCTGGATCGGATATACTATATTTGACAACGACCAGAAAACCTGTGGAGGGGAAACTATGCTGTACGATATCGTCATCGCGGGCGCGGGTCCGGCCGGACTGACCGCCGCGCTCTATGCCCGGCGGGCGGGCCATTCCGTGCTGGTACTGGAGGGCGGGGTCCCCGGGGGCCAGGCCGTCACCACCCCCCACGTGGAAAACTGGCCCGGCACCCTGTCCATCTCGGGGCCCGACTTTGCCATGGGGCTCTACCAGCAGTGCACCGAGCTGGGGGCGGAGATCCAGTTTGCCGCCGTCACCGGCTTTGAGGACCGGGGGGACAGAAAGACGGTCCGGGCGGGAGAGCAGATCTTTGAGGGCCGCACCTTCATTCTGGCCAACGGCGTCCGCCGGCGGAAACTGGAGGTGCCCGGGGAGGAGCGCCTGGGCGGCAGGGGTGTGAGCTACTGCGCCACTTGTGACGGCAGCTTTTTCAAGGGGAAAGACGTGGCTGTGGTCGGCGGGGGCAATACCGCCGTGGAGGACGCCATCTATCTCGCCTCCATCTGCCCCACCGTTTGGCTCATCCACCGCCGGGACAGCTTCACCGCCCAGCAGTATCTGCTGGACAATCTGGCCTCCAAGCCGAACGTCAAGCCCCTCATGGGACACCGGGTGCTGGAGATTCAGGGCGACAAGCAGGTGGAGAGTCTGCGCCTGAGCGGGCCGGAGAACCAGCGCATCCTCCATGTGGCTGGGGTATTCGCTGCGGTCGGACTCATCCCGGACAACGCCATGTTTTCTCCCCCTCTGGAGCTCAACGAGTATGGTTATGTAAAGGCGGGGGAGGACTGCGCCACCAATGTGCCCGGCGTTTTTGTGGCGGGGGACAGCCGGTCCAAGGAGTTGCGGCAGTTGGTCACCGCTGCGGCCGACGGTGCCATGGCCGCCAGTAAGGCGGGGCAGTATCTCGGAGCCCGGTAAAAACGGATCAGAAAGCAAAAGCCTGCGCAGGAGAGCGCATGGATTCGAAAGACGGAGAGGGCCGGCCCTATTTGGGGCCGGCCCTCTCCGTGCAGACAGACACTGGAGAATTTTTTGCAATATCCTGCAAGCCGGTGGGGCGGGGCGTGGTATCATATCCCTGCAAGGCAAGGGAGATGAACAGAGCCATGGAACAGGGCGTGCGCACAGTGCGGTATGACCCGGACCTGGGGCTGGAGGCCTATCACTTCAGCGGGATCATCCAGATCTTCCCCGGTCATTTTCACGAGTATTATACCTTGGGCTTTCTCGAGCGGGGGCTCCAGCACACGATCTGCCGGGGCACCGACTGCCTGTCGGAGGCGGGCGATCTGCTCCTCTTTGCGCCGGGGGACGTCCATTCCTGCCGTCCTGTAGACGGGCGCAGTCTGGATTACGGCGGCCTCAATGTACCGGAAGAGACAATGGCCGGGTATGTCCGGGAGATTACGGGGGAGGCGTCCTTACCCCGGTTCCGGGAACCTCTGATGCGCCGGAGCGAACTGACCGCGCCGCTGCGGTCCCTCCACCGCATGGTGATGGAGGGGAAAGGGGCGTTCTGCAAGGAGGAGACATTTCTTCTCCTGCTCTCCCAGATCCTGGAGTGCTGCGCGGTGGGAGGATCCGCAGCGGCGGAGGGGGAGGAAGCCCGGCTGACGGCGGACCTATGTGCTTGGCTGGATGATCACTGCACCGGCCATGTCTCTCTGGAGGAGCTCTCACGAATGGCGGGGCGATCCAAGTACAGCCTCATCCGGGCCTTCACCCGGGAGCGGGGCATCACCCCCTACAGCTACCTGATGGCGGCCCGGGTGGGTGAGGCCAAGCGGCTGCTGGAGGCGGGGACCGCGCCGGCGGAAGCCGCCCTGGAGGCGGGATTTTCCGACCAGAGCCATTTGACCAATCAGTTCAAGCGGCTCATTGGCCTGACGCCGGGACAGTATGCCGCCATCTTCCGGGAGAGGGGTGGGGGGCGTGAGTGAGAAGACGAGCGGCCACGTGTGCGCCCTGGTGACCATCCTCATCTGGGGGACCACCTTTATCTCCACCAGGGTATTGCTGGATACGCTGACCCCGTTGGAGATCCTGTTCGGCCGATTTCTCCTGGGCTACCTGGCCCTGGTGATGGTGCGGCCGCGGATGCTGCGGCCCGGGGGCCTGAGACGAGAGCTGCTGTTTGCCGCCGCGGGGCTGTGCGGCGTTCCCCTTTATTTTTTGCTGGAGAATCTGGCCCTTACCTATACCTTGGCCTCCAACGTAGGGGTAGTGGTCTCGGTGTCCCCCGTCTTTACCGCCCTGCTGGCCCATCTCTTTCTGGATGGAGAACGGCTCACGGCCCGTTTTTTTGCGGGCTTTGCCGCCGCGATGGGGGGCATCTGCCTGGTCACGTTCCAGGGGGCGGACCTGCGCCTGGAGCCGCTGGGAGATATGCTGGCATTGCTGGCGGGACCGGGCGTGCTGCCCAATCTGCTGTACCTGGGGCTGGGGGCATCCGCCCTGTGTTTTGTCACCTGGAACCGGGCGGTGAGTGTACTGGGCGCGATGAGGACCAGCGTCTATATTTATCTGGTGCCGTTCATTACGGTCCTCTTCTCGGCCCTGATCCTGAAGGAGCCCTTTACGCCCAAGATGGCGGGCGGCATGGCCCTCACGCTGGCGGGAGTACTGCTGTCCGAGGGAAAGTTCCCCGGGCGGAGAAAAGAGGCGGCCTCATTTGGAAGAGAGTGAGATCAAGTGCGTCCTGGTGCTGGATGGGGACCAGGCGCCGGGCGTTCAGGCCAATGCCGCGGTCATTCTGGGCATGACGCTGGGGGAGCGGCATCCCGCGCTGGTGGGTCCGGATGCCCGGGATGGCGACGGCGGCCTCCACCCCGGGATCAGCACCAGCCCTGTCCCGGTGCTGAAAATCGACGCCGACGGCCTGCGGGCCCTGCGGAAACGGCTGCGGGAGCCCCGGTTTGCCGGCGTTTTCTGCGCCGATTTTTCTGACGTGGCCCAGTGCTGCAGGAGCTATCCCGCCTATCTGGAGAAAGCCGCCCGGACCCGGGAGGAGGAGCACCGGTACTTGGGCCTGTGTCTGTGTGGGAAGAAGAAGCTGGTAAACAGGCTGACCGGATACCTGCCGCTGCTGCGGTGAGCGGCGGATGAAAAGATGCCCCCGGTCCGAACGCACGGTTCGGACCGGGGGCATTCCTTGTGTGAGGACAAAAAAGGGCATGGCAGCCGCATTCCAACAGGCCCTAATCCAGGACCTGCACGCAGGTGCCGAGGACCCCGTCGCCGATGTAGACGCTCAAGGTGCCGTCCAGTTCACCGTCCCAGATATGGTCGTAATAAGGGAGGGCCGCCTTCAGCTTTTCCTTGAGGACGGCCATCTCCTCCGGGGCTCCCCCGTTGGCCACGGCCAGATTGTACTTTTTGTGATTCCCGCAGGCCTTCACCACCAGATCGATGAGCTTGTCCATGACCTGTTTCCGCCCGCGCACCTTGGCGATGGACTGAAGCTGTCCGTCGGCGGCAAAGGTGATGAGGGGTTTGATCTGGAGCATGGTTCCCGCCATGGCGGTCACTTTGCCGATGCGGCCGCCCCGCTGAAGATATTCCAGCGTGTCCACGGAGAAGAAGGGGAAGGTGTTCTTGATGAGCTGAGGCACCCGCTTGTGGGTGAGCTCCCGCCAGGAGGCGCCCGCACGGAGATCCTCCGCCAACTGGAGCATGGTGACGCCGATGCCCAGAGAACCGCTCACCGAGTCGTAGACCTTGATCTCAAGGTCCCGGCGCTCCTCCGCCAGCAGGCGTGTCATATTATAGGTGCCGGAGAGGCCCCCTGAGAGCATGACGGCGATGACGCCGTCATAGCCCTCGTCCCGGATGCGGTCAAAGGCCGCCGTGATGTCCTCCCCCGCGGGAAGGGAGGTCTTGGGCAGCTCGCCCGCCCGGAGCCGGGTATAGATATCGGCGGCATGGATATCCACGCCGTCGGAATATTCGCCGTCGGCACAGCGGATCCGCAGGGGAACGACGTGGATGTGGTTCTCCTCCGCGACCTGAGTCGTCAGATCGGCGGTGGAATCGGTGAGCAGGGCAATTTTACGAGGCGCCATAGGGGTGATCATCTCCATCTATTGACAGGGCTCCCGCCCCAGCTTATAATAGGATCACATAACATTGTTATGCCATAGTTATTATAGGACACGAAAGATATCTTGTCAACTGCCGGAAGGGGGAAACAAGATGGATTACGCCCAGCGGAGGAAGCTCCAGGGGAAAGAGACGGAGCGCAGGATCCTGAATGCAGCGCTGGACCTGATGCGGGACCGGGGCTTTGACAAGGTGTCCATCCGGGACATCTGCAAGGAGGCGGGAATCACTACAGGCGCCTTCTACCATCATTTTTCCTCTAAGGAGGCCCTCCTGGAGAGCGGGTTCGCCCCTCTGGACGACTATATGGCGGGGGCGCTGGCGGGACATGAGGGAGAGCCGCCGGACCTGCGGCTGTGGCGTATCCTTTCGGCTTATGCCAAATTCATGGAGCAAAGCGGAGAGCTCATCGGCCGCTATTATCAGCGGCGCATCGCCGAGCCGGGGACCAGGAGCATGGACGCCACCCGCTATACGCTCAGGGCCATGCTGGACTGTTTCCGTCAGGCGGAGGGGGAGGGCCTCCTGAGGCCGGAACATCCGCCGGAGTGGGTGGCGGATTTTTGCTTTCGTCATTTCCGGGGCGTGGTCATCGACTGGGCCCTCCACCAGTATTCTTACCCATTATTGCCCAAGATGCAGGAGGATTATAAGCTCTTCGCCACTCTCTTCCACACCTGAGGCCCCGGAGGGCATAGCAGTATAAAATATAAAGAGAGGGCCTGAGGCCGCCGGTCATTCCGGCGGCCTCAGGCCCTCTTTGAGTGCATCTGCCCTGTCCAGCAGGGCCCTCCGGGTATTTGCCTCGGGGTGTGCCAGCACAAAGGCCTCCAGGGCCTTGCGCACCCTGCCGATCTCGCCGCCCCGCAGGCCCAGGTCATAGAGGTCACGCCCGGTGAGGACCGGCTCGGGGCCCTCCGAGCGGAGCACCGCGCGGCGGATGCGCCTCTCCACGGGGAGGCGCGTGATATCCAGGCCGGAGACCCGGCAGAATCGCCGCCAGCGGACTTCGGGCGTGGGGGGAAGGCTCTCCAGGCCGCGCAGGTCCACAGGGGCGGCGGGAACTCCGAAGCGGGTGAGCATACCCAGTTCAGCGGGGAGAGCGGCCAGGGCGGGGCGGGGGGAGAGCAGGATCTTCTCCAGCTCCGCCTTGACGCGCTCACCGGATACAAGGTCCAGACGACCGGCGTTTCGGTGCAGGGCGGCGGCGGTACCGTTCTCCAGGGTGAAGTCCAACTGGGCGGCGAAGCGCACGGCCCGCAGCAGGCGCAACGCGTCCTCCTGAAAGCGGCGGTCCGGGTTTCCCACACAGCGGATCAGTCCCGCGTCCAGATCTGCCTGCCCACCGAAGGGGTCTGCCAGGGTCCCATCCCGGCGCAGAGCCATGGCGTTCACGGTAAAGTCGCGGCGGGCCAGGTCCTCCCGGAGCCCCACGCCGAAAGACACGGCGTCCGGATGCCGCCCGTCGGCATAGTCGCCCTCCCGCCGGAAAGCAGTGACCTCCAAAGACATGTCTCCCAGCAGCACGGTCACGGTGCCGTGGCGGAGGCCCGTGGGTACGGTGCGGGGGAAGAGGGAGACTACCGTCTCCGGAAGAGCGGAGGAGGCCACATCCCAATCCCCGGGCGGCCGCCCCAGCAGGGTGTCCCGAATACAGCCGCCCACGGGGCAGGCCTCGTATCCGGCCTCCCAGAGGGCGGCGCAGCAGACCCGTACCGGGGTGGGCACCTGATTCCAATCCATCTTCTCTCCCCTTTTTGGTATCTTTTGCTTGCCTGAGGTCTATAATGGCCGTATAATATAATATTTGAGAATAGTCCCATTATAAACTTTGAAAAAGGGTGTGTAAACCCATGGATCACAACATCCATACCTATATCGCCCCCGGTCGCCGGGCCCATCTGGTGGGGATCGGCGGTGTGTCCATGTCTCCGCTGGCGGAGGTCCTCCACGGTGCGGGCATGGTCATCACCGGTTCCGATATGCGGGAGGGCCCCGCCGTAGCACATCTCCGGAACCTGGGGATTCCCGTGGCCATCGGCCACAGAGAGGAAAATGTGGGGGATGCGGAGCTTATCATCCGTACCGCCGCCGTCCACGACAGCAACCCTGAGATCGCGGCGGCCCGGGCGCGGGGGATACCCGTCTTTGAACGGGCTCAGGCATGGGGCGCCATTATGAAGGGATATCAAAACGCTCTGTGTATTTCCGGGACCCACGGCAAGACCACCACCACCTCCATGTGCACCCATATCATCATGGCGGCGGGACTGGACCCCACCGTGATGATCGGCGGCACCCTGCCCCTGCTGGGGGCGGGCCACAGGGTGGGCGCCGGGGACACCATCATCCTGGAATCCTGCGAGTATTGCAACTCCTTCCTCTCTTTTTTCCCCACCATTGCCGTCATCCTGAACATTGAGGCCGATCATCTGGACTTTTTCAAGGACCTGGAGGATGTGGAGAGCTCCTTCCGGGCCTTTGCCGATCTGGTGCCTGAGGGCGGGCGCATCATTGCCAACCGGGACGATGAGAACACCATGCACACCCTGGCGGGCGAGACCCGACCCGTCACCACCTTCGGCCTGGAGGAGGGCGACGTGCATGCCGCGGGCCTCACTTGGTCAAAGGGGCTGCCCAGCTTTGACATCATCCTGCGGGGGGAGCGGTTTGCCCATGTCTCCCTGCGGGTGCCCGGGCTCCATAATGTAAAGAACGCCCTGGCCGCCGCCGCCGCCGCCGCCGCCCTGGGGGTGTCCGGAGAGGCGGTGGAGCGCGGACTGGGGCAGTTCGGCGGGGCGGGGCGCCGCTTCGAGTATAAGGGGAGCTTTCGCGGCGCGGAGATCTATGACGACTACGCCCATCACCCAGGCGAGCTGAAGGCGCTGCTGGATGCCGCGCACACTCTGGGCTATCAGAGGGTAATCTGCGCCTTCCAGCCCCACACCTACACCCGCACGGCGGCGCTCTTCGATGACTTTGTAGAGGTGCTCAAGCAGCCGGACGTGGCCCTGCTGGCAGAGATCTATGCCGCCAGGGAGACCAATGACATCGGCATCTCCTCCAAGGATCTGGCGGCCCGGATCCCGGGGGCCCGCTACTGCGCCACCCTGCCGGAGGTGACGGCGGCCCTGCGGGAGCTGGCCCGGCCGGGCGACCTCATCCTCACCGTGGGGGCGGGAGACATCTACACCGCCGGGGAGGCCCTGATCGGCGAAGCGTGAGCGTACCAACTTGAATCAGCATATTTTTAGGGGCCATCGTTTCCAGAAACGATGGCCCCCACTTTGTATTGACTTTGTATCAGAACCCATCGATTCGGCGGACTTGCGGCGACCGTGACGGCGACGCGGAAAGTCCACCTGTTGACGCGGCGGATATAGAGCTGGCCGGGCAGGGTCAGATTCCGGAGAACATTTACTCCAGCCCGGCCTTGGCCACCCAGCGCCCACTTTTCCAGCGAAAGGCGCACAGCACGCCGCGGAAGATGAGATCGGCCGCCATGGCGGTCCAGACGCCCGCCAGGCCCACATCCAGTACAAAGACCAGAATGGGGGCGCAGACCACCCGGACCCCCCACATACAGAAGAGGGCCAGGAACATGGGAAAGCGCACATCGTGGGCGCCGCGAAGGGCGCCGGAGAGCACGATGAAGGCGGCAAAGAAGGGTTCTGACACAGACACGATGCGCAGCACCAGCGCGGCCTGGTCGATGACCGCCTGATCCGTGGTGAAGAGCCCGGCCAGAGGGCGGGCCAGGAAGAAGAGGGCCAACCCTGTGGCGGAGCAGAGGAGAAAGCCGGCAATGCCCGCCAAGGTGCCATAGGCCCTGGCGTCCTCCCGATTTTTGGCCCCCACCGACTGTCCCACCAGGGCGGTGGCGGCAAAAGAGATGCCGTAGGCCGGGAGATAACACAGTCCCTCTGCAGTGGTGGCGATATGGTTGGCGGCCAGGGCCACTGTGCCCAGCTTGGCCACCACAAAGGTCATGGCGACCTGGCCCAGGTTGATGGTGGCGCGCTCCGCGATATAAGGAACGCCCAAGTGGACCGCCTGCCGGATGATGGCCCTGTCCGGATGAAAATCCTCTCCCCATTCGATGTGGATCTCCCGCCGACGGTCAAAGGCGGCGCGGAAGGTGAGGACACCGGCGGCTGCAAGGGCCATGGCCGAGGCGATAGCGGCGCCGGCCACGCCCAGTCCGGCCCCTGGAATGGTGACAGTGCGGCCCAGCAGGGAGACGGGCCGAGTCTCGTAAATAAGGAAGAAGTTAAAGACGATGTTGAGCAGGTTGGCCGCTGTGTTGAAGAGCAGCGGCCGCTTGGTGTCTCCCATGCACCTCAAAATGGAGGAGAAGACAGATACCGCGGCCGCGAAGGGAAGGCCCAGGGAGTAAAAGCGCAGATACTCCACGGCATAAGGGAGCACCTCCGGCTTGGCACCCAGCCAGACAGGGATATAGGAGGCCAAAAGCTGGAACACGGCCAGGACGGCCAGACCGGCAGCCGCAGTGGCCAGCACCGCCTGCCGGATGACACGGCGGGCCTGCTCCGGGTCACCCGCCCCGATGGCATTGGCCACCTGGACCGAATAGCCAACGCCGATCCCGGCCAAGGTGCCGTTGACCAGCCAGATGGAGGCGGCGTTGATGGCCACCGCCGCTGTGGATGTGGCGCCCAGGACCCCCACCATGCCGGTGTCCACATAGCTCACCATCGTGCCCAAGATCTGCTCGATGATGGCGGGCCAGGCCAGATGGGCCAGAATACGCAGGCGGTCTCCGCCGCCCGTCAGCCTTGCCGGTGTGGTTGCTCCCACGTAGGATCCCCGTCCCCTCTGCGTTATAAAAAAATATTGATTGGATTATTTTTTATTATACAGCAGAGCACCCTCTGCCGTCAACCGCTCTTTCCACGCCTCGGCCAGCACCTCCAGGTCCTCCCGGTAGGCGCGGTCGGTCTGCTCGGGGCGCTTTTTCAGGGTCTCCAGGATCTCAAAGGTGAAAGCGGAGGCGCCGCAGCGGGACCAATCCTCCTGAAGGGGAAGAAAGGTGCAGGAGCCGGTGGACGCGGAAAAGAGAAAGCGGTTCTGCTGACCTCTGGGATCCATCGCGGTGAGCACCAGGATCCGCCCGGAGACGGTATTCCGAATGGCACAGATACCGCCCTCGGTGGGACGAGACTTGTAGGCGGCGGTGAGCTCCTTTTTCCGTTCCGCACTGGTGGACATCAGTAGCCCATCTCCTTCAAAAGACCGGCAAGGAGCCGCATCCGCTCCCCCAGAAGCTCTCCGTCCCGGCTCAGAGCCTCCCGAAAGAGGCGGACATCCTCACTGATATGGTCGTTTTCCGTGCAGACCGCCACCGTCATGGCATCCCCCTGGAGGCCCACCCGGTCGATGACCGGGTGGGCCTCGTCGTAGCCCTTTGGGTAGCGGTAGGCCTCCTCCCGGAAATAGAGCAGGGAGCGACAGGTGAGGATGGCCAGGTCCAGGACCCGGTGGAGAGGGAGCTCCTCCGACTGCCGGGACCACTTTTCGCCGGTATAGCGCCAGACTTTGGCGGAAATGTCCACTTTGCCCCGGTCGTTCCATTGTGCAAGGCCCAGAGAGAGGCCCTTAGTGTCGGTTTGATAGGCGTTCCGACCGTCAACGTGCTCATAGTCCTCAGCTACGATGACCGGTTTGTGCCTGAGTGCGGTGGGGATCTTCATGGCAATGCCTCCATTTAGTAAATTAGTAAATAAGTAATTTAGTAATGTGAGTATAACACGCATGTTTTTTACTGTCAAGGGGAAAACTATGCGAGCCAAAGGAGGAAGCGTTTTATGGATATGACCAATAAGGAATATGGGGAGTATGTCAACGGCAAGTCCAAACCCTCGCCCATCCTAAAAAATTTGATATGGGCGTTTGTGATCGGCGGACTGATCTGCACGGTGGGACAAGGGCTGCTGAACCTGTACAAAAAGGCGGGACTCACGGCGGAGGACGCAGGGAGCGCCGTATCGATGACCCTCATTTTCGCAGCCGCTCTGCTTACGGGACTGGGGCTCTTCGACAAGCTGGCCAAGCGGGCGGGAGCGGGCACGCTGGTGCCCATCACCGGCTTCGCCAACGCCATGGTCTCTCCGGCGCTGGAGTTCAAAAGCGAGGGGTTCATCACCGGCACCGGGGCCAAGCTGTTCACCGTGGCGGGGCCGGTCCTGGTGTTTGGGATCAGCGCGTCGATTCTCTATGGGATTCTTCTGGTCCTCTTTTTCAGAGGCTGAAGGGAGGGGAAGTCCCCTCTCTACATAAGTTTTTAGAATTTCTTACAAATAGAGCTTGACAAAACTGCAATTATGTTGTATTATATAACCAGAAAGGATGAGGTGAGTCCGATGTACTAAGGCAAAGCTCACGAATCCCTTTACCGGGCGTCGAACCTAGGCGGCGTCCACCGCGTTGAAGGTCCAGAGGCAAAGGAAAACCACCCCCGCAGCGCAAGTTCCCTGACAAGGCTCACTGATCGTGAGAAGGCACACGGCAAACCTCCAGCGAAGTATCGCAGACGACGGAACCGAATGTGCGACTGGTTGTACGAGTGGTAACTGCAAGCAAAGGTCGTTTCCCCAAGGCACCGGATGTTTGGCGCGTTAAAAATCCGCAGAAAGTCAGAGGTAACCAATTTGATCGAAATCCAGAATCACGTGTAGCCCCCCGGTCACATTCGGATGACCGGGGGGTTGTGCTGTATTAAGAGGAGTTTGATAGGCGGCACGAGCCTCCCTTTGCATAAAACAAGCTCCCCCGATGCCGGACCTGACCTCAGGCGGACAAGGGGGGAGCTCTGGAGGGGCTCAGGTCTCCATATGGCGGCCTAAAAAGCCCGCAATGGTTTGGGCCAGTTTGTATTCGGTCTCGCCGGTGGGGGCGTCCCCGGGGGCGGCGACGAAGAGGACGCAGCCCAGAACATCACCCTCGGAGAGAATGGGAGCGGCCACGTCCAGAAGGTATTTGTCCGTGTCCTCGCAGATGGGGAGCGGACTGTCCGCCTCCTTGCGCTGATAGATCTGGCGGCCCTCCATGATGTTTTCCAGTTCCGCGGATATCCGCTTATCGGCCAGTTCCCGGCGGGCCGTTCCGGCTACGGAGATGCAGGTGTCCCGATCTGTAATTACGGCAATCCGTCCGGTGGTCTTGTTCAGAGTCTCGCACATCTGGCCGGCGAAGTCGCTCAGTCCACCCATCAGGGAATATTTTTTAAAAATGACGCCGCCGTCTTTGTCGGTATAGATCTCCAGGGGGTCGCCCTCGCGGATTCTCATCGTGCGGCGGATCTCCTTGGGGATCACGACACGGCCTAGGTCGTCGATGCGCCTGACAATGCCTGTGGCTTTCATATATAAAATTCCTCCTGCACTTCTTTTTCTAACAGTCCTTAGTATCCACAGGATTCTTTTCCCTATGCGGCAGGAAGGGATGGTTTCATTTGGAAGTAAAATATTTAAAATGCGAAAGGGAAAGCTCTGACGGAGGACTTGCCGAGGGGGCCTGTTTGTGCTATCCTGTAGCTCAAAGAAAAGACGGAGAGGCATGAGAACAATGATTCATGAGCTGCGCGCGGCCCTGCTGGGCATTTCTAGCTATCGGGCCCTGATGGAGGAACCCCTGATGGGCTCAGTGCGGAGATTGCTGGATGCGCTGGTAAAAAACCGGGGTGAGGAGGCACTGGAGGCATACACAGATGTGTTCTACCGACTGCGCCGGGAGGGAAATATGGGACTCGGGGAGTGGATTTGGGACAAACTGCGGTATCTGGAGTCCCCTTATCCCACGGCGCTGGGCACGGGTGTGTGCGATCCTGCGCTGGAGTCCGCCGCCCGCCGGGATATCGAGACGCTTGCTCTGCTGGCCGGTCTGGACTGCGACCGGCTGATCTCCTCCATGGCTAAGCGGCTGGCGGAGGAGTTTGCCCCTGTGCTGGCGGGATTGCCCCGGTGGAGGGCGGGAGCGCCCTTCACCTTCCAATCCCTCACCGAGTTTTACCGGGTGCATGGGGCGGGACGCTTCGCCCGTTACCGGGCCTTCCTCTGGTCGGACGGGGCACTGATTCCGGTGGCCGACCCGGACTGTCCCGCCGAGGAGGAGATGCTGGGCTATACCCTTCAGCGGGAGCAGGTGATCGCCAACACCAGGGCCTTTCTGGAAGGGCGAAGAGTCAATGACGTGCTCCTCTACGGCGACAGCGGCACCGGAAAGTCTGCCACGGTAAAAGCGCTGCTGTCCGTACCGGGATTTGACCGCCTACGGCTCATTGAGGTCCAGAAGGATGGACTGCGGGATATGGCGGGGCTGATCCGCAGTCTGGCGGGACGGCAGCAGCGGTTTATTCTCTTCATCGACGACCTGGCCTTCGACCAGGATGACCGCACCTATTCTGTGGTAAAAACCATTTTGGAGGGCGGGCTGGAAAAGCGGCCGGACAATGTGGCCATTTATGCTACCTCCAATCGCCGCCTGCTGGTGCGGCAGACCTTCAGCGACCGGGCCGGGGATGAGGTGGACGCTCAGGAGACCATTCAGGAAAAGACTGCTCTTTCGGACCGCTTCGGACTGAGGATTCCCTATCTGGGCCTTTCCAAGGGGGAGTTTTTGGACTTGGTGGAAAAGCTGGCCCGCCGAAAGGGAATGGATGTGGATGCGGCGGACCTGCGCCGGGAGGCGGTCAAATGGGATATGAAATTCCCGGGTCGCACCCCTCGGGGGGCGCGGCAGTTCCTAGCCAGCCTGAGCGCGAAATAGGCGGCGGAAAATCAAGGAGCGGCGCGGCCTTTTGGGTCCGCGCCGCTCCTTGATTTTCCACTGACAAAGAGGACCGCCGGCTATGTCGGAACGGACTTTGCTGCCACTAAACACATAGATAAGTCCTGTATAGGTGCTGACTATGCTGTGCGCCGGCGAGTGAGGGCTATGATGCATCTCAGCTATGCCTTCCGACAGGTCCAGCGGCAGAAGTCCAAGACAAAGGTGCGTTGAGCGTCCCTTTTGAACGCTGTGCAAGGTTAGCCTGCGTCTTTGTTTATGGAGACTATTTCCACATAAAACAGCCCTTTTCCAGCACGATCTGCTTTTTTTCGGGTGCGAGCATACGGAAATATGCCAGACCGTCCTGCACCTTCCAGATGTGTAGCTCAACTTTGGTGTCCGGGAACAGCGGGCTGCGGAACTGCGCCTCCATGGAGGTCATGCGCTCTGGCGCATGGGGAATCAATTCCCTCACCGCCAGTCTGCATGCGTAGCCAAATGAGCACAGACCCTGCATGATAGGCCTGTCAAAGCCCTGCTTATGGGCCTCCTTCTGATCGACATGGAGCCGATTCGTGTCGCCGGACATCCGGTAGAGCAGATTCTGGTTGGGGGCGATATAATCGGGACACACATAATCAGGGGTACGCTCAGGAATCACGGTACTGCTCTTGGGGAAGGGAGGGGAGTCGGGGGCCTGATAGACGGCAAACAGGGTATCTCCGATATTGCTGAATACCTTCTCGCCCTTCTCATCATAAGCGGATAAATCTGTGCGCATGACGCAGCCCTTCCCGGGGCCGCGGTCGTAAAGCTCCACCACGGAATCTTCAAAGGTGAGCTTGCCGCCCATCGGATCGATGGGTTTATGGAGAACGAGCTTGTGGGCCATGTGAAGGCTGCCCTGACGGTCCAGCCCCATAGTGCAGTTAATTGGCGTCGGGATCGCCCGCGGCGGGTTGATGCCAAAGGTTCCCCAATAGGGAACTACGCCAAATGACGGGATGACCTTGAGGCCGTCCTCGTCGAGATATTCCATCTCATCCGGGCCGGCTCCGACCCCAAGGGCATAGATGGCGCAGTCGCGCCATGTATATTCAAAGGTCTGCGGGCCGGTAGTGGTTCCAATTACGCTGCGGTTGAGTTCCTTCATACAAGCCTCCTTGCATACAGCGGCAGGGCGGCTATGCGCGCCTGCCGGAATGGGTGGATCTATCATCTGGGTGTCGTGTGGGAGTATAGCGATGCGTCGGTATGGTGTTGTGTCAGGCGGAGCCAGCCCTGTGCGCCATGGGGCCGGACAACCCGCCAAAGTGTGCCGCGCCGGAACTGCACACCTTATTGCCGTCGTCTTTTAAAACAGCACAGCTCCGTCAAGGGCGCCCCACACCAAGCGGCGTGATATAAATTGGATCATCCGGGGGCGCCGGCTTCACGTTCCGGGAAACAGGGAGGATCGATGAGGGGCCTGACACTGCGGCGTATAACGGGAATCAGAGGGCCACCAGCGCAGCGGAAAGGAGCGTCCCCTCCCGGGCCCCTTTCAGGTGACCAAATGAGCAAAAGGACAGAGCAAGTGTGTAGATAACGATGCGCTGGGGGAGCCTGGCCGGAAAGTGGAAATGGATCATGGCGAGGACTCTTGGCTGGAGCCGGGAATGGGGCCGCCTCGGCGGATGGGGAGCGGCTCATTCTGATATAGAGCTTGCAGAAGCTGCTTCTCAATTTTTCCGGTGGGGTTTCGGGGGACCGGTCCGAAAAAGACGCGCAGGGGCCGCTCAAAGCGGGGCAGACCCTGGCAGTAGTCCAATACTTCCTCCTCTGTGTAGGAGGCGCCGGGGGCCAGCGCGATCTGTGCCGCCACGGCCTCGCCCAGGCGGCAGTGCCGCAGACCGAAAACCCCCGTGTCCTTTACGCCTGGAAGCCGACGCAGGAAATTTTCAATCCTCTGCGGGTAAATATTTTCCCCGCCGCTTATGATGATCTCCTTCCTGCGGCCTATGATGTAGTAGTACCCGTCTATGTCCCGGCACGCGATGTCGCCGGTGTGGAGCCAGCCTCCGGCCAGAACTTCCTCCGTTGCCGCTTCGCTCTTATAGTAGCGGCTCATCATGTGAGGTCCCTTAAGAAGCAGTTCGCCCGGCGCCTGCGGGGGCGTCTCATTACCTGCGTCATCCACAACCTGGGCCTGCCAACCGGGGGGCGGCAGCCCTACAGAGCCGCTTCGTTCGATGTCCTCCATACGCAGATTCAGCACGCCTGGGCCGCCCGCCTCCGTCAGGCCATAGCTGATGCCCAGCGCAATCTGTGGGAAGTGCTGCCGGAGCTGCTCCACCACGCTGGGAGGGATGGGCTGGGCCCCCGTGTGGATCAGGCGGAGGGAGCACAGCGCATCGGCAACATCGCTGATGCGGCCCGCATCCAGCGCAACCAGGATATCCTGAAGCCATGGGAGCAGCAGGAAAGCGATGGTAACGCGCTCCTGATGGACGACGCGGAAAAAGGCGGGAACAGTAAAGCCCTTGAGCAGCACTGCCCTGGCTCCTACCAGCAGGTTGGCCATCCAATGAAGCTTGGCGCCCACATGGTACAGCGGGGGGATACACAGAAAGCAGTCGCCGTGCATCTGCCCATGGTGGTACCGCTCCCGTTCACAGGCGGAAGCGAGGGTGGCGTGACTGTAGACCACCGCCTTGGGAACGCCGGTAGTACCCGAAGAAAAGTAGATGGCGGCGTCTTCCATCGGCTCCAGGGGCGGGAGGTCCGGCTCGTTTTCAGGCTGGGTCTCCCATATGTCCTGGATCGGAAAGGCAAAGGCAGGACAGTCCTCCCGACTCCCCATATACAGAAAAGAGCGCAGACCCAAAGTCCGCGTTAAAATCTGCTGGATCACAGAAGAGGCGTCCGCATCAAAAATCAGCGCATCCAGGTCGGCAAATCGGATGCTGTATACTGCGGAATCCGCATCATAGCGAAAATTAAGGGGCACGACGACTGCGCCGGATTTTAGTATGCCGAAGTATATGGGCAGCCATTCGATGCTGTTTTTCATCATAAGGCCCACATGGCTGCCCCGGTGGATGCCGATGGAGAGATAGAAGTGTGCGATCTGATTGGCCTGTCGGTTCATTTCTTCCCAAGTCAGCGACTCCCGGCGCAGCAAATACGACTCAGGACCCGGATCGGTCAAGTTGGCGGCCTCCACGGCTACCAGGGCGGTCTCCCGTGCCCACAGGTGTGCATTTCTGCGCAGCAGATCCGTGACTAACATACATTGCCTCCTGATCATGCAAATCCGAAGCGCCCCAGGCGGCGACCCGTGCGCCGCCTGGGGCCGGGGGGTATGGAGCGGGCTTACTTGCTGAGCATCGCCCCGAGGACGACCTGCTGGATCTGGTTGGTGCCCTCGAAGATCTCAAAAATTTTCGCGTCGCGCATCAGCTTTTCCACAGGATACTCCCGCATATAACCGTATCCGCCCAGAACCTCCACCGCTTTGGAAGCGACCCAGGAGGCGGTCTGGGAGGCATAGATCTTTGTCGCAGAGCCCATGCCGTTGAGAGGCATGCCGTGATCCAGGAGATGGGCGATATTCATCAGTGCGCCGTGGGACACCATTGTCCGCTCCAGCATCTCAGCCAGCAGGAAGTTCAGCCCCTGCAGGCGGATGATGGGCTGGCCGAACTGGGTGCGCACCTTGGCGTAATTGACAGCCTCATCTACAGCGCGCATGGCGATCCCGGTAGCAAAGTTCATGGACGTGGGGCGGACGACCTCCATATTGCGCATCACGATGCCCCAGCCCCTGCCCTCCGCGCCGATCATGTGGTCGGCAGGTACACGGATGTCGTCAAAGACCACCTCGTTGGTGGGGGAAAGCCGGATCCCCATTTTCTCCTCATGCTTGGCAATCTGTACGCCGCGCTCCTTCTCTACCAGAAACAGCGTGATCCCCTTGTACTTCAGGCTGCGATCAATCGTGGTCGCAACAACGAAGTAGTCTGCGAGCTCGGCGCCGCTGATGAAGCATTTGTTGCCCTTGATAACGTACGCATCCCCCTCGCGGGTGGCGGTGGTGGCGATGGAGGCGGCGTCAGAGCCGCAGGCCGGCTCGGTCAGACAGAAGGCAAACGTCTTGCCATTGAGCAGCTCGTTGGCCGCGAATTGCTTTTGTGCCTCTGTTCCGCCCATGAAAATACATTCGGCGCCCATACTGCCGGCATGGAAAGTGAAGCCGAACCCGGCATCATAATAACCCAGGGTCTCCGCCAGAAGGAAATTGGTCTCATGGCTGACGCCCATGCCGCCGTATTGCTCCGGAACCTCAAGGGCGTACAGGCCGGCATCAAAGAGCTTCTTTGCCACATCTCTGGGGTAGGTGCCGGTGCGGTCCAGCTCCGGTACCTGCGGAAGCAACTCCTTCTCACAGATTTGACGCGCAATATCCAGAATGTCCTTTTGCTCCGCTGTCGTCTGGATGTAATCAAAAATCATGTTTTCACCTCATCATTTAAAATCTGTAGTAATCTGACTGGAGTACATAAAGACTACTTGCAATCCGGATGCCAAGTTGGCGGGAGGTGAAAAGAAAAAGTGATGGCCGAGCCGCAGAGGAAAGCGGCTCGGCCATCACTTCGGCAGACGATATGTTTTTAGAGATGGTATCGCTCCATCCATCTGTACAGGGTTCTTCTGGATACGCCCAAATACCGGGCGGTATCGGTTCTGTTGAACCGGTTTATCAACAGAGCATGTTCCAGGGCTTCCCTCGTCAGAGACTGCTGCGGAGGCGCTGTCCCAATGGTAGAGGCAGGAGCGTCTGGCGGAGGCGGCAGAACAGAGTCTTCTTCTCCGGCGGGGGACATCCCCAGATACTCCTGAAAATGCCTGGCCTCAATGTAGAAATCGGAGTTGAGCTGGATGACCCCTTCAATCAGATTCTGAAGTTCCCGGACATTGCCCTTCAGGGGGAGCTGGAGCAGCAGCTGTTCGGCATCGGGCGCAAGCTCCGCGGGAACCGACCGCTGTATCCTGTGGCAGACTACGCGGGCGAAGTGCCGGGCCAGCAGGATCACATCATTTCCCCGATCTCGGAGGGGCGGTATGTTTAAACGAAGGGTGCTCAGACGGTAGTACAGATCTGCCCGGAATTTTTTCTGCTCCACCAGATGTATCAGATCCGCGTTGGTGGCGGCAATGATCTTTACATCTACATGGATAACTGTGCTGCCGCCCAAGCGCATGAATGCCTTCTGCTCAATGACACGCAGCAGCGTGGCCTGGAGGTCCAAAGGCATCTCGCCGATTTCATCCAGAAAGATGGTGCCGGTGTTTGCCAATTCAAACTTCCCGATATTTCCGTTCCGCTTTGCACCAGTAAACGCCCCCTGCTCATAGCCAAAGAGCTCGCTGGCGATCAGGTCCCGGGGGAAGGCCGCGCAGTTGAGAACGATAAAAGGCTTGTCCCGGCGGGCGCTGGCATTATGGATGGCTTGGGCGAAGATGTCCTTGCCCACACCGGATTCACCCAGCAAAAGGGTATTGCTGTCGCTGCGGGCAATACCACGGGCCAGCCGGAGCGCGGAGATTATTTGAGGACTGTCTCCGACGATATCGTCAAATGTTTTCATCGCATTGTTGCCGATGCGGCGGGATACGTTGGAAGAAATTTGGCTGGGCGCAGCAATGAAGAAGCGAATACCCTTGAACCCTAAATAGCTCTGATGGTACGGCTCTGTTGTGACAAGATAGGTGCTCTCCCTCCCATGAACACTGAGTGTGAGCTGCTTTTCAAAAACGGTTTTCCCCTCTTTGAGAATACTCCAAAAATCCTGATTGCTGGGCAGGGGATCCAGCAGCTGCTCGACCTTTTGGTAATATAGGTTTTCATAAGGGATCTTAAACGTGTCAAAGATATTGGCGTTGTGGTAGAGAATATGACACTTCCCATTGGTCACATTAATATTAACGGAAAACATGCCGCGGTTATCCGGTAGATACATACTATGTAAGTTATCCCCCATGTACATATGCAGGGACACGTCATAGGCTGCTGCGGCGGCCAGGAGCAGATAGTCCGGAGAACTCTGCTCTGCCGGCAGCAGGAGGGCCATGCCGCCGTGGCACAGGTACTCGCCCGGTCTCTGCTCGTTGTCGGTGACAAAGGGAGAAAAATGGACGGCCACATCCAGCAGCGGCTTGCAGTAGTGCTCCTCTCCAACCGTGGACATAGTTTTGTACTGCTGTAGGCCCAGGGCTACCGCATTGGCGCCGATGGTCTCCATTCGCCAGACGGTATTGCGGGCAATGCCATGGGCGCGGCACCAGGACTGGATGTTTTCTGCGCCATACAGCTTGAGGAGGACACCTTTCGGGTCGAACAGCGCAAACCCCATGTTCGGATTGGAGACAAGCGGAAGCATCTTAAAAAGGAAGCGATTGGCGTAGCCATATGCCCTGATGGCATTCCATTTTGCCTCTTCAAACTGCTCTGGAGGCAAACACGGCAGTGCGTCCAGATCAGGCTTCACTCCCATCGAAGCGCACTGGGCCCAAGCGGCGGCCAGGAAAGGCGACAGCCGGTCCTGTGCCCCTCCGGCGTGCAGTTGGTCCCAAAGCTGCCTCCTGTCGTCCTGTGTCAGCATGGCTATCACTCCCTGTAAAATACGAATGAGGCAGGCCGCATGCAATCGTTCCATCCCACCTTGAAGTAAAATTATAGCATACAATATTTGAGAATAAAATAACAAAATTTTAACTGGGGAGGGGGCGGAATGGAATGGGAGCGGGCACGAGGGTGTCACAAAATGGGACGTTGTTCCGCGCAAATTGGGACAGTCAGTGACACAGCTCGGGCACAGAGGCCGGCAGATGCGATTTATGTACTGCGTAGAGCCTTGGGGGGTTGGGCGAGTCAAGGGGCCTGGACTTCCAATGAAACCGGAAGGACTCCGGCAGATGCCCCAGACTTGGCATGGCGCTTGCATATATTCTTTGCAGAATCTGGAGTACATCCGCAAGCAGAACGACAAAAAAGAAAGCAGAGGGGGATTGAGTATGGATTACCAAGATATCATTTGTGAAGTGCGAGACGGTGTGGCATACCTGACAATCAACCGGCCCGAAGTGTTGAATGCGCTTCGGATGCAGACAAAGGAGGAGCTAGAGGCTGCCATCGACAGGATTGCCGCCGATGACAGCGTCCTGGGTGTCATCATCACCGGCGTAGGCCGTGCCTTTATCGCGGGGAACGACATCTCTGAAATACGCATTGACGCCAAGGGAGAAGAGACGATCGCCATGTCCACGCAGGCTCACCGCCTGTTCGACAAGTTCGAGGCCATGGATAAGCCCATCATCGCCGCTGTAAACGGTTATGCCCTGGGCGGCGGGACAGAGCTGGCCCTGGCCTGTGACATTCGGATCGCAAGCGACAAGGCGGTCTTTGGCCTTCCGGAGGTGACACTGGGCGTCGCACCCTGTTACGGCGGCACTCAGCGCCTGCCCCGGCTGGTGGGCAGCGGGATAGCCAAGGAAATGCTGTTCACCGGGCGCAAGGTGAAGGCGGTGGAGGCGCTCTCCATCGGCCTGGTAAACAAGGTGGTGCCTGGGGAGGAGCTGGCACAGCAGGCCGATGCCATGATGCGGGACATCCTGAAAAACGCGCCCATCGCCGTGCGCACTTGTAAGCGCCTGGTCACGCAGGGGCAGGCCATGGCTCTGGCCGACGGCTTGAAGCTGGAGGCTGAGCTCAACGGGATGCTGGCGGAGACACAGGACGCGAAGGAAGGCGTAAAGGCGTTCTTCGAAAAGCGGGCACCGGTATTCCGGAACCGGTAAACGAAGCGGCTCTGACCGAAGCGCAGCACCTTTAATACTTCAATCAGAAGAGGAGAATGATGGCCTTATGACTGCTGTCAGCATTATTGGTATCTTTCTTGGGCTGGCCGTACTGATTTTCTGCTCCATGAAAGGACTTTCCGTATTCATTTCCGCCCTGCTCGCCTCCGTAGTCATCGCCCTGACCGGCGGGATCTCTCTGGAGTCGGCGCTCCTGACGGACTTCATGACCGGGTTTGTCAACTTTATCACGGGTAACTTTATGGTCTTTGCCGCCGGCGCCCTGATGGGCAAGGCATATGAGATCACCGGCGGGGCCAAGGCGGTGGCCCGGCTGTTCATCAAGCTGTTCACGGTGAGATTTGCCCCATATGCAATTTTTCTGGCCATTGTGGTGATGACTTGGGGGGGAATTGCGGGCTTTGTGCTGGCATTCTCCGTATTCCCTATCGCGGTTGAGATATTCCGGGAGGCGGACCTGCCCCGCAGCATGATCCCCGGCATCGTAATCGCCGGGTGCTGCACGATCTCCAGTTGGGGTCCGGGAAGCGCCCAGCCCGTGAACAACATCTATGCGACCAACTTCCAGACCTCCCTGATGGGCGCTCCGGTTCCAAGCATCATCATGGCAGTGGCCAGCCTGCTCGTCACGTGCCTGCTTCTGGCGGTCTTTATTGGACGGGCCCGCGCCAGGGGGAAGGGCTTTGTGGCCACCAAATGGGATGTGCCCGAATCCGATGCGGCCCTCCCTAACGGCATCCTAGCGCTTATCCCGCTGGTCGTGGCTCTGGTCACCATCAATGTGAAGGTTAACGGCAAGGCGATCCTGCCCACCGCATTTGGTATTTTCGTAGGCGCTGTGGTGGCCATCCTGCTGATGTTCCGGCATAAAAGCGACGACAAAGCGCTCGTCGCCCATATCGGCGATGCCTTTCAGAATGCCCTAACCTCCATCGGCAATACGGCGGCAATGGCCGCCGTGGGCACCGTGGCCCAGTCGGTCGTGGGCTTCAGTTTCCTGCTGAACGCACTGGTGGGCATGGGCGGCAACCCGTTGATCTCTGCGGCCGTGTGTGCCGGGCTGATTTGTGGCGTGACCGGCGGCGCCACCGGCGGAACGAGCCTGATCGGGCCCACGCTGGCCGGAATTTACGGGGATATGGGGCTGAATCTGTCGATGGTGGGCCGCATTGTCAACGCGACCGGCCATGTCACCGGGACACTGCCCAACTGCGGCTTCATCAATACCACCATCACCGGCATCGCCCACGACACATACAGTGCCTGCTACAAGTATTCCTTTGCCTTCTGTACGCTGGCAAACCTGTGCGCGGTCATCGTCGGCATCATTGTAATGTCAATCATGGGCTTCTACATCTAAGCAGGCATGTTCCACGTCCCAAAGGGTTCCGTTGCCGCTCATCTACTTATCATTTATAGAAAAGGAGTTGTTGAATCATGAGTTTCCATCAACCGCTGAAGGGTATCCGCGTGATCGATTTCTGCACCCATGGCGCCGGACCGGCTGCCTGTAAGATGCTTGCAGACTGGGGCGCCGAGGTAATCAAGGTCGAACCCCTGGAGGGCGAGGCAGGGCGCTATACCAGCAAAGTGCTGGGCATGCGGGCAGATGAGCTGGATAACCCTCACGCCGAACTCATCAACGCCAACAAAAAGTCTCTGCCCTTGAACCTGAAGCACCCGGAGGGCAAGGCGGTCATGGACAAACTGCTGGCCAGCGCAAACGTCTTTGTCTCCAACTATCGTATCCGTGCGCTGGATAAGCTGGGGATCGGCTGGGAGGAGATGCACGCCAAGCACCCCCACATCATCTGGGCCGTGCTGACCGGCTTCGGCCTGTATGGGCCCGCCGCCAACAACGCCGGGTTTGACACGGTGGCCTTCTGGGCTCGCTCTGGCGCTATGATTGATTTCTCGGAGAACGGAGAACTGCCGCTCACGCCCCCGTTCGCCCTCGGAGACTTTACGACGGCCTGCTCTCTGGCGGCTGGCATCGCGGCGGCCTGCTACCAGCAGGCCAAGACCGGTCAGGGCGAGCGAGTAGTGACCTCCCTGTATGGACAGGGACTGTGGGCGAATTCCGCTGTGTTCCAGGCTGTGAATCACGGCAATCCCTGGCCCAAGTCCCGCAAACTCCCCGACAGCCCGCTGCGCAATACCTACCGCTGCAAGGACGGCACCTGGGTCATGATGGGCACGGTCATTTATGACCGCTATTTCCCGGTGGTATGCAAAATGATCGGGCGGGAGGATCTGATCTCCGACGAGCGGTTCAACACTGAGGCCGCCGCCAAGATCAACTCCAGGGCCTTTGTGGATATCCTGGATGAGGTCTTTGCCACAAAGGACTACGACGAGTGGGCGAAGCTGCTGACCGAAAACGATATTGCCTATGACAGAGTAAACCACATTAAGGACACCATTGATGATCCCCAGGCCTGGGAAAACGGGTTTATCTACAAGTATATTACCCGCGAGGGCAAGGAGGATCTGGTGGTTGGGACCCCGGTCAAATTCGGCGACTGCGTCCCCGCGCCCCACCTGAACGCCCCTCTGCTCGGAGAGCATTCTGCCGAGATCCTGAAAGCATTGGGTTATAGCGAGGACCAGATCAAGGCGCTGAACGACGCACAGACGACCATCGTCCGGTAATCGCGCCGCCATAACGGAAAAGCAGAGAAATCCCGGCCGGCCCCTGAGCCGACTTTTGCGGACAGGGCCGGCTGGGAGTTGGAAAGGAGAACGCTTATGTTATGGCAAGCTGTCAGCATTATTGGCATTATAGCCGCGCTTGTGCTTCTCTCCTATCTGGTTATGCGCGGAGTCAACTTGCTGGTTGTGGCAGTTGCCTGCTCTTTGCTCGTCGCCATTACCGGCCACATCGACTTATATGACGCGCTGGCAATAAACTACATGTCCGGGTTCGCCTCGTTTGTCCAAAACAACTTCTTGATTTTCCTGGCGGGCGCGCTGATGGGGACCGTATACGAGATAACCCAGGGGGCAAAGTCCATCGCCCGGCTGATCATCCGCACGCTGGGTAAAAAGCAGGCGACCCTGGCGGTTATCCTGTCTGTGGGAATCCTGACCTATGGCGGTATTGCGGGCTTTGTGGTCTGCTTCGCGGTGTTCCCCATAGCGCTGGAAGTCTACCGCGCCGCCGACATTCCCCGCCGCTTTATTCCGGGCACCATCATCTTTGGCTGCTGCACCTTCTCCAGTATCGGCCCAGGCAATCCGCAGGTTGGCCAAGTGGTATTGATGAAGGCCCTGGGCACCACACTGATGGACGGCGCGGTAATTGGCTTTATTGCCACCGGCCTGGTGCTGGTCATCGGAACGGTATGGCTCAATTCCATGATCGGTTCGGCCCAAAAGAACGGCGAGCACTTTGTGGCCAAGGATATCGACAAATTTGAGGACAATGTGGAGGTGCCCGAGGCGTGGAGGGCATTGCTGCCCCTTGTCTTGACGCTGATTGCCATTAATATCCCTGTGGGAGACGGCAGCCTGATCGAGGTGGAGTACGGCGTATTCCTGGGAGCGGTTCTGGCCTATCTGCTGATGCGCAAGTACAGGACCGAGCATCGCCCGATCATGCAGTATGCAGGTGACGCAGTAAAGAACGCCATCACCTCGGTGTGCAATACCTCCAGCGTAGTCGCTTTCGGCTCTGTTGTAAAAGCCGCCATAGGCTTTGACGCGATCATTTCCGCCATGACCAATATACCCGGGCCGCCCCTGCTGGCGGTCGCCATCGCTACCACAGTACTGGCCGGGGTGTGCGGTTCCGGTTCCGGCGGCTTGGGCATCGCGGCCCCCATCCTGCTGGAGCTCTATGGCGGAGTGGTTCCCCTGCCGGCCCTTCACCGGACGATGCTGGTGGCCTCGTCCGGACTGGACACGCTGCCCCACAATGGTTTTGTAGTCACTGTACTCAACGGCGTGTCGCATGAGACACACAAGGACGGCTATATGCCCATCTTCGCACTTACGGTTGTAACCCCGATCATTGCAACGGTGGTCACCATTGTTTTGTTTACACTTTTCCCCAATCTGCCCTGAGTATAAACGAAGTATCAGCCCGGCTGGAGCACTGCCTCAGCCGGGCTGATACTTCGTTTGGATATTGGATAGCTTAAGCGAACAGAACCAGCTCTGCTGGTGGGTGGAACCGGGGTGGAGATCAGAGCATGCAGTAGAGCATCTTTGCCACTTCGCCCCGCTTGACGGGATCGTTGGGGCGGAGCTGGTTGTCGTAGCCGGAGATGATCCCCTGCCCCACCAGGGACTGAACATAGGGGAGCGCCCAGGAGGCCACATCGCCGGCATCGGAGAAGGTGAGCTCGGACCGGACGTACCCCTTATTCTGGATACGGCCCAGGATGGTCATGGCCTCTGCGCGGCTGATGGAGTCGTTGGCCCGGACCACCAGGGTACCCGAATCCAGACTGCCCTTGATGATCCCTTCGGCATACATGGCCTTCATACCATCCAGGGCCCAGGAGGCGATGGAAGAGGCGTCGGCGAAGGGGAGCTCCACGTTGGAGTAGGAGGTGAGGTCCAGGCCCATCCAGCGGGCCACCATCAGGGCGAATTCGCCCCGGGTGATGTTCTTGTCGGGCTGGAACACGGTGCCCGCCACCGACTCCAGGCCCTGCACCACGCCCATGTTATAGAGGTACGTGGTGTAGAGGCCGGCCCAGTGAGAGATCATATCCACGAAGGGGCCCTGGTCGGCGGGGATGGCCGCGTCGTCGGGATCGCCGGTCAGAGCATCGGGCAGAATGTCGGCGGAGCCTCGGCCGATGTTGCCGCTCTGGTCCACTGCGGTGACGGTGACCCGATGGAGCCGCCCGTCGTCCGCGGGCAGTGTGGCGGTGAGCGTACCGCTTTCCGCCTTCCAGTTGAAGGACACGGGCTCGCCGTCCCGGGTGAGGGAGATGGCGGCGGCGGCAAAGCTCTTATCCACGTTGTCGGAGACATAGGCGGTGAGCTTGGTGCCGTCCACCTGCACTGTCACGGCGGGAGGCGTGGTATCGGTCAGGTCCTCATTGGCGGTGGTAAACTGATCCAGGTAGAGGGTACCGATGGACTTCTCGCCGCCGCTGTAGATGATGTTCAGGGAGCGGATGGAGGCCGCATTTTCAGGCAGGGCGGCGGTGACCTGCTTCCAGCCGGTGAAGTCCAGGCCGGTGAGCACAATGTCGCTGGCGGCGCCGCTGGTATCCGTCACAGTAGCGGTAAGGGCGTTGACGGAGCCGTCGCCGTAGACCCAAAGGCCCAGATACCGCTCGCCGGAGGGGATGACCAGGTTAGACTCTACCGTGGCAGTGCCGCCCTCGGAGGCGTTGTAGTCCACCCGGACGCTGCGCTGGCCGTACCGCACCAGATCGGAAGAGGTCTCGACGTTGACGGCAGCGGTGGCGGTACTGGCGAGGGCGGAGAGGCCCGCGTCGGTCTCAAAGGAGTCCAGCTCCTGGATGTGGCCGGACACCGTGACGGGAATGGTAACCGAGCGGCCGCCGGCGCTGACGGTCAGATTGCCGGAGCCGCTCTGGGCCGCGGCGGTGAAAACGCCGTTTTCATCCACCGTGCCGGCGGAGGGATCGGCAGTCCAGACATAGCAGGTGTCCTGGGAGGTGAGGGCGATTTTTTTATAGACGGCGCTGGCCTTCAGGTCCACGCTCTGGAGCGGGGAGAGGGCCAGGGAGGTGATGGGGGCGCCGGTGGACTCGTTGGAGAGAGAGATGGAATCCGGTGTTTTGACCACGGTGACGGAGGCCGACCCCTCCGCGTTGCCGGAAGAGGCGGTGACCAGGGTGGTGCTGCTCTCGCTGCCCGCGGTAAAGATGCCGCTTACATCCACCAGTCCGTCTCCGTTGCGGATGGACCAGGCGACGGAGCCGCTGTCGGAGAGCGTGAAGCCGTTTTGATCCATGGCGGTGGCTCGCAGGGACACCTGCGCGCCGGAGAGGACGATAGAGTCATAGGGGGTGACGTAGAAGTGGTCCAGTGTGCCAGTCGGCTTCAGGTCGGAGACCAGGAAAATGCCGTTGGTGACGGCTCGCTGGGAGCCGCCGGAGGGCACATTCAGGATCTCCATGCTGGAATTGCCCGGCATGGTGGCGCCGATGGTGGTAGAACCGCCTCCGTCCAACCCTACTGCGTCCACACAGCCCAACTCGATGAGCCTCTGGGCCACCTGGGTGAGCGTGGCGCCGACGCTGTAGCCGCTCTGGTGGCCGTCGATGGCGTAAAAGATCACGCTTCCGTCTGCTTTGATGCCGATGGCGGTGCGGGGGTTGGCGGTGTTGTCGGTCTGGGGACCCACCGCTCCATTGGTGACGATGCGGTAATAGCCGCCGATGGCGGTGACTGCGTCGTTCCAGCGGGTATCCGTGCTGGTCACGTCGATGTCCACCTGGTCGCCGGGCTGGAGGCCCTTCACCATGCCCAGCAGCCACTCGTTGTTCTGCTTGTTGACGGTGAGGACCATCTTCCCGGCGGGGATATCGATGGAAGCGGAGGATTCCAGCACCTGGTCCACGGTGCAGGATACCCGGCCGCCCACTTTCAGCGTGTCTGAGAGGACCAGAGAACCGGTGACCTGGCTCACCTCGCGGGTGCCCTCGGCGAGGGCCTCCTCTTCATTCAGACTTTGGGAGTCAGCGGCGGACTCGCCGTCCGCAGCGGCGGATTCATCCGGACTGCCGTCGGTGCCGTCGGCCTCGTAGCCATCGGGGTCGGTGACCTCCAGATCCACGTCCACCGTGTCCCCCTCCTGCCCGGTGATGGGGGTGAGGATGATGTCATAGCCCGCGCTGGTGTGCTGGGTGGTCGTGCTGTAGTCTTCCGTGTAGAGATAGAGCCCGCCCTCATGTTTGCCGTCGTCTGCGGTACGGGTCTTGTTCACGTCGGTGACCCGCATGGTGGAGCCGGAGAAGGTGGCGGTGACGGAGAGGCTGGGCCAGCCGATGAAGGCGGTCCCATCCTCCCGGAAGCCCACGGCGTAGTGAGCGCCGTCGGTGGTGCGCAGCGTACCGTCGCTGATGAGCACGCCCAGGGCGTTGCCGGTGGACATGTCGAAAAAGTCGCCGTTTACGCCGCCCACCACGCGGTGGCCCTGGGCCTCCAGCGTCTGGGCCATGGTGGAAAGGGTCTGCTTGCTCAGAAGCTTGTCCCCATAAACCACCACGGGGTAGACGCCCTGGCCGGGCGTATAGGTGATATAGCGCTCTGTGCGCAGATCGGATTTGGAATTGCTCCAAAAGACCTGGCGGATGAGCTCGGAACCGGGAGCCAGCTCCACGGTCCCGCTATGTAGTTCGTCGCCCAGGGCCACAGAGGCCGATGCCATGGGGGAGAGCCCCACCAAGGCGGCCAGGGTCAGGGCGGTGGCGCGGATGCCGAATCGCTTCATAATGTGCCTCCAAAAATAGTCGCAGGGTGGAAGGAATGTCATCGTCCATCCTACCACAAACGCGCCGCCTTGTAAACGGCAGGCCCTGCCAAAACCTGTCGTTTCAGGGTATGCGGACACGATGTTAGAAAGAAGTTAGAAAAGTCGGGCGGGCTCTCCGCCCCGGCCCGGAGGCAAGTCTTGGGATAGACAAGGACGGGCCCGGCAAGGCCCGTCCTTGTTCACAGCGTGTCCCCGTCCGGCTGCGGCGGGGGCGTGTCCCGCACCTTGGGCAGGGTCGTCTCTAATGTGGCGCTCTCCTGGAGCTCCAGGAGCTCCCCGATCAACTGGTTGGAGAGCAGGAAACCAATGGGGGTGAGCCGCCAGCGGTGGCCGTCCCGGGCGGCCCAGCCGTTGTGCTCATATGCAAAGAGCTTTTGCTCCACGGGATCGAAATTCATAAAGTATTCCCGGCGGTATTCCCATTCCTCAATGCCGCGGACCGTCCGCAGGCGCAGCATCAGGTATTCGCCTGAGCGCTCCCGCTTGGGGATAAGATCGTCGGAGTCGATAATGGGCTTGCCGCCCAGAACGCCGTCGATATAGCCGTCCAGGTCCCGCATGAAGGAGAAGCGGCGTCCGCCGAAGTCGGAATGAGCGCCCGGACCAAAGCCCAGGTAGGGGCGGGTCAGCCAATATTTGAGGTTGTGGCGGGATTGAAAGCCGGACTGGGCGAAGTTGGAGATCTCGTACTGATGGTAGCCCGCAGACTCCAGCCGGGCCACCATCCACAGATACATGTCGGCCTGCTGGTCGTCGCTTGGAAGAACCTCGCCCCGCCGTACCCGTCCGCAGAGGGGGGTGCCCTCCTCCACTTTAAGACCATAACAGGAGAGATGTTCCGGCTTGAGGGAGATGGCTTTCTCCACCGAGTCCTGCCAGCGGGCCATGTCCTGGCCGGGCAGGCCGTACATGAGGTCCAGGCTCAGATTTCTGATCTTGGCCGCCCGGATGGCCGCCACCGCGTCCTGCACCTGCTGGAACGTGTGGGGGCGGTGGAGGGCGGAGAGCTCGTCGTCGTGGGCGGACTGCATCCCCAGGGAGATCCGGTTGATGCCCGCGCGGCGTAGGTGGAGCATCGTGCGTCTGTCGGCGCTGTCGGGATTGGCCTCCAGTGTGATCTCAGCATTGCCCGCGACCTCGAACCGGCGGCGGATCACGGCCAGAAGTTCACGGATGCGCCGTTCTCCATACAGGCTGGGAGTGCCGCCCCCAAAATAGATGGTGTCCACCAGATAGCCCCTGGCCTGAGGGGCAGTCTCTTTAATGTGGGTGAGCAGGGCCTTCTGGTAGGCGTCCATGCGCTCCTCCCGGTCCGGCAGGGAATAGAAGTCGCAGTAATCGCACTTGCTCTTGCAGAAGGGGATATGAATGTAGAGGCCCAGTTGTTTGCTCATGGTGGTCCCACCTTGTCCTGGCGTTTCGCGCGGAGAGCGGCCGGTCATTTGGACCGGGCGCCGGGCGTGTTGCCCCTTGTCCGTGGATGATATATAATAATTATAAAGGTTTTTTCAGCATTGTGCAAGAAGGAGGAGGGCCCGCAGTATGGGAAATGACGGGAAAGGTGTCCGCAGGCTCACGCTGCGGGTGGAGGAGGACCGGGCGGGGCAGAAAGTGGACACGCTCCTGCGAAAGGAATTGGGCCTCTCCGGGACGGTGATCCGGCGCATCAAATGGCTTCCGGAGGGCATCCTCCTGGATGGCGAGCGGGTGTTCACCAGCCGGCGGGCGGAGGCCGGACAGGTGCTCTCCGTGCTGGTGGCCGACCCGGAGCTCCGCAGCGGCGTGACGCCTGTTCCGGGCCCATTGGACATCGTATACGAGGATGGAGATATGCTGGTGCTCCATAAGGCGCCCGGCGTTCTGGTCCACCCCGGGGCGGGACACCTTTCAGATACCATTGGGAATTTTCTGATGGCGTATTACCGGGATCAGGGTATCCAGGCCGACTTTCACCCGGTCCACCGCCTGGACAAGGGGACTTCCGGGCTGATGGTGGTGGCCAAGCATCCCCATGCCCAGGAGAGACTGAAAAGACAGCTCCACACGGCGGCGTTCCGGCGGGTCTATCTGGCGGTGTGCCTGGGGGGGCCGCAGGCGGAGGAGGGGGTGGTGGATGCGCCCATCGGCATGGCGGAGGGTTCTATTGTGGCGAGGGTGGTCCGTCCGGACGGCCTGCCCGCTCGGACCCGATATCGGGTCCTGCGGCGGAAAGGGGAGCGGGTGCTGGTCCGCCTGGAGCTGGAGACCGGGCGCACCCACCAGATCCGAGTGCACATGGCCCATCTGGGCTGTCCGCTGGCGGGCGATTTCCTGTATGGAACGGAGGACCGGGCGTTGATCGGCCGGCCGGCGCTCCACTCTTCGGAACTGGAGCTGCTCCAACCCATTACGGGAGAGCGCCTGTCTTTCAAGGCGCCGCTTCCGGCGGATATGCGGACGCTGATGGAATAGAAGGTCAAAAAGAGGGCGCGCCCCTGTGGGGCGCGCCCTCTTTTTGACTATTAGGAGTTTATTCCGCGTAGGCGGGGATGGAATCGATGATATCCTGGCATTCTTCCACCGTCAGCTCGCCGCTGAAGCTGCCGCTGATGTTCCCGTCCAACCAGGCGACGGTCTTACGGGTGAGGTTGTTCATGATGTAGAACGTGATGCCGCCCCGCTCATACTCCACGACAGGGGTATCGTCCTTTTCGTAGACCCTGCCGCCTGCGGCGGAGGGGTCCTCATACCAGTCCAGGCCCAGGACCAGGTCGCGCTTTCCCTGAATATCGGTATAGTACAGAGAGGCGCTGGTCCAGCCGCCGTAGTCGCTCTCATAGGTGGAGGACTGGACCGGAACGTAGCCCTCGGGAAGCCAGGCGGGGGCATACTGCGCATCGATCCCTACAGCGGCCATTGCCTTTTGGATGGTGTCGAACTCCGGGGGAACACTCATATCAGGGGGTTCGTAAGGGATATCATCCCACTGGGTGACGGAGCGGGCAAAGTGTTTTGCCATCTCCAGGTCCATCGTTCCATAGACCTTGCCGGAGTACTTGCCGACCGTCCATGTGATGGTGTATTCCCCCGTGTCAGCGGGGGCAATATAGTAGGTGCGCCCGTCGAACTCGTACACCTCGGTGTCGGAGGCGTCCACGCCCACCAGATCGGCCTGGGTGGCCTCGGCGCTCTGGTGCTGTCGCACCTCGTAGGTATAGCCCCGCCCGTCGGTCAGGCGGTGGTCCTCCACAAAGAGGACGACACCGTCCTCCTCCGTGACGGACACCTCCAGCCCCGGGACCTCGCTCCCCGGAAGGACCGGGTTCCAGGTGGGCATCATTTTCTCCTCCACCCCGTAAGCGTCCAGCGCGGCCTGGCCGTCGGAGTAGAAGGTGTCGTCTTCCCAGATGGTGGGGGCATATCCCTCCTCCTGGGTGCCGGTAGTATCAAAGCGAAACTGACCTTTGCTCCAGCGGGCGATGGCGCCGAAGAGATCAATCCCCATGCCCTGAGCTGCCAGCGCAGAACTGACGGCGACCACCGCGGCGACCGCGGCGACCCGCCCCGCCACACGGCGCACCCGGCGGCCCGCCCGCCGCCCCTCCATCACCTGGAGGGCTGGGGCCGCGAAGAGGTCGGCATGTCTGGCACGAAAATCCTCTTCAGCGGCGTGCACATCAAAGCCGGAGGCCACGGGGGCTTCGCGGCCCAGAACCTCCAGGTAAGCGTCCACCACATCGGGATCGAAACCCTCCTCGCCCATCTGGTCCAGCCGGTCCGACAGCTCCTCTACAAGTGCTTCTGCGCCCATGGCCTCCAGCCGCTCCTTGTCCATGCCCCGTCACCTCCTTTCGGTCTCACTCTTATATCGATTTGTCTCCGCCATTCGTGACACAGACACAATTTTTTCTCTCAAAAAGTTTTTTGCAGTGGTTCTTGGCCCGGAAGAGCCGTGTCCTGGAGTTCATCTCCGAGATGCCGAGACGGCGGGACATCTCCTGATGGGTGAGCTCCTCCTCATAAAAGAGAATCAGAATCTCCCGCTCTGAGTCGCTGAGCCCTTCGGGCAGCGAGTCGGCCAGGGAGGATACCTCCATCTCCGGCACGGCCGCATTGAGGGCGGGCTCCAGCGGGACCTCCCGGTGATAGCGCGCCAGCTTTACCTCAGTGAGGATCAGATGCTGAAGCGTTTTCCAGAGCCACCCCGCCGGATTGGGGTGCTCCCAAAGCTCCTCACGACGCTGTAGGAGCCGAACAAAGGCCTCTTCCACCAGTTCCTCCGCAATCGAGGCGTTTCGAAGCTGATAGGAGGCATAGCGCAGCATTTTGGAGGCGTTCTGCTCGTAGAGTGCCGTGAACCACTGTTCCGTATCCTGCATGTCGGGCGAACACCTCCTTTGTGATGAATGTCTGTTTATTATAGCGGAATATGGAGGGAAATGCAAGGCGGTGGAAGCGCGTGGTTCGGTCATAATTACCTCCCTGTCTCTGTAAGCGGGCCCTGGAGTTCACACGGGTGGATAAAAATCGCAGTTTAGTCATCTTTGGAATAGTATAGCGCCAAAACTATGCTACCGTCAATACGAATTATCCATCTTTGGAATACAGAGGGCGTGGAATCGAAATGAAAATCTATCAATTCAAGGGAAAATGTAACATTTCGGGCAGCGCGATTCGGAGGGAACGGGAACGCCAGCGGCTCTCACAGGAACAACTGGCGGCGCGGATGCAAGTGGAGGGCATTCAGCTCAATCAAAAGGCGATCAGCCGGATCGAAACAGGTGGGCGGGTGGTGGCGGACTATGAGCTGACTACGTTTTCGCGTGTTCTGGGAGTCTCCATGCAGAAGCTTGTGGATACAGAGGGGTAGCGTATCCGAAAAGGACGGCCCCTTAGGAAACCAACGGTTTTTGAGACCACATGCTGAAAGGCGGCGCTCTCACCGGGAGAGCGCCGCCTCAGCCTTTCCAAGGAGAGGGGCCGCGCGGGACCAGCCACGGGGGAAAAGGGGGCGGCGAACCCCCGCTTTCCCGTTCGGTCGGGCATTTTTTCGATCACAGGTTTCGGAGGTCTTTCAATGTTTCGTGGATGATCGGCTTGGGTAAGTACACTTGGGCGAACCCGATGAGCTGTTGGAGTGTCAGGGTGCGGGCGGTGGCCACCATAGGGTGGCTGAGATATTTCCCGAACCGCTTTTGAAAGACGGCCCTGGAGGCGGGATTATCCAGAAGTTCCCCCACCAGGATCTGATTGTTGCGTAGATCCAAAGATAATCACCTCGCTCCATTCTATGCCAATGGGGCTTATCCCTTGCGTCGTCATTCGGGCTGTGATAGAATAAACGGGATTTCGAGCGCCGGCGCCCTGCGCCGGAAGGAGGCCGATGATGAGACAAAGAAAGAATCTTTCCAGAGGCGGTATGACCCTGCGAGAGGAGATCAAGCAGAAAAAGGGCGTGGCCACGCTCTACGTGGTCCTGCGCATCCTGGTCATTCTTGTGATGGTGGCCCAATTTCTCAATGGTAACTTTGAAAATGTGTTTCTCTGTATCCTCACGCTGATCCTGTTTCTGGTCCCTACCTTTATTGAACGAAAGATCCACATCGACCTGCCGGACACGCTGGAGGTCATCATCCTCCTCTTTATCTTCGCCGCAGAAATTCTGGGGGAGATCCAAGCGTACTACATTACGTTCCCCTACTGGGACACCATGCTCCACACCCTCAACGGGTTCCTCTGCGCCGCCATCGGCTTCGCCCTGGTGGATATCCTCAACCGAAGCGAACGATTCTCCATCTCGCTGTCCCCGCTGTTCCTGGCCCTGGTGGCGTTCTGCTTCTCCATGACCATCGGCGTGTTGTGGGAATTCTTTGAATGCACCATGGACCACTTCTTTCTGCTGGATATGCAGAAGGACACGGTGGTCCACTCCATCTCTTCGGTCATGCTGGACCCGCTGGGCGGCAACCACCCCACCGCCATCCGGGATATCACCGACGTGATCGTGGTCACCGCCGACGGCGTACAGCATGCGCTGGGACTGGGCGGTTACCTGGATATCGGGATTTTGGACACGATGAAGGATCTGTTCGTGAACTTTATCGGAGCAGTCGTTTTTTCCGTCATTGGCTATTTTTATGTGAAATCCCGGGGCAAAGGACAGTTTGCCCGCCGGTTCATCCCTCAGGTGCTGCCTGCGGAGGAGGAGCAGAAAGAAGTTAAGTCCGTCGAATAATTTGCGCTCCGGCGTACATACTAACGGCGTACCAAACAAAGGAGGTCTATGTACGATGGAACACAGAAATGCCAATCCCAGCATCGCTTGTACGGTGACAAGCTGCGCCTATCACTGCAAGGACCAGAACCATTGTTCTCTCAATGAGATCAAGGTGGGCTGCTGTGACCCCAAGGTCACCGATTGCACCGCCACCGAATGCGCGTCCTTTCAGCTCGGCGGCTGTGAGCACTGCCGCTGAGATCTTGTGTGGACATTGTGAAAACGCCCTGTCGGCGGGTGTTCTTTCATCCGGACAGCACTTCCGCAAAGAATGGTTTGCCGGACGGGCGAAGCCCCTGCCGCTGGGCCTGTTTCCATGTATCCAACCGGCCTGATTTTCGGAAAACACAAAACGGCGCGGACCGTTTCCCTCTCAGGAAAACGGTCCGCGCCGTTTGGCTTGTACCGAAAATGTGGCGGCCTAGTTCGTATGCTTTTCCTGGAGCGCCTTGCCCTGCTTGACAAGCTGCTCATGGTCCTCCAAGACGGACTGCGCGGCAAGATCCAGGTCCTGCACCGCCTCATACTGGTCCACCAGATCGCTCTGGACCAGATCGCCGTATTCCTTACGGCCACGGTACACCAGTTTGAGAAGGATGGGTGTGCAGATGGTGCTGGCCACCACCATGAGGATGACGGGGGCCACATATTCCGGCTGGAGCATCCCCAGGGAGATCCCCTTTGTGGTGACGATGAGGGCCACCTCACCGCGGCAGATCATGCCCACGCCGATCTGGACGCACTCTTTGCCGGAGTAACGGCACAGCTTGGCGCCCAGTCCACAGCCGATCACCTTGGTAATCACGGCCACTGCGATGAGAAGCAGGGAGAAAAGCACGATGGAGGCGCTCATTTCCGGCAGGACCACTTTCGCCCCGATACTGGCAAAGAAAACGGGAGAGAAGAACATATACGAGATGGTCTCGCACTTTGCCGCGACATAGGTGGCCCGTGAGGTGTTGGAGATGATCAGGCCGGCAATATAGGCTCCCGTAATATCGGCCACGCCAAAAAACTGCTCCGCCCCGTAGGAGAAGAAGAGGCACATGGCAAAGGCGAGGATGGCGTAGCGCTTCCGGTCCCTGCCCGCTCCGCCGGTAACCTTTTCAATGAGCTTGTGCAGGAATACGCCCAGGACCAGGGCCACAACGAAGAATGCCACGATTTTCAGCAGGACGGTGACAATGTTCACGCTCTCATCCGCCAGGCTGGTGATGAGGGTGAGGGCCACGATACCCAGGATGTCGTCGATAAGGGCGGCGCCCAAAATGGCGTTGCCCGAGCGGGTGGAGAGTTTGCCCATCTCCCGGAGGGTCTCCACCGTGATGCTCACCGAGGTGGCGGTGAGGATGATGCCGATAAAGACGTTTTCCAGGAGGTGCTCTGCGCCGCGGTTGAAAGCGGCGGACAGAAGAAAGCCGCCTGCCAGAGGGAGCAGGACGCCGCACAAAGCGATCACAAAGGCTGGACCGCCGGACTTTTTGAGCTCGTGAATATCCGTCTCCAGGCCGGCGGTGAACATAAGGATGATCACACCCAGCTCCGCCACCTGGTCGATGAAGGCGGTCTCTTGGAGAAGACCCAGAAATGCGGGGCCGAATATCAGTCCGGCCACCAGCGCGCCCACCACCTGGGGCATGGCGAAGCGCTTGGTGACGATGCCGAGGAGCTTGGTGCTGACGAGAATGAGCGCCAGATCCAGAAGAAAATGATAGGATTCCATGCGGAGGAACACCTCGATTCTAAAAATGGAGCGGCGGGACCGCCGCCGGGGAAGGGGAACAGCCAGGGGCGGAAAGAAGCATGAGGCACTGCTTCTCTGAAGCACCGGTATATCTTAGTCCCGCTGGGGCAAAATAGCAATCGTCAATTTGAACAAGGAGGAATGGACTGTGGAGAGATACATCTGTGACGCCTGCGGTTATATTTATGACCCGGAAGTGGGCGATTCTGAGGGCGGTGTACCCGCTGGAACGCCATTCAGTGCGCTGCCGGAGGACTGGGTATGCCCGCTGTGCGGACTGGGGAAGGAACAGTTTTCCAAAATGTAATACAAAAACCCCCGGCGTCTCGATGGGTTTCCCACACAGACGCCGGGGGTTTGTGTCAATTGACGAAAGAAAATCAGGCCAGCTTGGACTTGGCCAGTTCAGTGAGCTGGGTGAAGGCGGCCTTGTCGTTGACGGCCAGCTCGGAGAGCATCTTGCGGTTGATCTCCACGCCGGCCTTCTTCAGGCCGTTCATAAAGGTGGAATAGTTCATGCCGTTCATCTTGCAGGCCGCGGAGATGCGGGTGATCCACAGGGAACGGAAATCACGCTTCTTCAAGCGGCGGCCGGTGTAAGCGTACTTGAGGGACTTCATGACCTGCTCGTTGGCCATCTTGAAGTGCTTGCTCTTGGCACCCCAGTACCCCTTCGCCAGCTTCAGGACCTTATTTCTTCTCTTGCGCGTCATCATCGCGCCTTTCACTCTAGCCATTGTCGATTAGCCTCCTATGTTGTGGTAAAAAGTTCTTATTTATAGGGGATCATACGCTTGATCGCGGACTCGTTGGTCTTGTCCGCATAAGCGCCAGCCCGGAGGCCTCTCTTGCGCTTGGTATCCTTGCCGTGGCCGTTGAGGAGGTGGGACTTAAAGGCGTGAGCGCGCTTGACCTTGCCGCTCTTGGTGAGATTGAATCTCTTCTTCGCGCCGCTGTGGGTCTTCAGCTTGATCTTAGGCATATCAATTGACTCCTTTTTTCTTACTTTGTGGCATCCTTGGAGACCTTCGGAGACAGGAACATGTTCATATGGCGGCCGTCCAGTTTGGGCTCTTTGTCCATTACGGCGACCTCGGCGCAATCCTCCGCAAATTTCATGAGGAGCTTTCTGCCGATGTCGGTGTGGGCCATCTCGCGCCCGCGGAAGCGGACGGTAGCCTTGACCCGGTTCCCTTCGGCCAAAAACTTCTGGGCGTTGCGGAGCTTGACGTTAAAATCGTTCACGTCAATACCGGGAGACATGCGCACCTCTTTGATCTCCACGACATGCTGGTTCTTCCTGGCCTCTTTCTCCCGCTTGGACTGCTCGAATTTGAACTTTCCGTAATCCATCAGCTTGCATACGGGAGGGGTGGCCTTGGGAGAGATCTTCACCAAGTCCAATCCCGCCTCTTCGGCCTTTGCCAAAGCGTCGTGGGCGGACATAATACCCAGCTGCTCCCCCGACTCGGAAACCAAGCGGACCTCGCGGTCCCGGATCTCGTCGTTGATCTGATGACTCATGTTACTGATACGAAAGCACCTCCTAAATCGCAATAAAAATGCGGACACCCGGAAGGGTACCCGCAATCGACACATCAAAACCACGCCGGCAGACCGGCGTAAAGTTTTCCATGTTGACCTCTTCGCCGCCTGGCTGGAGGTGAGGACGGGGGTACCGTTCCTACTTTGTTATGCTATGACAGTATACCAGCATCCCCCCCGCTTGTCAAGGCCGAAAACAGACTTTTCCTGCCATTGACCTCCTCTGCACGGCGGAGTATACTGTCCTTATCCATGTTGAAAGGAGGCGGTGGCATGAAAAAGGGAAAACTGGCGGCCCCGATCGCGGTCACGGCGCTGCTGTGTATTTGGTTTGGGGGCTGGGGGATCACAGTTTTCCGTCTGCTTCCCGGCCTGCCCCTCCCGGTAAAGCTGATCGGGGCCCTGATCCCTTTGGCGCTGGTCGGCGTGTCTGTTTACGTGCTGGTGGAACGGATCAAAGAGATAAGGAGTGGTGAAGAGGATGATCTTGACAACTACTGAGACGATTTCCGGCAGGGAGCTGGAGACCCTGGGGCTGGTCCGGGGAAGCACCATCCAGTCCAAAAATATCGGCAAGGACATCACACAGGGATTCAAAACGCTGGTGGGCGGCGAGCTCAAGGCGTACACCGAAATGATGAATGAGGCCCGGGCCCTGGCCACCAAGCGGATGGTGGAGGACGCGGAGCAGTTGGGAGCCGACGCGGTGGTGTGTATGCGCTACGCATCCGCCGCCGTCATGCAGGGGGCGGCCGAGGTCATCGCTTACGGCACGGCGGTAAAGTTCAAATAATAGGTAATAGGAAAAGGGCCGGAGGGCGTCCCGCGGGACGCCCTCCGGCCCTCCGTTTTCGGGAAACCTCCCCGCAAGACCCTCAGATCAGGAAGCGGAAGGGCTGGCTCAGCCACTGCGTAACGGGGTAGAGGATCGATTTTGGGGGGCCATAGGTCTTAGGTTCCACGCCGGCCCGGGGAAGGTACCCCTCCTCCGAGACTTGCAGGCACTGTGCCTCCATTTCCATCAGGTTGGCCTCCAGCAGGTCGTAAAAGGCGTCCCCATAAAAAACCAGCATCATTTCAGTGTCCAGATAGGTGCTGCGCATATCGAAGTTATAGGAGCCCACCACCGCCAGATCGTCAATGAGGGCGGCCTTGCCGTGGGAGGAGTAATCGCCGAACCACTCCCACACCGTCACCCCGGTATCCAGCAGGCGGGAGCGGTTGGTGAGGTAGTCGGAAGAGGCCACAAGATTGTCCCCCACGGCCACTGAGTTGAGCTGCATCTCAAAGGGGATGCCCTTCTCCGCCACCCGGGCGAGACCGTCGTACATGGCGGCGCTGGGAACGGCATAGGGCGTCTGGAGGTAGACCCGGTCCCGGGCCCCCTCCATCAACTGCTGGAGCTGCCACCAGAGAGTGGGTTCTTTGGCGAAGATGCCGGTGGGATTGGTGAGGAGCGTGGCCTTTTCCACAGGGACGGTCATGGCCTCGTAGTCCAGTCCCGCCGGAGTGAGGGCGTAGGCGGGCCGCGCCCGCAGCTCCCCGGCGGCGGCCGCCACAGCGGCGGCGCGCAGCGCGGGGGTGCGCTCCAGGGCGGGGCGGGTATCGGGCTGATCCCACACCTTTTCAAAATAGCCCTCCACCTGGCCGATGACGCTGTGCTCCAACGTGGGGGCGGTGTTGCAGACCAGAACATCGTTGTCGTGGCTCTTCTGGCTGTCGGGAACATAATCCCCAAGAAAGAGATCGAAGGTGTTCCGCCCGCCCAGCACCATGAGGGAGCCGTCCACGATGAGGTATTTGTCGTGCATCCGCCCGTTGAAGGTCCAGGGCAGGAGAAAGTTGGGCTCGTTATAGAAGCGGATTTCCACATTGTCCCGCTCCCCAAGCGCGCGGAACACGGGGGCGCGGCCATGAAGCATGCCGCTCATGCCGTCCCACAGGATTCGGACCGCCACGCCCCTCTCGGAGGCGGCCAGTAGGGCGGCGAAGATGTCACGGGCGCTCTCGCAGTCCCGGATATCGAAGGAGGTGAGGATGATGGACTCCTCCGCACCGGCGATCATTTGAAGGCGCAGGCCCAGGGCATCCTGATTGTCCAGGACCAGAGCCGCCCGGTCCGTGGAGTCCGAACCCCGAAAAGCGGCGGGGTCGAAGCGTCCCTGCACGGCGGCGCTCACCCCCGGGTGGAGGGTGAAGGGAAGCAGGGCGCCCACGGCGAAATAGAGCAGGTAGACGAGCAGGAAGCAGCGGACGATCCGCAGAGGGGTCCAGCGTTTCCGGGGCTTGGGCGCTCCGGTGAGGGTCTCATAAAGATTTTTCGCCATGGCTCAGAGGAGGATCACCCCGGCCTCCTGGCAGACCCGGATGGTCTCCTCGTCCCACACGCTGGCCTGAACCTCGCCGATGTGGGCCTTCCCCAGAAGCTGCATGCAGAGCCGGGACTGGCCGATGCCGCCGCCCACAGTGAGGGGGAGCTCGCCGGCCAGCAGGGATTTATGGAAAGGCAGGGTTCTGCGGTCGTCGCAGCCGGCCAGGGAAAGCTGGCGGTCCAGGGCGGCGGGGTCCACCCGGATGCCCATGGAGGAGAGCTCAAAGGCCCGGCCAAGCACCGTGTTCCACACCAGAATGTCGCCGTTGAGGGTCCAGTCATCGTAGTCGGGGGCCCGGCCGTCGTGGGGGCTGCCGGACTTGAGGGCCCCGCCGATCTGCATGAGAAAGGTGGTGGGATGGTCCTTCACCCAGGCGTCCTCCCGCTCCTTTGGAGTGAGCACCGGGAAGCGGTCCTCCAGCTCCTGTGTGGTGACAAAGGAGATCTCGCGGCTGATGCCGGGCAGGGGGGAGAGCTGGGGAAACATGGCCCGGATCGTGGTCTGGGTCTGGCAGATGGCGTCCACGATGGTGGATACGGTCCGCTGGAGATATTCCAGGTTCCGGTCCCTGGGGGCGAGCACCTTTTCCCAGTCCCACTGGTCCACATAGACGGAATGGAGATTGTCGGGCTGCTCATCCCGCCGGATGGCGTTCATATCGGTGTAGAGCCCCTCCCCCACGGAGAACTGGTAGCGGTGGAGCGCCATGCGCTTCCACTTGGCCAGGGAGTGGACCACTTGGGCGTCCCGCCCGGCGGCGGGAATATCAAAAGTGACAGGCCGCTCCACACCGTTGAGGTCGTCGTTGAGGCCGGTGGATGCCTCCACAAACAGGGGGGCGGATACCCGGCGCAGGTTCAGCGCGCCGCCCAGCGTGTCCTCAAAAAGACGCTTGAGCAGGCCGATGGCCTTCTGGGTGTCGTAGAGGTTGAGACGGGGAGCGTACCCCTGGGGGATGTAGGACTGGTCCATAGGCTCGGACTCCTTTTATTCTGATTGCGATTTGCCCCGACGGTGCCCGGTGGGAACCGGCGTGGCCGTCCCTCCGGGCGCCGTCCAGGCAGATAAAAAATATTATAGTATGGGCCGGGAGGAAAAGCAAGGTGAAAGGGGGGCTTCACAGATCCTGGATGTTCATTTTTTCGATGCCCTTTTTCTCCAGAACGGCCCTGCGGGTGCAGCGGTGGATGATGAGGAACACCGCAGTGGGGAGATTCAGGATCACCAGTGCGGCGAGCGGGAGCAGGACCGCGGGAAAGGGGCTGTCCGCCGCCAGTTGGAAGAGCAGCAGCGCGGCGATACACACGGAGAAGAAAGCGGAGAGTATGGGCAGGACCCGGCCCGGCCAGGGGCTGGCTGTTTTGGAGAGGAAATATTCCGCTACACCCAGCACGGCGGTGGGGATCAGCAGATAGATAAACAGAGCCAGGGGCAGCAGAGCGGCAGCGATGTTCATGTTTGATTCGTCTCCTTTTGCTTTTTATATTCGCTGATGAGGATCTTGGCGGCGTCGAAATCCACCTTGTCGCTGACGGCCAGACGCTTGATGAGCGCCACATAGGGATCGGCGGCCCGGTCCTCTCCCAGCCTGATTTTCTGGATGAGGCGGTCCAGCCGCAGACGGACCGTGGGGTAACTCACCCCGTACTCTCCCGCCACCTCCTTGAGGGAACCGGAGGCCAGAAGAAAGCGGCGGATGAATGCCACATCCTCCTCATCCAGCTCCGCCATCCATTCCGGTACAACGAAAATTGACATTTCGCACCTCCTGATTTAATTTTGATTTTCATAATATTTATTATAAACTTTAATTTTATTAAAGTCAAGGGCCAAAACAAATCATACTTGCCGATTGGTTTCGATGCGTGTATAATTACAGGCAATACCCAGATGAAAAGGCAGATAGGAGGAACGACGCATGCAGACGAAGCTGTTACGTCTTCTGGAGGAGGACTGCACCCACACTCCGGAGCAGTTGGCTTCCATGGCCGATATGACCGTCGAGGAAGTCAAAGCCGAGATCAAGCGATACGAGGAAGAGAAGATCGTGCTGGGCTATCAGGCCATTGTGGACTGGGACCGCACTGAGCGGGAGAGCGTCACCGCCCTCATCGAGGTCAAGGTGACGCCCCAGCGGGGCGCGGGCTTTGACCGGGTGGCCGAGCGGATCTACCAGTATGATGAGGTGGAGTCGGTCTATCTGATGTCCGGCGCTTTCGATCTCACCGTCATCATCTCCGGGCGTACCCTGCGGGAGGTGGCCGAGTTTGTGGGTCAGCGGCTGGCCACCATCGAGGACGTGACGGGTACGGCCACCCACTTTATTCTAAAAAAATATAAAGAGAAGCACCTGATCTTTGAGAAGCAGGAGCAGCAGGAGAGGGAGCTGATTTTCACATGAATTACGATTCCATTCTCTCCAGCCGCATCCAGGAGGTGAAGCCCTCCGGTATCAGAAAGTTCTTCGACATCCTGGAGGAGATGAAGGACGCCGTCTCCCTGGGGATCGGCGAGCCGGATTTCGTCACCCCCTGGCACATCCGGGACGCGGGCATCTACTCGCTGGAGAAGGGCTTTACCAAATATACCTCCAACGCCGGCATGGCCGAGCTGCGGCGGGAGATCGCCTCCTACCTGGAGCGGCGCTTCCAACTCAGGTATGACTTTGCCAGCCAGATCATCGTCACCGTGGGCGGAAGCGAGGGCATCGACCTGGCGCTGCGGTGTATGGTGGACCCCGGGGACGAGGTCATCGTGCCGGTGCCCTCCTTTGTGTGCTACGGTCCGCTGGCCAGCATGGCGGGGGGCACTCCGGTCTATGTGGAGACCAAGGCGGAAAACGAATTCCGCCTTACGCCCGAGGAGTTGCGCTCCGCCATCACCCCCAGGACCAAGGTCCTGGTGCTGCCCTTCCCCAACAACCCCACCGGCGGCATTATGAGCAGGGAGGACCTGGAGGCCATCGCCCAAGTGCTGCGGGGCACGGACATCATGGTGATCTCCGACGAGATCTACGCAGAGCTCACCTATGGCCAGCACCACGTCTCCATCGCCAATATTCCGGATATGTATGAGCGCACCATTGTGGTGAACGGGTTCTCCAAGAGCCACGCCATGACCGGATGGCGCATGGGGTATCTCTGTGGACCTGCACCCCTCATCAAGCAGATGCTCAAGCTCCATCAGTTCGGGATCATGTCCGCCCCCACCACAAGCCAGTACGCCGCCATCGAGGCCATGCGAAACGGGGACAGGGATATCGAGAAGATGCGGGACGAGTACGACGGACGCCGCCGCTATCTGGTGGAGGGCCTCCGGCGGATCGGGCTGCCCTGCTTCGAGCCCAAGGGCGCTTTCTATGTGTTCCCGGACATCCGGGGCACCGGACTGTCCTCGGAGGACTTCTGCGAGCGGTTCCTCATGGAGGAGAAGGTGGCCGTGATCGCGGGCAACGCCTTCGGCGCGGGCGGGGAGGGCTTTGTCCGCTGTTGCTATGCCACCAGCATGAAGGATATCGCCGAGGCGCTGACCCGCATGGATAATTTCCTCACCAACCTGAAGAAGAAGCAGGCCCGTGAGCGGGAAGAATAGGCGCCCGCCGGCGTGATTTTGAGAGGAGGACAAGCAGGATGTATCTGACATGCCTGGATATGGAGGGTGTGCTGGTACCGGAGATCTGGATCGCCTTTGCCGAGGCCAGCGGGATCCCGGAGCTGAAGCGGACCACCCGGGACGAGCCCGACTATGATAAGCTGATGCGCTATCGCCTCTCCATTCTGAAAGAGCACCACCTGGGCCTGAAGGAGATTCAGGAGACCATCGCCACTATCGATCCCCTTCCCGGAGCCAAAGCGTTTTTGGATGAGCTGCGCTCCCTCACCCAGGTGATCATTCTCAGCGACACCTTTGAGCAGTTCGCCAAGCCCCTGATGAAAAAGCTGGGCTGGCCCACGCTTTTCTGCAACACGCTGGAGGTGGCCCCCGACGGGGAGATCACCGGGTTCCAAATGCGCTGTCCCCAGTCCAAGCTGACCACAGTGAAGGCCCTGCAGTCCATCGGTTATCAGACTATCGCCAGCGGGGACAGCTACAACGATCTGGGCATGATCCAGGCCAGCAAGGCGGGCTTCCTCTTCAAGAGCACGGACCAGATCAGGGCGGATCACCCGGAGCTTCCCGCCTATGAGACCTTTGACGAGCTTTTGGCGGCCATTCGGCGGGCCATGGACTGAAGATAGACGAGGGGGATCATCCACGATGGACGAGCGTTTTCGGGGCTTGGGCTTTTACCCGGCCGATATCCTGCTCCCGCAGGGCTGCGACCTGAAAAAATGGGCGGTGGTGGCCTGTGATCAGTACACCTCCCAGCCGGAATACTGGCAGAGGGTGGAGCGGTGCGTAGGGACCGCGCCCTCCGCCCTCCACCTCATCCTGCCGGAGAGCTCCCTGGACGGACCCAACGTGGAGACGGATATCATGGATGTGACCAATACCATGAGCCGCTATCTGCGGGACGGGATCTTCCGGACCTGCCCCTCCGCCCTCGTCTATGTGGAGCGCACACTGGCGTCCGGCAAGGTGCGCCGGGGGCTGGTGGGCATGGTGGATCTGGAGGAGTACGACTATGAGCCGGGGTCCACCTCCCTCATCCGCGCCACGGAGGGGACCGTGCTCAGCCGCATCCCGCCCCGGGTGGCGGTGCGGAAGAACGCCAGTGTGGAACTGCCCCATGTGATGGTCCTCGCCGACGATCCGGCAGGGACGGTCATCGAGCCGCTGTCGGAGGACAAGGCCTCCCTGGAGACGCTCTATGACTTTGACCTGATGGAGCACTCCGGACACCTCCGGGGCTGGCTCCTGGACCGGGAGCGGCAGGGCCGTGTGGCGGAGGCCCTCCGCGCCCTGGCGGACCCTGCGGCCTTCAATGCCCGGTACGGCACGGAGGGCCTCCCTGTGATGCTCTTCGCCATGGGGGACGGCAACCACTCCCTGGCCACGGCCAAGGCCTGCTATGAACGGCAGAAGACCCTGACGCCGCCGGAGCAGTGGGCCGCGCTGCCCGCCCGGTACGCTCTGGTGGAGCTGGTGAACCTCCACGACGGCTCGCTGGAGTTCGAACCCATCCATCGGGTGCTCTTTGGCGTGGAGCCCAAGGCGCTGCTCGCCGATCTCGTGGCCGCCTATCCCGGCGCCCGCGAGGGAATGGGTGAGGGCCACGTACTCCGGTATGTTCATGCCGACGGCACGGGAGCCGTCACGGTGCCCCATCCCTCTGCCCAACTGCCGGTGGCCACGCTCCAGACCTTCCTGGACCGCTGGCTGGGAGCGCACGCCGGGCGCATCGACTACATACACGGCGCGGATGTGGTCCGCTCCCTGGCCTCTCAGCCGGGGAATCTGGGCTTCCTCCTCCCGCCCATGGGCAAGGAGGCGCTCTTCCCCACCGTCATCCACGACGGAGTCCTGCCCCGAAAGACCTTCTCCATGGGAGAGGCCCAGGACAAGCGGTTCTATCTGGAGGCCCGCAGGATTCGATAAACAGCGCTTTGGAAAGGAGCGTATGGTCATGCCCAGGCTTACGGTGGAAGCGCCGGCCAAGCTGAATCTGACCCTGGATGTGCTGGGCAGAAGGAGCGACGGCTATCACGAGCTCAGAATGGTGATGCAGTCGGTGGCCCTGGCGGATCGGATCACTCTGGAGACCGGTACGGGCGGAGGCGTGCGGGTGCGCACCAATCTGAGCTTTCTCCCTACCAACGAGAAAAATCTGGCCGCCGCCGCCGCTCTGCAGTTTTTGGAGGACTGCGGCCTCGACTGCGGCGGACTCTCCATCTCGGTGGAGAAGCATATTCCCGTCTGCGCGGGGACCGGCGGCGGCAGCTCGGACGCCGCCGCCGTTCTGCGTGGCCTCAACCGCCTCCTCGGTGCCGGATACTCCGGCGAGGCGCTGGCCCGGCTGGGAGAGCGGGTGGGCTCCGACGTGCCCTACTGCGTGCTGGGCGGCACGGCTTTGGCGGAGGGGAGAGGTGAGGTTCTCACCCCACTCCCGGCGCTGCCGCGGTGCCACGCCGTCCTCTGTAAGCCGGCTTTTTCCATCTCCACGCCCGAGCTCTTTGCACGGGTCGACGGGGTCAAGCTCCGCCACCGCCCGGATACCGAGGGGATGGTGGTGGCCTTGGAGGGAGGAGACCTGGGAGGCGCGGCCCGGCGGATGTACAACATCTTTGAGGATGTGCTGCCCCCCCGGCAGGCGGAAGAGATCTCCGGCATCAAAAATGTGCTGGTACAGCACGGGGCTCTGGGGGCCAACATGAGCGGCACCGGGCCCACCGTCTTTGGACTTTTTGAACGCGCCGAGGATGCCGCACAGGCTTGGGAAGAGCTGCGCGGCACATACCGGGACACCTTCCTCACCGAGACCCTCTGAAGAGCGATCGGAAGCGCCGCGGGCCGCCGCGGCGCATTTTATGTCCGGGACATTCCAAAACGGAATGGAGGCCATGCCAGATCCGTGCGTGACCTGGGCCCCGGAGTAAGATAAAATAAAAGTGCAGAAAGAGAGAATAGGTGAACACATGCTGGATCAAGACCAAGAATTGAGATTTTGTAAGGCCAGGCGGGCCGTCATCGAAGGGGAGTTCCAGAACCTGAATCCGGAACAGCGCCGGGCGGCCATGGCCACCGAGGGACCTCTCCTCCTGCTGGCGGGGGCGGGCAGCGGCAAGACCACCGTGCTGATCCACCGTATCGCCAATCTGATGAAATACGGCAGGGGCTCCGACTCCGACGACGCGCCCGGCTGGGTCACCGAGGACGACCTTGTCTTTCTGGAGGCCTATGCCGCCCATCCCATTCCGGAGGGACGCGAGGAGGCGGAGCGGCTGTGCAGGTTGGACCCTGCCTCCCCCTGGTCCATCATTGCCATCACCTTCACCAACAAGGCCGCCGGAGAGCTCAAGGAGCGGCTGGAGCGGATGCTGGGGCCCGCGGCCAACGACATCTGGGCCTCCACGTTCCACTCGGCCTGTGTGCGCATCCTGCGCCGGGACATCGAAAAGCTGGGCTTCCAGCAGTCTTTTACCATTTACGACTCCGCCGACTCCGAGCGGGTGGTAAAGGATATCCTCAAGGACTTCAACATGGACGACAAGGCGTTCCCTCCCCGGTCGGTCCTCGCAGCCATCTCCCGCGCCAAGGACGCCATGAAGTCCGGGCCCGCCTATCTCCAGGAGTGCGAAAAGATGGGAGATTTCCGGCTGACCCGGATCGCCAAGCTCTATGTGGAGTACGAGCGCCGCCTGCGGGAGGCCAATGCGCTGGATTTTGACGACCTCATCCTGGACACGGTGCGCCTGCTCGAAGAGCACGAGGATGTGCGGAGCTACTACCAGAACAAGTTCCGGTATGTCCTTATCGACGAATACCAGGACACCAACAACCTCCAGTACCGGCTGGCCGCCGCCCTGGCGGGCAAGTGGGAAAATATCTGTGTGGTGGGCGACGACGACCAATCCATCTACCGCTTCCGGGGGGCGACCATCGAAAACATCCTCTCTTTTGAAAAGCAGTACAGGGGCGCCAGGGTCATCCGTCTGGAACAGAACTACCGCTCCACCAAGAATATTCTGGAGGCGTCCAACGCCGTCATCAAGCACAATCTGGGGCGCAAGGGCAAGGAGCTGTGGACCAGCCATGACGCCGGGGACAAGGTCCAGGTCTACACCGCCATGAACGAGAACGACGAGGCCCAATACGTGGCCTCCCAGATCCTGACCGGCTTCAGTCAGGGCAGGAAGTGGCGCGACCACGCCGTCCTCTACCGGATGAACGCCCAGTCCAACCAGATCGAGCAGGCATTCAAGCGCAACGGCGTCCCCTACCGTATCATCGGCGGCATCCGCTTCTTCGACCGGGCGGAGGTCAAGGATATGCTGGCCTACCTCTGCGCCCTCAACAACCCCGCCGACGATCTGCGTCTCACCCGGATCATCAACGTGCCCGCCCGGGGCATCGGGCAGAAAACGGTGGATACCGCCCAGACCTTGGCCGTACAGGAGGGGAAGAGCCTCTGGGAGATCATCAAAAACGCCCGGGCCTACCCCGATCTCCAGAAAGCTGCGGCCAAGCTGGCCCAGTTCACCGATATGATGGAGGAGCTGCGCGCTCTTGCCGGGGAACTCGACCTCCCCAACTTCTACGAGGAGGTCCTGGCCCGGACGGGTTATGCCGTGGCCCTGGAGGCCAAGAACACCGTGGAGGACCGCACCCGGCTGGAAAACGTGCGGGAGCTTTTGACCTCCATCAACAGCTACATAGAGAACGCGGAGGGCGGGCCCTCGCTCTCCGGATTCCTGGACGAGATCGCACTGTATACCGATCTGGACAGTCACGACCCCAGCGAGGACTGCGTGGTCATGATGACCATGCACTCGGCCAAGGGCCTGGAGTTTCCCGTGGTATTCGTGGTGGGCGTGGAGGAGGGGATCTTCCCGGGAAGCCGCGCCATCGGCGACGACGAGGAGATGGAGGAGGAGCGGCGGCTGTGCTATGTGGCCATGACCCGCGCCAAGGAGCGGCTCTGTCTCACCTGCGCCGGACAGCGGATGCTCTTTGGACGCACCTCCGCCAACCGTCCCTCCCGCTTCGTGGGGGAGATCCCCGGCGAGTACGTGGAACAGAGCGGACGGAACTTTCTCTCGGAGCCGGACGACGCCGCCGGACGCTGGCAGTCTCCAAGGCCGGGCGGCATGTCCGCAGACCGGCCGGGCGTGTATGGTGGCCATGGGGCCGGCGGCTACCAGAGACCCGCACAGGGCGCGCGCCCTGCCTATGGCGGCGTCCGCTCCGCCCCGGCGCCCCGCCCCGGAACGCCGGCGGCCCGTCCCAGGCCGGACGCCGGCGCGCTGCCCGCCTTCCAGAAGGGGGACACCGTGATCCACAAGGCCTTCGGCAAGGGGCTGGTCACCAGCGTGCAGCCTATGGGGGGCGATGCCCTCATCGAGATCGCGTTCGACTCCGTGGGCACCAAACGGCTTATGCTCAAGTCGGCCCGGCAGCATATGTCCAAGGCGTAAGCAGACCGGCGGACCGCCTGCGGGCGGTCCGCCGGTACAAAAACGGCCCCATCAGAGCAGCTCGGTGAAGCTGCGGATATAGCGGTCGCTGTTTTTTTGCATCTCCTCCTGGTAGGAATCGTAAAAGGCGTCGTATACCCCCACCACAGTCATACCGGCCAGCCGGGCGGCGGCACAGTTGGAAGGCGCGTCCTCGTAGAGCGTGCAGTCTTCGGGAGAGACCCGGAAACGCTCTGCGGCGATGCGGTAGACCTGCGGGTCCCGTTTTTCCAGCCCCAGCTCCTGGGCGAATACGATCTCCTCAAAACAGTCTGTGAGCCCGTGGCGCTCCAGGGCGGTTCGGCACAGCGCCGGCACGCAGGCGGTGACGACGGCCATGCGCTCCCCGCCGCGGGCGCAACGGGAGAGATAGTCCCGGGCACCCTCCTTCATGGGGACATGGGCGTAGGCATTCCCGGCCATGGAGAGCCACTCTTCCATGATCTCCTCCGGGGTGAGGTCCAGACCGTAGTAGTCCCTGGTGAATTCCGCCGCTACGGGAAAGATGGAGTGGCCCACGGCGTAGGTGTACTCCTCGGTGGGGGTAAGGCCGTGGCGCCCGAGAAAACGGAGGTCCACGTCCACCCAGATCCCATTGGAGTCGATGAGGGTGCCGTCCAAGTCAAACAATTTCATAGATAAAACCTCCAAGGAAAATCGGCGGCCTCTTCGGCGTAATCGATGCCGATCCGCTTTCCCACATGGATTTGTTCCGGAGTCTCGCCTGCGTCCCAGAGGAAGAGGGTATCTCCCGTGAGATCCAGGCCGTTCTGCGCCCTGGTCAGGGAAAAGGCCCGGCACACCTTGCCGGGGCCGTTCAAAAAGTTTTTCCTCTGATAGGGTGTCAGTGCCGAGAGACCGCAGCCGAACCGGTTTTGCGCCATGAACTCCGCGCCCTCCGCCGCCTCCACCGCCCGCAGCAGCACCGCACAGGGCTCTCCCTCCGGCTCCGTGACAAAGTTGAGGCAGTGGTACATGCCATAGATGAGGTAGAGGTAGGCCGTGCCGGGAGGAGAAAACAGGGTCTGCGTCCGCGGGGTCCGCTTGTAGCCGTAGGCATGGCAGGCCTTGTCCATCCGGCCGATGTAGGCCTCGGTCTCGGTGATGCGGCCGCAGAGCGGCACACCGTCCACCCGGTGCACCAGATATTTGCCCAGCAGGTCCCGGGCCACCAGAAGGGTGTCCCTTTCATAAAAGTCCCGCGTCAATTTCGGCACAGCGACCACCTTCCTCCGCGTAGTATGTACCATCTTACCATAGCAAGGGAGAGGAGACAACCCATGAACGAATCCGTACTGAAAAAGTTGGCAAAGCCCATGCTGATCCTGGCCCCTATCATCTGGGGCACCTCCTTCGTGGTCATGAAGCACTCGCTGGACAGCTTTACCCCTTTTTATCTGCTGGCCTTCCGCTTTACCGCCGCCGCCGTCGTACTGGGCCTGGTGTTTTGGAAGTCCTGGAAGGTGATGGACCGCGGCTACCTCAAGGCGGGCTTTCTTATCGGCACCATGCTCTTCCTGGCCTATGCCTTCCAGACCTTCGGCCTGGACCGCACCACCTCGGGCAAGAATGCCTTCCTCACGGCAGTATATTGTGTCATCGTCCCCTTTTTATACTGGGTCATCGCCCGCAAGCGTCCGGACAAGTGGAATATTCTGGCCGCCGTTATCTGCGTGGTGGGCATCGGCATGGTCTCCCTGTCCAACGAGGGCGGGGCGCTGAGCATCAACTCCGGCGACGCCCTCACGCTGGTGGGCGGGTTCTTCTTTGCTGCCCATATCGTGGCGGTGAACAAATACGCCGAGGGGCGGGACATCTTCCTCATCACCACCCTCCAGTTCGCCTTTTTCGGGGCCTGGAGCTGGGTGGGGGCCCTCCTCTTCCGGGAACCCTTCCCCACGGACCTTTCGGGGAGCGCCGTCTTCGCCATGGTCTATCTGGTGATCTTCTCTTCCTGCGGGGCGCTGCTGTTCCAGAACATCGGGCAGAAGTACACCGCGCCCTCCACCGCAGCGGTCCTCCTGTCCCTGGAGGCGCCCTTCGGCGTGCTGGCCTCCATTGTCGTGGGGGAGGAGGACCTCAACGCCGTGATGGTGCTGGGTTTTGTGCTCATCTTTGTGGCCGTCCTGTGCTCGGAGACCAAGTTTGAGTTCCTGAGGAAAAAGACGCCCGCTGAAACGGAAAAAAAGGGTTGACAATGGCCTCGGCTCTGCGTATAATAACCTACAAGCAATAGCGATCAAACCTGTGACGGAGAGAAGTACCCGGTGCATTCCAATCTTTAGAGAGTCCCGGATGGTGGAATCGGGATGTGCGGAAACCGGCGAATGGACTCCGGAGGGCGGCTTGAAAGGCGGTTTCGCTCAGTAGATGCCGACGGGGCCCCACCCGTTATCCATCGGGCACGCATGATGGTGCGTGAAGCGAGTGGACGCGCAAGCGTCAATTTGGGTGGTATCGCAGAAGTGTTTTGAAACGCTTTTGTCCCAGAAATGGGACAAAAGCGTTTTTTTTACATGCTGCTGGCTCCATCTGCCGCCCAAAACTCAAAAAAGGAGAAAACTACAATGAAAAAGCTGAATCTGAAGAACACCATGTCTCTGACCGCCGCCGCCGCGCTGACCCTGTCCCTCGCCGCCTGCGGCTCCGGCTCCGGTTCCTCCACTCACGCGCCCGCCGACACCGCCGAGCCCACCGGGCAGGGGGTGTCCGGGTATAAGATCGCCATCGTTCAGCAACTGGACCACGCCTCCCTGGACGAGATCCGCCAGGCGGTGGAAGCCGAGCTGGACGCCAAGGCGGCGGAGCTGGGCATCGCCATCGACTATACGGAGTTCAACGGCCAGAATGACCAGAGCCTGCTCAACCAGATCGGCGCCCAGGTGGCCGGCGAGGGCTATGACGCCGTGATCCCCATCGCCACCCTGGCGGCGCAATGCATGGTCAATGCCACCGAGGACCTGGGCACCCCCATCATCTACGCCGCCATCAGCGACCCCGCCACCGCGGGACTCACCGGCATCGACCGGGTCACCGGCACCAGCGACGCTCTGAACACCGCCTTTATTCTGGACATGATGTTTGCCCAGGACCCGGATATTCAGACCGTGGGCCTGCTGTACTCCCCCTCGGAGCCGAATTCCGAGACGCCCATTGCCGAGGCCAAGGAATACCTGGATGCCAAGGGAATCGCCTATGTGGAGCGCACCGGTGTCAACCCGGATGAGATCATTGCCGCCGCGGCCAGCCTGGCAGGCGAGGCGGACGCCGTCTTTACCCCCACCGACAACAGCGTGATGGCCGTGGAGCTGACCATTGCCGAGACCTTCATTGAGGCGGACGTGCCCCACTATACCGGGGCCGATTCCTTCGTCCGCAACGGCGCATTTGCCACCTGCGGCGTCAACTACACCGAGCTCGGAGCCTATACCGCCGATATGGCGCTGGAGGTACTCCAGACCGGCGTGGTGCCTGAGTACCACGTGATGGACGGCGGCATCATCACGGTCAATACCGAGACCGCCGCCGCGCTGGGCGCCGATTACGCCGTGTTCAGCGATATGGCCTCCACCGTCAGCGAGGTGGAGACCACCGAGGACTGAAACGGGAGAATGTCTGACGGTCATACCCCTGCCGGACCCGGCAGGGGTATGACCGCGTGAAAGGAGAAAGACCCTCATGCTCACCATTGTACAGACGGCCCTGGAGGCCGGGGTGATCTACGCCCTGGTGGCGCTGGCGCTCTTTTTGAGCTACACCATCCTGGATATCGCCGATCTCACCACCGACGGCGCCTTTACGCTGGGCTGCGCCGTGTCCGCCACGGTCTGCCTGATGGGCCACCCTGTTCTGGCTCTGCCCATGGCCATGCTGGCCGGGGCCGCCGCCGGTTTTGTCACCGCCTTCCTCCAGACCAAGCTGGGGGTACCCTCTATCCTGGCGGGCATCATCACAAACTTCGGGCTCTATTCCGTGAATCTCACGGTCATGGGGTCGGCCAATGTGAACCTCTACAAAAGCGACACCATCTTTTCTCTGGTCAAGGAGACCGGCTTTGCGGGGAGCTGGCACAAGCTGCTGGTGGCCTCCGTGGTGGTGCTGGCTGTCTGCGTGCTGCTGGTGCTGTTTCTGGGCACCCGGCTGGGGCTGTCCATCCGGGCTACGGGGGACAACACCGATATGGTGCGCGCTTCCTCCATCAACCCGGTCTTTACCATCACGGTGGGCCTGTGCCTCGCCAACGCCATGACCGCCCTCTCCGGCGCTCTTATCGCCCAGTATCAGAAGAGTGCGGATATGAACCTGGGCACCGGCATGGTGGTGCTGGGGCTTGCAAGCCTCATCATCGGACAGTCCGTGATCTCCCGGGGCAAGAGCGGGATCTTGCGGGGCGTCGTCGCCGTGGTGGTGGGCAGCCTCATCTACCGGGCCATTTATGCCGTGGCGCTGAAGTTTAATGTCACCACCTATCTCAAACTCATCACCGCTGTCATTGTGGCCCTGGCCATCGCCGCCCCGGCTCTGAAGGACTATTTCCTGCTCCAGCGCCGCAAGCGGGCGGCGCTGTCGGAGAGGAGGCGGGGCGCATGCTGAAGCTGAGCGGGGTCTCCAAGACCTTCAACCCCGGCACCGTCAATGAGAAAAAGGCCCTCACCGATGTGGATCTGCGCCTGGAACGGGGAGATTTCATCACCATCGTGGGGTCCAACGGCGCGGGGAAATCCACCCTCTTCAACGCCATTTCCGGCGTTTTCTTTGCCGATGCGGGCTCTATTGTTCTGGATGGGGAGGACATCACTTTCCAGCCGGAATACCGCCGCAGCCGGGAGATCGGACGGCTCTTCCAGGACCCCATGAAGGGGACCGCCCCCCATATGACCATTGAGGAGAACCTTGCCCTGGCCTATCTCCGCGCCGCCAAGCACCAGCGGGCCTTTTTCAGCCGGGTGAACAAGGAGGATAAGGCCTTTTTCCGGGAGCAGCTCTCCCTGCTGGGGATGGGGCTGGAGGACCGGATGCGCCAGCCGGTGGGGCTCCTCTCCGGCGGACAGCGGCAGGCCCTCACTCTGCTGATGGCCACCATGGTGCCGCCCAAGCTACTCCTTTTGGATGAGCACACCGCGGCTCTGGACCCCGGGACGGCGGAGAAGGTGCTGGCCCTCACCAAGGATATCGTGGCCCGGCAGAACATCACTTGCCTGATGGTCACCCATAATATGAAAAACGCTCTGGAGCTGGGAAATCGCACACTGATGATGGACGCGGGGCGTATTGTACTGGACATTGGGGGCGAGGAGAGGAAGGGGCTCACCGTGGAGGACCTGCTCTCCCGTTTCCGGGCCGGCGCGGGAAAGGATCTGGACAACGACCGCATTCTGCTCTCATGAGCGCGCAGGGGCCTGTGGCAAGATACACGAAAATACCGAGGCCGAGCCCTTTTGGGCTCGGCCTCGGTATTTTCGTGGGGAAGCGTGCTCCGCCGGGTGACAACGGATACGAGTGGAGACGGAAACCCGTTACCACGCTCCACTGTACTGAAGGGTCACACTGCTGCTCTGGGCGCCCAGGGCCATGCAGTCGGGGATGCTCTTTCCACGCAGAAGTCCAAAGAGAAAGCCGGCGATGTAGCTGTCCCCGGCCCCCATGGTGTCCACGACGCGGCAGGGGACGATGCCGTACTCGTAGAACTGAGAACCATCATAGGCCATGCTGCCCGCCTCGCCCCGCGTGGCCACCGCCACCTTGGGCCCGCGGGCCTGCATAGAGCGGAGAAAGGTCCGCAGAGTTTCGCTGTCGGCTCCGTCGTAAGAGAAAAAGGCGTAGTCCACATAGGGGATGGCCAGGTCCAGGGTGGGGTCGGTCCGCTTGTCGGCGAAGTCGAAGGCCACCGGGACGCCCCGGGCGCGGAGCGCGGGCAGGTCTCCGGCGATCATGCCCCACAGCCCGGTCACCACCAGGTCATGGGAACAGAGAAAGTCTATGTCCTCCGGGGTGAGGCGGAACCCGGCCATGACGCCCTCTTCGTAGTCGCCAAAGACCCGATTGCCGTTTGCGATCTCCACATGGGAGACGGCGGTGACCCCGGGAGCGGTCTTGAGGTGGGAGACATCCACACCTTTGGAGGCCACGGCGGCGCGCATGAGGGACCCATACTGGTCTGTACCCACCACGCCGGTGTAGGAGGCTTTGCCCCCCAGCCGGAGGGTATAGACGGCCACATTAACAGGATTTCCGCCGGGGTAGGCCTCCCCGGTCCGGTCGTAGACGTCCATGCAGTTGTCGCCCACGGCGGCCAGCTTGATTTCTTTGTCCATTGGCGTCACCCTTTCTTAATGGGGGAGCAGAGCCCGCACGCGCTGGAGGGCCTGCTTGGCGTACAGGGAGGGCTCATTGCGGTAGGATGTCACCAGCTCGATGGTGGCCCTGCCCCGGTACCCCCTGACCTCCAACTCCTCCAGCAGCTCCGGCAGGGGGATGCAGCCGTCGCCTGGGATCAGATGGCTGTCGCTGTTCCCATCGCCGTCCACCAGATGGAGGTGGGCCATCCGCCCGCCCAACTGATCCAGATAGTTCGTGATGGGCTCCCGGATGACCCAGGGGGGCACCACATCGCACATACCCATAAGAGCGGGAGAATCCACCGTCTCCAGCGTCTCGGACAGCTCCCCGGCAGTGGTGCAGACATTGGTCTCATAGGGGGTGAGGGCCTCCAGCAGAATGGTGTGGCCGATGGACTCGGCGTGATCCGCCAGTTCCCGGAGGCAGCGGACGAGACGGCTGCGGAGCTCCCTGCGGGAGGCGGTGTAGCCGCCGTGTCCGGTGGAGATGAGGGTATGGTCCGCGCCCAGCGCTTTGCCCATGTTGAGGCAGAGCTTCAGATAGTCCAGGGCGTCTGCGCGCTGGAGCTCACTCCCCAGCATGTAGTTGTACGGATAGGCATTGTGCTCGGGGGTGTAGACCCGCACGGGCATCTCATGGCGCTCGATGAGGGCCAGAACGCCGGAAAGCTCTCCCCGGGCCAGGTCGGGGGCGAAGGCGTGGGGCCGGCCGCCCCAGAGTTCGATATAGTCGTATCCGAAACGCCTGGCGTCGGCGAAGGCCCGCTCCAGGGGGTAGTATTGGTAGCCGCTGGTGAACATGCCCAGCTCCATAAGCATCCTCCTGACAAGCGGGGCCGCCCCGTGCCGCGGCATCCGGAGCGGTCCCGCTTGATCTGCTCAGTAGTCCAGTCTGCGGTAATACCGCCGGATCTCCATGGGGTGGCGGTTGATGGCCTCGATGTGGGCGTCGATGCGCTGGGTGACGGCGTGGGTCACCAGATGGGAGAGATTCCCCCGAAAGCGCTCGTCGATGCCGGGCAGAGCATAGTCCCTGGAGTCGATGACGGTGTAGTTGGCGCACACCCTGGGCAGGAATCGGACCACCCGCTCGCTGAGAGGGCGCTGGGAATCCTCGCCCACAAAGACCGTCACAGGGGTGTCCCGGTCCACGATCTCCAGCATGCCGTGGAAAAATTCGGAGGAGTGGATACTCTTGGTCCGGATCCAGTGCTGTTCCTCCCAGTAGCACATGGCGTAAGAATAGGTGGAGCCGTATTGATTGCCGGCGCCCACGAAGTAGTGGAGTTTGTCGTCATGGTGCTTCTGGGCGAAGGCCAGGCCGAAGGCGTCGGCCGCTTTCTCCACCTCCGCCAGGTCCACCGCGAGGTGGGCGTCCAGTTGGGCGTAGTACTCCTCATATTCAGGAAACTCGCCGTGGCGGAACATCAGGCGGTCGGCCACCATGAAGAATTTGAGCTGTTCGTTGGCGGGATAGGCGATCTCCCAGTCCATCCGCTTGGCAAGCTCCGTGGTCTCCACGTCGATGAAGCCCAGCACCCTGGCCCCGTCGGCCTGTGCCTTTTTCACGGCGTCCACCATCTCGATCGTGCTGCCGGTGACAGAGGAGATGACCACCACCGTGCCTTCGCCCACCCGGCGGTTGCCGGTGGTGAGGTACTCTGCGGCATTCTCCACAAAGAACTCCAGTGTGGAGCGCTCCTTCATGTGGACCTCGGCCTGGAGGCAGGAGGCGTAGGTCCCTCCAATGCCCAACCAGCAGATGTTCTTGAAGCCGGCCCTGCAGATGTCATCCACGATCGCCTCGATCCGTCCCCGCAGGGCCAGGGCGCCCTGGACGCTGGCGATCTGTTTTTCTTCGTCAAATTTCAGCATGTTGTCGTCTCCTCCTGGCGGCGGGAATCACTCGCCGACTTTCAGCTTCTGATAATAGTCATTGTAGATGGTGAGGGCGTCGCCCACGTCCTTCTGGAAGAATACGTTCTCTTTGTAAGAGAAGTCGCGGGCGGGGTCATTGCGGTAGGACTCGGAGGCGGCCGCCACGGCGGCGTCGTTGGGGCAGGAGTAGGGGAACTCCTCCAAGTTTTTTGCCATGACCTGGGGGTCGGTGATGTAGTTGAGAAACTTTTCGGCCAGATCCACGTGCTTGGCGCCGGTGGGGATGACGTAGAGATCAAAGCCCAACTGCACGGGATCGCTTTCGAAGTCGGCCACCTTCAGTGTGTTCTTGTCGCCCAATTCGCTCATGGCCCAGGAGGCGTTGCCGTCATAAGTGAGGGCCACGCAGGCCGTGCCGTTGGTCAGATTCTGCTCGGCGGCGCCGTAGGCCACTACGTTGTCGTTATACTTGGTCAGCCACTCGTAGGCCGCGGCGATCTCCTGCTCGTTGGTGGAGTTGGGGTCATAGCCCAGGGCCACCAGGGCGATGGGGAACAGGTTACGGGCGCCGTCGATAGTGCTGATCTGGCCCTTGAGGGCGGGGTCGATGAGGTCGTTATAGCATGTGATCTCGATGGGGCAGGTCTCAGTGTTATAGACCACATAGATGTAGTTCATGAGATAGGGGACGCAGTAGTCCTTCGCGGTCCAATAGGCCTCGTTGATGTTGGAGGAGTTGGGGATATTGTCCAGATTGAGTTTCTGGACATAGCCGCCGGCCACCAGGGAGTCCATATAGGCGTCACAAGTCATGATGAGGTCGTACTCCTGGCCGCCGCCGGCGGTCAGCTTTGTGATGGCGTCGGCGTTGTCGCTCATGTAGGAGAGGTTGATCTTGCAGTTGTTCTGGGATTCGAAATCAGCGATGAGCGCGTCGGAGATGTACTGCTGCCACATGTAGATGTTGAGCTCTGTGCTGGCCTCGGCGGGCACGTCGGTGGCGTTGCCGCCGGCGGGGGTGGAGCCGTTTCCAGAGCCGCCGCATGCGGCCAGGGGGAGGGCGAGGGCAAGAGACAGGGTGAGAGCAAGGAATCTTTTCATGCTGTTTTCCTCCTAAATATGAATGATGGGGCTGACGAATATGCCGAACCGCCGGAGGCGGCAGAGGCCGGGAGCGGTCAGACGGCGCTTCTCCGCTTGACGAGGGCCTTGACGCCGTTGCTCAGGAGCATGCCCGCCACAATGACCAGGATCATGATGGTGGTAAGAGCGTTGACATCGGGGGTGATGCCGGACTTGTTCATGGAGAGAATGAGCACCGGAAGGGTGGAGTTCTTGGCCCCCGCCAGCATATTGCTCATGACCACGTCGTCAACGGAGAGGGTGAACGAGAGAAAGGCGGCGGACATAACGCCGGGCATGATGCTGGGCAGAGTGACCCGGAAGAAGGTTTGAATCCGATTGGCGCCCAGGTCCATGGAGGCCTCCTCCAGCGTGTCGCCGTCGCCGCTGATGCGGCCCTTGATGGTGACCACTGCGTAGGGGATACAGAAGGTACAGTGGCCGATGAGGATGGAGCCCATGCCCAGGGAGAGGCCGAGGTTCATAAAGATGATGAGCAGCGCCACGGCGAGGACGATCTCGGGTACAATGATGGGCACATAGAGCATATTGTTGACCAATTTTTTGCCGTGGAATTCATACTTCTTCAGGCCAAGCGCCCCGAGCGTACCGATGACCACCGAGATGACCGTGGCCAGCACGGCGATGATAAGGGAGTACCAGAGGCTCCCGATGAGCGCGGAGTTGTGGAAAAGCTTGCCGTACCACTGCGTGGTAAAGCCGTTCCAGTAATAGTTGTACCGCTGGTCGTTGAAGGAAAAGACCATCATGACCACGATGGGAATGTAGAGCACCGCGTAGATCAGGATGGCATAGACCTCGCCCAGGATGGCGGCGGTCCGCTTATGCCTTTGTACCTTGGAGAGCTTTGCCATCTCAGACCACCTCCATGTCCTCGATCTTGGCGAATCGGGTGTAGATGAAGATCAACAGGCCCGTGATGACCAGTAACAGCACAGACAGCGCCGCGCCCAGGGGCCAGTTCCGGATCGAACCAAACTGGTTCTTGATGATGTTGCCGATGTAAAGCACTTTGCCGCCGCCCAGGATATCGGAGACGGTGTAGATCCCCAGGGAGGGGATGAACACCAGAATGATGGCGGAGAAGATGCCGGGGAAGGTGAGGGGAAGCGTCACCTTGAAAAAGGTCTGCGACGGCGTGGCCCCCAGATCGGCACTGGCCTCCAGAAGGGACTTCTGAAGCTTCTCAATGGAGCTGTAGAGAGGGAGCACCGCGAAGGGGAGCATGTTGGTGATAAGCCCCAGGACCACCAGCCCGTCTGTATAGATGAAGGTGATGGGGCGGTCGACGAGACCGGTCCACTGGAGAAAGTTGTTAACCGGACCGCTGGTCTGGAACAGCAACAGCCAGCTGTTGAGCCGCATGAGGGAGTTGGTCCAGAAAGGGATCATGATGAGCATGATGAGCCTGGAGGCCACCTCAGGCGGCTTGCGGGCAATATAGTAAGCGAAGGGATACCCTAGCCCCAGGCACAGCACTGTGGTGAGAAGGGCGGCCTTCAAAGACTTGAGGATGACCTTGAAATAGGTGGCATCCAGCAGGGTCTGGTAGCTCTCCAGGGAGAACTGGTAGACCACGTCGCCGAACACGCCCCGGGACATAAAGCTGATGTAGATGATAAAGAGCATGGGAAGGGTGACGAAAAGGATCATCCAGATCGAGACCGGACCGGCCTGGGCCAGGGCGGGGATGGTCTTGCGGCGCATGTCCCGCTTCCGGCGGATGGCCTGGAGGTCGCTGGTGCCGCTCGGCTGCTTGCTCATACCCGCACCCCCTTATGTATGAGACTTCTTGATGGGCACTGACTTCTCCGGCCGCCAGGAGAGATAGACCTTGTCGCCCTCGTGGGCGTTTGCATCCTGCTCAAACCGGGAGAGCTTGAGCTCGGTGCCGTCGGCCATGTCCAGGGCGGTCTTGACCACTGTGCCCATATAGGTGAAGTCCTTGATCCTCGCGGGGAGATCGAAGCCGTCGGCGCTCCTCTCGCCGGCCTCCAGATACTCCGGCCGGATGGAAACATGCATCTCCTCGCCCACCGCGAAGCCGCTGCCCCGGGTGAGCAGCTTTCCGGCCGGGGTGTCCACCCGGAGCAGATCACCCTCCACCGCCGTGACGGTGCCGTCGAAGATGTTGGACTCTCCGATGAACCCGGCCACGAACCGGGTCAGAGGGTGGTCGTAGATCTCCATTGGAGTTCCCAGCTGCTCGATGACCCCGGCGTTCATGACGGCGATGCGGTCAGACATGGTGAGGGCCTCCTCCTGGTCGTGGGTGACGTAGACGAAGGTGATGCCCAGTTTCTTCTGCAGGCGCTTGAGCTCGATCTGCATCTGCTTGCGGAGCTTCAGGTCCAGGGCGCCCAAGGGCTCGTCCAGCAGGAGCACCTTGGGGCGGTTGATGAGGGCGCGGGCGATGGCCACCCGCTGCTTCTGACCGCCGGAGAGCTCATCAGGCTTGCGCCTTTCATAGTCGGTCAGTTGTACCAGCTCCAGCATCTCGGCGACCCGCTGCCGGATCTCATCCTTGGGAACCTTTTTGATGGTGAGGCCGTAGGCGACGTTGTCGAATACGGTCATGTGTGGGAAAAGCGCATAGTTCTGGAATACGGTGTTCACGTCCCGCTGGTAGGGCTCCTTGTTCTCGACCCGTTCTCCCTGGACTTTGATGATGCCCGAGGTGGCGTCCTCGAATCCGGCGATCATCCGCAGTGTGGTGGTCTTACCGCAGCCGGAGGGCCCCAGAAGCGTGAGAAATTCGCCTTCGTAGATCTCCATGTTCATTTTCCGGACCACTAGATTGGAACCAAAGCGCTTTTCCACATCGATCAGGGATACGATTGACTCAGCCATGTGTGTCCTCACCTCGTTTTTTGTACAGAATAGCTAAAACAAATCATCTCGACACATAAATTTTTACGTCTTCCTTACTTGCCTGCCATAATAGCACACATCAAAACCAATATCAACCTATTTTAATAGATATGAAAAAAATAATAAGATACCAATTTATGATTTTTAAAATTGTATTTGACAAAGATGAGGCCAAAACAAGAGAGCAAACCTAGGGAATAAGGAGACGAAGTAACACGCCGCCGCATATATTGGTATCAAATTGATGAAGACATATATGATGTTGTGGTTTCTAAAAAACTGTGGTATGATGACCATATACTCCGGAAGGATCAGAGGCCAAAGGGGGCTCACACATGACGCAGGACTACAGGCCCAGACCCAGAGAACTGGCGCGGGAACTGTTGAACGGATATCTGGTGGAACATCAGCTCCGGTCGGGGGACCGCCTGCCCTCGGAGCGGAGCCTGTGCGAGGCGTGGGGGCTGAGCAGGTCGGCGCTGCGCAGCGCCACGGCCCGGATGGAGAAGGACGGCGTGCTGTGCTCACGGCCGGGCGCGGGCACCTATGTGGCCCAGCGCAAATATACCCGGAACCTGCAAGGTCTCTTGTCGCTCAGCCGGTCCGCCTCGGAGCAGGGACGCAGGGTCACGACCCGACTGCTGGATCTGAAACGGATCGAGTGCGACAAGACGCTGGCCAAGCGGTTTGGACAGGTGCTGGGCTACCCGCTCTATAAGGTGGCCCGCCTGCGTATGGTTGACGGGGAGCCGCTCATGGTGGAAACGGCTTTCCTGCCTGCGGAGCGGGTGGAGGGCCTGGAGAAATGGGACCTGGAGCGCGGCTCTCTCTTCGCGGTGTTGGAGGAGGCGTACGGTCTCATCCCTGAGCAGGGCGAGGAGAAGGTGAGCATTACCTATGCGACTACGGATGAGGCCGAGCTGATGGGCATCGAGGAGGGCGCACCCCTCTTCTGGATCGTCAGCCAGACCTATGACCAGAACGGTGAGCTGCTGGAGTACTGCCGTGCTGCGGCCCGACCGGACCGCCTGCGGATCACCAGTGAGCTCAAGCGGCGGGACGCCGCCGAGAGGGGAGGCGACATCCATGAGGCATGAGGAGGCCATCGGGCCCAACTCTCCCCTCTACCTCCAGCTCCGGGAGCTTATCCGCGGCAAGATCGAGGGCGGGGAGTATCCGCCTGGCACGGCGATCCCGTCGGTGGGTACGCTGGCGGAGACCTATGGGATTCACCGGCTGTCGGTCCGTTCCGCCATTTCAGCCCTGATCGGAGAGGGGCTCTTGAAGAGCGTTCAGGGCAAAGGGATCTTTGTGGTGGGGGACAAGCTGGAGCGCGATCTAGAGACTGTGGGCGGGTTCCGGCAAAATATGCAGGCCAAGCCGGAGAGCAGGGTGCTGGTCAAGGCCCTGCGACCCGCCGGTGTGGTATACGGTGCGCTGCTGAGCTGCGCGCCGGGTGAGCCGGTCCACTACATCAAGCAGGTCAGTTATGTAAGCGGCGAACCGGTCTCCCAGGAGGAGACCTATATCCCGGAGGCGCTGCTTCCCAACCTGAAACAGGTGGATCTGGGCGTGTTCTCGGTCTACGAGGCGCTGGAGTTCTATGGCATCCGGGTGGCGCGCAGGGAGCAAAGCCTGGAGATCACAGAGCTCGACCCCATGGATGCCCGGCTCCTGAACGTCGAGCCGGGCCGCGGCGTGCTGGTCCTCAGCAGTGTCAGCTACGATGAGGAGGGTAGGGCCGTGGAGTTTACCCGCTCCTACACGCGCGGAGACAAGTGTACCTTCAGCGTCCGCTACCAAAGAGAGGGCTGAGGTGTACAGCCGATGTGACGGGGGCGCCGCATATGCCGCGGCGCCCTCATTTTATTGTCAGCGAGGAACGAATGTGGTATTCTGTGGAGGAGAAGAATCCAAAAGGAGAGAAAACATATGGAACTCAAACAGATCGCCAGCTTTCAGGTGGACCATCGGAAGCTCACTGAGGGAATGTATACCTCCCGCGTGGACGGAGATGTGACCACCTACGACATCCGTATGGTGCGGCCCAACTGCGGGACGTATCTGGGGTATGGCGCCATTCACAGCTTCGAGCACCTCTTCGCCACCTATGTCCGCAGCGGGGCGCTGTCGGACCGGGTGATCTATGTGGGCCCCATGGGCTGCCGTACAGGATTTTATTTTCTGGTCCGTGGTCTGGCGCCGGAACGGGCCATCGATCTGGTCCGGGAGACCATGGCCTTCATCGCGGGCTATGAGGGCCCCATCCCCGGCGCCTCCGAGGCCGAGTGCGGCAACTACCGGGAGCAGGACCTGGAGGGGGCCCGGGCGGCGGCACAGAAGATGATCCCCATTCTGAAAAACTGGACCGTGGCGCGGCTGACCTATCAGGCCTGACGCGGCATGGCCCCTTCCGCGCGGGGAGGGAGACGCCCTCGGAGAGGGTGTGGGGGAAGGAATAATGGAAAAGGCCCTCTTTGATTACGGCGTCTCGGGGGCGGCAATGGGGCGTGTGGACGATTTGCAGACAGAGCCTGCAATTTGGAAAGGAGAAAAAAGATGTTGTTGGTATGGTACCCCAAATGCACCACATGTCAGAGGGCCAAGGCGTGGCTGGACGCCCACGGCGTGGCGGTGGAGACCCGGGACATTAAGCTGGAAAAGCCCACGGAGGAGGAGCTGCGGCGGTGGTATGCCATGAGCGGACTGCCCCTCAAGCGGTTCTTCAACACCAGCGGACTCCAGTACAAGGCTCTGGGGCTCAAAGATAAGCTGCCCGGCATGTCGGAGGAGAAACAGTTCGCCCTTCTGGCCACGGACGGTATGCTGGTCAAGCGGCCCATTTTGGTGGGAGAAAACTTTGCGGTCACCGGCTTTAAAGAGGCCGAGTGGATGGAGCGGCTGGAACAATAAAGGGAGGCACGGCAATGCTGGCGACCATGGGAAAACGGGCTCTGGGAGCCTTTGGGGCCACAGTGGGAGTTTTGGTGGTATGCGGACTGTTGCTGGGCTTTGTGGAGGGAAAAAGTACAGAGCTCCTCTATCGTCTGTTCGGATGGGGCGGGGTCCTCTTTACCGGCGTGGCCGGGACTCCGATTCATGAGCTGGGACACTACCTCATGTGTAAGCTGTTTGGGATCCAGGTGACCGAGGTGGCCCTCTTCCGCCCGGTGGCGGGCCGCGCCGACGGTATTCTGGGGTATGTCCGGTATGCCTATGACCCGGGAAGTCTCTGGCAGCGCTTGGGCAGCTTTTTTGTAGGCATTGCTCCCATGGTGCTGGGTGTGGCCGCCATTCTCCTGCTCCTGAGGCTGCTTACGCCGGAGGTGTTCCGCTCCTCCAGTGACCGGCTCACCGGAGCGCTGGGGGACCGCAGAGGTCCCCCGGCCCTTCTGGGGGCGGCCTGCTCCGGATTTTTCAGCGGACTGTTCCGCCTGCGGGGGCTTGGAATTCTCCGGGGCGTACTTTGCCTTTACCTGGTGTTCTCCATCAGCACGCACATGACGCTGAGCCCCGCCGACCTGCGGGGCGCCGCCGCAGGGCTGGCCGTGGTGGCGGCGCTCTGCGTGCTGTTCGGCGCGGTCACCACGCTGCTTGGGATCGAAGTGAACGCCGCCCTCAAAAAGACCGCTGTGGTGATCGCCTCCTTTTTGGGGGTGGGTCTGGCCTTTGCACTGCTTTCCCTGCTCCTTTCCGGCGCCGCATATCTATTGCTCGGGTAGAACGGTCGGCGAACCTTGACACGGCGCGGGGCGAAAGAGTGAGATGCATTTGCTTTTTTGGGAAAGTGAAGAAAAAGAGAAAATATTGGAGGAGACAGCATGAAAATCAGCAAGCGGATCGCCGTCCTTGGGGCGGCGGCGGTTTTGACAGCCGGCCTGGCCGCCTGCGGCGGGGTCACAAAGGACGACGCCACCGTGTACGTCAAGGGTCAGATCGATTCCACCTATTTGGGGCAGTACAACGAGGACTACCTCAAGCTGATGGACATGACCGAGGCGGAGGCTGCGGAGGACTATGAGTGGAACCTGGGTGCCGAAGCCGACTGGTTTATGGACTTCGCCAGCATCTACCCTTCCGATGAGACCAAGGAGAAGGTGGTCGAGCTCTACAAGGAGATCTACGCCAAGTGTAAATATACGGTCCAGCCCGCCAGCAAGCTGGACAACGGTAACTTTGCCGTAGAGGTGCTGGTGGAACCCATAGACCTCATGGTGCAGTTTCAAAATACCGCCGATCTGGACACGGTTTGGATAGAGGTAGCCGCCTCTGCGGGCATCACCAGTGACGAGCAGATCAACGCGATGTCCGATGCGGAGTATGAGGCCCTGGAGGCCCGGTATGCGGACAAGGTCATTGCGCTTGTCCGGGGGCTGCTGCCCGACGTGGGATATGAGACGGAGCAGTCCTGTATCATCCAGCTCAAGCTCAATGACGAGAACGTCTATGAAATGGTGGGCACGGACTGGCAGAATTTGGACGGCATGATGATCGACTACTATGGGAGCTACGCCCAGTAAAAATGTGCAGGGTCATGACAAAGGAGGGCGGCTCAGCCGCCCTCCTTTGTCATGATATGGAGCTCCAGCCAGTCGAGAACATCCTGGTAGACAGTATCGCGGTTGATCTCATTGAGCATCTCATGCCGCCCCCCGGGGTAGAGCTTTACCGTCACGTCCCGGCATCCCGACTCACGGAAAAAGCCCGCGACCTTCCGCACGCCTTTTCCACGGGAACCCACGGGATCGGCGTCGCCGGAAAAGAGATAGACCGGCGTATAGGGGTCCATGCGCCTGAGATTTCGGGGGTCCGAGATGAACTGGAGCCCCTCCATCATGTCGTGGAACATGCCCACAGTGGGGACGAAGCGGCACATGGGGTCTCGGACGTAGGCATCCACCACGGCCTGATCCCTGCTGATCCAGTCGGCGCTGGTGCGGGTGGGCCGAAACTGGCGGTTATACGCCCCCAGGGACAGGGCGGTGACCAGCCCGCTTACGTGGTTCCCGCCCTTTATGCGGAGCAGAAGGCCGGAGAGTCCGCGGCCGAAGGCCACCAGAAAGGGCGGCTCCTGCCCGGTGCCGGAGAGGATGCAGCCATCCACAGTGCCGGGATAGTCGATGAGATAGGTCCTGACCACAAAGGACCCCATGGAGTGCCCCATGAGGAAGTGGGGGAGACCGGAAAACCGCTCCCCCGTCAGCTCCCGAAGGGTGCGGGTGTCGTGAACCAGATAGGCCCAGCCGTTTTGCTCGCCCAGAAAGCCGTATTCCCGGCGCCCACGGGCGGTTTTCCCGTGGCCTAGATGATCATGGCCCACCACGGCGAAACCGTGATCCGCCAGATAGGCGGCAAAGCCGTCGTACCGGCCCATATGTTCTGAGATCCCGTGCACCAACTGGACCACGGCCCGGGGGCCGCTCTCCTCCGGCAGCCACCGAAGGGCGTGGATCTGATGCCGTCCGTCACTGGAAGGATAAGAAAATTCCTCTCGCAAGGCCATAGCAATCGAGCTCCTTTTGTGATAAACTAAAAAAACCACTTTACTCAGTGTAGTCTGCCCGCGCCGCCGCGTCAATAGGCAAAGCGGCGGGATTACGGGACGGACTGGAAAGGACCTGACGGTATGAATGTGATAGAACGTTTTTTGAGGTATGTCTCCTTTGATACACAGTCCGCAGAGGACTCTGACACGGTACCCACCACCGCCAAGCAGAAGCTTCTGGGGGCGGCGCTGGCGCAGGAGCTCACCGAGATCGGGCTCCACGGGGCAAAGATGGACGAGTACGGCTATGTTTACGGCTGGCTCCCGGCCACCGCGGGCTGTGAGGGTATCCCCTGTGTGGGGCTCATCGCCCACATGGATACCTCGCCCGATGCGCCGGGGGATGGCGTCAAACCGCAGATCATCCATTACGAGGGGGGAGATATCCCCCTCTCTGAGCGCGTGATCATGCGGGAAGCGGACTTTGAGAGTCTGAAAAAGTATGTGGGCAGGGACCTGATCGTCACAGACGGGACCACCCTCCTCGGAGCGGACGACAAAGCCGGCGTGGCCGAGATCCTGACCGCCATGGAATACCTGGTCAATCATCCGGAGCTGCCCCACGGGCGGATTGCCGTGGGCATCACGCCCGACGAGGAGGTGGGCAGCGGCGCGGACCATTTTGATGTGGAGGGCTTTGGGGCTGCAGCGGCCTATACCGTGGACGGCGGAGAGCTGGGGGAGTTGGAGTATGAGAACTTCAACGCCGCCTCGGCCCGGGTCACCATCCGGGGCTTCAACATCCACCCCGGCTCGGCCAAAAACAAGATGAAGAACGCCTGCCTCATTGCCATGGAGTTTGCCGGTATGCTACCCCCGGCGGAAACCCCCGCCCACACCGAGGGATACGAGGGCTTTTATCATCTCAATCGGATGGAGGGGGATGAGACGGAGACCCGGCTGAGCTTTCTCCTCCGGGATCACGACCGTGCCCGCTTCGAGGCGCGGAAAGAGCGGATGAATTTGATCGCGGCCTATCTCAACGAGAAGTATGGCCCCACCGCCGTGCAGGTGGAGTTCAAGGACTCCTACTATAACATGCGGGAACAGATTGAGCCCCATATGTATCTCGTCCACCGGGCCCGGGCGGCCTTCCAGAAGGCCGGTGTGGAGGCGGTGGAGGTTCCCATCCGGGGCGGGACCGACGGGGCGCGGCTCTCCTACATGGGCCTTCCTTGCCCCAACCTCTCCACGGGCGGCGCCAACTTCCACGGCGTTATGGAGTATATTCCCGTGTATGCCCTGGAGAAGATGGTGGAAGTCCTGGTCCACCTGGTGACAGAGGGCAAGTGAAAACGCGGGAACCTGTCCGCTCTTTCCGGAACCATCTCTTTCGACAGATTGAAAATGCCTGGGGCGGCACGCCGTCCCAGGCATTTTTGCTGTGTCGGATCAGCCGCTGCAGCCGCAGCCGGAATCCCCTGTAAAGAAGTCCGCGCCGAAGGGCAGGCTGTCCGTCGTCGCCAAATCGGAAGCGGCGTCGGTCAGGGCCGTGGAATTTGTGGACCAGTTGGGCGTGCAGACCCAGCGGCAGCGCCAGGTGGGATCGCTTCCGTTGGAATTTCCAGATCCATTCCCGGTGCAGCCGCACCCACAGTCCCAGCGGCTGCATCCACAGCCACACCTACGGCCCCAGCGGTTGCATCCGCAGCCGCACCAATTGGAATTGCTCCAGCACATAACCTGTTCCTCCATCTCAAATATTGCGGAGAGCCTCCGCAGAAATATCCTATGTTCCCGACCGACGAAATGCGACAGAGTATTCTGCCCTCGTGACCGGCCGGGCCTCCCGAGCGGATGGGATTGTTCGGAATCTCTTGAACGATCCAAGGGAGAAAAGGAAATGGAAAAAAGCCGAAAGGGTATGGCCTTTTGAAAAGTTTGTGGTATAATAAAAAACAAATAGGTAATACCATTTTCAAATGTGGGTGGACCGATCTGCGGCTCTGATTTGCGTGGGGACGCTGGAGACAGAGAGGCCGGAGAGCCGGGCCCCCCACGGGGGAGAAGCGTAAAAACGCAGGAAAGAGCGGAAGGAAAAGAATGAAAGAGGAAAGCGTGCAGCAAGGAAAGGCCTATGAGCGGGTCATCAGCTATATCAAAGGTGAAATTTTAAAGGGCGACCTGAAGCAGGGAGAAAAGCTGCCCCCGGAACGGGAGTTGGCCGAGCAGCTCGGCGTGGGGCGCAATTCCGTGCGGGAGGCGCTGCGGACCCTGAGCTTGATGGGGTTCATCTCCAGCACCCAGGGGGCGGGAAATTTCGTCTCCTGCGATATTGAAAAAAATCTGGCGGAGTCCACACAGATGATGATGCTGCTGGGGGCGACCGACTATCGCCAGGTGAGCGAACTGCGGCAGGGCTTGGAGAGCCAGACCGTGCTGCTGGCGGCCGAGCGGGTCAGCCCCGCGCAGCTCAGCGAGCTGGAGGATATCGTCTGGCAGCTCCGGGATGAAAACGATTTGGAAAAGAGCGCCGCACTGGATAAGCGTCTGCACTACCTCATCGGCGAGGCGGCGGGGAATCAGCTCATTATGGTTATTCTGCGGGCTATGAGCGAGACAGTGGACAGCTTTATCAGTCATATGCGGGAAAAAATGATGCTGGATGAGGGGTATCGCAAGCGGCTCCAGGATACTCACCAGGGGATCGTGCTGGCCCTCCAGGATCGAAACGGAGTGGAGGCAGCGCGCATGATGCGGGAGCACTTCCGTGTGGTGGATTCCGCTATGGTGGACCTTTTTTGACAAAAGCAAGAAAACGAGGCCCGGCTTCTTCGGAAGCCGGGCCTCGTTTTGCTCGCTTTGCCGCGCAAAGCGAGCGGAGACGGCCGGGGGGTGGACCCGTTTTGTCTCACAGCCCTAAAAGCGGAGGCGCCCGGGTACAAAGCGTCAGAACGCGCGTGAAAAACAGCATCTGTCCCGCCGTTTTTTATTCCGTGACGGCAGGACCGCCCTCCTGCCAGAAGCGGACGGTCTCCGCCCAGGCCGCGGCATTTTTTCCCGTTTGAGGTCTGGGAACGAGCCCCATCTCACCAGTGAGGAAATCCCCCAGCCAAGCGGAAAAGAGCGCCGCCCCGGCCCGGTTCAGATGGCCGGGGTCATAAAAGTGGAGAGAGGGCTCCAGCCCCGCTGCCTCCACCTCCTCGCTCCAGTCAAAAAAGCGGATATGTGCATCCAGATCGGCCACATCCGCCCGAATGGCCTCGCGGACCTGAGAGGGAAGCTGACTGTAGGTAGGGTGAAAAACCACTGCCAGCGGAATGCCCCGGTCCGCACAGAGAGAAGCGATGCGTCCCAAGTCCTCCAGATTGGCACGGTAGACCGCCTCCTCTTGAACGTCGCGGAGAAAGGGGCCGTCGCCGATGGCGTCGAAAACCCCGTCCACAGCGGTATAGCCCTTGCACTGGTCGGCCAGGGGAGGAGCGAGCGCCGACCGGAGCTCCCCGAAGGTGGCGGTCTTCCAGCGGCTGTGGTAAAAGTACAGGTCAAACAGCAAACCGGTGCGCAGTTCTGGCTCGGAGGCGGTGAAGACGGCCCCCAGCTTGTTGAGGCCGGCGGGGAGGTATCCCACATTGACCTGGGTGTAGTTCTGATATTTGGCGAAATGGAGCGCGGAGGCTTCCAGCACTACGGCGGACGGACGCTGGGTCTCCAGCGCCTGGCGGAGGTACCAGTAGGTCTGGGAGAGCGTCTGTTCCGGGCCGGCCAGCACATAGCCGGTCAGGCCGGTTTCATCGTAGATCACGGCGGGATTGACGTCGCAGTAGGCATAGGAGCTGCCCAGCCAGAGATAATCCAAGCTGTCCTCGGGCTCCCCCAGATAGGGACCCCACACGGCGCCGTAGCTGGTGCGGACGGGGCGCAGCGCTGTGGAGGTCAGCCCGATGAGAAGCACGGCCAGCAGCAGAAAGAGCACGGCGAAACAGAACTCCCGTACAACCGCTTTCCGATTCATTTCACCGCCCCCTAAAATTTGAAATAGATGAAGTCCTGGGGATCATAGCCGGTGCCGTAGATGCCGCAGATGAGGACCGCCAGCGTCAGAGAGAGCGCCAGAGCCCAGCGCAGGGGACGGGGCAGGCGAAGAAAACCGGTCCACAGGTCCACACGAAGAGAGGCGAGATCCACAGCTAGGAGGAGCAGAATAGCGAAAAATGCCACGACGAGCTCCGGCCGGTCCAGCCCCCAGGCAGTGACGGGATGGGTCAGCCAAGGGCCGGTAAACATGTTTTGGAAGATAAAAAGGGCGTGGGTGAAGGAGCCGCCTTTGAAAAAAACCCAGGCGACGGTGCTCAGAAGGAAGGTGATCCCGACTTGGAGCAGGACAGTGAGCCGGCCGTCCTCCGTCAGGCCCAACCTGCCGCGCACCCGGGTGCGCAGATCGGCGGTAAGACCGCCGATCACCTGATAAAGCCCGTTGAGGAGCCCCCAGGCCACAAAGGCCAGGGCGGAGCCGTGCCACAGGCCGCTGACGGCAAAGACGATGAGGAGATTTGCATACGTTCTCATCCGCCCTCTGCGGTTCCCGCCCAGAGGGATATAGAGGTAGTCCCGGAACCAGGAGGAGAGGGAGATGTGCCAGCGCCGCCAGAACTCCCCGATGGAGCGGGAGAAGTAGGGCGTGCGGAAGTTTTCCATCAGCCGGAAACCCAGCGCCTGGGCGCAGCCCAAGGCCATATCCGAGTAAGCGGAGAAGTCGCAGTAAATTTGAATGGAAAAGGCGGCGGCGGCCGCGATGACCTGGAGGCGGCCAAACTGATCCGGCGCGGCATATACGGTGGTGACCAACATGCCCAGGCGGTCGGCAATGACCAGCTTTTTAAAAGCACCCCATAAAAAGCGCAGCAGTCCGCTGCGGAAGCCGTCATAAGAGAAACGGTGGGTTTCCCGGAATTGGGGAAGGAGGGTGTCTGCCCGGCCGATGGGGCCGGAGAGCAGGTAGGGGAAGAAGGAGAGAAAGAGGGCAAATAAAAGGAAGCTGCGCTCCGCGGGCCGGTTCCCCCGATAGACGTCGATGAGATATCCGGCCGCCATGAAGAGGTAAAAGGAAATACCGGCGGGGAGGATGAGCTCCAGGGCAGGAGAGGTAAAGGACAGCCCTGCGGCGGAGAGGAACCGCTCCAGCATGGAGAGAGCAAAGCCCAGGTATTTGAATAGAAACAGCGTTCCAAACAGCAGCAGAAGGAGGAGCGTCAGGACCCGACGTCTGGCCCGTCCCGACTGCCCTTCCAGAAAGCGGGCGCCGGTGTAGGTAAGGGTCAGGACGCAGAGAAGAAAGAGAAAGGAACCTGCGCCGGCACAGAGGTAAAAATACCAGCTGCTCACCAAAAGCCAGAGATTTCGGGCCCGCTGAGGCAGCAGGAAATAGAACAGCGTGACCAGGGGAAAGAACAGGAAAAATCCCGGAGAGAGAAAGCTCAAGGGCGGACACCTCCAATAGGGCGTGGAACTGCATGCGGATATTCTATCGTAAATCCGGCGAAATAGCAAGGCGGCCATACGGGGGCAAACGCGGTGCAGCATTGACGAGAGAGAGGGCCGGAGACTGTCGCGGGCTGGGAAAAGAGCTGCTTTTCCGAGTTTGAGCGGCAAAAAACGTGAAAAGGCCGCCGCTGGGCCGCACCGCCGCGGTCGATGCGGCATACCTTGTGGTAGAAACGGTATTGGAGGGTAGGCCAATGACAACGGAACCACAGGTCCGATTTTATTTGGGGGCGAATTCCCCGGCAGGTTTCTATTCGCTGTACGATCAGCTCATCGACCCCGCTCAGGCGGCGGACATTTTGATCCTGAAAGGAGGCCCCGGCTGCGGCAAGTCCACCCTGATGAAGCGGGTGGCCAGGCAGGCGGAAGAGCGGGGACTGGATGTGGAGTACATACCCTGTTCCGGAGACCCTGAGTCTCTGGACGCCATCGTTCTCCCACAGAAAAAAGCCGCCATCGTGGACGGCACTGCGCCCCATGTGGTGGAGCCCAAATATCCCGGCGTGGTGGAGCGGTACGTCAATCTGGGCGACTGCTATGACCGGACGGGGCTGGGGGATGTGCGAAAAGAGATCATGGAGGCGATGAAGGGCTACAAGGCCTGCTATCAGCGCGCCTACCGCTGCCTGGACGCGGCGGCGGAGATCTCCTCCGACATGCGGGCCATTGCGGCTTCGCCGGCGGTGGAAGCAAAAATTGCCAAGCGGTCCAAGGGTATTTTATCCCGGGAAGTGCGCAGAAATGGGACGGACAGCGGGAAAGTGAAGCAGCGATTCCTGTCCGCGGTCACGCACAAGGGGCTCCTCTGTGAATTCGGCACGGTGGACCGGCTGTGCAAACGGGTCTACGAGCTTGCGGACACCTACAGGCTGGGACACCTGATGCTCTCCCATCTGCTCGCCGGAGCGGTGGCGGCAGGACATGATGTCGTCGCCTGTCCTTCGCCCATGGAGCCGGACCGATTGGAGCACCTCATTGTGCCGGACCTGTCCCTGGCTTTTGTCACCAGCAGCCCCGCGCTTCCCTACGAGAAACGACCTTACCGCCGGATCAGGATGGACGCAATGGCGGATCTGGAGGCGGTGCACCGCAGCAAGGCCAGACTGAAATTTTCCCGCAAGGTATCCGCCGCCTTGGTGGACGAGGCGGTGGAGTCCCTGGCCCAGGCCAAGGCTATGCACGACGAGTTGGAGGCCCTGTACAATCCCTATGTGGACTTTGATCAGGTCCACATGATGGCAGACGGCATCGCGCGGGAGCTCCTCACGGAGTGAATGCAAGAGGCCGCGCACCTGTTGGGTGCGCGGCCTCTTGCACGCTGGGGGCACTGAGCGAAGAAAGCGCTGGGAGGCGAAGAGGACGTTTCAGCCTCTTCACCGGCGGTTGGAGAGCTCCCTGCGGACCGCTTTGGCGATCAGCTCCTGCCCCTCGGGAGAACTGAGGGTATCCAGCACGGCCGCACGGAGCAGATCCCGAAACTGTTTCCCCGAGAGGAGAGAGTCCAGCACGGTACCGTGGGTTTCGCCGGCGCTCTCCCTGGGACACCTCGCAGCGGGAGGCGGGGTGGGAACAGAGACAGGGGGCTCCTCCGCATAGGCCGCGTCCATCCAATTGTCCTGGCGGGTGCGGTCACTGCTCTCGCCGCGCAGGTAAAAGGCGGAGACGCCAAAATAGAAAGCAATTTTTTCCTGCTGTTCGCGGGTGGGGGTTTGTCGTCCTGTTTCAAACTTTTCCACCGCATTTTTGGGAAATCCCAGTTCTGCGGACAGGGCGGGACGGCTCAGTCCGCGCTCAGTGCGCAGCTCTTCCAGACGCTGTGCCAATGTAACCATGGTAATCGACCTCCTTGCAGCCAAACGGATCAACCGCAGCGCAGTTGATTCAGCAGGCACCATTATAGCAGAACGGAGGGAAAAGACAAGGTGCGGGACGGACTCGCAGATGTTCCGGACGCTAATTTCCTTCCAGAAGATCGGCCAGCAGCCCGAGCCCGCGGGAAAATCGCTCCGGGCTCTCATAGGCGTAGGAGAGCCGCAGCGCGCTGGTACGGCCGAAGTCATAGAGTGTACCGGGGTGGAGCAGCAGCCCGCACTCCAGCGCGCGCTGGAAAAGACGCTCCGTGGCGGCCTCCGGCCTGGGGCGCAGCCAGATATAGAATCCGCCCGAGGGCAGGAAATAGTCTGCGAGGGAGGAGAAGCGGCGCGTCAGGAGAGCTGCTGCAGCGTCGCGGCGGGCGCGCAGCGCGGCGCGGAGCGCCGCCAGGTGGGCGTCATAGGCCCCGCTTTCCAAGAGTTCCAGAAAGGCCCACTGGGAGAGGGAACTGGTGCCACAGTCGGTTTGGCTCTTCACGTCCGCCAGACGCTGGACGACCGATTCCGGACCCACCAGCCACCCCAGGCGTAGCCCCGGGGAAAGGGTTTTGGACACCGTGCCCAGATAGAGGATGCCGCCGGTCCGGTCCAGCGCTTTGATTGGAGCAGGGGGCGGGGCGTCCAGCCACAGTTCGCCGTAGGCGTCGTCCTCGATGACGGGAAGGCGGCGCTCCAGACACAGTTGAAAGAGTTCCTCCCGGCGGGACTGTGGCATCGTGGTCCCGGTGGGATTTTGAAAGGTGGGGATGGTGTAGAGAAGGCCGCTGCGGGCGGCGCAGGGGGTGAGCGCGGCACGCAGCGCGCCGGGGCGCAACCCCTCGCGGTCCATGGCGAGCCCTTGCAGGCGGGCACCGGCGGACGGAAAAATCTGAAGAGATTTGAGATAGGTGGGGGACTCGGCAAAGACTGTGGAGCCGGACTTGAGCATGGAGGCGGAAATGAGTTGAAGAGCCTGGATTGCCCCAGAGGTAATGAGCACGCAGGAGGGAGGGAGCCGGATACCGCGCCGCTCCAGCCGGTGCGCCACGGCCTCTCGCAGTTCCGGCAGCCCCGCGGGAGGCAGATAGCCAAGGGCGGGAGCACGGGCCGCCGCTCTGCTCAGCGCCTCTCCGATGGCCTCCCGCGGAAAGAGCTGAGGGGAGGGCTCACCGCTGCCCAACCGATAATATCCGGGCTGGAACTCCAGGCGGAATATGGTTTGAATGGTTGGGGTGTTTGCAGGGAAGGGGCCGGCATGCAGATAACGTCCCCAGTCCATTCCACCTCCGGCCATACGCAGGGACCAGGTGTTGCTCCCTACCCGTGTCCCACCGCCGTAGTCCGCCTCTAGCACGCCGAAGGAGGCGAGTTCTTCCATGGCCTGGACCACTGTGCTGCGGTTCAGGCCGAGCCGCTGGGCCAGGACGCGCTGTGCGGGGAGCCGGTCACCCACAGCCCAGTCGCCGCAAGCGATCTTTCCACTGATATAATCTGCCAGCTGGCGGTAGAGGGGGAGGGGAGAGCCGCGGTCCGGAACCCAGTTAAAAATCACGTCGGACATAGGAAACGCCTCCTTTGCGCCTGCGCGGGATATCGGCGGTGGGGTGGAGAAAGGGGGCCTTCAGGAGATATGACGGCCGAACCCACCGCCCGTCCGGACGATGATATACTTGGTTGGGGGAAAAGTCAAGCCCAACAGGGAGACCGGCGGTCGAAAAGCGTATGCGGCAGGGCGGAGGGACAGGACGGCATCTTTTCTGATATGAGCATGCTCATGCTGCGAAAAAAGTACATCGGAGGCCGGACATGAAGAGGGAGCCGGCCTCCGATGTATTTGAAAAGGCTCTGCAGGCAGGCATTGACATTTCCGACGAAGGCCCCCTATAATGGAGATACTGGAAACCAATTGAAGCGACAAGGAGGGACTGCCATGACGCCGCTGCTCGCCCCCCTGGTGGGGGATGCGCCTACCATTACGATCATCGGCCTGTGCAAGAATGCCGGCAAGACCACGGCCATGTGCCGGCTCATCAAGGAGCTGTCCGGGGAGGTGCTGGCCATGACCTCGGTGGGCCGGGACGGGGAGCGCACCGATGTGGTGACCGGCACGGAGAAGCCGGAAATCTGGGTGCCCAAGGGCACGTTGTTCGCCACCGCGCGGGGAATGCTCCCCTTGTGTGACACGACCCTCCAAGTGGAGGGAGTCACCGATGTGATGACGCCGCTGGGGGCGGTGGGGATTTTCCGGGCGCTCAGCGATGGATTTATCCAGTTGGCCGGTCCTTCCGCCGTCAACCAACTGGCGCCGCTGTCCCATACCTTCCGCGCCATGGGGGCCAGGCGGGTCCTCATCGATGGGGCTGCGGGGCGAAAATCCCTGGCGGGTGCGGAGCCCGGCGCCTGTGCTATTTTGTGCGTGGGGGCATCCATGGACGGTGGTGTCTCCGCCATCGCCGCCGAGACCGCCCATACCTGCCGGCTTTTTGCCACACCGGAGGCGGAGCACACGGGGCTGTGGTCGGCCTTGAGCCGGGAGACCGCCCGCTACGCCCTGTATACCTTGGAGGGGGAGCGCCTCCCGCTGGCGCTGGAGGAAAACGGACAGCCCAGGTGGCACGAGCTGCCGCGGGAGAAGTGTGTGCTCTGGATCGGTGGCGGTGTCACCGGGCCCACCCTGCGCACTCTGGCGCGGCGCGGGGCACCCATTGTGCTGGCGGCACCGGATGCCACCCATTTCCTCTGCGACCGCACCTCCACCGAGACCTTTCATCGCTGCGGCGGGGAGCTGCTGGTGCGTCAAAAGCTGACCATCGCAGCCGTCACCGCCAACCCCTGGTCGGCCTACGGCAAGCATCTGGACGGCGCGGAGCTTCTGCGCGCGCTGCGCAGCGTGGTCACGGTACCCGTGGTGAACGTGAAGGGAGAAAACTGACCTTTCCGGACCGAAATAGAATGCTTTTGAGGTGAATATACATGAAACTGAATTCGCAGCTCAAGGAGGACACCGGCTATAGCTGGGTCATGACCCGGGTGGAGCCCGCCTCGCCTTTCGGCCACGCCTTGGTGCGCAATCCCAAATGGTACGGTCCCGGAGAACAGGACAAGCTGGAGGCGGAGTTTTCCCGCGTGGATACCCTCCTGAATCTGATGGGGGAGGGTTCCGTCCTGCTGGAGAGCATCATCCACATCCTGTCCGAGTTCCATGATATCCGCAATTCCCTCAAGCGGCCCACCAGCGCGCCCATGGACGAGGTGGAGCTGTTTGAGGTCAAGCATTTCCTGATCTATCTGGAGCGCCTGGCGGAGGAGTGCGGCAAGCTGCCCCGGCTGGAGGGGCTGGAGATCCGGCCCATGGACGCCGCACTGAATCTGCTGGACCCCAGCGGACGCAGGCTGCCCGCCTTCTCCGTGGAAAATGCCTTTGAGCCCGCTCTGGAGCGGGTCCGGGAGGAGAAGGCCCTGGTGGAGAACGCCCTCCGGCAGACGGAAAAAAAGGGCCGGGATGATCTGATGGCCCGCCGCCGGGAGCTGGTGCTCAAGGAGGACCGCTTGGAGTTGGAGGCGAGAAAGCGGCTGACCATGGCGCTGCTCCGGGACAGGGACACCTTCCTCTCTACCATGGAAGCCATCGGGCGGCTGGATCTGGTGCTGGCCAAGGCGAAGCTGGCCAGGCGGTTCCGCTGCTGCCGCCCGGCCGTCACTGCGGAGGCAAGGGTGGTGGCGGTGGATATGATCCATCCCGAGGTGGCCGACCACCTGAAGGAGCGGGGCGGCGAATTCACATCGGTCTCCCTCTCATTGGAGCAGGGGGCCACTGTCATCACCGGCGCCAATATGGGTGGCAAAAGTGTCTCCATGAAGAGCCTTACCCTCAACCTCCTGCTGGCGCAGACCGGCTTTTTCACCTTTGCAAAGGCATTTTCGGCGCCGCTGTTCGACAGCGTCTCCCTCATCTGCACGGACCGCCAGTCCGTGGAGCAGGGCCTGAGCTCCTTCGGAGCCGAGGTGGCGGCGCTGGGCGACGTGCTGCGGCAGGAAAAGGGCAAATTTTTCTACGTGGCGCTGGACGAGTTTGCCCGGGGCACCAATCCGCGGGAGGGCGCGGCCCTGGCCAGAGCGTTGGTGGAATATCTGGGCCGGCTCAACTGCGTGGCGCTTCTGACGACCCACTATGATGGAGTCTCCGACGCGGCCAGGCGGCACTACCGGGTGGCCGGACTGGGGGCGCTGGATACCGCCGCCATCCGGAAGGACGAGGCGCCGCTGGACCGCCTCTCCAGACTGATGGATTACCACCTCATCGAGTCCGAGCCGGGGGAGCCATGTCCCCGCGACGCGCTTAGAGTCTGTAGGCTTCTGGACCTGGAACCGGACCTTATGGAAATTTTCTCAAAAAATAGTTGACAAACCTAAACGGCGTGCTATAATAGATTTTGTTAAAAGTACATAACAACAATTTAATAATATGGTGAATAGAGGCGCGGTGCGCCAGGTAGCATCGTAATGCAAAGGGTTGGCAGGCCCGATGAACGATGGGAATGGGACCACCGCCGAAGGGGTAGGGACGCTGTTGGGTACTACTCCTGCGTCGTACGCTCAGTGCGTACGGAGTGTCATGACTACATGGTGCGCTATTTACATGCGGGTGATTTCCCGGATGTAAATAGTGCGCCTTTTTATTCTGCGTCATGAAGCGCTGTTCGTTTTCCGCCTTTGGGCGGAAAGCGGGCGGCGCTTGTTGTTTTTTGGGTCCAATAAGATTTACATAAAAATTTTTAAATTTGGGAGGGCTTACCAATGGAAGAAATGAAATCTCTACTCCGGCTCCGCATGAGCGCAAAGGACGCCCATTACGGCGGAAATCTGGTGGATGGGGCTCACATGGTCCATCTCTTCGGCGATGTGGCCACCGAGCTGCTCATCAAATGCGACGGCGATGAGGGCCTTTTCTGCGCCTACGACAACGTGGAATTCCTGGCGCCCGTCTATGCTGGCGACTATATCGAGGCTGAGGGCACCATCACCAAGATCGGCAATACCTCCCGGAAGATGACCTTCGAGGCCCGCAAGGTCATCATCTCCCGTCCCGACATCAACGACTCCGCCGCCGATGTGCTGGCCGAGCCTGTCGTGGTCTGCCGCGCCTCCGGCACCTGTGTGGTGCCCAAGGACAAGCAGCGCATTGCCCGATAAGAAAGGAGCGATCTCGTGGAGAAACTGATCATCACCGCCGCCATCTGCGGCGCCGAGGTCACCAAGGAAAACAATCCCGCCGTCCCTTACACCGTCGATGAGATGGTGCGGGAGGCCAAGAGTGCGTTTGACGCGGGCGCGGCGGTCATTCACGTGCACGTCCGTGAGGACGACGGCACGCCCACCCAGGACCGGGAGCGGTTCCGGGTGGTCATGGATGCCATCAAGGCAGCTTGCCCCGGCGTGATCCTTATCCCGTCCACCGGCGGCGCAGTCGGCATGACGGCGGAGGAGCGGCTCCAGCCCACCGAGCTCTTCCCCGAGATGGCTACGCTGGACTGCGGCACCTGCAACTTCGGGGACGACGTGTTCATGAACGATATGCCCACCATGCGGGCCTTCGGCAAGCGCATGCTGGAAAACCACATCAAGCCCGAGTACGAGTGCTTTGAGATGGGTCACTTGGACACGATCCTGAAGATGGCGAAAAAGGGACTGGTCCCCGGCGACCCCATGCAGTTCAACTTTGTCCTGGGCGTCAGCGGCTGTACCCCCGCTACCGCCGGCAATCTCCAGTGGCTGGTGAACGCCATTCCTGCCGGGTCCACCTGGACCGCCACCGGTATCGGTCGCTTTGCCTACGAGCTGGCGGCAGCGGCCATTCCCATGGGCGGCAACGTCCGCGTGGGTTTTGAAGACACGGTATATCTCTCCAAGGGTGTCCTCGCCAAATCCAATGGCGAGCTGGTAGCGCGGGTGGTTGAGCTGGCCAACCTGCTGGGGCGCCCCGTCGCCAATCCCGCCGAGGCCCGTAAGATTCTCAGCCTGGGCTGAGTTTCTGATACAATTCCCATTTCCCATTTTTCCCAATCCCGGACCGGGCGGGCGCGATATGGGGACCCGCGTTTTCACCCCGTCCACCAAATTCCCAAATTCCAAACCCAAACCAATCCCACAATTCCAATTCCCAAAACCCAAACCAAAAATTCCAATCCCACAATTCCCAAACCAGATTGGTCCCCAAACAGATAAATGGAGGTCAAAACATGCAGAAAAAAGGCAATAAGTATGGTGTCCACCGCGTGATTGAGCCCAAGGGCCTTATGACCCAGGCCGCCAAGAAGATCGACAATACCATGGAGTGCTACTCCAACGAGATCCTCTGTGACGTCTCCGCCCTGAACATCGACTCCGCCTCCTTTACCCAGATTTATGAGGCCTGCGGCAAGGACCTGGGCAAGACCGAGCAGATGATCCTGGATATCGTCAACGAGCGCGGCAAGATGCAGAACCCCGTCACCGGCTCCGGCGGCATGTTCATCGGTACGGTCAAGGAGATCGGCGAGGATCTGCAGGGTAAGATCGACCTGAAGGTGGGCGATAAGATTGCCTCTCTGGTCTCCCTGTCCCTGACCCCCCTGAAGATCGGGAAAATCAAAGCGATTCACCCTGAGATCGACCGCGTTGAGGTCGAGGCCCAGGCCATCCTGTTTGAAAGCGGCTTGTATGCCAAGCTGCCCGACGATATGAGCGAAGAGCTGGCGCTGGCCGCTCTGGACGTGGCCGGTGCGCCCGCTCAGACCGCCAAACTGGTCCAGGCCGGCGACAGCGTGCTGATCCTCGGCGGCGCAGGCAAGGGCGGCATGATGTGCTGCTACGAGGCCATGAAGCGCGTCGGCCCCACCGGCAAGGTGGTGGCGCTGGTCATCTGCCAGGCCGATGCCGACCTCCTGAAGAGCATGCACCTCTGCCATGAGGCCATTGTCGCCTCCGCCACCGACCCCATGGATGTGCTGGAGAAATCCCTGGCCGCCAACAACGGCAAGGAGTACGACGTCTCCATCCTCATTGTCAACGTGCCCGCCTGCGAGATGAGCGCCATCCTGCCCGTGCGCGACAACGGCATCGTCTACTTCTTCTCCATGGCGACCGACTTTGCCAAGGCCGCCCTGGGCGCCGAGGGCGTAGGCAAGGACGTCACCATGATCGTGGGCAACGGCTATACCAAGGGCCATGCCGAGATCACGCTGGCCGAGCTGCGTGAGAACCCCGAACTGAAGGCCTACTTCGAGAAGAAGTATCTGTAAGACGGGATCCAATCTCTTGATTTTGGAATTGCAGGCCATAGCGGCCTGAGTCATGAAAGGGGTTTACTTACCATGAAGTTTACCAACGAGTCTCGCCGTAAACAGCTGTTCCCCAACGTGTCCGACGCCGACTGGAACGATTGGCACTGGCAGGTCGCCAACCGGGCCGAGACCCTGGAGGACCTGAAAAAGTACATCGAGCTGACCCCCGAGGAGGAGGAGGGCGTCAAGGCTTGCCTGGGCACCCTGCGTATGGCCATCACCCCCTATTACCTCTCTCTGATCGACCCCAACGATCCCCATGACCCCGTGCGTAAGCAGGCCATCCCCACCGCCAAGGAGTTGCATCAGTCCTGCGCCGACCTGCTGGACCCTCTGCACGAGGATTCCGACTCCCCTGTGCCCGGGCTCACCCACCGCTATCCTGACCGCGTGCTGCTGCTGACCACCGACCAGTGCTCCATGTACTGCCGTCACTGCACCCGCCGCCGCTTTGCTGGTCAGCACGACACCAGTGTGCCTGTGGAGCAGATCGACAAGTGTATCGAGTATATCCGCAATACGCCCACCGTCCGCGACGTTCTCCTCTCCGGCGGCGACGTGCTGATGCTCTCCGACGATATGCTGGAGTACATCATCTCCCGTCTGCGTGAGATCGACCATGTGGAGATCGTCCGTCTGGGGTCCCGTACTCCTGTGGTGTGCCCCCAGCGCATCACGCCCGAGCTGTGTGCCATGCTCAAGAAGTATCATCCCATTTGGCTGAACACCCACTTCAACCATCCCCAGGAGATCACCGCCGAGGCGCAGAAGGCCTGCGCCATGCTGGCCGATGCCGGCGTGCCTCTGGGCAACCAGTCCGTGCTGCTGGCCGGGGTGAACGACTGTGTCTTTACCATGAAGAAACTGGTCAACCAGTTGGTCGAGATGCGCGTGCGTCCCTACTACATCTATCAGTGCGACCTGTCCATGGGTCTGGAGCACTTCCGTACTCCCGTCTCTAAGGGCATCGAGATTATTGAGGCCCTCCGCGGCCACACCTCCGGTTACTGTGTGCCCACCTTCGTGGTGGACGCCCCGGGCGGCGGCGGCAAGACTCCCGTCATGCCGCAGTATGTCATCTCCCAGACTCCGCATAAGGTCATCCTCCGCAACTACGAGGGCGTCATCACCACTTACACTGAGCCCGAGCACTATGAGGAGACCTGCCAGTGCGAGTACTGCAAGGCTGAGCGCGAGGGCAAGCGCAAGGTGGAGCTGATGGGCGTCGCCGGCCTCGAGCGCGGCCAGGCCCTCTCCATGGAGCCCGCCAACCTGGAGCGCCACAAGAGAGAAGAACACTAAGCATCGGGAAAAGGGCGGATCGCCGCGCTGCGGCGCGGCGATCCGTTTTCCCCGCCTTCCGCGTAAAAAATATATGGAATGGAAGTGATATGTGTTGGAATCCAAGCTCAATTTGAACTTTGACCTTGTGGAGCAGGCCCGTAACCATGCTTCCAAGGTGGCCGATGACACGCAGCGCTTTATTGACCGCCATACCACCGTGGCCGTGGAGCGTACCGTGTGCCGGCTGCTGGGCATCGACGGCGTCAACTCCTTTGAGGTGCCGCTGCCCAACGTGGTGGTGGAGCATCTCACCGGCAAGGGCGCGCTGGGACAGGGTGTGACGTTCTGGATCGGAAATGCGATGGTGGAGACCGGCAAGTCCACCCAGGAGATTGCCGAGGCCGTGGCCGACGGGTCCCTGGACCTCACCACGCTGCCCACCCACTCCGACGCTGAGATCGACAAAGCCATCGAGCCCGTGGTGCAGGAGAGCCTGAAGAAGATCGCCGCCCGCCGCAACCGCCGTGAGGAGCTGCTGGCCAAGTACGGGGATAAAGAGGGCCCCTGGATCTACCTGATCGTGGCCACCGGCAATATCTATGAGGATATCGTGCAGGCCACCGCCGCCGCCCGTCAGGGCGCCGATGTCATCGCCGTCATCCGGACCACCGGCCAGTCCCTGCTGGACTACGTGCCCTACGGCGCCACCACCGAGGGCTTCGGCGGCACTTACGCCACCCAGGAAAACTTCCGCCTGATGCGGGATGCCTTGGACAAGGTAGGCGAGGAGCTGGGTCACTACATCCGCCTGTGCAACTACTGCTCCGGCCTCTGTATGCCCGAGATCGCCGCCATGGGTGCCTTCGAGGGTTTGGATGTGATGCTGAACGACGCCCTGTACGGCATTCTGTTCCGCGACATCAATATGCAGCGGACCTTGGTGGACCAGTCCTTCTCCCGTGCGATCAACGCCTATGCCGGCGTGGTCATCAACACCGGCGAGGACAACTACCTCACGACGGCCGACGCCGTGGAGGAGGCGCATACCGTGCTGGCCTCCCAGTTCCTCAACGAGGCATTTGCCCTCCGTGCCGGCCTACCCGAGGAGCAGATGGGCCTGGGCCACGCCTTTGAGATCGATCCCGATGTGGAGAACGGCTTCCTCTATGAGCTGGCGCAGGCCGAGATGGCCCGGGAGATCTTCCCCAAGGCTCCCCTGAAGTACATGCCCCCCACGAAGTTTATGACGGGCAACATCTTCCGCGGCCATGTGCAGGATGCCCTCTTCAATATCGTCACCATCCTCACCGACCAGAAGATCCATCTGCTGGGCATGATGACCGAGGCCATCCATACGCCCTTCCTCTCCGACCGTTTCCTGGCCATTCAGAACGCCCAGTATATCTTCCGCACCATGAAGGACCTGGGAAGCGAGATCGTCTTCAAAGAGGGCGGTATTATGCAGACCCGTGCCAACGAGGTCCTCACCAAGGCCACCAATCTGCTGGGGGACATCGAGCAGCTCGGCATTTTTGAGACGCTGGAGAAGGGCATTTTTGCCGACATCAAGCGGCCCCGCGACGGCGGCAAGGGCCTGGATGGCGTGTTCCAGAAGGCGCCCGGGTACCGCAATCCCTTCATGGAGCCCATGATGAAAGGAGGCGCTTCCAAATGAGTTCCGGACTGTATCAAATCAGAGACAAAGACCTGGACACCACCCTGGATCTCACCAAGCTGCGCCCCTATGGCGACACCATGAACGACGGCAAGGTGCAGATGTCCTTCACCCTGCCTGTTAAGGACGACGCTAAGGGACAGGCCGCTGCCGTGCAGATGGCCCAGAAGATGGGGATCGCCGACCCCAACGTGGCCCTGCACCAGAAGCTGGATGAGACCTTTACCTTCTATGTGGTCTACGGCGCAGTGACCCACAGCGTCAACTACAACGAGATCGAGGTCCTCACCGTGGCCGATGAAGCCATGGAGATGGAGGAGACCAACGAATATATCCGGGAGCACATCGGCCGTAAGATCGTGGTGGTGGGCGCCTCCACCGGCACCGATGCCCATACCGTGGGCATCGACGCCATCATGAACCGGAAGGGCTTTGCCGGCCATTACGGCCTGGAGCGGTACGAGATGATCGAGGCTTATAACCTCGGCTCTCAGGTCCCCAACGAGGAGTTCCTCCAGAAGTGTCAGGAGCTTCACGCTGATGTGGCCCTGATCTCTCAGACCGTCACCCAGAAGGATGTCCACATCAAGAACATGACGGAGTTCATCGAGCTGGCCGAGGCCGAGGGCGTCCGTGACAAGATGATCCTGTGCTGTGGCGGCGCACGCATTACCCACGCGCTGGCCAAGGAGCTGGGCTTTGACGCCGGCTTCGGCGCGGGCACCTACGCCGGTGACGTCATCACCTTCGCTGTGAAGGAAATGGCCCGCCGGATGGGCAAGGAGTAAGTGCCGTTACCCTCCCTTATTATAATGTAAGGAAAAAGACGCATGCCCTCCGCGACGATCATCAGGCAGAAAAAGACGCGCCGCCAGCATATGCTGGCGGCGCGTCTTTTTCGTATTTGGGAAGGCTCAATCCTCGATGAGTCCGATGGCTCGAATGGGAGAGCCATCAGCTCCTACATGCTTGAGAGGCAGGGCGCAGAGAGTGAAGAGGCTGTGTCCCACAAGGTGCAGATTCGTGAGATTTTCGATGATGACAAAGGCATTGTTCGCCAGCACCTTCTTATGAAGGGGAAGGGCCGCCGCCGCAATAGGGTCCAGGCCGATGGTGTCGAGGCCGACCCCCTTTTTGCGGCTCTGGACGAGGTATTCCGCGACGTCGCCGCCGATGCAGGGATAGGCCCCAAAATAGCGCGGGTCTCCCCAGTATCGGTCCCAGCCGGTGCGGAAGAGGAGAAATTCAGCCATATCGGCATCGGCCCTGCGGCGTTCAACGCGATCCATGGCGATCCGGCCGCCCTCCCGCAGATCGGTGCAGTCGATGACCAGAGCAGTGCCGACAAACTGCGTGATGGGGAGACGGTCCAGCGTTGCGCCGCCAGGGAACAGGTGGGCCGGCGGGTCCACGTGGGTGCCGGTGTGGGTGTACATGGTCATGCGTGTCTCCTGAAAACCATCTCTTTCATAGGTGTTCGCCGACTCGAATCTGGGGCCCTCCGTACCGGGGTAGACCGGCATACCCTGTGAAAGAAAATGGGTGAGGTCGACGACCTGCATAGGCTCACCTCCTGGTTTGAAATTGGACAATTGCGGCATCCTAAGGATAAGCGCGCCGCGATGCAGTAAAATTGTAGCATATGGGCCGGAAATTAACAAGAAAACCAAGGCCGATACCAAAAATTTTAGCAAGTTGATGCTTTACAGGCGTGCGCATTTGCGGTATGCTGGTAGTGCCAATTCATAAGGTAAGGGGAAGAAAGAAGATGCGAGGTGTAGAGACCAGAATCCAGGAGATCCGGCACAGGATCTTTCGTGAGGTCGCCCGAATGGCCTATCATACTGAGTGGCCGGTGGATAAGAGGATCGAGGCCCTCCCTTACAAGATCATTCCGGGCGAGGTGGGCAACTTTCGAAACGATGTGTTCCTGGAGCGGGCCATCGTGGGGGAGCGGCTTCGGTTGGCGATGGGCCTTCCCTGCCGGAGCGCGGCGGAACATGCCCCTCTGTCGGACAACATCGAGGCGGCGGATCAGCCTGAGACCTACTATACGCCCCCGCTCATCAATGTGATCAAATTTGCCTGCAACGGCTGTACGGAAAAGCGCCTGTTGGTGACGGAGGGCTGCCAAGGCTGCCTAGCGCACCCCTGTGAAGAGGTCTGCCCCAAGGACGCCATCAAGCTGGACCGCTACAACGGCCGCTCCCATATCGATCAGGAGAAATGCATCAAGTGCGGTCGCTGCGCGGAGGTGTGCGCCTATAACGCCATTATTACCCAGCAGCGCCCCTGCGCCGTGGCCTGCGGCGTGGATGCGATCCATTCCGATGCCAACGGCAAGGCGGAGATCGACTATGACAAATGCGTCTCCTGCGGCATGTGTCTGGTGAACTGCCCCTTTGGCGCCATTGCGGATAAGTCCCAGATCTTCCAGGTCATCCGGGCCATGCAGTCCGGTGAACGGGTCTACGCAGCGGTGGCCCCCGCCTTTGTGGGCCAGTTCGGTCCCAAAGTGACGCCGGGCAAGCTCCGGGCCGCCATGAAGCAGTTGGGCTTTGCCGACGTCTTTGAGGTGGCCATCGGCGCCGACCTGTGCGCCACCCAGGAGGCTGAGGATTTCATCAAAGAGGTCCCTGACGAGTTGCCCTTTATGGGGACCTCTTGCTGTCCGGCCTGGTCCGCCATGGCAAAAAAACTCTTTCCTGACCATGCTAATTGCATCTCCATGGCCCTGACACCCATGACCCTCACCGCGCGCCTGATCAAGCATGAGCATCCAAAGGCCAAGGTGGTATTCATCGGGCCCTGCGCGGCCAAAAAGCTGGAGGCCATGCGCAAGAGTGTGCGCAGCGAGGTGGACTTTGTGCTCACCTTTGAGGAGATGGCGGGGATTTTTGACGCCAAGCATCTGGATCTTACCACCATTGAGGAGGACCCCAACGGCGTTAACGACGCCTCCGCCGACGGACGGAACTTTGCGGTCTCAGGCGGCGTGGCTCAGGCGGTGGTGGATGTCATCAAGGCGCGGCATCCTGACCGGGAAATCCAGGTGACCAGCGCCGAAGGCCTGCGGGAGTGCCGCAAAATGCTCAGTGCCGCCATTGCGGGGAAATATCCCGGCTACCTGCTGGAGGGCATGGCATGTCCCGGCGGCTGTGTGGCGGGCGCCGGAACCATGCAGCCGATCAAGAAGTCCCAGACGGCGGTCAATCTCTACGCGAAACAGGCCAATCACAAGACCTCCAATGAGACGGAGCACATCAAGGAGTTGGACAAACTGGTGGACTGAGCCGCGGCGCGGACAATGTTACAGCCGACAAATGAGTCAAAAAAGAAGGGTCATCGTGGAACGGAGGTTCCACGATGACCCTTTTTTCATACTAAAAAAGGCAAAAAACGAGAATATCCTCATAAACACTATATCTATCAGCGAAACAAATAAAAGATCCTTATTTAACGACTTATACAAAGAAATACGGAATTACGGAAAATTGGCACTTGAAATAGAGTGTCTTTTCTATGCAGTGAAACATCATACTACTTCATTTCTGCTTGATTATCCTAAAACTTATTAGTCTATGGTTTGTCAAGGGCTTGTTGCGTGAGCAATGTTTAGCACCCTTTACAAATCATGGGATAATAAGTAGCTTACCAAAAATAAAATATAAAATTCAAAGGAGATACCTATGGCAACAGAAATTTTGTTCACGGCCCAGGACACAAAGCAACAAGTTGGAATAAAACAATTTCATATATGACAAACAACGAAGATATTGTATGTCCAAATCTATCCTCCATCCTTAAAGGAAAAGAGGCAAATTACGAAAATCTATATTCTCCATTTGTAAAATATTGCAACGAAATTGACGGACAAATTCATTTATGCGGTCTTTCATTAGGCGGTATTTTGGCGTTAAATTTTGCTTTGGATTTCCCGCAAAAAGTGAAAACATTAGTTTTAATCGGAACGCCACATAAAGTCCCGAAGGTAGCATTTAGTTTTCAAAATATAATTTTCAGATTTTTACCAAAATCTATTTTTGAAACTATGGCATTTGATAAAAAGGACACTTTTGCTTTAGGAAACACCATGAAGAACTTAGATTTCAGTAATAGGGTGAAAAATATTAAGTGCCCCACTCTAATCCTTTGCGGAAAGAAAGACAGCGCAAACATAAAATCAGCGCATTATTTGTCACAAAACATTAAAAGTGCAGAATTGAAAATTATTGAGGATACAGGCCATGTTGTAAATGAGGAAAATCCGGAAATTTTAGCAAATATACTAACAGAATATTATTCATTGAATGCTTAATTCACTTCATAGCTATAAGGATTTACAGAAAAATAGCAAAGCTGGCCCGCTCTCCTTTGCTAAAGGGCAATCAAGGCGGGAAAGCCCTAAAATGGCTTCCCGCCCATTTCAATTTTGAGAGAAGTAATCATTTGGATTGTTTAGAAAATCACACACAATATATTTGTGGTACTTGCGGGCGGTACATTTGTATTGAACATGACCCCCATCGTGGATTACAACGATGGAATTTCCCTTTTAAGTCGTTAGAAATTGCAAAGTTGTATTTGCGTACTGCTGATTATAGTATGAAAATGAGCGACCCTGCTTGAGAAAAAGGGTCCAAGGACAGAAGGGAGTCGTAAAAATGAAAGAGAACTTTATGGAGCGGCAGTCCGTGGAGCGTCTTCAGCATGATCCTTCACGGCTGAGCGGGGCGGGAGCCGCTTCCGATAAACCGCCGCACCTGAGAAGTTGGGCGCGGCGGCTCGCTTTTCTACGCGAAGCGTGATATACTGGGCCTTGCCTGGGGGATGGATGTGGCTGCACATACCGTCCCGGGGGAGGAGGAGAAAAAATGGGAGTCAGAGAGGACGGACGGCCGACGCTTGCATCCTGGCCCCGGCGCATTTATGACTGGCCGGAGCTGCCCGCCCGCTTTGGCCCCGCGCTGGACTCGTGGCGGATGCGGGGCCTGCCCCCGGAGCATGTGACCTATATCCCCAAACTGCACCAGCATGTGTCCGGTATGGAATACCTGACGGCATGGCTGGGGGAAGAGGTACTGCTCCTGTGCGATGACGGGGAGGGACACTTGGAGCGCACACTGATCCGGCGCGGAGAGGTGACGGAATTGACATATGGAGTGCGGCTCTTGGCGTGCAGTGCGGCGGTGGCGCTACGACAGGACCACGTCCAGAAACAGGTCGACTTCCGATATAACAAGACGAAGGAGGATGTACTCCTTCCGGTGCTGAATCTGCTGCTGGGGAATCCGCCAGACTTCCGGCCCAGACAGGCGCATCCCCCCACGGAGGCGCTGGAGCGGCTCCGAGAGGACAGCTTTGCCATGTACCACATGGCAAAGCTGTGCTACCGGTTTGGGGAAGAGATCCGGGACAGTCTGTGGCTCCGAGGCCGGAGCTATGGGGCTGCCCTGCGAAGAAGGCAGAAGCCGGAGTATTTTCTGGCAAAGATGGACCGCGGCGTGGTGGGACTCCGGATGGATTTTTACGGTGTGGAGGCGGTCTATTTGGCGTGGGACCGTCTGGCGGGGACTGAGATGCGGCGGGCGGGCCCAAGAGGGCGGGCCACGCTGGTGCTGGAGGCCGAATACGGGGCGGATTTTGCCGTGCCTCTTCTGCCGGAACAGCAGGAGCGGGCGGAGGCGTTTGCCGTCCGCCTGAGCGAAAGATAAACGAAGCGGGGAGGCGCTCCAGCGCCTCCCCGCTTCGTTTAGGATTCTGAAAAAATTTCTGTGTAGATGCGATAAAGCGAGCCTCCGCCGCGTTATTGGGGTGAAAGGGAAAGCAAACGACACCCCGAGGGGCGCCTATGGCGCCGATCAACATAGGAAAGGAAGGAAACCTGATGAAAAAGAATCTGAGAGTTCCCGTACTCGCCGCTGCGCTGGCAGGAGCCATGGTCCTGGGCGCGGGCGCCACCACTGTTGCAGAGCGCGTCAGCGCCGACCTGCGCCCCGATATTACGGTGACGGTGGACGGCAAAGATCAGACCCTGCTGGACAAGAATGGCGATGTTGTCTACCCAATCACCTATGAGGGCACCACCTATCTCCCCATCCGGGCGCTGGGCAACGTAATGGACCTGGATGTGGAGTGGAATGGAAAAACGCAGACCATCAGCCTCTATACCCGGACCGATACCAAGCCGGAGGATCTCACGCTGGAGAAGCTTACTGTGCGGGCAGAGGAGGCGGAGCAGGCGGTCAACGACCTGAAGGCGGCCTCCACCTATGCCGGCCGCCGCGACCAGTATGATCTCCACAGCGATACCATCGAAGACATTCGGGAGGACCTCTACGAGTTTGCCCAGCTCGTCAACCGGCAGTACCGGGACGGCGAGATGGAAACGGCGGATTTCAACGTCCTCACCACCAAGATCGACAAGCTGGACAACCGTCTGAAGGATGCTCTGGAGGACCTCCGCGTCAAGACCATCGACAATGAATCCGGCAAGCTGACCGTGTACGAAGAGCATGAACAGATCGTGGATGAGCTGGAAAGCCGGATGAAGGAGATAGAAGCCGACATCAAGGCCATTCGGCCCGCCGGCACGTATGCCAAGCGCCTGGAGCAGTACAATGCGGTTGCCGGGGACCTCCATCTCGTGAGCAGGGACGTGAGTACGGAGTACCGAAATCTTGGCACGGATCGGAAGGAGGACCGGCTGAGCAGCAAAGAGTATACCGCGTTCAACGACAAGCTCGACGCGCTGGATAACCGTGTAAAGAGCGCCTGGGGCAACCTTGCCGACAAGACCGTGGGATATGACGAGTCCGACGCCCAGTCCGGAGTCTCCGGTGGGGCGACCTACGACGGCTATGTCTCCGAAATCAGCGGCTTGGACGACCGGGCGGATGAGCTGGTACAGGAGGTCCGGAACTTCAAAACTGCCGACGGCGCGCAGGCATGGAAAACGCTTGAGAAGAAAATAGAGACGCTGGAAGATGAGCTGGAGCGGCTGGAGGATAAGATCGAGCGATCCTACCGCGACGGTAAGCTGACGACCACGGAATTCCGCGCCCTGGATCGTCTTTTGGATCAGACGGATGATAAGATTGATGATCTGGACGACCGATACGACGATTGGTACGACGACCACGATGATGACCGGGACGATGATTGGGATGACGACCACGACGATTGGGACGACTGAACGGCAGAAAAAATGGAAGGAGCCCGGCCTGAAAAGGCCGGGCTCCCGGCTTGTTGGGAAGCAGACAATGCGCTAGGCTGGGTCATGCACTTCGAGTACCCTCGCGGAAATAAGTAGAAATAGACCCGGAACGTATCAGTCCGGCAAATTGGGACTCATCAAAGAGAACGAATTGCCTTCAATTCAATATATCCACGCTCACCGCGAGGTTCCAGCTGAATGCGTGGATTGGAATCATCCCAAACATAACCGATTGTAGACGGGTCATATTTTTTCATAGAATTCTGTACGGTCTCAATTGCATTGCAATAATCCTCTTCCTTGAACGGCTCCCCCTGAAACATCAGATATTTTGCAGCAGGCAACTTAATGATATCAAATCCTTCAGGGATAACACTATCATAGTTAATCGCTGTCTCAACACCCTGTACATATTCGGAGGTGCCTTTTTCCCGGTACTTTTCTGGCAGCCACAGGCAAACAGGCTCACCGCAAAGGGACTTCATGCTTGTCAGGATCCCCCACACGTCACAGCCGACCTCCTGGCAATAGCTCCAGTATTCATTGCCTTTTTCTCCGCGTTTAATGATGACTTTACGCTCAGGTTTTTCAATCACCTGAATAAAAATATTGGCAATATTTGCCATAACTTTATTCTCCTTCCATAAACTTCTGAATTTAACGCCATAAGGAGTGAAAAGTGAAAGCGGAATCGGTGATTTTGCGTATTCGTGTGGATTACATCCGAATTCGTTATAAAATGCCCGTTGGTATCCGTCTACACTGTCATAGCCGATGTTATAGGCCACATCAACCACCTTGCGCTTATCATCTCGCAGACGCAATGCGGAACGCGACAGCCGAAGCCGCCTGATGTAATCCGCCGGTGAAAGTCCTGTCAGCTCCTTGAATATTCGAGCGCAATAAAAAGGAGAAAACAATGCCGCATTGGACAGATCGCATAATGTGATTTTTTCCGTCAAATGAGCGTCGATATAGTCTTGCATTCGCTGTACAGCCAAAATTTTTTCCGTCACTTGTATCACCTCCTGACGGTAAATATTATCGCAGAAGGAAAACGGAAATTCTCGACTTTTCTTGCTGCCTTACAACTTCACATTTATCGGCTATCGGTGCAGCAGACAGAGCACTGCACTCTGACTGCATTTATAAGACAAGTTCGTATAATAGATAATCTGTCCAGCCGGTGTCTTCGTAAAACATTTGCGTGGTCCTGCGATGCTCGAACCCCATGCTTTCGTACAACTTCAGCGCAGGCACATTGCCGTTTAGCACATCCAACCGGATTGCGCGTTGATGGCGCTCACCCGCGATTCGGATGACTTCCTTCACCATATGCTTTGCAACCCCTTTCCCCTGAAAAGCCGGGAGGACCCCAAGGGCATGAACGATCAATACCTGATGCTTATCCGCATCAACCTTCCATGCTGTACCGGAATATCCCTCGTTGGTTTCGTGGTTAAGGACCATAGCCGCGGCATAATTTCCGTCGCACTTCAGCATATAAAGCGCCCTGTTCCTGAGGGATTCCCGCAAAAATATATCGGAGGGATATACGCCCTTCTCCCAGCCGGGGAGATATGAGCCGCCCTGCATCTGTTCGATGAGTTTCCAGTAAAATGCCTTCACTTCTGTGAAGTCTTTCTCGCTCATGATTAACACACGGTTCATTTCTTCCCCTCCAAACCAGAAGCGCCTTATCTTCTCGGTGCGGCCAAGGCCTGTTGGCGCGCTGCGAATATGCCCCGGCGCCGGGTCCCCTTTCTCTCCGCCTTGCATCTTAATCGTCCTGGCAGAGCGATTGCAAGGCGGAAGCAATTGCTGGGGCATTCTCCCGGATTACGGGAGCGGTAAAAAGAAGCTGGGAGGCGAAAGCGGCTTTCCATCAAAGAAAAGAGGAGCCCGGCCTAAAAAGGACAGGGCTCCCCTTCTGTTACAATTACAATACAAAATCCTCGTCCTTCAGCCGGGAAAAGTCCGGGGCGGCGGGGCGGGGGGGGACCCGCTTGAGCGGGTCATATTTGAAAGCACGGCAGTGGAAGCCCGCCGGAACCACCCCCTTTTTGATGCACATGACGCTCTCTTCGTCCAGAGGAGCGCAGCGCTGGCAGTAAGCACAGCGGGGGTCCATCTTTTTCTCAAACAGCATGGCGGCCACTCCCATCTTCAAGCTCTCTATCTATGCCATTATACTACAGCATGTTTCCTTTTTCTACTGGTTTTTCTCACCGCCGCCGCAGCGGCCCCGAAGAAGAGGAGCCACATGACCCAGGCGGCCGTTGTGGAGATGGTAAGGGCGGTGGAAAAGTCGATGCCGGCGATCCCCTCCACCTGTTCAGCCAAATAGGCGGCCACTGGTTCCTTCAGGGGGAAGAGTCGTACCAGCAGGGCGGTGAAGAGGGCGGCGAGTCCGCCGTGGAGGAATTTTCCGGCGATATAAGTTCTGACGGAAAGCCCGCTGCCGCCGAGGAAGGAGAGAACCTGGCAGTGGACGGAGAGCCCGGCCCAGCCCAGCATGAAGGCCGCCATGGACATGCGCCCCGCCATGCCACCCGCGCCGGAGAGGGTCCAGACGCCGGAGGAGAGTTCGATGGCCCCGGTGAGGAGCCGCTCGGCCCATTCCTGGGTAAAACCCAGTGGGGAGAGCAGGACGCCCAGCAGCCGGGCGAGCGCCGGGAGGGCCCCGGAGAGAAAGAGCAGACGGATGACCACGGTAAAAAAGACCACAAAGGCACAGATATTCAAGGTGGAGAGGAAGGAGTTCTTCACCGCTCCGGTGAAGGCGGTGGTAAACCGCTCCGCCTCGAACTTGGGGGACACCCTGGCCTCGCGGCCTTTTTTACCCCGCCTGTAAAATCGGAAAAACAGCCCCACACAGATGGATGCGGCGGCGTGCGCCAGGTAGAGGAGGACGCCCACCCGGCTGCTGGCGAATACGCCCGCCCCCACTACGCCCAGAATAAAGGCCGGGCCGGAGTTGTTGCAGAAGGAAAGGAGGCGCTCAGCCTCGGTCTTGGTGCACATCCCCTTCTGGTAGAGGCTCAGGGCCGTCCGGGCCCCTACGGGGTAGCCGCCCACAAAGCCCAGGACAAAGGCGGAGGCGCAGGCCCCCGGGACGTTGAAGAGCGGACGCATGAATCCCTCCAGCGCGCGGCCGATGTAACCGGCCAGACCAAGATCCACCACTAAGGCGGAGAGAACGAAAAAGGGAAAGAGGGAGGGGATGATCACATTATAGCAGAGCATGAGCCCCTCACGGGCGGCGGACATAGAGTCCTGGGGGTAGAGCATGAGGGACAGCGTGGCGCACAGCAGGGCCAGCCCCAGAAAAAGATCCCGGACGCCCTGCCGGGAGAGCAGCTTGGACAGCAAAAGGACCACCTCCGTCTGGAAAATCTATGCGGAGGAGGGAATGTCCTATGCAAAAAAGCCGGTGGGTGGTATAATGGGACCCGATCAAAAGGGGGCCTCCTGTGGAGCGCGCCCCTTCGGCGCGGAACAAGGAGGAGGCTCCATGCAGCATGAGATCACGCATGCCATTCCACTGCTGGATGAGCGGGGAAATCTGACCGAACCGGGCTGGGCCAGACGGCTGCTGCCCGTCTATGACCGGGCCCGGGTGAAGGGCGGCCCAACCGGGTGCAGGGAGTGGGACGATTATCTGGTGATGGGCCCCGGCTTTGCCCTGGCCCTCACCATTGCAGATCACTTTTATCTGGGGTTGGATTCTATCTCCCTGCTGGATTTCCGGGAGGGCTGGCAGATGACCAGGTGTCCCAGGCGGCCCTTCCCTATGGGGCGCACCGGGCTTCCGGAGACCTCCGAGCGGGGAAATGCGGCGGTATCCGGGCGGGGATACGGCATCCTTTTCCACAACGACGGCCTGAACCGTACGCTGACTGCCCACATGGACGCCTTCCGGGAAGGGGCGGCCCTGGACGCCCACATCGTGCTTCGGGACGAACCGGAGGAGTCTATGGTGCTCTCCGTGCCCTTTGACAGGCCGGGGCAGTTCTATTTCAGCCAGAAGATTCATGGCATGCGGGCGGATGGAACGGTGCAGCTGGGCACGCGGCGCTACGACTTTCACTTGGGGGACTCCTTCGGTATCCTGGATTGGGGGCGGGGGGTATGGACCTGCCGTGACACCTGGCACCGGGTTTCAGCGGCCGGGCTGCTGGGAGGCGCCCCCTTCGGCTTTCACCTGGGGCGCGGCCTGGGGGACGCCTGCACAGCGACGGAAAACATATTGTTCTATCAGGGGAGAGGACACAAGCTCTCCCGGGTAGATTTCAGGATCCCGCAGCGGGGCGGCAGGGACGACTTCAGATCACCGTGGGTCCTCGCCAGTGACGACGGGCGGTTTGAGGCGGTTTTTCGCCCCATGCCGGCCCGCGCAGGCGCCGAGGTGGTCCGGCCGGACCATCACCAGGTGTTCGGCGTCTTTGCCGGTGCCGCCGTGCTGGACGGCGGAGAACGGCTGGAATTCCGAGACCTGATGGGGGTGGCAGAAAAGGTGGAGAACAAGTGGTAGAGGAGCTGCGCACGGTGAGTACGCCGCAAGGAATGATCCAGTACCTGCTTGCGGTGAAAAAGGTCAAGAATATGAATCTGCGGGTGCGGCCCGACGGTTCGGTGCATGTGTCGGTCAGCCGGCGGGTCCCTAAGACTGCCGCGGACGACTTCGTGCGCAGCCGCGCCAATTGGATCGCGGCGCGGCTGGCGGAACGCGCTGCGGGGCCCGGCCCCCTGGCGCCGCCGGACCGGGAAGCGGCGCTGCCTGTGCTGCGGGCCTCGCTGGAGCGTATGTGGCCGCTGGTGGAGCCTCTGGGGGTGAAAAAGCCGGAGCTGAAAGCCAGATTCATGACCAGCCGCTGGGGGAGCTGCCACTGGACTCGGGGAATCATCGTGCTGAACACGGCCTTAACGGTCGTACCACAGGAGCTCCTGGATTATGTAACACTCCATGAGCTGGTCCATTTCCTCCACCCCAATCATGGCGCGGGCTTCTATGCCGCGATGGACCGGCTCCTTCCGGAGTGGCGGGTGCGGCGGAGCGCGCTGCGGAGCTATACGCTGGCGCGGTAGCGGCGGTGGGCGACCCGCGGTTTTCGGCTTGACAAATGGCCAAAGAGGACTATACTTATATATAGTTCTATTTAGAACAAAGGAGGTGAGCCGATGTACCTTTCCGATCTGTGGGACCTGCGCTCTCTGACCAAGCGGCTGTATGGACAGCGGATTCAGCCGGTGTGTGAAGCGTACGGCCTGACCCGTATGGAGATGGATATTCTGCTGTTTTTGGCCAACAATCCGGCGTTCGACACGGCCAGGGATATTGTAGAGCGCAAACAGTTCACAAAATCCCATGTGTCGGCGTCGGTGGCGGAGCTGGAACGGCGCGGTTATCTGCGGGGCGAGTTCCGGGAGGGGAACCGAAAAACGGTACACCTGGCCCTCTGTCCGGGGGCGGAACCGGCGGTACGCGCGGGACAGGCGGCCCAGAGGGAGGTTCTTACAGCCATGTTCATGGGATTCACGGAAGAGGAACGGATGCGCATGGGGCAGACCATAAGTCGGATCGTCTCCAATATTCGCACGGCGCTCTGAGCCGGAGGGAAAAAGGATGCTGTACCAATTTTTCATCTGTTTTGTGGCGGGGATCGGGGCCGGATTGGGCACCGGTTTTGCAGGCATGAGCGCAGCGGCGGTGATCAGCCCCATGCTGATCACCTTCCTGGATGTCCCTGCTTACAGCGCCGTGGGCATCGCGCTGGCCAGCGATGTTCTGGCCAGTGCGGTCAGTGCTTATACCTATGGCAGAAATCAGAATCTGGATGTAAAAAACGGTGTCATCATGATGGCCACAGTACTGTGCTTCACCCTGGTGGGAAGCTGGATCTCCAGCCTGGTGCCCGGCACCGCCATGGGTGGGTTTTCCGTCTTTATGACGCTGCTTCTGGGGATCAAGTTCATCGTGCGTCCCGTTATGACCACCAGGGAGAAGATGGGGACGGTCAGTGGGGGAAAGCGGGCAGTCCAGTCCATTCTGTGCGGGATGCTGGTCGGCTTCATCTGCGGCTTTGTAGGGGCGGGCGGAGGTATGATGATGCTGCTGATCCTCACCAGCGTGCTGGGCTATGAGCTCAAAACGGCTGTGGGGACCAGTGTGTTTATCATGACCTTTACGGCATTGACTGGCGCGGTGAGCCACTTTGCCATCGGCGGTGCGCCCGACCCCGGGGTGCTGCTGTTTTGCGTGCTCTCCACCCTGCTTTGGGCGCGGATCGCCGCCAAATTTGCCAACCGGGCGGCCCCCGCTGTGCTCAACCGGGCCACCGGCGTGGTGCTGACCGTGTTGGGCGCTTCTATCCTGGCGGTCAATTATTTGTAAGAGTTGAGGGATTCCGAGGGCGGCCGGGGACATTCCTGCCTCTCCTGCGAATCAAACGTGCGGTTGCTTTTTCGGCCACAGTAGGTCGGAAAAGCAGCCGCATTTTTGTGCCGGACAGGCAAGGCGGCGCGGTCCCCTTCATACACATAGCAGGACAGGAGGGCTCGCCATGGAGAAAAAAGGACGCAAAGAGGGACTTCTGGAAAAAACGGCGGAGGTCTTCGATCTGCCCGGCGATGTGGTGGCAGGGCTTCCGCGGGTGGAGCTGCTGGGGGACCATCAGCTTCGGATGGAAAACCACAAGGGGATCCTGGCTTACGGCACTGAGGAGATCCATATCAGCGGCGGAAAGCTTATTGTGAAGGTGCGCGGCGCCCATCTGGAGCTCCGGGCGATGAACGCGGTAGAGCTGCTGATCACGGGAGATATCGTCGGGGTGGACCTGGCGTAACGGAACACGGAGGGAAGCGTATGCAGGCCATCATCAATTTTTTGCGGGGCAGCGTTCTTTTTACGGTGACAGGCGCTTTTCCCGAGCGGTTTTTGAACCTCTGCGCCCAGCGCGGAGTAGGATTTTGGGATCTGGAGTGGCTGGACGAGCACAGTTTGCGGCTACGGGTGGCCCGGGGGGATGCCAAACGGGTGGGCGAGCTGGCGGAAAAGGTCATGTGCGAGGCGTCGGCCCAGCGCAGGGCCGGGATTCCCTTCTTCCTGGCCGGGTTTCGCAGGCGGTACGCCCTTCTGCTGGGTCTGGCGCTCTCGGTTGCAGCGGTGTGCGTCCTCTCCCGGTTTATCCTCACCATCGAGGTATCCGGAAACGAGAAAGTACCCACCGCCGCCATCCTGACGGAACTCTCCCGGCAGGGGGTGCGGGTGGGGGCCTACGGTCCCGGCCTGGATGTGAGGCGGATCAGCCAGGAGGCGCTGATCCGCCTGGAGGACCTGGCTTGGATGTCGGTAAACCTCCACGGTACAAGGGCGGAGGTGTTGGTACGAGAAAAGCTGCCCACGCCGGAGCTCCGGGATGAGACCACCCCTGCCCATGTGATCTCGGCCGCCACCGGCATCATCACACATATGGAGGTGCTGGAGGGACAGCCCTCCTTCCAGGAGGGGGATACCGTGCTGGAAGGCGAGGTGTTGATCAGCGGCGTGGTGGACCTGAAGGAGCCCAAGTATGCCACCGTGGATGCCGGGCAGCGCCTGGTCCATGCCAGAGGCAACATCTACGCCCGGACATGGCGGACCCTGGAGGCCGAGATCCCGCTGGAGGCCAAGGTGAAAGCATACACGGGAGAGAAAGAAACCGGCTGGTCTCTGATCCTCCTGGGCCACAGCGTGAATTTTTTCGGAAAGACTGGCATTCCCATGGATGGGTATGATAAAATAAGCACGACCCGCGTATTCACGCTTCCGGGAGGACGGGTGATGCCCCTGGCCCTGCGGAAGACGGAATACCGCGCCTATGAGACGGTCCCTGCGGCTCTGGACCCGGATGCGGTCCAGGCCATGCTGGAGGAACAGCTTGCGGACCGGCTGGAAAAGTTGGTGGGAGAGGACGGTGAGGTCGTCCAGGTGAGCTTTGCCGCCCGGGAGGCAGAGGGGATCCTGACCGTTACGGCGAAGGCGGAGTGCCGGGAACAGATCGGCCGGGAGGTCACCTTCGAGGGAACGGTGGGCGAGACCACGCCGGCCCAGCCGCTGCCTGCGGGATAGAAGCGTAAAAATAAGGAGCGACAAAATTTGATCGAACAGACCGTCAGTATGGAGCGCGTCGAGGAGGCCGTCAACATTTTCGGCTCCTTTGACGAGAACATCAAGATCATTGAGCATGAACTCTCGGTCTCGGTGGTGAACCGGGACGGAAGCCTGAAGATCGCCGGCGAGAACGGGGAGAACGTCATCTATGGCGTTAAAGCCATCGAGGGGCTATTGGAGCTGTCCGGCCGCGGCGAACCCATCAACGAGCAGAATGTCCGCTATGTCCTCCAACTGGTCAAATCCGGCCAAGAGGACAAGATTGGCGAGGTGGCCCGGGATGTACTGTGCGTCACGGCAAAGGGAAAGCCCATCAAGGCCAAGACGCTGGGGCAGAAGCGGTATGTGGACGCCATCAAAAAGAGCACCGTGACCCTGGGGATCGGCCCGGCGGGCACGGGCAAGACCTATCTGGCGGTGGCCGCCGCTGTTGCGGCCTTCCGGGCGGGCCAGGTCAACCGCATCATCCTCACCCGGCCCGCCGTGGAGGCGGGGGAGCGGCTGGGCTTCCTACCCGGCGACCTGCAAAGCAAGGTGGACCCCTACCTGCGGCCCCTCTACGACGCACTTTTCGACATGCTGGGGACCGAGACCTACAATAAATATCTGGAGCGGGGCAATATCGAGGTGGCCCCCCTGGCCTATATGCGGGGCCGCACGCTGGACGACTCCTTCATCATTCTGGACGAGGCCCAGAACACCTCGCGGGAACAGATGAAAATGTTTCTTACCCGCCTGGGCTTCGGGTCCAAGATCGTCATTACCGGTGATGTGACCCAGATCGACCTGCCTGCCGACAAGGTGTCCGGCCTCAGGGAGGCCATGCGGGTGCTCAACGGAGTGGAGGATATCGCCATCTGCCGCCTCAGCGGGGCCGATGTGGTCCGGCATGTGATCGTCCAGAGGATCATCAAGGCCTATGAGGAGGATGAGCACCGGCGGAAATCGGCGGAGGGGAAGCGGGATGGACGGTGAGGCCGCCCCACGGGAGAAACGCTATTGGGTCTACATCCTCCGCTGTGCCGACGGCACGCTCTACACCGGGATTACCAACGATGTGCCCCGCCGCTTGGCGGCCCACAACAGCGGGCGGGGCGCAAAATATACCCGGGGCCGCGGCCCGGTGGAGCTGGTCTACCGGGAGGCGTGCGGGGAAAAATCGGCCGCCCTCCGGCGGGAGGCGGCCGTCAAGCGCCTGTCCAGGGAGGAAAAGCTGCGGCTGATGGGGGAAGTGTGCCAGTGAGCGGGGCGGGATGAGGCCGATCATCCCGCCCCGATTCTTGTATGGAGGACTGGTAAAAAGACGGGAAACCGTGTATAATCATAGGCAAGCCCGGAGAAAAGAGGAGTGGAGTGCCATGGACAACGAAATCATCATCGAATCCGAACTGGAGGAGGACACGGCCGTCTGGGAAACGCTGCTGCGGCGGGTCATCCCGGCCGCTCTGGCGGCTGAGGGCGTGGGCGTGCCCTGCGAGGTGGACGTGCTCCTCACCAACGACGAGGGCATTCACCGGATCAATCTGGAGCAGAGGGATGTGGACAGGGCCACCGATGTGCTGAGCTTTCCTATGTTCGAATATGCTCCCGGCCGCCCGCCGGAGGATGCCGCCGACGCCGACCCCGAGACCGGCCTGATCCCTCTGGGGGACATGGTGATCTCACTGGAGCGGGCTCGCGCCCAGGGAGAGGAGTACGGCCACGGGACCGAGCGGGAGGTGGCCTATCTGGCCGTTCACTCCGTGCTCCATCTGCTGGGGTACGACCACATGGACGACGGCCCCGAGAAGGCCCGGATGCGGGAGCGGGAGGAGGCCATCCTGGGCGCTCTGGGCATATCCCGGAGGCAGATGTGATGAGGACCGGCCCGGCGCGTCCCATACCCGGCGGGAACTCCAATTCTATCCGGGAAACTTTGCGAAGCTGGATGGGGAGCTGTGAGGGGGCGGCGGGCACCGGCGCAGCTTGGAGCCTTACACTGTAAATAGCGGAAATCAGCTCAAACCGCACAAAGAAAGTTGAGGATCATCTGAAATGAATCTTACGAAATCCGGCATGATCTCCATTGTGGGCCGCCCCAATGTGGGAAAGTCCACCCTGACCAACGCCCTGGTGGGCGAAAAGATCGCCATCGTCACCAACAAGCCCCAGACCACGCGCAACCGCATCTGCGCGGTTCTCAACCGGGGCGAGTGCCAGTATGTCTTCATGGACACCCCCGGCCTCCACAAGGCCCGGACCCGTCTGGGAGAATATATGGTGGGCGTGGTGAAGGAGAGCGTGGCAGATGTGGACGCCGTCATGCTGCTGATAGAACCCATCCCCCATGTGGGCGGCCCGGAGGCGGAGCTCATCGCCCGCATCCGGGCGCTGGGCGTACCCGTCGTGCTGGTCATCAACAAAATCGACACGGTGAAAAAGGAGGAGCTCCTTACCGTCATGCAGGTCTATCAGGCCGAGTGCGACTTTCAGGCCATTGTGCCAATCTCAGCCAAAAACGGAGACGGGGTCGAAGAGTTGTTGAATGTGCTCGCCGCGTTCCTGCCCGAGGGGCCGCAGCTCTTCCCCGACGACATGATCACGGACCAGCCTGAGCGGCAGGTGTGCGCCGAGATCATCCGGGAAAAGCTGCTGCTGTGCTTGGACAAGGAGATCCCGCACGGCACCGCGGTGGAGCTGTCCAAGTTTTCCGAGCGGGAGAACGGTATCATCGACATCGACGCTACCATCTACTGCGAAAAGGCCAGCCATAAGGGTATCATCATCGGGAAAAACGGGGCTATGCTGAAGAAGATATCCACCCTGGCCCGCAAGGACATTGAGGCGTTTATGGGCGCCAAGGTGTTTTTGGAGACATGGGTCAAGGTCAAGGAAAACTGGCGCGACAATCTCAATTTTATCCGCGATGTGGGGTATCGGGACGAGTAAGGCGCGGATACGGAAGGGCGCAGACCGTACAGGATACGGAGGACGGGCCGGCGACCGGCACCAAAATAAGTCCGAAAATTTACCGCTGATAACAGAGCGGGAAACAGGCAACCTAATGGAGAAGGGGGCCTGTCAAAATGAACTGCGAAGCACTTTGGGAGCTCTTCCTCGCCACCGGTCTGCCGGAGGCCTACGCGCTTTACCGCCTGCTCAGGGAGGAGGAAGCGCGCGAGATCAAAACCGCCTGAACCCCCGCTGCAGGCTGATTGTCCGGCGGGGCTTGCGGCCCGACCGATGTTCTACCAAGGGCGCTTACGCGCCCATACATAAAGGGTGACGGGATGCACATTGTGACCCAGGGACTGGTCCTGCGGGAGACCAACTACAAGGAAGCCGACAAGATATTGACCGTCCTCACCCGGGAAGGGGGCAAGCGCACGGTGAAGGCCCGGGGCTGTCGGCGGAGAAACAGCCCGCTGGCGGCCTCGGCACAGCTGCTGGTCTGGTCGGATATGACGCTTTTTGAGTACCGGGACTATATTTCCCTCAACGAGGCGGAGGTACTGGAGCTCTTTTGGGGGGTCCGCAGGGATGTGGAGAAGCTGGCCCTGTGCTCCTACTTTGCCGAGGTGGCCGAGGCAGTGGCCGAGGAGGGACGGCCGGATCAGGCGCTGCTGTCCCTGCTGCTCAACTCCATATATGCCCTGGACAGGCTGAACAAGCCTCCGGCGCTGGTAAAAGCCGCCTTTGAGCTCCGGCTTTTGTGCGTGGCGGGATACGAACCGCTGCTGGACGTCTGCGCGCTCTGCGGCGAGGAGGCGCCGGCGCAGCCGCGGCTGGATCTGGGCGAGGGGGTGCTCTGCTGCGCCGCCTGCGGTGAAAGGGGGAGCGCCTCCCGGCCTCTGGACGCCGTCAGCCTGGCCGCCATGCGCCATGTGGTCTATGGAGATCCGAAGCGCCTTTTTTCCTTTTCGATGAATGGGGAGAGTATGGCGCTGATGGCCCGGGCCTGCGAGGATTTTCTTCTCACGCAGTTGGACCGGGGTTTCCGCACCCTGGACTTTTATAAACAGCTCGATATGGGCGAAAAAGGAAGGTGGCCGTCATGAAACTATATGTTGTGGACGCATTTACGACCCGGAAGTTTTCCGGCAATCAGGCGGGAGTGGCGCTGCTGGGCCGGGATGAGGACTACCCGGACGACGGCTTTATGCAGACTCTGGCGGCGGAGCTCAAGCACTCCGAGACCGCCTTTGTCAAGCGCCTGGGGCCGGAGTCCTTCCGCCTGCGCTATTTCACTCCCGAGGGAGAGGTGGACCTGTGCGGGCACGCCACCATTGCGGCGTTTACCGTGCTGCGGGAGGAGGGAAACCTGGCCCCAGGCACCTATGGCGCCTCTACGCTGGCGGGTGAGCTGAGCATTGAGGTCTCCCGCACCGCGGTGTGGATGGATATGGCCCCTCCGGTGGAGGGGAGGACCTTTAGTGAGGAAGAGGCCAGGGAGCTGTATGCCGCCTATGGACTGAGCCTGGATGATATGCCGGCGGATATGGTGCCCAGAGCCGTGAGCACGGGGCTGTGCGACATCCTGCTGCCGGTGAGCACCAGGGAGGCCCTGGAGGCGGCGGTACAGAACGAGGCGGCGGTGACGGAGCTCTCCCGGCGCTACCAGGTGGTGGGCATCCACATGTTCTGGCCGTCCCTGGAGCGGGGGGAGACCGCCCATTGCCGGAATTTTGCCCCCCTCTACGCGATCCCGGAGGAGGCGGCCACAGGCACCTCCAACGGCGCCCTGACCTATTACCTCTACCGCCAGGGGAAGCTCCGCCCTGGAGACGAGAGCCGCTTCCTGCAGGGGGAGCATATGGGCAAACCCTCGGAGATCCTGAGCCGGCTGGAGGAGGGCGACGGAAGCGTCAAGATCCGTGTCGGGGGCCGGGCGGTGCTCACCTTGGGGCTGGAGCTGCTGTAAGGGCCTCCCACAGGCGGAGAAACCGATATGGAAAATCAATGGAAGGCAAAACCTGCAAAGAGGTAACTACATGACCGATCTGTTTGAAAAATCCATCCAGACTCTGGAACTGCCCAGGGTGCTGGAGCTGTTGGCCGGGCAGGCCCAGACGGAGGAGGGGAAGGATCGCTGCCGCGCCCTGCGCCCGCTGACCGATGCCGACGATGTGCGCCGCCGCCTGGAGGAGACCTCCGCCGCGCTGGGGATGATTGTCCTACGGGGGAGCCCCTCACTGTCCGGCGTCCGCCCTGTGGGAGCGTCCCTCCAGCGGGCCGATATGGGAGGGGCGCTGAACACCAAGGAACTGCTGGACATCGCCGCGCTCCTGCGCTGCGCCCGGGCCGCCAGGGAATACGCCTCCGGGGAGGGCAGCGCCAAAACCTGCATCGACCATCTCTTCGCCTCCCTGGTGCCGAACCGTTTTCTGGAGGAAAAGATCAGCGGAGCCATCCTCTCGGAGGAGGAGATCGCCGACGCGGCCAGCCCCGAACTGGCCGATATCCGCCGCCATATCCGGGCCTGTTCCTCCAAGGTGCGGGATATCCTGCAAAAGCTCATCTCCTCCTCTCAGTCCAAATATCTGCAGGAGTCCATCATCACCATGCGTTCCGGGCGGTATGTGGTGCCGGTGCGGTCGGAGTGCAAGAACGAGATCCCCGGCCTGGTCCATGACGTGTCCGGCTCCGGCGGGACCTTTTTCATTGAGCCCATGGGCGTGGTCAAGACCAACAATGAGCTCCGGGAGCTCCAGGCCAGGGAGGAGAAGGAGATCGAACGCATCCTGCGGGAACTCTCCGCCGAGTGCGCCGCCCACAGGGAGGACATCGCCCAGAATTACGATCTGCTGGTGCTCCTCGACGGCATCTTTGCCCGGGCCCGGCTCTCCAGCCGGCTCCACTGCTCCGCGCCCAGGCTGGCGGCCAGGGGGATCGATCTGAAAAAAGCCCGGCATCCCCTACTGCCGCCCGACAAAGCGGTGGCCAACGACCTGCGCCTGGGCGGGGACTTCGACACGCTTGTAATCACCGGGCCCAACACCGGCGGAAAGACCGTGACGCTGAAGACCATGGGTCTGCTCATCCTCATGGCCCAGTGTGGCCTGCACATCCCTGTGGGGGACGACAGCAGCATTGTGATCTTTGACCACGTGCTGGCCGACATCGGCGATGAGCAGTCCATTGCACAGAACCTGTCCACCTTCTCCTCTCACATGACCAACATCGTGGGGATCCTGGAGGCGTGCGGGCCGGGTTCCCTCATCCTTTTTGACGAGTTGGGGGCGGGCACCGATCCGGTGGAGGGTGCCGCTCTGGCAGCAGCCGTCATTGAGTCCGCCCGGAAGCGGGGCGCTCTGGTGTGCGCCACCACCCACTATGCCGAGCTCAAGGTCTATGCCATGACCACGCCGGGGGTGGAAAACGCCTCCTGCGAGTTCGACGTGGAGACCCTGGCTCCCACCTACCGCCTCCTCATCGGGATACCCGGCAAGTCCAACGCCTTTGCCATCTCCAAGCGGCTGGGGCTACCGCAGAGCATCATCGATCAGGCCGCAGCCCGGATCGACGCAGAGAATGTCCGCTTTGAGGATGTGCTCACACAGCTGGACCGCCAGCGGCAGGAGATGGAGCGGGAGAAAGAAGAGGCGCGAAAGCTGCGCCGGGAGATGGAGGACGCTGCAAAAACCGCCAGGGAGTACCGCCAGCGCCTGGAGATGGAGCGGGACAAAGCGGTGCAGAAGGCCCAGGCGGAGGCCAGAGCGATCCTGGACGAGGCCAGGCGGACGGCGGATCAGGTCTTTGCCGAGCTCAACGATATGCGCAGACGCCAGGAGAAGGAGGCCAGCTGGCAGGAGCAGAACGACCGCAGGGCGGGGCTCCGCCGGCGGCTCAACGAAGCGGAGGACGCCTTGGGCGGGCACGAGGAACTGCCCGTCCCGCCTCCCACCCGGCCGGCCAAGGTAGGGGACACGGTGGAGCTGGTAAAGATGGGCACCCGCGCCACGGTTTTGGCGGTCAATAAGGACGGCGGACTCCAGCTTCAGGCCGGCATCCTGAAGATCACGGCGAAGCGGGAGGAGGTCCGCGTGGTGGAGGACGCGGGGGATGGGAAAAAGCAGGCTGCCCACATCGCCCAGAGGGCGGAACACAAGTTACGCGCGCTGGGGGCCTCCCCCGAGGTGGACCTGCGGGGCATGATGACCGACGAAGCCCTGCTGGTGCTGGACCGTTTTCTGGACAGCGCCGTTATGGGGCGGCTGGAGACCGTCACGGTGATCCACGGAAAGGGAACCGGGGCGGTCCGGAAGGCGGTCCGGGACCACCTGAAACGGAGCAGATATGTCAAGTCCTTCCGCCCCGGCCGCTATGGCGAGGGCGAGGACGGCGTGACGGTGGTGGAGCTGAAATAGGGTGCCGACGGGGGCCGGGGAGACCGTCCGTACGAAAACGGGGCGGGGAAAAGGCCGGACGGATCGGACGATTTGTCAACTTTCCCAGCATCCCGCGGATTTAGGCCTTGATTTTCTCACGCCTGAGTCCGTGAATTTGTGCAAAATGTCATTGACGGGTGAGACTAAATTTGGTATGCTAGATACGCAAACAATGCTTTGCTTGAGGGGGGAACACAATTGTATATCAAAGAGGCTGTCGTGAACAATCAGGTTGGTCTCCATGCTAGGCCTGCTACATTCTTTATCCAGAAGGCCAACGAGTTCAAGAGCTCCATCTGGGTGGAGAAGGACGAGCGCAGGGTGAATGCCAAGAGCCTGCTGGGTGTCCTCTCTCTGGGCATCGTCAAGGGGACCGCCATCAATCTGATCGCGGACGGGCCCGACGAGAAGGAAGCCGTCGAGGCGCTCATCGAGCTGATCTCCAGCAACTTCTCGGAGTAAGGTTTTCGCCACAGGAAAAGCGCCGCATTGCGGCGCTTTTTTTAATATTTGGGTCGTGACGGTATGAGCAGTTTACGCAATCCATATAACCGGCAGCTGGACCGCATCCGCCGCCGAGAGGACCGCCTGTTCCGGGAGAGCAGAGGGGGCTCCGCCCTCAAGACGGGCCTGAGGGAAAAGATCGAATCCAAGATACCGGAAAAGCTGATGGAGACCATGGACGCCGCCTTTTATACGGCATTTCAGGTCATTTTCAAGCGAGGGACCGGGCTGCTGGGTAAGACCATTCCGGAAAAAAGGCTGCGGGCAGACCGGTACATCAAGGAGTATTATCTGGGAAAGGACCCGGACGCCCGGAGCGTGCGCGCCTTCCACAAGAGCGCGGTCCTGAGTGGCGCGGCTACCACCGCTATGGCCACGGCGGAGGGCTGTGCGCTGGGGCTGGCGGGAATGGGCCTGCCCGATATCCCCATCCTGATGTCCATTCTGCTGCGGGCGGTCTACCAGACCGCCGTCCGCTACGGGTTTGCCTATGATACGCCCCAGGAGCGGTACTATATCCTGCTGCTCCTCAGCGCGGCGCTCACCAAAGGGCTGGAACGCGCCGCCTTTAGCCGCCGGGCGGATGACTTCGGGCGGTCTGTGGACCACGGAGAGGGACCGTGGTTCGACCTGGACACCCAGATGCGAGAAACCTCCAAAGCCCTCTCCAACGCCATGCTGGTGGTAAAATTCATCCAGGGGACCGCCATCGTGGGGGTGGTGGGAGGCGCGTGCAACTTCTCGGCCAGCCGGAAGGTCACAGAAGTGGCCAATCTGAAGTATCAGAAGCGTTTTTTGGAGAAAAAGAGGAGGGGACTGTGATGCGGGAAGGGATGACGCCGGTGCCGGTCCGGCGCAGAGTGCTGCGGCTGTGGCTGGGGACCCGGTATTTTCGTGCCCGCCGATGGGTCTGGTGGCGGCTGGGCGGCGTGTCCTTTGCCCGCCGGCGTACGGATCCCCCGTGTCCCTATCGGTGCGCGGCCCACGCCACCCCGCTGATGCGCAGGTTCAAGGATGTGGACATGTGGATGCAGGAGAACAAGGTGAAAAACCTGCGTCTGGCCGTGGCGCGGCTGGATGGAATGACGCTCCTTCCCGGTGAGACCCTCTCCTACTGGCGAAGCATCGGGAACCCAAGCCGCCGAAAGGGCTATGTGGAGGGGATGCTGCTGCGCAACGGTCAGGTGGTGCCCGGGGTGGGGGGCGGGCTGTGCCAGTGTTCCAATCTCCTCTACTGGATGACCCTACATACCCCCCTTACGATCACGGAGCGGCACCGGCACGGGTACGATGTGTTCCCGGACGCGGACCGGACCCAGCCCTTTGGAAGCGGGGCAACCTGTTTTTATAATTATCTGGACCTGATGATTCGAAACGACACGCCCCATGTGTGGCGGCTGTCGCTCCGGGTCATGGACGCCGAGCTGGTGGGAGCGTGGCAGTGCAGCGCGCCCCAGGCGTTCCGGTATGAGGTCTATGAGAAGGAGCACCGTTTTCAGGGAGAGTACTGGGGCGGATACACCCGCCATAATGTGCTCTTCCGCAGAGTGTTCGATATGGAAGGGGTCCCGGTAGGGGAGGAGTTGGTGTGTGAAAACCACGCCATAATGATGTACTCTCCCATGCTCTCGGAGCGGAAGCAGGCGGCGCGGCCGCAAGAATAAGGTGGTGCGTTCTCGTTGACCTTTGAGGAACTGAAAGAAAAGGCCCATGGCCTTCCGCTGAAGCCCGGCGTATATATCATGCAGGACGCCAAAAACGAGGTCATCTACGTCGGCAAGGCTAAGGCGCTGAAAAACCGGGTGTCGCAATACTTTGCGGACCTGGCCTCCCACACGGAGAAGACCCGTGCCATGGTCTCGCAGATCGATCACTTCGACGTGATCATCGCCGACAGCGAATTTGAGGCGCTGGTGCTGGAGTGCTCCCTGATCAAGCGGCATCAGCCCAAATACAACATACTGCTCAAGGACGACAAAGGCTATCCTTATATCCGTCTCACCGTGCAGGAAGCATATCCCCGCTTTTCCCTGGCCAATAAGGTGGCGGAAGACGGTGCGCGGTATTTCGGGCCCTATGGGAGCCGCGGCGCCAGCCAAGCCATCATAGACGCCCTCAGGGCGGCCCTGCGCCTCCCCGTGTGCGGGAAACGGTTCCCGCGGGACATCGGAAAGGAACGACCCTGCCTCTATTACCGCATGGGGCAGTGCGACGGCTACTGCCGGAAAGAGATGGACCAGAGCCGTTACCGGGAGAACATCGATCAGGCGGTCCGGCTGCTGGAGGGGAAATACGATGAGGTACTCTCCGATCTGAGCGCGGAAATGGAGCGCGCCGCGGAGGAACTGCGGTTTGAGAAGGCGGCGGAGCTCCGAGACCGGATGCGGGCCATCGAACTGTTGGGCAAGCGGCAGAAGGTGGTGGCGGGCTCCCTCTCGGATACCGATGTGGTGGGGTTCCACCGGGGAGAGGCCAAAAGCTGCTTTGTGGTGCTCCACTATGCGGATGGGGACCTGGCCGCCAAGGATATGGACCTCATTGAGACCCCGGTGGAAGAGGCGCGGGAGGACACCGTCTCGGCCCTGATAAAGCAGTATTATGGCAGCCGGGGGAGCCTCCCCAGGCAGATCCTGCTTCCCTGCGAGATCGAGGACGAGGTGCCGGTGATGCGGATGCTTTCAGAGGCGTGCGGGCACCGGGTGAGTCTGATGACCCCCCAGAGAGGGGCCAAGATGGATCTCATCCGCCTGGCCAACAAGAACGCCGTGGAAGAGGTGGAGCGGGCCACCAGTCGGGAGGAGCGGGCGTCCAAGCTGATGGAGGCCCTGGGAAGGATGCTGGGCCTTCCCCGGGCGCCCAGGCGCATCGAGGCCTATGATATCTCCAACACGGGGGACACCAATATTGTGGCCTCCATGACGGTCTTTGTGGACGGGCGTCCCCTGAAGCGGGACTACCGGCATTTCAAGCTCCGGGATATGGAGCACGCCGACGACTACGGGTCCATGGAGCAGGTGCTCACCCGGCGCTTCCGGCGGTACCTGGATGGGGACGAAAAATTCGACGCTCTCCCCGACCTTCTTTTCATCGACGGCGGTGAGAACCACGCCAGGGTGGCCCTGCGGGTCCTGGAGGAGAACCAGCTCTCCATTCCCGTGTTTGGCATGGTGAAGGACGACCGGCACCGGACCCGTGCGCTGGTGGACCCGGCGGGCGGGGAGATCGGTATCCAGCAGATCCCGGCGGTGTTCGCCCTGGTGGGGCGCATCCAGGAGGAGACCCACCGTTTTGCCATTGAATTTCAGCGCCTCCAGCAATCCAAGCAGGTCCGGGGCTCCGTGCTGGACAGGATCCCCGGCGTGGGGGAAAAGCGCCGGACGGAACTCCTCAGGCATTTCAAGAGCGTCAAGGCGATCCGGTCGGCCTCTTTGACGGAGCTGGAAGCCGCGGTGCCGAAACACACAGCCCGCGCCGTATACGATTATTTCCGCCTTCCGGGGGAGATCCCATGAGAAGGATGGATATGCTGCTGCTGGGCCTGCTGCTGGGCGCCTGCGGCGGCGCGGGGGAGCCGGTGGACGCTCCCACCCCGGAGCAGATTGCCCGGGCCATCTGTGACAGCCAGGGGGAGGCGCTTTCCTTGACGAGCCTGGAGGCCGCGGAGCGGGGCGACTACTTGGCTGAACACTATGATCTGGAGGGTGTCTGGGAGGACGCGGCGGTCTACACCGCTTCCGGGGCGGATGTCCGGGAGATCGCGGTGGTGCTGATGGAGGAGGAGGACGACGCCAACGGACTGAAGGCACGGATGGAGGACTACCTCATAGAGAGGCAGGGGGACTTCTTCGGCTATTTCCCCGACCAGGCGAAGCTGCTGGATGAGGGCAGAGCGCTGGTGAAGGGGCGGTACGCGGCGCTGATCGTCTGCGAGGATATGCCGGCGGCGGAGGCGGCTTTCTACGGATGTCTGGAAGGCGGGGGCGCCGCACCAGCGTCCGGCCCTCCGGCGGAGAACGATGGGGATGCCGGGTTCAAGCCGCCCAACGAGACGGATATGACCCTATATGACACCGAGGCCATCCGCCGGGCCTGGGAGAGCGGAGATGCCGCCGGACTTTCGGAACGGGACGCGGACATCCTGGCCCGGTGCCGCGAGGTGCTGGACGAATGTGTTTCCGACGGCATGAGCGATTTTCAGAAGGAGCTGGCCATACATGACTGGCTGGTAGAGTGGGGAGAATACGACCAGACGGTCTATGATGATCCGGACCACGCCGGACGGGAGGGGAACCGGGACCCCTATGGGATGCTGGTGGGCGGTTATGGGATCTGCCTGGGTTACGCCACCACCTTCCAGCTCCTGATGGACCTGGCTGGCGTGGAGTGCATCACCGTGGTGGGGGCCTCCTTCCAGTCCACCTCGGACCACGCCTGGAACATGGTGAGGCTGGACGGGGAGTGGTACTGCGTGGACCCTACCTGGGATGACCCCTCGGGCGGGGCGGCATGGGCCTCTCCGTCCGCCGTGGCCCGGCGGACCCACCGCTATTTCAATGTGACCAGCCGGGCGATGCGGGAGAGCGACCACCAGTGGGACGAGACGTCGGTGCCGGAGGCCACTGCGGAGGCATACCGATGGGACGGTGTGTCCAAACTGCCCGGGACCTGAAGGAGCCCGGGGCAAGTAATGAAAAAGGAGCGTGCGGGAACATGCGCGTGATTACAGGCTCCGCCAAGGGGCGCAAGCTGAAGGAACTCCAGGGCAGGGAGACCCGCCCCACCACCGACCGGGTGAAAGAGGGGCTTTTCAACATCATCCAATTTGACATCGAGGGGCGGCGGGTGCTGGATCTCTTCGCCGGTACCGGTCAATTGGGAATTGAGTGCCTCTCCAGGGGGGCGGATCGATGCACCTTTGTGGACCTCCGGAAAGAGGCTGCGGCCCTGATCCGGGAGAACCTGACTTGGTGCGCGCTCCAGGAACGGGCTCAGGTGATTCAGGGGGACTATCTGGCCTATCTTACCCGCTGCGGGGAGAAATTCGACCTCATCCTGTTGGACCCGCCCTATGGCAGTGGATTATTGGAAAAGGCGCTGGAGTCCATTGCGGCGATTGACATCCTGTCGGAAAATGGTATAATGGTCTGCGAAAGTGCGGTGGAACAGGTACTTCCGGAGTTGAAAAGCCCTTATACAAGGGGAAAAGACTACCGCTACGGCAAGATCAAGCTCACGGTGTATCGCCGTGACGCCGATTGACCATTCCCTCCAAGGGGGCAAGGACCAATGAAGATCGCGATTTATCCCGGCAGTTTTGATCCCATCACCCTGGGACATCTGAACATCATCAAGCGGGCGGCCCTGTGTTTTGATAAACTGATCGTCTGCGTGATGGTGAACTCCCAAAAGAACGGGCTCTTCACCCCGGAGGAGCGGGTGGAGCTGATCCGCAGAGTGGTGTCCCAGCTCCCCAATGTGGAGGTGGATGCCTCCTCCATCCTGCTGGCGGAGTATGCCAAGCAGCGCCGGGCGAGAGTGATCGTCAAGGGCCTGCGCGCGGTCTCCGACTTCGAAGCGGAGGTCCAGATGTCGGTCATCAACCGGAAGCTGAATCCCAATGTGGACACCATGTTCCTGCCTTCGCACGAGAAGTATACCTATCTGAGCTCCACGGTCGTGAAGGAAATGGTGCGCTATGGCGTGGAGCTGAGCGATTTCCTGCCCAGGGAGATCATCCAGGATGTGAAAAAGAAAACGGAAGAAAGCAGGAGGGATGGCTGATGGCGACCGGTGTGGAAGAATTGGTGGATATGCTTTTTGCCATGATTGACGAGGCGAAAAGTGTGCCGCTGAGCAGTGAGAAGTGCATCATCGAGCGGGACAAGGCCCTGGACCTGCTGGACGATATCAAGGCCCAGTTCCCCATGGAGCTGGGGGAGGCCAAGAAGCTCCTGGCCGCCCGGGCGGACTATATCGCCTCCGCGAAGCGGGAGGCGGAGCTCATCCGCAAGCAGGCGGAGGAGAAGGCGCGGCAGATGCTGGCGGAGGACGAACTGCTGGCCCAGGCCAAGCAGAAGTCCAATGAGATGGTCAAGGTGGCGGAGGACCGCAGCCGGGAGCTGCGCCGGGCCGCCAACGAGTACTGTGAGGACGCCCTTCGGCGTACCGAAGAGGCCGTCAGCGAGGCATACGACGAGATCAAGCGCTCCCGCGCGCGGTTCCGCGCGGCTGCCGCAGGCGTACAGCAGCCTGTGGCCGGCACCGGGGCGGTTGCCCCGGGCGGGCGTACTGTATACGACGCGGCGGCAGACGAAAATTAAAAAGTGACATAAAAAGGCGGCGGATCCCTACAGGGTCCGCCGCCTTTTTGCAGAAAAATTCGATGACCAAAACAGTTTGGGAAGATTGTGCGCAAAATATGGTGGTAAGCTGGGGTAGTAATACCAAATCCAGTATGTTTCCATAAAATATCCAAAAAATGACCTGTAATCATTTGTCACTGATTGTAATAGAACATACGTTTTCATTCTAAAAAGCAGGCGATTTCCCCCTGAAAATCCGGTGTTTTTACAGAAAAAATGAGGAACAAACCCTTGCAATTTGGTTACGAAACCTTTATACTGAAACTACTGGTGGAGCAAAATGGAGTGAAGTAGAGTAAAGTGGGGACCAAGGGGAGGAGATGAACGGTCTTGGGCAGCGTCACTGGCACATATGAGCACAGCATCGACGCCAAGGGCCGTCTGTTCATCCCCGCCAAGCTTCGGGAGGAGCTTGGCGACACATTCTACCTCGCCATGGGTGTGGATACCTGTCTGGCAATCTATCCACAGGAGAGCTGGGACCGGTTCACGGAAAAGTTCGCGTCGCTCCCCGTCAGCAAATCCAAGGATATGCGGTCTCTGTTCGCCAACGCGGTGAAATGCGTGCCGGACAGCCAGGGCCGTATCGTCATTCCTCAGCGTCTGCGGACGTACGCCGACCTGGGGAAGGACGTGGTCATCATCGGCGTGCACAACCGGGCTGAGATCTGGAGCGCGGCGCGCTGGAACTCGGAGGAAGAGGAAATGACGCCGGAGAAGATGGCGGCTCTTATGGACTCTCTGGGAATGTAGGAGGCACGACGATGGAATTCATCCACAAGCCGGTCCTCCTCAGAGAGTGCTTGGAGGGGCTGAACATCCGCCCGGAGGGGACCTATCTGGATGGAACGCTGGGTCGCGCGGGCCATTCCCGGGAGATCGCCCGGCGGCTGACGACCGGGCGGCTCATCTGCATCGACCGGGATGCGGCGGCCCTGGACGCCGCCGAAACCAGACTGGCGGACTGCCTGGAACAGGTGACCCTGATCCACGGGAATTTTGGAGACCTGGGCCAACTGCTGGACAGCCGGGGAATTTCCGGCCTGGACGGAATGCTCTTTGACTTGGGGGTGTCCTCTCCCCAGTTGGACGACCCTGAGCGGGGCTTCTCCTATATGCAGGACGCCCCGTTGGATATGCGTATGGACCGGTCGGAGCCTCTTACCGCCGACACGGTGGTGAACCAGTGGTCCCAGGAGGAACTCAAGCGTATCCTCTGGCAGTACGGGGAGGAGCGCTATGCCCCCCAGATCGCGGCCGCCATCGTCCGGCGGCGGGCGGAACGCCCCATCACCACCACCTTTGAACTGGTGGATGTGATCAAGAGCGCCATGCCGGGACAAGCCCTGCGGGAAAAACAGCACCCGGCCAAACGCTGCTTCCAGGCCATCCGTATCGCAGTGAACGATGAGCTGGGCGCAGTGGACCGGATGCTTCAGGCGGCGGTGCCACGGCTGGCTCCGGGCGGGCGGCTGTGCGTCATCTCCTTCCACTCGCTGGAGGACCGCATCGTGAAAAACGGTCTGGCGGCCTTTGCCAAGGGCTGTACCTGCCCGCCGGATTTTCCGGTGTGTGTCTGCGGGCGAAAGCCCGAGGTGCGGCTGGTGAACAAAAAACCCATCACCTCCACGGAGGAGGAGCTGGATGAAAATCCCCGCGCCCGGAGCGCTAAGCTGCGGGTGGCGGAAAAGCGATAAAAGACCCATTACAAAAGAGATCGGAGTGATACCCCTTGGCGAGTGCAACGGCCAGAAAACGAACCAGATACGCCGAGACCAGAGGCACGTACGGTAACCTGGCCTATGCGGAGCCGGCGGTCCGCCCGCTGGAACGTGGTGGGTCTGAGGTCCTCCGGCCCCAGCCCAAGGTGCGTACCAGGGAGCGGGCGGCGGTCCGGCCCAAGGTACGGGTCCGGGAGGCGGGGCAGATCTCCGTATTCGCCGTGGTGGGGTTCCTGGCCGTGGGCGTCTTTGCGGTGCTGCTGATGCTCAGCACCGTGCAGCTCACCCGGGTCAGCGACGAGATGATCTCCCTGAAGAGTCAGCTCTCCAACCTTCAGAGCGAGGAAAAGAAGCTGATGGCCCAGTATGAGTTGGCGTATGACCTGAGTACCATCGAGCAGAAGGTCACATCCGACGGCAGCATGGTCAAGCCGCAGAGCAGCCAGATCTATACCCTGGACCTCTCTGAGGAGGACAGCGTGGTGCACTACAGCCGGGAGAACGGGGGAGCGGAGACGGTGGACAGCCTGATCTCCAGCCTGAAGAGCCTTCTGGATGGGGCGCTGTCATATTTCCGCTGAAGCGCCGCATATGTTTGTGGAGGACAGAGGCAGAAGCCAAGACAGAATATAGAGAGAATGAGAGGGCGTAAGAAAATGGATATTTTCTTACGCCTCGCTTTTCACCCGGGATGCATGGGAGGCCGGGACCGCGGAGGAACAGGGAACGGGAGCCGGGCTCCCGTTCAGAGCGCATAGGGACATAGGCCCCGGAAGCGGGCGGTCCGGACCGTTGGTATTCCATATCTTTGCAGCAAGGAGATCGGCATGGCGCAGATGGAGCGAAAAAATAAGATTGGCAGCAACAGCGGGGACCGACGCCAGAACCGCACCATTTTGGGACGCACGCTCTTCCTGATGGGAGTGTTCGGCGTGATGGCCTTTGTGCCCCTGCTGTGGAAGCTGTGGCAGATCCAGATCGTGGATCACGAGTTTTATGAGGAACTGGCCATCGACCAGCAGACCCGTGATATGCTGGTGACCGCCCCCCGGGGAACCATTTATGATTCCCAGGGAAATATTTTAGCGGTCTCCACCACGGTACAGAACGTGGTCATCTCACCCAAAGACATCTTCAAGGGCCAGTCTACGGCGGCGGAACGGGGGGCATCCAAGCTGGAAAAGGGCGCCGGCCTCACCGATGCGGAGAAGGAAAAGAAAAATCTGGTCGTCACCGACGCCGAGGTGGCGGCGATGAACGGCACCTACAAGGAATTTATCGCCGAGGGCCTGGCGGATATCCTGGGTATGGAGAAAGCAGACGTCCTCAAGCGGATGGAGAACACCGCCTCCCAATACGAGGTCCTCAAGTGGCGGGTGGACGACGACGTATCCCAGGCTGTTCGGGAGTTCAAGGACACCTACGACCTCTATCCCGGCGTCTACCTGCTGCCGGATACCAAGCGGGTGTATCCGTACAGCTCCCTGGCGGCCCAGGTCATCGGTTGGGTCAATGTCAACGACGGTAACCGGGGTGCCTATGGCATCGAGGCCAAGTTCGAGGAAGAGCTGGCGGGCGAGCCGGGCCGCGTGGTCACAGCCAAGAACGCCGCCGGTACGGAGATGCTCTCCAGCTATGAGAACTATATCGACGCGCAGCCGGGGCTCAATCCCCATCTTACCATCGACGCCACCATCCAGAGCTATTGCGAGCGCACGCTGGAGGAGGGCATCAGCTCCTACGAGGTGCGCAAAGGCGGCTTCTGTATCGCCATGAATCCCAAGACCGGGGCTGTGCTGGCCATGGCCTCCACCCCCAATTATGATCTCAACAGTCCCCGCACGGTCACCGATCCGGTGCTCTCTCAGTACCTGGAACAGGTGCAGAACGATCCCAGCACCAGCGAGGAGGCATACAAAGAGGCCCTGCAGGCGGCCCAGTATCAGCAGTGGATCAACCGGGCGGTCACTGATACTTATGAGCCGGGCTCCACCTTCAAGACCGTTGTGGTGGCCGCCGCCCTGGAGGAGGGCGTGGTCAACGAGAACACGCACTTCTACTGTCCAGGGTATAAGATCGTGGCGGACCGGCGCATCAGTTGCTCCAAGCACGAGGGACATGGGGACCAGAACCTGGCCCAGGCCGTTGCCAATTCCTGCAACCCAGCGTTCATTGAGATCGGCCAGGCGCTGGGGGCGGAGAAATTTTACCAGTATCTTCTGGATTTTGGTATCATCGGCAAAACAGGCATCGACATCCAGGGCGAGGCGGACAATACCAATCTGGTGTGGACCCAGGAGTACTTCACCGGCCCTTACGGCGAGGTGTCCCTGGCCACGGCCTCGTTCGGCCAGACCTTCCGCCTGACCCCCATTCAGCTCATCACCGCCGCCTGCGCAGCGGTGAACGGCGGTCATCTGATGCAGCCCTACGTGGTCCAGTCCTTCACCGATCAGGACGGCAATGTGGTGAAGCAGACACAACCCACCGAGATCCGCCAGGTCATCAGCGAGGAGACCTCGGCCAAGGTCCGGCAGATGCTGGAGGGGGTGGTGGACGGCGGCACCGGCAAAAACGCCTATATGGAGGGCTACCGCATCGGCGGAAAGACGGGTACCTCGGAGAAGCGAGATGAGAACACCGGCGACAATATCGTCTCCTTCCTGGGCGTGGCCCCGGCGGACGATCCTCAGGTCGTGATTCTACTGGCATTTGACAGCCCCACGCCTGTGACGCCGGGCTCCAACTATACCTCCCACGGCTTCTATATCAGCGGCGGCAATATGGGCGCCCTCTCCGCCGGACCGCTGATCGCCGACATCCTGGACTATCTGGGCGTGGAAAAGGTGTACAGCGACGCCTCCTATGCCGACGTGGTGGTGCCCCAGACCGTGGGTTTGAGCCAGGCCGACGCACAGTCCCTGCTCCAGTCCAAAGGGCTGGGTTACCGCGTTGTGGGAGACGGGGCCGTGGTCACCGACCAGATCCCCTCTCAGGGCGTCTCCATTCCGGGCAAGAGCGAGGTGGTCCTCTATCTGGGCGCGGAAAAACCCACGGAGCAGGTAGAGGTCCCCGACCTCACCCGCAAGACCCCCGGGGCGGCGGAACAGGCCCTGGAGAAGCTGGGACTCTATATGCGCGCCTCCGGCGTCACCACATATTCCGACAGCACCATCTCCACCAGCCAGTCCATTGCGGCGGGAACGATGGTGGAACCCGGCACCGTGGTGGAAGTCCACTTTATGGATACGGCGGTCCAGGATTACGCCGCCAATGGAAATATCGACTCGATCCACTGAGCATGCTCCAACCAACCATCGGGGGTGAATCATGAAGCTGAACCAATTGCTCCGCGGTGTGGCGCTCACCGGCTGCCGCGCGGACCAGGACGTGGAAATCACAGGAGTCAGCTACGACACCCGGACCATGGCCCCGGGCGGCCTGTTTGCGGCGCTGGAGGGCTATAAAACCGACGGACAGCTCTATATCCGGGAGGCGCTGGAAAAAGGGGCGGTGGCGGTGCTCTGCCGCCGCGCGCCGGACTTTGACGGACCCTGGCTGACGGCGGAGGACCCCCGGGCGGCCCTGGCGCTGATCTCTGCGAACTGGTTCGGGCACCCGGCGGAGGCGCTTACCTGTGTGGCTGTGACGGGGACCAATGGCAAGACCACAACGACCTACCTTCTCAAAGCCGCGCTGGAGGGGGCCCTGCACGCCAAGGTGGGGCTCATCGGGACCAATCAGAATATGATCGGGGAGGAGGTGCTTCCGGCCCACCGCACTACCCCGGAATCCTATGAGCTCCAGGAACTGCTGCGCGCCATGGCCGACGCGGGCTGCACCCATGTGGTCATGGAGGCGTCCTCCATCGCACTGGTCCTCCACCGCACCGGCGGCATCCGGTTTGCGGCGGGTATCTTTACGAACCTGACCCCGGATCATCTGGACTTCCACGGCACCATGGAGGCTTATCGGGCGGCCAAGGGTCTGCTTTTTGACCAGACGGATCTGGCCGTCGTCAACCTGGACGATGATGCGGGGCGATACTATGCGGAAAGCGCCCCATGTCCGGTGTTCACCTATTCCGAGCGGAAGGATGAGGCCGATCTGGTGGCCAAGAACATCCGCCTCTTTCCCAGCCATGTGGAGTTTGAGGCCGTGGCGAGGAACACCATCGGCCGCATCTTTCTTCCCATTCCGGGCGGCTTTTCCATCTACAACGCTCTGGGCGTGGTGGCGTGTGCCCTGAACCTGGGCGCAGGACTTCCGGACATCGCCGCCGCCCTGCGCTCGGCAAGGGGGGTGAAAGGGCGGGTAGAGGTAGTCCCCGTTCCGGCGGCCTATACGGTCATCATCGACTATGCCCATACGCCGGATGCCCTGGAGAACATCCTTACCACGGTGCGGGATCTGACGGACCGGCGGGTCATCTGCCTGTTTGGCTGCGGAGGAGACCGGGACAGGAGCAAGCGTCCTGTGATGGGCTCCATTGCCGCGGCCCTTGCCGATATATGTGTCGTCACCTCGGATAACCCCCGCACCGAGGAGCCGGTTGCCATCATCGCAGATATTCTGAAGGGGATGGAGGGGACGGATACGCCCGTCCGTGTAGAGCCGGACCGCCGCGCCGCCATCCGGCTGGCCCTTTCAGAGGCCGGGACCGGAGATGTGGTGGTGCTGGCAGGCAAGGGACATGAGACCTATCAGGAGATCGACGGCGTCCAGTTCCATCTGGACGAGCGGGAGGAGGTCGCCGGTTTTTTTGCCCGGGGCAGACGCGGATAAGAGCGGCGTTCCGATACTTTTCTCTTTCCCTCTGCGCGGTAATATGGTATAATCCCCGTTTGGGAATTTGCCAAGGAGGTTGAATAGATGAGAATACTGATTGCTGCGCTGGTGTCTTTTGCGGTCTCGGCCATTGCCGGAAAGCTCCTGATCCCCATCCTGCGCCGAATGAAGGCGGGACAGTCCATCAAGGAGGACGGCCCCACCTGGCATATGTCCAAACAGGGTACCCCCACCATGGGCGGGCTCATGTTTATTCTGGGCATCCTGGTCGCCATTGTCCTCATCGGCTGGCCGGATATTGCCAGGGGGGACTTCCGCGCCGTTTTTGTCTTTTGCTTCGCGCTGGTGTTCGGTGTCATCGGCTATCTGGATGACTATGAAAAGGTCAAAAAGCATGAGAACACCGGCCTGACCGCCGGCCCCAAGTTCTTGCTTCAGCTGGCGGCGGCCATTGCCTTTACCGCCCTGCTGCGCCACTTCGGCTATCTGGCACCTCATCTCTATATCCCCTTTGCCAATGTGACGGTGGAGCTGCCGTGGATGCTTTACATGGTCTTTGCGGCCTTCGTCATGGTGGGGACGGTGAATGCCGTGAACATCACCGACGGCGTGGACGGCCTCTCCTCCAGCGTCACCCTGCCGGTAGCGGCCTTTTTCTCCGCCGTGGCCTGGTACTGGAGCATCCCTGACCTGGGCATCTTCGGCGGCGCCCTCTTCGGCGGCCTGTGCGCGTTCCTGCTCTACAACCACTATCCGGCCAAGGTCTTTATGGGCGACACCGGGTCCCTGTTCCTGGGGGGCGCGGTGTGCGGACTGGCCTTTGCATTCGATATGCCCCTCATCCTCATCCTGGTGGGTATCGTCTATATCGCGGAGACCCTCTCGGACATCATCCAGGTGGTCTATTTCAAGGCCACCCATGGAAAGCGTATTTTCCGCATGGCCCCCCTTCACCATCACTTCGAAATGGGGGGGTGGAGCGAGAAAAAGGTGGTGGCGGTGTTCGCACTGGTATCCCTGGCGTTCTGCGCCGTGGCGTTCCTAGGCGTTTTGAACCGCTATCCGGTATGACCCCCACTTCCCTGAAAGGCAGGTAACCTATGGCCCGTAAACTCAAGCGCGATCTCACCGTGGAAGAACAGCTCGCCAGGGGTCCCATGGACCTGCCTTTTCTCATGCTGGTGCTGCTGCTCACAGGCATCGGCCTCATCATGATGTTCTCGGCGTCCTATGCCTACGCCCTCTATACCCGCACCGATCACGATGCCACCTACTACTTCCTGCGCCAGGGCCTTTTCGGCGCGGCGGGGGTGGCGGCCATGTATGTTATGTCCAAGGTTAACTACCAGAGCCTGCGGTGGATGTCCGTCTTCGCGCTGGGGGCCTCCATCGTCCTGCTGATCCTGGTGAAGGTTCCCGGCATCGGCACGACCGCCAACGGTGCCAACCGCTGGATCCGGGCCTTCGGGCCCATCCCCCAGTGGCAGCCCTCGGAGGCCGCCAAGCTGGGCGTCATCCTCTACTTCTCCGCCCGGCTGGCCAAGCGGAACACGGAGAAAAAGAAAAAATTCGATAGGCATCAATTTAAGGGGCGCGTACTGGACCTTCTCGACCGGATCGGCTTCCTGGAGCTGGTGCCCTACGGGGTGGTCTTGGTCGTCATCGCGGGCCTTCTGCTGCTGGAGCCCCATATGTCCGCGACCATCCTCATCCTGGCCATCGGTGCCTCCATCCTCTTTGCCGCCGGGATCCGTCTGGGCTGGTTTGCCGCAGGAGGGGCCATTGCGGCGGTGGGGCTCTTTTTCATCATCAATATGACCCCCTATATGAACGACCGCATCGCCATCTGGCAGAACCCTTGGTCGGATATGCGGGGCGACGGCTACCAGACCATCCAGTCCCTCTACGCCATCGGCTCCGGCGGTCTGTTGGGCGTGGGCCTGGGCAACAGCCGCCAGAAGTTCCTCTACATCCCGGAGCCGCAGAACGATTTCGTATTCTCCATCGTCTGCGAAGAGCTGGGCTATATCGGAGCAGCTCTGGTGCTCATCCTGTTTGCACTGCTTATCATCCGGGGCTACTGGCTGGCCATCCATGCCAGGGACCGGTTCGGGGCCCTGCTCATCGTGGGTGTTACCACACAGGTGGCGGTCCAGGTGTTTTTGAACATCGGCGTGGTCACCAATCTCTTTCCCGTCACCGGCATCTCTCTGCCGTTTTTCAGTTACGGGGGCACGGCCCTGCTGATCCAGCTGCTGGAGATGGGCATCGTGCTGAGCGTGTCAAGACAAATCCCGGCCCCCAAGGCCGGTTAGAGAAGGTGTTCCCTTGAAGATACTCTTTACCTGCGGCGGTACCGCGGGGCATATCAATCCGGCCATCGCGCTGGCCCGGCTCTTCCAGTTCCGGCATCAGGGCTGCCAGGTTCTCTTCGCCGGAGCGGACAACGGGATGGAGCGGACGCTGGTGCCCCATGAGGGCTATGAACTGCGCACCGTCCACGTGAACACCATCCACCGGGCCTGGAAATGGAAGGACATCAAGCACAATGTCATGACCGTTGTCACGCTGCCCCAGGCGAGGCGGCAGGCCAGGGCCATTCTGGATGAATTCCGGCCCGACTTGGTGGTGGGCACCGGCGGCTACGCCTCCTATCCCGTGGTCAAGGAGGCGGCGCGGCGGGGTATCCCCACCGCCGTCCACGAGTCCAACGCAGTTCCCGGCCTCACCACCAAGATGCTCTCCAAGGTGGTGGACCGGGTCATGGTGGGCTTTGAGGACTCCAGGCAGCACTATCCCCATCCGGAACGGGTGGTGGTCACCGGCACGCCGGTGCGGCGGGACTTCTTCAACGATACCCGCAGGGAGGCCCGCCAAAAGCTGGGCCTTGCCGATGGAAAGCCCATGGTGCTCTCCTATTGGGGGTCCCTGGGGGCCGACGTGATGAACCACTATATGGCGGATTTCATCGCGGAGGAGGTTGGAGAGGGCTGTCCAATTCACCATCTCCACGGCGCGGGCCGGAACTATGCCTGGCTGACCGGTGAGCTGGGGCGCCGGGGCGTGGCGCTGACCAAGGGGGGCGATGTGGAGGTGCGGGAGTATATCTATGATATGCCCCTGGTGATGGCCGCGGCCGACTTGGTGATCTGTCGGGCAGGGGCATCCACCATCTCCGAGCTCACCGCCATCGCCAAGCCCTGTATCCTGGTGCCTTCCCCGAATGTGACCAACAATCACCAGGAAAAGAACGCCAGAGTGCTGGAGCAGCATGGGGCCGCAGTGGTTCTGCTGGAACCGGAAATTGACGGAAAGCGGCTCTATGGAACAGCGAAGGAGCTGCTGGCGGACCGGGACCGACTGACGGCTATGTCCAAAAGTCTCACCGAGCTCTCCGTTACCGACGCCTCGGAGGAGATCTACCAGACGCTGATAGCACTTCTGAAGTAGGCCGGGCACTGTCACATACCCGTCTTTCCGCATAGTATGGCCTGAAACCATGAAATGCGGAGGATGGACCTATATGAGTGCTTATCTGGTGGAAGGCGGCAGACCGCTGCGTGGAACGGCCAGAGTCCACGGGGCCAAGAACAGCGTGCTGCCGATCCTGGCGGCGACGATTCTGTGCAGAGGGGTGAGTGTGGTCCACAACTGCCCCGATCTCTCAGACGTCCGCGCCTCCATTTCGATCCTGGAGCATCTGGGATGCAAGGTGTCGCGGACCGGGGACACCATTACTGTGGACGCCTCGGAGCTGACCCAAAACGATGTGCCCGACGCCCTGATGCGGGAGATGCGGTCCTCCGTCATCTTCCTGGGGGCGATCCTGGCCCGTACCGGCTCCGCGGCCCTGAGCATGCCGGGGGGGTGCGAGCTGGGCCCCAGGCCCATCGACCTGCACTTGGCCGCCATCCGGGCCCTAGGGGCGGAGATCCGGGAGGAGGGAGGCGCCCTCTTGTGCGCCCTACCCGGCGGGCATATGGCGGGCTGTGAGATCAATCTCTCCATCCCCAGCGTGGGGGCCACGGAAAACGCCATGCTGGCGGCCTGTGGGGCGGAGGGGACCACAGTGATCTCCAATGCCGCCCGGGAGCCGGAGATCGTGGATCTGCAGGCATTCCTGCTGGCTCTGGGGGCCGAGGTGCGGGGCGCGGGCTCCTCTGTGGTCACAGTCCGGGGTGGAAACGTGCTCCACGGCGGAGAGCATACCGTTATGCCGGACCGTATCGTCGCGGCCACACTGCTCTCGGCGGTGGCTTCCGCCGGCGGAGAGGCGGAGATCCTGGGCACCGATTATCGGCAGCTATCTACGGTCACCGCCGTGCTGGCGGAGGCGGGCTGCCGGATCCGCAGCGGGGCCGATTACATCACCATCCGTCGGGATGGTCTGCTCAAGGGCGTGCGCCCCATTCGCACGGCGCCCTACCCCGGCTTTCCCACCGACGCGCAGCCCCCGGTCATGGCCGCTCTGACCAGGAGCGAGGGGACCACCGTCATTGTGGAGAATATGTTCGAAAGCCGCTACCGGCATGTGGATGAGCTCTGCCGCATGGGGGCGGATATCCGGGTGGAGGGCCGTGTGGCGGTGATCTGCGGCGTAGACCGTCTCCGCGGCACCGGACTGAAGGCCGCCGATCTGCGGGGCGGGGCCGCCCTGGTGGTGGCGGCCCTAGGAGCCGATGGACGGAGCGAGATCACCGGCCTGACCCACATTGACCGGGGGTATTACGGCCTGGACGAGACTCTGCGGGGGCTGGGGGCCGGAATCACAAGAGCATAGAAGCGGACGGGCCGCCGTTCCCGGCGGCCCCGCCGCCTGCTTATGGATTTGTAAGCATTTCTTAACGATTTTCTCACTTTTTTGTGCTATACTATCCCAACTGTGAGGAAAAAATGACACGCGGAGGCGGACCCATGGCTGCAAGGCGCTCCAACAAGAGAAAAAGGCGCAACCGGGGACGTTTCGGCATCCTCTACCAGTTTTTGTCGCTGGTCATCATACTGGTTGTGATCGCTGCGGGCTGCGTGGTTTTTTTCCGGGTGGATGAGGTCACCGTGGACGGTGAGAGCAAATATACCGCGGAGGAGATCATAGCCGCCTCCGGTATTGAACAGGGGGACAACCTCTTCCTCATCAGCCCGGTGCAGACCGGGAGAAAGATTGCCTCTGTGCTCCCCTATGTAGATAACGTCAACGTCCGCCGGGCGCTGCCGGACGGGGTGGTCATCACGGTGACAGAGTGCATGCCGGCCGCCGTGATCCAGGGGAATGGGAGCTGGTGGATCATCGACGCCAAGGGAAAGGTCCTGGAGCAGACGGCTTCCGGGACCGGGGCCGCTGTGGTCAGCGGTCTTACCGCCCTTCTGCCCGTCGAGGGGACCCGGCTGGCCGTGGAGGATGCCGACAGCGCCAAACTGAACAGCTTGCTCCAGCTCCTTCGGGCGTTCAGCGACCGGGGGATGGCGGAGAAGGTCTCCTCCATCGACCTCACTTCCACCGCAAATATCATCCTGGAGTACGACGGGCGCTTTACAGTGAAGATCCCGATGAATCCGGAGAACTTTGCCCTGAAAGTGCGGGCGTTGGACGAGACGGTGGCACAGCTCCAGACCAATGAGAGCGGTTCCATCGACCTGACTCGGGAGGATAAGGTCTATTTCGACCAGACGGGAGGCGGAAAATGACGGGGAAAGTTGCTTGAAATGTCTCCCAGCCTATTGACCTCACAGGAAAAGAGCGATACAATACATTATATTGATATTCTTGTGACTTTCGTTACTATAATTAGTCATTTACATAGGAGGAACAGGCATGGCTTTTGGACTGGATACAGGGCCTGAGAGCGTCGTCACCATCAAGGTCATCGGCGTGGGCGGCGGCGGCAGCAACGTGGTCAACCGCATGGTGCGCTCCGGTGTGCAGGGTGTGGATTTTATCGCGGTGAATACGGACAAGCAGGCGCTGGCCACGTCCAGCGCTACCTATAAGATCCAGATTGGGGAGAAGCTGACGGGCGGTCAGGGCGCCGGCTCCAATCCGGATGTGGGACGCAAATCCGCGGAGGAGAGCCGGGGGCAGATCGCCAAGGCTCTGGAGGATGCGGATATGGTGTTCATCACCGCCGGCATGGGCGGCGGCACCGGCACGGGCGCGGCCCCCATCGTGGCCGATATCGCCAAGGAGGCAGGGCTCCTTACCGTGGGTGTGGTGACCAAGCCCTTTTCCTTTGAAGGCCGCCGTCGGATGCAGCAGGCCGAGGCCGGCATCGAGGAGTTGAGGGGCAAGGTGGATTCCCTGGTCATCATCCCCAATGAACGGCTCAAATTTGCCACCGACCAGAAAATCACCTTCCAGAACGCCTTTGAGATCGCCGATGATGTGCTGCGCCAGGCGGTACAGTCCATTTCCGACCTCATCAAGAATACCGGGTTCATCAACCTGGACTTTGCCGATGTGACTGCGGTGATGAAGGACGCGGGCATGGCCCATATGGGTGTGGGCCGGGCCGCGGGCAAGAACAAGGCCGAGGAGGCCGCCAAAATGGCCATTTCCAGCCCCCTGCTGGAGACCTCCATCAATGGCGCCCACGGTGTGCTGGTCAACGTCACCGGTTCCATGGACATCGGTCTGGAGGAGGTGGAGACCGCGGCCAACCTGGTGCAGCAGGCCGCCCATCCCGACGCGCTCATTATTTTTGGCGCCGCTTTTGACGAGGAGCTGGAGGATGAGATCCGCGTTACCGTCATCTCCACAGGCTTCGAGGAGGGAAAAAACGGCGGTATGCCGCAAAACCCCTTCTCCGCAGGCAAAGAGGCCGCCGTGAGCCAGCAGGCCGCCGAGCGTGGGGGCGCGGAGCGCGTGGCGCCTCCGGACCCGCTGGACGAGGACCCCTTCGTGGACATTTTCAAGATTTTCAACAAGGATAAATAACGGCTCCGGCCATAATGTGATACGGATGTTAGAAAGACGGAAGGCCGCCGGCGGAGTTCCTCCGCTGGCGGCTTTTTGCCCTTGCAATCCCAGGACCCGGGGGATATAATAGTAACGTTCTCAAAATACAGAATCGAGCCTAAAAGGAGTGAGACCGTCGTGAGCAGCGACCCTGGAAGTCGAAGTAAATACATAAAGACGGCGCGTTTCACAGGGGAGAGGTATGCCCTGCGGTAGCGCGCCGGAGAGAAAGGCGTGGTACCAATGCTGAGTATTCATAAGACCATCAATGGTCAGATGACCAAGCTGGACAAGGTGGAGGACGGGTGCTGGGTGAACCTCACTTACCCCACTGAGGATGAGATGTCCACCGTTACGGCCCTTTTGGGGATCGACCCGGGTTTCCTGCGGGCGGCCCTGGACGAAGAGGAGACCTCGCGGATCGACACCGAGGATGGGCAGACCCTCATCATCATCGATCTCCCGTCGGTGGAGAAGGGGGAGGCGGTGGTATACTCCACCCTCCCGCTGGGCATCATCGTGGCGGAAAAATGCATCATTACCGTCTGCCTGAAGGAGACTCCTGTGATCCGGGACTTTCAGGACGGATTGGTGAAAAACGCCGAGACCCAGAAAAAGACCAGCTTCATCCTCTACCTGCTGCTGCAGGTGGCGAAGCGGTTCCTCCAGTACCTCAAGCAGATCGATAAGATCTATAACTATATGGAGCGCCAGCTCTATAAGTCCCAGCGGAACAAGGAGCTCATCCAACTGCTGGATCTGGAGAAGTCTCTGGTCTACTTTAACACCTCCCTGAAGGCCAACGAGGTCACCCTGGAAAAAATTCTGCGCGGACGCATCATTACCCTCTACGAGGAGGACCACGATCTCCTGGAGGATGTGCTCATTGAGGTGCGGCAGGCCATTGAGATGGCGAATATCTACTCCTCCATCATCTCAGGTATGATGGATGCGTTTGCCTCCGTGATTTCCAATAACCTGAACGTCATCATGAAGGTGCTGACCTCTCTCACTATCCTGCTGACCCTGCCCAACATCATTTTCGGCTTCTATGGAATGAACGTGGCCAACCTGCCCCTGGACCATTTCTGGTGGTTCCCGCTGGTCATTGCGGGTGTGGCCATCGTGGTGGTGGGCATCGTGCTGAAGATGAAGGATCTATTTTGACAGAACAAAGAGAGCCCCTGCTTCCTGGCTGGAAGCAGGGGCTCTTTCCATATCGCGGCGCGTATGTCGCCCGGCGGCGCTATTCGTGCCGGGTGGAGCCGGCAAATTCATCCTCCGTGGAGAGAGGCTCGTCGGTCCTGGGGACAGTCAGGGTCTGTTTGTCGTCCAGACCGGGGATGAAGAGGTATTTCCGAATGATGAAGAGCACGGCGATGGAGATGACCATGATCAGATTTTCCATGGGGGTGGTATGCTCGATGACCATCTGCCGGGCAATGGCGAAAAGCAGGACCTCCACAGCCGAACTCATATTGTGGCGGCTGAGCATTTTCAGAAACTCAATGCCGATGACAACGGTGAAGGCGGTAGAGAGAAAGCTGCGCAGGCCCTCCGTGTCGGACGGATGACTGGCCATGACGCCCAACTGGGAGAGAATGGTGCCAAAGGACAATATGATGGCGGCGATGACCAGAAGGCTAACCAGGATCTCCAGAAACTGGGCAATGCGGTAAATGGTGTTGGGGATCTTGATTTTCAGGTAATACATGGCGTTCATAGGGGGGCTCCTCACAGGGTGGGCAGGGCGGCCAACAGGCCGTCTACGTCCGACTTCTCGGTGTTGAAGCAGGTCACGAACCGGATGATGGTATATCCGGGCCCGTCGGCGGGGCACCAGTCCTCGTAGTGACACACGGCATCGATTTGAGGCTTGAGGCTGTCAGGCACGATGGGAAAGACTTGATTGGTGGGGGAGTCCACCCACAGCTTCCACCCCTTGGCCTTCAGGCCGCTCTGGAGGCGGGCGGCCATGGCGTTGGCGTGGCGGGCCATCTCAAAGTAGAGTCCGTCCTTCAGCAGCGCTTCGAACTGGACCCCCAGCAGCCAGCCCTTGGCCAGGACCGCGCCGAGCTGTTTCTTGATGCGGAAGAAGTCGCCCTGGAGGGCGGGGTTGGAAATGACCAGAGCCTCCCCCATGAGGGCCCCGTTTTTAGTGCCGCCAATGTAGAAGGCATCGGTCAGCCGGGCCAGATCGGCCAATGTGAGGTCGTTGGCCCCAGAGGCCAGAGCGCAGCCCAGACGGGCACCGTCCAGGAAGAGCAGGAGATCGTGCTCCCGGCAGAATTCCGAAAGAGCGGTGAGTTCCGCTTTGGTGTATACCATGCCGCTTTCCGTGGCGTCGGCGATCTCCACCAGCCGGGGCTTGACCAGGTGTTCGTCCCTGTGCCGCTCCAGGATGGGTTCGATCTGCTCAGGCCGGATCTTGCCATCAGCCCCGGTGCATACCTGGAGGATCTTATGCCCGGTGGCTTCCACCGCGCCGACCTCGTGCCCGTTGATATGGGAGGAGTCGGCCGCCACCACGCCCTCCCAGGGGCGCAGGAAGGCGGCGATGGCAGTAAAGTTGGTCTGGGTGCCGCCGATGAGGAACTGGACCTCGGCCTGGGGACACTGGCAGAGATCCCGGATGAGGGCCTTGGCCCGGTCACAGTAAGCGTCGTCACCATAGCCCACGTTTCCCTCCAGGCTGGTCTCGGCCAGAGCGGAGAGGACCTTTGGGTGGGCGCCGAAGGAGTAGTCGTTGCGGAAGAGATACTTCATTTCGTGAGCCTCCATTGTAGTGGTGGAGGCGGGGCACCGGACGGCGTCCCCGCCGCTGCGCCTTAAAATTTAAAGCTGTCCTTCAGACTTACGGAGCGATTGAATACCAGACGTCCGGGGGCGCTGTCCCTGTTGTCCACACAGAAATAGCCCTGCCGCATGAACTGGAAGGACCCGGGAGCCTGGACGTGTTCCAGGCTCCGCTCCACCTTGGCCCCGGTGAGGATTTCCAGGGAGGCGGGATTCAGGCAATCCAGAAAGTTTTTCTCTCCGGCATCGGGGTCTGCGTCGGAAAACAGGTTGTCATAGAGCCGGATCTCGGCGTCCACGGCGGTGGCGGCGTCCACCCAGTGGATGGTGGCCCCCTTTACCTTGCGCCCGTCGGCGGGATCGCCGCCGCGGGAGTCGGGGTCGTACTCACACAGGACCTCCGTCACACGGCCGTCCGCATCCTTGACACAGCCGACACATTTGATGAGGTAGGCCCCCTTCAGCCGGCACTCGGGGCCGCCGGGGAACAGCCGCTTATACTTGGGGACCGGCGTCTCCAGAAAATCCTCCGCCTCGATATAGAGCTCACGGGAGAAGGTGACCTCCCGGGTGCCGTCCTCGGGCCGATTGGGGTTGTTCTCCACCTGAAAGCTCTCGCTTTGTCCCTCCGGATAGTTGGTGATGGTGAGCTTTACCGGGCGGAGCACCGCCATGACCCGCTGTGCGGTCTCGTTGAGGTCCTCCCGGAGACAGTGCTCCAGAAAGGCGAATTCCACGGTGGAGGATGCCTTGCTCACGCCGTTGCGTTCGGAGAAGTTGCGGATAGCGCGGGGGGTATAGCCGCGGCGGCGCAGGCCGCAGAGGGTGGGCATACGGGGATCGTCCCAGCCGGAGACCTTGCCCTCCTCCACCAACTGCCGCAGCTTCCGCTTGGACATGACCGTGTAGTTGATGCCCAGCCGGGCAAACTCGATCTGCCGGGGATGAGAGGGCACCGGGCAGTTGGCGATGACCCAGTCGTAGAGAGGGCGATGATCCTCAAACTCCAGGGAACAGAGGGAGTGGGTGATGCCCTCCAGCGCGTCCTCCAGGGGGTGGGCAAAGTCATACATGGGGTAGATGCACCATTTGTCGCCCTGGCGGTGGTGGTGCATATGGTTGATGCGGTAGAGCACCGGGTCCCGCATGTTGAAGTTGCCACTGCTCAGGTCGATTTTGGCCCGCAGGGTATATTTGCCGTTGGGGAACTCCCCGGCCTTCATCCGGGCGAAGAGGTCCAGGCTCTCCTCCACAGGCCGGTCCCGCCAGGGAGAGCGGGCAGGGGTGTTCACATCGCCCCGATATTCCCGGAACTCCTCAGGAGTCAGGGCGCAGACGTAGGCCAGCCCCTTTTTGATGAGCTCCACGGCATACTCGTACATCTGCTCAAAGTAGTCGGAGGCATAGAAGAAGCGATCCCCCCAGTCATAGCCCAACCAGTGGATGTCCTCCTGGATGGCCTCCACGTACTCCACATCTTCCTTGGTGGGATTGGTGTCGTCCATGCGGAGGTTGCACAGGCCACCGTATTTTTCAGCGGTGCCGAAGTCGATAAAGATGGCCTTGGCATGCCCGATGTGGAGGTAGCCGTTGGGTTCGGGCGGGAAGCGGGTGTGGACGGCCATACCTTGGAACTGCCCGCCCTGTGCGATATCCTCGTCGATAAAATCATGGATGAAGTTCTGCGCCATTACAGGGGGTTCGGCGGCGCCGGGGGTCTTGTGTTCCTCGGTCATGTTTCGTCACTCCTTTATTTTCATGCAAGTCATTATTTTACCCTGTAAAGCAAGAAATTGCAACGCTTTCCTGCAAATATTCCGATAGATTGTGTTCTACTGTGAGGCCGAAATGTAACAGACGGTAATGCAACAACTAATGTACAACCCATAACATTTATTATATAATTTTTCAATGGATAAGCTGCCGGAGCTGCAGCGGGCGCATAGGACGGCAGAGCGCCTTGCCGCCATACCGCGCAGACGATAGAACGAAGGGGGAGAAGCGAGCATGCAGGGGAGTAAATCCTGCCCGCACAAGGAGGGACCCAACCGGGTCAGCACACGGGGATTGATGAAAGCGGCGGGCTTTACATCGGAGGAGATCGCCCAGCCCTTTGTGGGGATCGCCTGTTCCTGGACGGACGCCTTTCCAGGGCACAACCGCCTGAATCAGTTGGCCGAGGACGTGGCCCGGGGCGTCATCGCCCGGGGCGGTACGCCGATGATTTTCCACACCATTGCGATCTGCGACGGATATTGTGGTTCAACGGAGGGCGCGAAGTATTCGCTGCCGAGCAGGGAGGTCATCTGCGACTCCATCGAGTGTGAAGCGGCTGCGCATGGGTTTGACGCGATGGTCTTCGTGGCGGCCTGCGATAAGATTGTGCCCGGCATGCTGATGGCGGCGGCGCGGCTGAATCTGCCGTCCGTCATGGTGACCGGCGGGCCGATGCTGCCTGGACGCGTGCCGGGGGAAGAGGCACTGCAAAATCTCTCCACCATAGCGCAGCACGCGGGACGATTCAGCCGGGGGGAGATCAGCGCCGAACGCCTGATGGAATATGAGGACCACTGTATGCCTGGGTCCGGCTGCTGCGCGGGCATGTACACGGCAAACTCCATGGGGTGCATGGCGGAGGTCCTGGGTCTGGCGCTGCCCGGAAACGGGACGATCCCCGCCGTTTACGCGGAGAGAAACCGCCTGGCCAAAGAGGCCGGAAGGCAGGTGATGGCGCTCTGGGGGCGGCAGATTCTGCCCTCAGACATCCTAACGGAGGCAAGCTTTCAGAATGCGATCACTATGGATCTGTTGATCGGATGCTCGACGAACACTCTGCTGCATCTTCCTGCCATTGCCCATGAGGTCGGGATCCGTATCACGCCGGATGATTTTGAGGAAAAGGGGAGCAAGGTGCCGGTCGTCTGTTCTCTGGCCCCGGGCGGCGCCGACCATATCGTCGATCTCTATGAAGCCGGGGGGGTGCAGGCCCTGATGAAAGAGGGGATAGAGGGCGGACTACTTGACGGCGGCGTGATGACGGTCACCGGGAAAACGGCTGGAGAGAATACAGCTTCTGCGGTCGTCTGGAACGAAAAGGTCATCCGCCCGCTGGACCGCCCCCGCCTGCCCAACGGGGGGCTGTGTATCCTCAGGGGTAATTTGGCGCCGGAGGGAGCGGTCATCAAAGCTGCGGCCCTCAAGGCCGAGGACAGGAGATTTATGGGTCGGGCCCGGGTATTTGACAGCGAGGCGGCGGGCAGGACGGCTGTCCTGAACGGAGAGATCCACGAGGGGGAGGTCATCGTTATCCGCTACGAAGGGCCCAAGGGGGCGCCCGGCATGCCGGAGATGGCGCGGCTGATCACGCTGATCCAGAGCTCGGGGCTGGGGGAGCGGGTACCGCTGCTCACCGACGGGAGATTTTCCGGAATCACAAGAGGCGGCTGCATCGGGCACATCTGCCCGGAGGCCGCCGCCGGCGGCCCCATCGCGCTGGTAGAGGATGGGGACATCATCGACTATGATATCGATCAGCGCCGGCTCTCCCTACTGGTGGAGGAGGACGTCCTGGAGGAGCGGAGAAAGCGGTGGAGCTGTCCGCCCCCCAAGGTGACGCGCGGCTATCTGGCGCGATATGCCAGGCAGGTTACCTCGGCGGCGGAGGGCGCCGTACTCAGGTGATCGGGCTGCCTTTAAAAAATCTAATCCCGACGGCCTGCCGGAGGGTGGAAAGGTGTGATGATCGCAATGAAAGCGACGGTATATGGACTTAGGGAAGATGAAAGGCCACTGTTTGCAAAAGAGGCGGAGCGGTTTCCGGAGATTGAGCTGGTGCTTACCAAGGAATATGTGACGGAGGACAGCGCCGCCTTGGCGGAGGGGGCGGATGCGATCCTGATCACCGCGCCCTGCACGATCACTCCGGCGCTGGCCCGGCGGCTCCACGGGGCCGGCGTCAGATACATCCTCACCCGCAGCACCGGATTCGGACATATCGACCGGCAGGCCATCCAGAATTATGGGATCCGTGCGGCAAACGTGCCGGCCTACAGTTTGAACGCAGTCCCGGAATTCTGCCTCCTACTGACGTTGAACCTCCTTCGAAATTTTAAAAGAGAGTCGAAGATGCTGGAGAAAAAGGACTTCAGCCTCAGCGGCATCCAGGGAAAGGAGCTTGGGGCCATGACGGTGGGCCTGTTTGGAACGGGCCGCCTGGGCACAAGGGAGGCCCAACTGTTCAAAGCCATGGGCTGCCGGGTCCTGGCGTATAATCCCCACCCCAGGGAGGCGGCGAAGCCCTATGTGGAATACGTTACGAAAGAAACGGTGCTCCGGGAGGCCGAGCTGATCGTGCTGCAATGCGCGCTGAACGAGGAGAACCGGCACATGATCAACACAGAGACCATCGCGCAGATGAGGGACGGGGTCTATCTGGTGAATACCGCCAGAGGAGGTCTCATGAATTTTGCAGATGTGCTGGACGGACTCAAGAGCGGCAAGATCGCCGGGCTTGCGACGGATGTCTACGACCACGAGGAGACCTTTGTGAGGAAAAACTGCGCCGGGATGGACCTGGGCGATCCTGTGATGGAGGAGCTCATGGGAATGGAAAATGTGATCCTGACGCCCCATATCGCCTTTTTCACAGAGACTGCCATTCGGGACATCATCCATACCTCTCTGGAAAACCTCCGGGAATTTGCAAGGACCGGCGGCTGCTCCAACGAGGTGTACCAGGCCAAACAGAGTTGACCGGCAGAGGGTTTGGTCGTAAAATAAAGATGCGGAGATAAAAACACAGGCAGGTTGGTAGTCCGGCCACGGCCCGCCGGGGACCGGTCCCGTCCCCCGGCGGCTGTCAGTAGCCCTCCCTCCCATGGGTCGTCCATTTTCCGCAGATATACTGGTAATGGGAGGACAACTGCATATGGAACAGGGATACGCAAGGATAACCGTCTGCTTTGAGGCGCCTTTCTGGATCGGAGTGCTCGAGCGGGAATGGGGCGGTACGCTGGAGGTCTGCAAGATTGTCTTCGGCGCGGAGCCCAGAGATTACGAGGTCTATGCATTTCTCATGAGCCACTGGCGGGAGCTGAGATTCAGTCCGCCGGTGACGGGGGTGAGGCGAGCCGAGGCGGCGAATCCCAAGCGGGCCCGGCGGAAGGCGGGGCAGCAGCTCCGTGGTGGAGTCGGGACCAGGGCCCAGCAGGCGATCGCGCTCCAGCGGGAGCAGAACAAACGGAAGCGGCGGGAGGACCGCCGCAGACGGGATGAGGCGGAGGAGGCGCGCAGGTTTCAGCTCCGCCGACAGAAGAAAAAAGAGAAGCACAGGGGCCGGTAGATCCGGCCCCTGCGCTTCAGAAGGGAAGGGAAACATGGAGCAGAGGGAATTTCTTGATTTCATGCACGTGTTGGAGCGTCTCAAATGCAATACCCTCCACTCCTGGACCTCCACGGGCCGCCATGAGACGGTAGCGGCCCACAGTTGGCGGCTGGGCGTGATGGCCCTGCTCCTGCGGGGAGAGTTTCCGGGAGCGGATATGGAACGGGTGCTCCGGATGTGCCTGATCCACGACTTCGGAGAGGCGGTGACAGGGGATATTCCCTCGTTCCAAAAGACGACCTCCGACGAAAAGCGGGAGGAGCGGGCGGTAGCGGACATGCTCGCACCGCTGCCCCAGCCGGTGCGGGGGGAATTGGAAGCGCTTTTTGCCGAGATGGACGCCATGGCCACGCCGGAGGCCAGGATCTACAAGGCGCTGGACAAGTTGGAGGCCGTGCTCCAGCACAATGAGGCGCCGCTGGAGACCTGGACGGAATTGGAGTACGGGCTTAACCTAGTCTATGGAGAGGAAAATGCCGCCGAGTTTCCCTGGCTTCGGGCGCTGCGGGAGGAACTGCGGCGGGATACGGAAGAAAAGACGGCGGTGCGGGCCGCCTATTGAACGGGGCTCGCCGCCGGGGTTCGGGGCGCCTGTAGGGAGAGCCGATTGGAAAGAGAGCAGCGTCAGGCCGCGGCAGATGCCGCGGCCTGACGCTATTTCCCCATGTAGGAGAAGTGCATATTAGAAACGGCCCGGAATACCCCGTAAGATACAGTAAAATTGGCCCCTTACCCCCTAAGAAATCAGGTGGCCGGGGCAAATACAGTAACATCTTGGAAAACGTCTAAAGGGAAAACATAAGGGAAAAAACGAGCGGGAGCCCGCCCGGCTGTGATGGCCTGGGGGCTCCCGCCTTTTGCTTACGTTGCGCCCTCACGCGCGCGTAACGGTGTCACCTTTTATCAGGTTTTCCGGCCTCTCCGGCAGCCCCAGGAGCACCCTTATCCCTCTCCATGGTCTCGGATATGGCCCGGTTAATAAAGCCGTTAACGGACTCGCTGTGGGCCTCTGCGTGAGCCTGGATGGTCTCCTTCTCCCCTTTGGGGACAGTTAGGTTGATGCGGTCGTAAGCCTTCGAAATGTACTTATTTGTTGCCCGCTGTTGGGCCTTGGATGCTCCCATGTTTCCACCTCCGTTGGGGGCGTCATAAAACCCGACACGCTCCCTTATTCTAGCTATATTATACCCCAAATGTCTAGTTGCGTAAATATATATTATGCACAAATATACTTGCGCAAATATGTATATTATATCAATTGATATGTTTGCGTAAATATAGTATTATTATATCAGCAAGAGGGACAGGGAACGAACTTCCCGAACCGGCGGATGGCACACTGGTGCGGTGGCCCGCGAGCTTCACCAACATTCCAGATCGACGCCGGCTCCCACAATGCACCTTGACAGCCGAATATCCGACACCGTATAATCAATGCAAGAGGTGATACCGATGGATGATAAAGCGTTGCTAGAGGCTATCGGCCAAATGATGGAGGAGCAGGAAAAGCGGCTCGATCAGAAGCTGAGTGAAATGGAGCAGCGTATTACTAAGAGCACTGTGGCCCTGATGGATGCGGAGTTCAAAGAGCGGTTCAATCTTCTGGCCGAAAACCAGGACGAAATACTCCGTCGCATGCCGACCGAAGAGGATGCCGAACTATTAGACACCCGCCTTGCGGCTATTGAAGCCGTTGTCAGAAAGCACAGCCGCGAGATTGCGGCCTTGAAGAAAGCCAACTGAACAGATCTACACAGCAGACGGTGCCGGGTATTCGGTGCCGTCTGTTTTATTTTGGAAAGGAGATCGTTATGAGCGTCAACGAAGTAGAGGCGAAGGTCCGGGAGCTACGCCAGCTCCAAGCCCTGATCGAGGAGGCCCAGGCCGAGGCGGAGGCGATCAAGGACGCTATCAAGGCCCAGATGGGCGACACGGAGGAGCTGCGGGCCGGGGAGTATAGGGTCACCTGGAAGACCGTAGAGGCTTCCAGATTCGACGCTGCGGCCCTGAGAAAGACCCTCCCCGAGGTAGCGGAACAGTTCACCAGAAAGAGCAGTGTCCGCCGCTTCTGCGTGGCATGAGAAGAGCCCCTTGCATCCGTGCCCGTCAAAGCCGATGCAAGAGGCCCACGCAAACTCCAAAGGGGGCTGAGGCCCATTGTACCACGGCCCCCTCCAGAATAGCAAGGAGGAAAATTACATGGACCCCATCAAAATGAGCGCTACCCTGGACGACTCCATTGTTCACTTGGACCAGATCGCCGCTACCCTGGAAATGGTCCTAAGCCACATCTTTGAGCACGAGAACGTTGACCTCAACGGGAGCGAGGCAGAGATCACCGCCGCCTTAACGGTATGCGAACAATATCCGGCATGGCGGGCGGTCCTGTCCCATGTATGGGAATCGTTAGTCAATGAGCGGGATGAGCTGGCCGCGCTGGCTATGCGAGCCACGGGGAGGCACGTTTTTACAGAGGCGGTTTGTTGAATCATTTGCTCTTCTCAATGGTCCTGCTCTGTATCTTCAAGTTCTTTCCAAGGGCTCACAGATAGACGTAAAAGAAGGGGTCGGGGAGTGGATATCCTCGGCCCCTATTGTGTGCTTCTCCCGGTCTGCCGGGGAAAATCCCATTTCTAAACTTTTTCCTGCCCAGAGGGGGCCGGGTGGTCTAGCCTCGCTCTCTCCGCCTCAGCCTACACCCCCGGGGGGGCTTGTACACCCGTGAGAGGAAATTTGTACTTCACCCGCCGGTCTCCCCAAGGCATCTTGTCCAATAAGATAGGGGGGATTCAATGTCTTAAAGCCGCCTTAAAAGGCGCTGAAGGTCTGCCGCGGTCCTCGCCGCGTACTGCTCCCTGTACCTCAGGAAGCGCCGCAAATACCGCTTGTATGTGGTCTGGTGCATATACCGGGGACGATCTGGCACCCAATCGCAAAAGCTAAATCCATCAATCCGGCAGGGCGGCGGCTCCAAGTGCGTTTCAACCAGTGCCAAGCCCTGGTCATAGCCGTCCATGCTGTCTCGTGTCCGCTGCTGTGATTTGTAATTCAACCGGCTGCATGCCCGGCACCATAGACGCCGCCCGGTCAATAGATACAGATACCGCACCCGGCACCCACACTGTGGGCACAGAAAATAGATTTGGCTCCCGCCGTACCCGTTGTGCTTCTTTGAAATATCTATGTCAAGATTTGCTCCAGAGGGCGCTATGGTACATTTCTCATCTCCGGGGACATAGTAAACCTCTATAGACTTACAGGTCCCGCAAAAGAACAGTTCCCCCCATGTGTCGATCTGAGCCAGCTCGAAAGAATCAAGCCGTGGTGTCCGTTCAATCTGGCCGTGGGTCTTATTCCAGCCACCGTTATTCGTTCCCCAGTAAATTTCTATCACCTTCTTTTATGCCTAAATACTATGTGAATCCATCGCTTTTCTGGCAGTCATAGAGGCTCAGCCAATCCTGGAGGCACATCGTCACCAGCCAAGGCTGCCGGTTGCGCCGGTGGAAAAGGGCCGGGGCTCCATCCTGAAACCGCTCGGCGTCTCGGATGGCCTGGGCCATTGCCTCTCCCAAATTCAGCCGTTCCACCCGCTTGACCTCAATATGTACCCCAGGGAGGCCCACAAGGTCGGGGACCTCCCCGAAGCTGAGGGAGCCGCCCCGCTCGATCTCATAGCCGTGTTGGTGGAGGAGGGCGGAAAGCTCCCGCTCGCCCGCCGCCCCCTTCCGTTGGGATGTTCTGCCCGTCAGGATCGCCCCCTATTTTCAAATATGGAATGCTGTTCAGTAAATACAGTTTATACAGTAAATTAGCAGTCAGCCGCATTTTCCTGTATTTACTGTATTAACTGCACAGGGGTTCACTATGATAATTTCGCTCGGTCTGCCTTTGCTTCCTGTCTTTCGAGTTTCCCGGCGGATATAACCCATATCAATCAAACCTAGCAGCGCAGGTTCCATATTTTCGGTTTTTTTGAACTTACCACGGGTCAACTGTAATAGTTGATTCTTGGTAAGCTCATCCTCTCCGGTGCCCTCTATCCTGTGCCACAGATACTTGGCGTCCTCATAGTCCTGATCGGCGCCCATGACCTGATAGGCGGCCTCGGCGTGTGGGCCTAAGAACTCAGCTATTTTTACGGCGGCCGCCATGGTCTCCGGGCTTATCGGCGTTTCTGATGGCTCTCCCTGCGCTGTTGCGGCATGGAACAGCGCAGCGATTCTCACTGTGGCCCCCACCAGCTTTCCGCCCCAGTCGCGCATGAACTCCCATTCGTTCCCCAACTTGCGTTCAACATGCGCTGCATAGTCCTTGCGGATGCGGTCGGCCTCCTGACTCAGGCGAATCACTCCGCTGCCCTGGTCGTCCAGAATACGCCGTACAAACTGGTGATATCCTGCCCGCACCAATTCCGGCACCGGGTCTGGGGATATCTCCCGTCGTCCCACCTTTGACTTGCACATCACATAGAGGAAACGCCCACACAACCCCCGCCCACGCATGGTGGCGTTGTTCATGAGCCCGCCCAAAACTTCCGGCTGCACAGTGAGCATCATGGTAAGCCGTGGGTCTTTGATGTGGTTGGGTTTCCTGCCGATGCGGTCCACGGTGATAGGGTCCCCGGCGTGGCCCTTCAGGTAAACGTCAAAGTTGGCCCCCTTGTCATACCGTCCGGCCATGCTGTCGAACACACCGCCCTCGGCGCTTGCCACAGTGATACTCCCGCCCTGCATATCCATAAGGTCCACCAGCTTTTCCGGGGTTGTGTCGTCCACTAAAAGGCGGAAGGGGTGCTTGTCCTGGAACTGCGCCAGCTCGGCGGACAGTGCAAGGGCTTCCTCACGCCCGGCCTCCTGGTCTGCCTTTTTCCCCTTGGTGGCCCTGGTCTGGGCGGCTTGCAGCGCCTTTTCCAACAGGGCCCGCTCGGTCTGGTTCTGTGCGATTTCGGCGGCCTCAAACTCCCGGCGCTCGGCCTCGTATTCGTAGACCGGCCTTGCCAGGGCGGAGATCACAGCGCTCTTTCTCTCTCCAGGTGGGGCCACGGCCACGGAATAGAGGCACAGGGGTTCCCGCCAGTCCGGGGTGATCTCAACCTCATACTTGGACTGGAACGCCGTCGCCAAGACCCCCAGGGAGAGAATACCGGCCATTTCCTCCGGGGTCTGGGTGCTCTCCGCCAGACATTCCACAAAGGCGGACAGCGGCCCCGGTAGACTCTCCGTGGGGAAGTCCGGGGTGTCTATGGTGTCAAAGGGGAGCGGCGCTTCCCACTCCGGTGAGGTGTGCGCTTCCCACTCCGGCGCATCCTGGGCCAGCGTCTGCACGGCTCTCAGTGCGCTTCCGGCCCCGAACCGAACCACAAGATCGGTAAAATCTCCATGCTCCGGGATATCCGGCCAGCAGGCGGAAAGGTCCAGCACCTTAAGACTGGAGGCCCGCCCACGTAGCTCCCCGGCCACCATCTGGACAAACGCCTTTCCGGCGTCGTCGTTGTCCTGGATCAGGACCACCTCACGGCCCTCCAGGGCTCTCCCATACTCCGCCCGCCATTTGCTCTTGGCCCCGTCCGGGAGGCTCACGGCGGCCATTCCCAGCCCTTTCAGGGTGTCCACGTCCTTCTCCCCTTCGACCAGAAACACCGCTCTGGGGAGCGCTCCGCCGCCCGTGGAGGTATAAAGCCCCGGCTCTATGCCATTGCGTCCCTTTGCCCATTGGCCGTCCTTCAGGTGCCTCCAGGCAAAGTATTTGCCGCCGTCCGTCTGCCGCATCTTGACCTTTTTCAGATCTCCGCCGTGGTATATGTACTCAGCCTCGAACTTGGCCGTGGGCCTGTTCCCCTTGGGAGCGCTGTAGACCGGGAACGCCTTGTCGGGGGTGATCTCCGCGAACAGGTCCCGCATTGTCAGCCCCATCGCCGCCACGATCTCTTGGGGCCCGCATCCGGCATGGCAGTGAAGCAGGACTTGCCCGTTCTCTCCGATAGATACCGATAAGCTGTTGTGCTGGTCGCTGTGGGCAGGGCACTTGGCCGAATACTGGCCGCCTCCACCTGTCACACCCTCTAGGCGGCTTAGAATGTCGTAGATATCCAATCTAACACCCGCCTATCTTCCCTTGTCCGGTCATTCTAAGTAACGTGGCCTCTAGATGCCGCCGGGTCAGCCCGATATGATGGAGCCGCCGGTCCAGACTGCCCAAATAGTCCTCCAGCTCCGCCGCGTCCTTGGCGAGATAGTAGCCGTGACTATCGTTGCCCGTGCTCGCGCAGATTGGGGAGCCCGCCCGCCGTTCACCCTCTATGAGCTGGGTGAACTCCCGAAGGTCCTTCAGCTCCAGCGCGTCCACCAGTCTGCTGCCGGTGATGGCGCTCTCCTTCCCCTCCAGAAGCATGTCCGATACTCTCACGGGCTCACCCCCTTGGACTGATTCCTCACCCACTCCCGCAGCCCGTCCACGGATACGAGGGTCCGCCCCCCGAGCTTGAAAGAAGGGAAGCCCTCCTGCCCCATCAGCTCGTATACCTTGGGCTTTGATATCCCCAGTAGCCGGGCCGCCTCCGGGGCCGACACGGCCAGGGGCTCCAGTTTGTCCGGCATTAGACCACCTCCCGGGACAGTTTTTTGATGATGGAGAAAATCCGCTCTTTTTCTTCTGCGGACAGCTCCTTGCGGAGCTTGCGGGAGAGGCTGCAATCCGCGATCCCCAGCGCCTCCGCAATCTGCCAGAGCCTTACCCCCGCCCCCGCCGCCGCGCGCCTGATATCCTGGTTGTACATCAATCATCCGCCTTTCATATTCCTGTTGACTCTTCAAAGGTTATCTGGTACTATCATTATAGTACACAACAAGAGCATTGTAAACCCTCGAAGAAAATTAGCTCTGAATATAAACATTTGAAGCCGAATAGGAAAGGATGTGTCGAGCAATGGAGCAAAAACGTATGCCAATATTTGCGGAGAGATTTGCGCGTCTGCGGGGCGAGAAGACACAGGGGGAATTTTCGGAGTTTCTGGGCATTTCCCGGCCCACAGTTGGATTCTATGAAAATGGGACGCGGCTCCCGGATGCGGCTGTGCTTTGCCAAATCGCGCAGCGGTGTAACGTGTCGGCGGATTGGCTGCTGGGCATTTCGGAATACAGAAACGTTGACTCCAGATATATTACTGCGCAAGAAATGGGGCTTACGGAAGAGGCGGCGTCTTTCTTCACTGAACTCATTAACAACTTCAAGAGTGGGCATGACGAGGCGGGGTTTACAGAGGCGGAATACGGCCCCAAAAAGTTGATTAACGATATTTTAACGCACCCGTCCCTTTTTGTTCTATTGATTGAGGCTTGCGATGGTATAGCCTATGGCACAAAAGAAAAGATCGACCTTAGGGACATCCTAACTGCAAGGAATCTTCTTCCTAGCCTGCGAAAGCGCGGGATTGAGGTCGTTCCTCCACAGGAATTGGCTATATTGCGGATTGAATATGCAAAATCAATCTTTTCCGATATATTGGAAAGCATCGCAGGGGCACAGTGGGGCAAACGCGATGCGCAACCATAGCCGAAAATTCAGCCCAGATAGAAAAACCGCCCCCGGTGCGGACACACCAGGGACGGCAGACGCAGTTAGGACCCACAACGATCACAAACTGCGCCCTAATTGTACCACACTGGGCGCGACGTGGACAAGGAGGAATTTGCATGGCTAGGAAAGCAGCATCGGGCACCGGCACGATCAGGAAGAAGACCGTCACCCGCTCTGGGAAAGAATACACCTATTGGGAGGCCCGGTACACCGCTGGCCGGGACCCCGGCACAGGGAAGCAGATACAGAGGAGCATCACCGGTAAGACCCAAAAAGAGGTGGCTCAGAAGCTGAAGGCGGCCACCGCCTCAATAGATCAGGGGACCTACACCGCCCCCAGCAAAATGACCGTGGGCCAGTGGTTGGATATCTGGACCGCCGACTACCTGGGCGGGGTGAAGCCGTATACCGTGGCGTCATACACTAGCGTTGCCAGGAACCATATCAAGCCTGCCCTCGGGGCCGTGAAGTTGGAGGCATTGAACGCCCACACTATTCAGGGTTTTTATAATGCTCTGGGCAAGCCCCGGAACGGAAAGCCCGGATTGACGGCTAGGACGATAAGGGGCATACATGCCATTTTTCACAGGGCCTTACAACAAGCTATAGCTGTTGGCTACCTCCGTTTCAACCCCGCTGACGCTTGTACCCTTCCACGGACGGAGCATGAAGAAATCGCGCCCCTGGACGATACGCAGAGCAAGGAATTTTTGGAGACGATTAAGGGTCATCGTTTCGAGGATTTATTTACTGTCGCACTGTTTACAGGCATGCGCGAAGGGGAGCTCATGGGCCTCCTGTGGGAGTGTGTAAACTTTGAGCAAGGTACTATTCTTGTCGATAAACAGCTCCAGCGTGAAAAAAGGAAAAACGGGGAATACATTTTCACTTCGCCCAAAAGTGCCAAGCCCCGGACTATTACCCCTGCCCCCTGGGTCATGAAGCTGCTACGCGCCCACAGGGCTAAGCAGAACGAGCAGCGCTTAAAGGCCGGAGAGCTGTGGGAAGACTCCGGATTAGTGTTCACGAATGATGTGGGTGGGCATTTGGTGGCCCAAACGATATACAGAGCATTTAAGAATATTGCCGATTCAATTGGGTGTCCTGACGCCCGTTTCCACGATCTGCGCCACTCTTACGCCGTGGCCGCGATCCGCTCCGGCGATGATATTAAAACCGTCCAAGGGAATCTAGGCCACGCAACGGCGGCCTTCACCCTGGATGTGTACGGCCACGTCACCGAACAGATGAAGCAGGAGAGCGCCGCCCGGATGGAGGGGTATATCAAAGACGTTTTGGGCCTGTAAGGGGAAATTTAAGGGAAAACAAGGCATAAAAAGATATAGAAAAAGCCTAGATACATTGTGGCTCTAATATTTTATTTCCCCATGTAGGAGAAGTGCATATAGTCTCTGCTCCCTGCCCAGGCGGTACCGCCCCAGCTATAGCCGTATTGGGCAAAAATACGCACCACACTGCCGTCGGCGGGAATGGAAAAGGGATCCTCGCCGGGCAGCCAGTGAGAACCGGCGCCGACCTGTCCACTGTCATAGATCTGGTAATTCTCTTCCCAGTTGATATCCACGGCGGTGCCGCAGTTATGCTCCCCCTTGGCGGCGTCTGTCCAGCGGTAACCACCGATATTTTTGATGGGAAACTGCTCCGGGTCCTCATAGATGGCGGTGAAGATGGCCGTCATATCGTCTGCAAGAGCTTCATGGATGGTAAAGGTACAGGTGGAGGATGCCCTTTCTCCGGTAGATGGGTCCAGGTGCCATACGGGGACCGTCACCTCTTTCATCCGGGCGTCTGCCTCGGACTTGGTGGTGAAGCGCCGTTGGTCGGCGCTGCCGAAGAGACGCAGGTACTTGGCCTGATTTTCTCCCTGGACCCGCCAGTCCGGGTCTTCCGACGGGGACTGTTCGCCGGGAAGGGAGGCCGGCAGGTCGGCGGCCGGCGCCTCGCGCTCCGGGATTGGGGCGGAGGGCACCCCACCGCGCAGATCGCTCAGCCGCAGCAGAAGCACCGCGCCGTCGGCACGGAGCAGGGGGGCTTCTCCCTGAAAGCTGCCGTCCGGCATTCCGCTGATCAGCCCACAGGCAGAGACTGCGGAGACGGCTTCCCGGTAGCAGACCGGGAGCGTCTCCCAATCGGCAAAGGCGGAACCCGTGCTGGGGGAAGCGGGCTCCTGCGGCAGCAGACGGGAGAGCAGCACCGCCGCATCCCGGCGCAGGAGCGGCATGTCCAGTTTGTCGGAGGCCACGGGGAGAAAGTCATCGGCCTGGAGCACGCCAGCCTCACAGGCGGCCAGATAATAAGGCATGGCCCAATGGCTGTCCGCCCCGCTGTGGGCGTCGCAGACAGTCGGATAGAAGGCACGGCCCAGCATGGCCAGGTATTGTCCCCAGGTGAGCGTCCCGGAGGGCTGCACAGTGCCATCCGGCATCCCACCGAGGATCCCCAGCTCACAGGCGCGTATCAGCGCGTCATAGGCCCAGTGGGACTCATCCAAGTCGGGATAATCTGCGGCCAGGGCAGAGATGGAGAGCGGGAGAGAGAGCAGCAGCGTTAGAAGGAGAGCGGCGGTCTTTTTCATGGAGGCGGCACCTTCTTATTCCATTGGTGTTGTGTGCGCGGAGGAGAGAAGCGCGGACCGTGCGGCGAGCACGGCCCGCTGCGCCCATAGGGAGAAGGGCTGAAATTATCTTATCATATAAAATTCGACACAGACAAGCACAAAAAATGCGCCGCAGGAAAAACTGCGGCGCACTGGGGGGAAAATCTGTCAGTCCCAGATACTGAACTGGTACAGGTGGTCATAATCCATCCCCATCGCGATGAAGACGGTGCCTCTGCTTTGGTTATAAACACAGGACCACTGGGTGGAGCTGCGCTTTTCCGGCTGTGGCTGCTGGCTGACGGCCTCCAGCAGGTCCATGGCCTCCTCTTCGGTCAGAATGCCCTCCGCCGCCTCCATGGCGGCCGTCAGGGTCTCAAAGCGGTCCTGCCCGGTGCCGAAATCCCAATCGCCGGGAGTCAGAAGGAAGTTGGTGGCCCGGGGGCTCTCCACCACGTTCATCGTGTCTCCGATGTATTCCACCACTACCGCGCGCCCGGAGGCATCGGCGATCTGAAAGTGGTAGCAGGAGTTGGCGGAGGCGTGCATATCGTATTCGCCCAGCAGCGTCAGCGCTTCCTCCACAGTGGCAGCCTGATCAAGGATCATACGGATGGCTGTGGTGGTGGTGATGTCCACTTTTTCCGTCTGTTGGTTCGTAGGCTCGGTGTCGATGAGGAGAACGCCCACGGCCACGCCCTTTTCATTGACGCCGTCCAGGGGCACATAGGGGGCGGCCAGACAGAAAAAGCTGTCCAGAAGGCCGGTGGGCAGCTTGTCCTCACCAAAACCGATATAGGCCAGATTGACCATGGAGATGGAGCGGTAGCCGTTGGACGGCGCGGTTTTGACAAAAAGCGCAGGGGAGTAATACATATCAAAATTCCTTCCGAAGACGGCATCTCCTTCCGGGGTGTGGGCGGCAAAGGTAGAGCAGCCCAGATCGGGCAGATCGAACTCCATGGGCAGTCCCTTCAAGAGCTTTCCAGCGATGAAGCGGATGAGCTCCGGGTCGCTGGAGGCCCCTGTCTCCAGAAAGTCGTCAAAGCCGTAATCCCCGATGTACTCCATGATAAAAAGCGAGGTGTCCCCCACCCGCTCCAGCGTACCCAGGGTCCTCAGTTCCCGCTGGGACAGCAGCAGGACGGCCAGTATCAGCGCGGCCAGCACGGCGGCGAGGGCGAACAGGAGCTTGGGGAGGAGCCTGCGCGGCTTGTGTGGGGCTTGGGGCAGAGTTTCCTTCATATGTGCACTCTCCTTTGAATATCAAATAATTTGAAAATCAAACGAGATACATCATAGAGCGGCAGGACCGGTTTGTCAAGAAATATTTTTAAGAGTGACTTGACAAATAAAAATATTTGAATATACTAATATTAGAACGATCGAATGAAGGTGAGGCCAATGGAAGAGAGCAAGGAGCTCTATGAGGAAAAGACCGAGTTGCTCAAGGCCCTTTCCCACCCACTGCGGCTGCAGATCGTCCGGGGCCTGCTGGTGGGGGGATGCCACAATGTCCGTTGTATGGAGGCGGGCACCGGGCAGTCACAGTCCACCATCTCCCAGCACCTGATGCGCCTGAAGGCGGCGGGGGTGGTACGGTGTGAACGGCAGGGCAACGAGATGTACTATGAGGTGTCGGACCCGGACGCCGCCGCTGTGGTGGCCGCGCTGTTCGGAGACAAGGAGTGTGATTATAATTGTCCCATGACATTGCGGTCATCGGAGGCGGTCCGGCAGGCCTGAGCGCCGCGATCAATGCCAGGGTCCGGAACAAGACGGTGCTGGTGGTCGGCAACGATTACCGGGAAAGTCCTCTGTACCGGGCGGAGCGGGTAGACAACTATCTGGGGATGCCCGGACTTACCGGAGCCCAGCTCCTGGACGCTTATCAGAGGCACGCCGAGGATATGGGCGTGGAATTCAGACATGGACGAGTGCTGAATATCATGCCCATGGAGCACACATGCTATCTAAGCATCGGCACCGATATGGAGGAGGCCGGGGCGGTCATTCTGGCCACTGGCGTCTCGCGGGGGAAGAAGTTCCCTGGCGAGGCGGAGTTTCTGGGCCGGGGCGTGAGCTACTGCGCGACATGTGATGGGATGCTCTACCGAGACAAGCAGGTCGTGGTGGTTGGGCTGGCCCCCGATGCGGCTGAGGAGGCCAACTTTCTCCAGGGGTTAGGCTGCCGGGTGACCTACGTCTCAGGCAAGGCGCCGGAGGGGCTGGACCCCGCCATTGCCTATGTGAGAGCGACCAAACTGGAGATCGTGGGCGAAGCGTCCGTCACCGCCCTGAGAGCGGGGGACGAGGAAATCCCATGTCAATGCGTGTTCCTCCTCCGCCACGCCATTCCGCCCACGGATCTGCTGCCGGCGCTGGAGCTGGAAAACGGCTATATCCGGGTGGACCGGGAGATGAGGACCAACCTGCCGGGCGTATTTGCCGCCGGAGACTGCACCGGGCTGCCCCTCCAGCTCTCAAAAGCCGCCGGCGAGGGCCTGATCGCCGGACAGAAGGCCGCCGAGTATCTCGACGGGCTGTAAGAGGAAAATCATGCATATTTTATCTATTTCATTATAAAAAGGAGAAATGAATCATGTCTGTTCTGCATCTGAATGAATCCGAGTTCAACGAAAAAATCCCCACTGCCCCCATCGCCATGGTGGACTTCTGGGCCACTTGGTGCGGTCCCTGCAAGATGCTGGCTCCGGTTGTGGAGGACTTGGGCAAGAAGTACGAGGGCAAGGCGCTCATCGGTAAGGTGGACGTGGATGAGAACCAGGCGCTGGCCGGCAAGTACGGCGTTATGAGCATTCCCACCGTCATCTTCTTCAAGGACGGCAAGGAGATTGGGCGGAAGGTGGGCGTACAGCCCGCCAGCGTCTACACCCAGACGCTGGACGCCAACCTGTAAGGCAGAGAGAAAGACCTCCTCCGCGCACTTTTGTGCAAGTGCGCGGAGGAGGTCTTTTATATCCGCAAAAAAGAAATGGTCTGTTCCGGCACCGGGAGCTGATAGTGCAGCAGCTCCACATCCACAGACCCTGTATCCGGCGGGACGGCTCCCTCCAGGAGGGACGCCCGCAAGGGGAGACCGTGGCTGCCGGTGGGATGCTCCGGCTTCAGGAGAAACCCTACGGAAGAGGCGGCGGAGACCGGGGCCTGGCGCAAAAAGGCCCGGGAATAGAACTGCAGAGAGGCATGCTCCGTCTCATACTCCACCACGGGCAGGCGCATCCCCGGGGGACAGAGCTGCTGCACATGTGCGTGAATGTCCCGCTTTGCCCTCTCCGCCTCCTCCGGCGGAAGGCCCTCATAACGCCTGGGGTCGGAGAGCAGCGTCTCCACGTCGCCGTACAGGTCTTGGAGGTAGACGTTGTGGATGTAGAAGCGGACGGCCTGGGGGCCGCTGCCGCAGGTGAGGGGGCGGGGACGGCCTTTTCCCACCTGCAGGGTCAGCCGCTTCCCGGCGGGGTACTGCACCCATTCCATCCCTAGGGTCAGAGAGACCTGGCAATCCGGTCCGACCGGGGGTATGGTGTCAAATTCCCCCTGAAATTCCAGGCAGGTCAGCCAGACGCCCGGGAGGTCCGCCCCTTGCAGCGGCGCGGAGATCGGGCAGCCGGCACGGAGAAATTCGTGGACGGTCAGCATGTCCTCCGGCGCCCCTTGGAAGAGATCGCCGGACAGCCGCCCGCTGGAGGCGGAGGCAATGGAGAGGACGCGGTCATCCAGGGACATCCGTGAGATATGCGGAAGCGGGGGGTGGTAAGAATCTCCTGCCCGGCGGGTGAGCTTCCGGCGGTTGGTGGCGGGAGTGCGGGGAGGACGGGGGAGAGCGTCCCGCTCCTGCCGCCAGGCCTCGCCGTCGTATTGAAGCAGATAAAGCCGCAGCGTTTTCTCTTGAAGCAAAAACCCCAGCAGCTCGATCAGAGCACCGCCCGGGAGGACGGCGCTGCGGCCCAGGACCGCGATCACGTCATATTTGGGCAGGGCAGCCTGCCAGCAGGAAAAATCCATCGGCGCCCTCCTCAGTGTGTCCGCGCGCCCAGCATGGCCTGGACCTCGGCCCGGGTGCAGTGGTAGTCCCCGTCTCCACTGCGGCGATAGGAGCCATGGAAGGGGTCCTGCCCCAGATAGACGGGGAGCTGGTCCCGTTCCCCGGGCGGGACCTGAATCACCAGCACGGCGCCGTCGTCGGTGCCCGCCACCCAGACGTCCTCCGGACGTAAAATATTGACGCTGACCACCTGAGGATCGCTGACCATGCGCCAGAACTCCTTCGCCATTTCGTGGGGCTCCAGCAGGCCCTGGACCCGAAGGCTGTGGTCGGGACGCTCCTCCACGCCCAGAAGGATGAGCCCGCCGTAGCTGTTGGCAAAAGCGGAATAGGTCTCCCAAATGCTGTGGGGCAGTCCCCCGGTGGCCAGCTTGGCCTCCAGGCGGTTATTTTCCCGGTATTGCTCGATATGGTTGAGGTCCAGCAAGGGGAACACCTCCCGATGATCGATATTTCAGGGTGCGGCGATCCGCTCCGCCACACGGATCCCATCCGCGGCGGCACTCATGATCCCGCCGGCCCAGCCGCCGCCCTCTCCGCAGGGATAGAGGCCGCGGACCGGCGACTGGAGGTCCGCGCCGCGCAGCAGGCGGACCGGAGAAGAGGAGCGGGTCTCCACTCCGGTCAGCAGGGCCTCCGGAGCGTCAAAGCCGTGTAGGCGCTTCCCCATGAGGGGCAATGCGCTCCGCAGCGTATCCGTGACAAATCCGGGCAGACAGAGGCGGAGATCGGCGGGTACCACGCCGGGACGATAGGTGGCTTCCACCGTGGAGGAGAGGGAGGGAGTGGAGCCTGAGAGCAGGCTGCCGACGGTCTGGGCGGGCGCGAAATAGCTGCCGCCGCCCAAGTCAAAGGCACGACTCTCCCACAGCTCTTGGAACTGCATACCGGCCAAGGGATGCGAGGAGGCGAAGTCGGCAGGGGAGACGCCCACCAGCAGTCCGCCGTTGCAGTTTCGCCCCCCTCTGGACCTCCGGCTCATGCCATTGGTCACAAGGTGCCCCGGCTCTGATGCGGCGGCGACCACTTCGCCGCCGGGACAAACGCAGAAGGTGAAGGCGGAGCGTCCGTCGGGAAGGTGACAGGCGAGCTTATAGTCCGACGGGGGAAGCCTTTTCCAGGCCGACCCATATTGGGCGGCGCTGATATCGGATTGCAGGTGCTCGATGCGCACGCCCACTGCAAAAGACTTGGGTTCCATGGGGACGCCCGCGTCAAAAAGCATGCGGAAGGTATCCCGGGCCGAGTGGCCCGGAGCCAGTGCCAGAGCATCCGTCTCCAGCGTATAGGGGCCGGTTGGCGCATCCACCGTTACAGCCGTGAGCACGCCGCCCCGAATGGAGAGGCCGGAGAGACGGTGTTCGAACCGGATGTCGCAGCCCAGGCGCAACAGCTCCAGACGGATGTTCCGCACCACCTCCACGAGCACGTCGGTGCCGATGTGGGGCTTGTGGGAATAGCGGATATCCTCCGGCGCGCCGTGTACCACCAGGGCTTCCACCACGGCGGAAAGACGGGGGTCATGGGTCCCGGTGGTCAGCTTTCCGTCGGAGAAGGTCCCGGCCCCGCCCTCGCCGAACTGGACGTTGGAGGCGGGGTCCAGCGCACCCCCCGCCCAAAAGGCGGATACGTCGCGGCTCCTCTGCTCCACGGGACGGCCCCGCTCCAAAACAATGGGGGGCAGGCCAGCACGCGCCAGAAAAAGGGCGGTAAAGAGCCCGGCAGGGCCCATGCCCACCACCACGGGCCGGAGCGATGCGCTGCGGGTGGGGGTGGGAAAGCGGTAGGGATGGGGCGCATGGAGCGTGACGGCCCGGTTTTGTGCCCGCCGGACCAGGTAGGCCTCGTCCTCGGCGGACAGGTCCACTGTGCAGACATAGTGGACGTCGGACTTTTTCCGGGCGTCGATGGATTGGCGGACAAGCGTGAGGGCCTGAACAGCGTCGGGGGAAATGCGGAGCATACGTGCGGCTTTGGCCCGGAGCTCGGGAAGGTCCGCGTCGAGGGAGAGAGGGAGGTCGCTGATTCGTATCATGTCATCACCTTACAGATAGTGTACCACAGGGAGGACAGGGTGACAAGAAAAAGGCGCGTGCCTTTTGTCCGGAGCCTGGAAGGCGCGAAGCAGCCCAGACTTCATCATATTGTATTTGCATAAGCGCAAAAATAAGCGGTACTCGGCCCCAAAGCCGAGTACCGCCTATTTTCTGGTTGGTCGACCTCGCCTGACAAAGGCCGTATTTAAGTGAGTTTGCGCTCCGCTGCTATACAAACATCCGGCAAGTGTGGCGTATTTTGGGGACGGAGGATCGGAACAGATCCCGCCCTGTGGCGAGGTGTTTCCCGCAGCCGGGGAGAGAAGGACGGCGGCCTGAGCCTGTCGGGCGCCGGCCTTAGTAAGCGATGCCCTGCCAGAGCATGGCGTCGGCCACCTTGAGGAAACCGGCGATGTTGGCGCCGGCCACCAGGTTGCCGGGCATACCATATTCTTCGGCAGCCTGAGCGGCGCTGTGGTAAATGTTCGTCATGATACCGTGGAGCTTTTCGTCCACCTCTTCAAAGGTCCAGGAGAGCCGCAGGGAGTTCTGGCTCATCTCCAGGCCGGAGGTGGCTACACCGCCCGCATTGGCCGCCTTGGCGGGTCCGAACAGCACGCCGTTGAGCTGGAAGATTTCCACCGCCTCGGGAGTGGAGGGCATATTGGCGCCCTCCGCCACGGCGTAACAGCCGTTTTTCACCAAGGCCTGGGCGGCCACGCCGTCCAGCTCGTTCTGTGTGGCGCAGGGAAGGGCAATGTCGCAGGGGACGTTCCAGATACCCGAGCATCCCTCCACATATTTGGCGGCGGGAACATAGTCCAGATAGGTCTTGATGCGGGCGCGCTTGACTTCCTTGATCTCCTGGATGATCTTGAAGTCGATGCCGTTTTCATCCACGATATAGCCGTTGGAGTCGCTCATGGCGATGACCTTGCCGCCCAGCTGCGTGGCCTTCTGGTTGGCGTAGATGGCCACATTGCCGCTGCCGGAGATCACGACCCGCTGGCCGTCGAAGGATTTGCCGTTGGCCGAGAGCATCTCCTTGGTAAAATAGCATAGGCCATAGCCGGTGGCCTCGGTCCGGGCCAGAGAGCCGCCGTAAGTCAGACCCTTTCCGGTGAGCACGCCGGTAAACTCGTTGCGCAGGCGCTTATACTGGCCGAACAGGAAGCCGATCTCACGGGCGCCCACGCCGATATCGCCGGCGGGGACATCGGTGAACTGGCCGATGTGGCGCTGGAGCTCGGTCATAAAGGACTGACAGAAACGCATGACCTCGGCGTCGCTCTTGCCCTTGGGGTCGAAGTCGGAGCCGCCCTTGCCGCCGCCCATGGGAAGACCGGTCAGACTGTTCTTGAAAATCTGTTCAAAGCCAAGAAATTTAATAATGGACAGGTTGACGCTGGGGTGGAAGCGCAGGCCGCCCTTATAGGGGCCGATGGCGGAATTGAACTGGACGCGGAAGCCGCGGTTTACCTGGACGGCGCCCTGGTCGTCCACCCAGGGCACTCGGAACTGGACCACACGCTCCGGCTCCACGATGCGCTGAAGGACGCCCGCCTTCTCCAGCTCGGGACGCTTCTCCACGACAGGCTGGAGGGACTCCAGCACTTCGCCCACAGCCTGGAGGAATTCCGGCTGATGGGGATCTTTCTTCTCCACGGTGGCATAGACGTTTTGCAGGTAAGCACTTTTAAATTCCATGTTGCCAAACCCCTTTGTATGGCGTGCTCTCCTAAAAAATGGAGACTACCAAAATGTGTTGGGAGTATTATACGACGGCAGGCCCCGGAATGCAAGAGAAAAATGAAAACTTGCAGTTTGAATCCATAAATTCTTCCCTGCGCAGGAGGAGGTGCAGGAGGGAGGGACAAGAAATGCTTTTGCTGTACGTGGGTGAAGAACAAAAGAACCGCCCGCCGCAGGATGCGGCAGGCGGCTCGGCAAATGTCGTGGAAGGGGCCGGTGTGCACGGGGCGGGGTTACTTGCCCAGCTTGGAGACGATCTCGGCGGTGTCGGTGGCGATGACCAGTTCCTCGTTGGTGGGGATGAGCAGGGTGTGCACAGTGGCGTCGGCAGCGGAGATATCGGTCTCCTCGCCGCGAACCTTGTTCTTTTCAGGATCGATCTTGATGCCCATAAAGCCCAGGCTGGACACGATCTGCTCGCGCAGCTCGGCGGAGTTCTCGCCCACGCCGGCGGTGAACACCACGGCGTCCACACCGCCCATGGCGGCGGAGGCGGAGGCGATACGCTTGGTGACCTTATAGCAGAACATGTCTATGGCCAGCTTGGCGCGCTCATTGCCCTCTTCGGCGGCCTTCTCCAGATCGCGGAAGTCGGAGGACACACCGGAAACGCCCAGCACACCGGACTTCTTGTTGAGGATATTCATGACCTCGTCGATGGTCAGGCTGTGGGTGTGCATCAAGAATTCGATGATGGAGGGGTCCACGGCGCCGGAACGGGTTCCCATGGGCACACCGTCCAGGGGGGTGAAGCCCATGGACGTCTCGATGGACTTGCCGCCGTCGATGGCGCAGATGGAGGAGCCATTGCCCAGATGACAGGTGACGATCTTCAGCTCTTCAATGGGGCGGCCCAGCATATCGGCGGCACGGCGGGAGACGTACAGGTGAGAGGTGCCGTGGAAGCCGTAGCGGCGGACGTGATCCTTTTCGTAATACTCATAGGGAATGGCATACATGAACGCGCGGGGGGGCATCGTCTGGTGGAAGGCGGTGTCGAACACGCCCACCATGGGGACGCCGGGCATGACCTTCTGGCAGGCCTGGATGCCGGTGATGTTGGCGGGGTTGTGGAGGGGGGCCAGGGGGATGCACTCCTCCAGAGCGGCCATTACGGCGTCGTCGATGAGCACGGAGCAGGCGAACTTCTCGCCGCCATGGACCACGCGGTGTCCGACGGCGTCGATCTCGGACATGCTCTTGATCACGCCGTGCTCGGGGCTGGTGAGAGCGTCGAGGACGGCCTGAATGGCCTCCGCGTGGGTGGGCATGGGGATGTTGAACTCGTACTTGCCGTCGGTGGCGGGCACCTTGTGGGTCAGGCGGCCGTCGATGCCGATGCGCTCACAGAGACCCTTGGCCAGGACCTCTTTGGTCTCAGGGACCATGAGCTGATATTTGAGGGAAGAACTGCCAGCGTTGATGACGAGGACTTTCATAATCGTATCCCGCTCCTTAAAAAAGTTTGGTTCCGCCTTGATAGAAGGCGTGTGTTCCGCTAAAATAACAATTATAATTGTAGACCATTCCGAAGAAAAGAACAACCCATTATTTCGAAAAAAGTCAAACTTTTTCCGCCTGGAGGTTCCTGCCATGAACATTGTGGGCATCATCGCCGAATATAATCCCTTCCATCTCGGACATGCCCGGCAGATTGCCGAGACCCGCAGGGCACTGGGGGACTGTGCCGTGGTCTGCGCCATGAGCGGCCACTGGGTCCAGCGGGGGGAGTGCGCCCTTACCGACAAGTGGACCCGGGCGGGGATGGCCCTGCGGGGCGGGGCGGATCTGGTGCTAGAGCTGCCCACGCCCTGGGCCACCTCCTCGGCGGAGTCCTTTGCGCGGGGGGGCGTGGGGATACTGGCCGCGGCAGGGGTGGTGGACACCCTGTCCTTCGGGAGCGAGGGAGGCGATACGGCGCCCCTGTACCGCGCGGCCGCCTGTCTTGGCTCGGAGGAATACCGGACCGCTCTGCGCCGATTCCTGGACAAGGGGCTGCCCTTTGCCGCGTGCAGGCAGGCGGCGGTGGAGGAGCTGCTGGGCAGGGAGGCCGCCCTCTGCCTGAGCCGCCCCAATGATAACTTGGCCGTGGAGTATCTCCGCGCCCTGCCGGAGCGGATGGGGGCCCTGGCGGTGAGGCGGGTGGGGGCGGAGCACGACGGGGCCCCGGTGGGAGGCTATGCCTCGGCGTCCGCCATCCGGGGATGGCTACACTGCGGAAAGATTCAGCGGGCGGAGGCATATCTGCCCGAACCTTGGCAGGGTGACGTGGCCTCCATGGAGTGGTGTGAGCGCGCGGTGCTCTCCCGGCTGCGGACTATGTGCCCGGAGGAGGCGGAGCGCCTTCCCGACAGTGGGGAGGGCGTGGCTGCCCGGCTGATTTCGGCCGGAAGGGCGGCCCGAAGCCTGGAGGAACTCTATGCGCTGGCAAAGACCAAGCGATACGCCCACGCACGCATCCGGAGGCTGGCGCTGTGGGCCTATCTGGGCCTCGCCGCGGAGGATCGGCCGGAGCGGGCGCCCTATCTGCGGGTGCTGGGCTTTAACGAGCGGGGACGCGCGGTGCTGCGGGAGATGGAGGGGCGGGCCCAAGCCCCCATTCTCACCAAGCCCGCCCACGCCAGGGATTTAGAGCCTGCGGCCCGGCGGCTCTTCGAGCTGGAGGCCCGGTGTACGGACCTTTACGGACTGTGCTTTGCAGAGCCATGGCCCTGCGGCAGGGAGTGGACCACAAACCCTGTGCGCTGCGAAGCGCAATAAATGCGGCGGGTGAGCCGGGAGCTCACCCGCCGCATTTGCGTGCGGTCATGCCCCGGAAAAGTCCAGGGGGATCTCCACACCACAGAAGGAGAGGGATTCTATCTCCCCGAGTGCGATGAGATCGGTAAATGTGACATCGAAACTGGCGATGTAGAGCTCTCTCCCTTTATAGGAGTAGCCGTAAGTTCAGAAGTCGGTATCGCATTCCATCAGGTCGATGGCGGTGCCGTCCCGCAGGGTGAGGACGAAGCCCCCCTTTTTCAGGGCACTGATGGTTCCATCCAGGGCGTCCTGGGAGGCGGGGACGCTTTCCCCCGGCAGGGGACGGCACGGCGCGTCCGCGGGCCGCGCGCTGCCGCGCGGGCCAGGATTTTTTCCTCCAGGGCGGGGTCGAAGGGCACATGCTCTATGGCATCGTGATAGTGTTCAAGATTCATAACTTGCCTCCTCCAGCTCTTACTTGATCAGAGTCCGGCCCCGGGAGAGGCGGGTCCCCACTGTGGCGGCGGGCAGGACCAGAATGTGGACGATCTCCCGGATGAAATAGCTCTCATAGTAATGCAGGTGAAGGGGAAGACGGTACTTTTCCTCCTGGGAGAAGACGGCGGCAAGGACCTCGTCTTCCCGGCGATCCAGGGCGGTCAGGGACTCCGGAAGCTCATTCCGGCTCCGGTACCAGCCGCTTTTGAGCAGGTTCCTGCATTTGTTGGCCGTGACCTTCAGCAGCCATGCCTTCAGGTGGTCCCCGTCCCGTACGCCGGAGGGCCTTTCCAGAGGGGATGAGGAAGACCTCCTGGGCCACATCCTCGGCCTCCGCACGGTTTTTCAGGCAGGCGTAAGCGGCGCGGACCACGCTGGGAAGAGAGGGACTGAATTTTTCACCCACATATAAATTTTGTCCGGCAGACGTCGTCTGCCGGACAAAACAGGGTGGAGGTCAATCCCAATTCACGCCCAGATCAGGGCGAACCTCCAGGTCGATGATATCCTTGGCATCGTAGAACTGGAGGTAGCGGTCCCGCTGCTTCCGCAGGGTGGTGCCGTCGGGGTGGAGACGGTCACAGATGACGGCGGAGATATCCGTCTTGATCTTGGAATAGGATTCGATCCCCACAGAGGCAAAGACCCGGAATCCCATGCTCTGGAGGTACTGGAACATGGGGCCGGTCTGCTTGACGTCGTCATTGCCGTCGGGGCGGGCGCCGTGGGGATAGAAGAGGATGGTGGTGGGGCCCACCAGACTGCCCACCTCTTCGGCCCAGCGCTCGGTGTCGTTCTTCACCACCTCCAAAGACTTGGTGGAGAGATTGATATGGCCCCAGGTGTGGGAGCCAAAGGTCCAGCCCGTCTCCTTGAGCCGCTGGATCACCGGCTTTACCGCGTCGATCTCGCTCTGGCGGTAAGCCTCAAAGGCGGGGCGGTCGGGGGAGCCGGCGGCGATGTCACGGTCGTTCTGGGTCCGGTAACCCAAAATGCCCTGGTAGCCGGTGAGAGAGAAAATCGCCTTGGCGCCGTTGAGGGAGAAGTCGGGGTGCTCCAGCACAAAGTTGTCCAGGATGGGGGTGGCATCCAGGTCCTGGGTAAGGAAGGTCTCCTGTGTGTAGGGGTCGGTGCACTGGGCCCAGATCTGTCCGTCATCCCCCACCACCAGCTTTGAGGTGAACCCCTCGGCCAGCATGTAGTCGTAGTAGTTCACATCATCGAAAGAGATGACGAGCGGCTTTTTCCCCTCGGGGAGCATGAGGGTGTTGCGGACCATGTGGGGGACGCCGGTACCGTCGCTGGTCTCGGTCCACACATCCTCCATCCGTACCAGAATGTAACCCCTCTCATAGAGGTTGTTGAGAATCTTATTGTATTCGTCCACCGTTACCATCCAGTCGTCCAGCCCGTCCTTCTGGGCCTGGGAGGCGGAGCTGTCGGTGAAGGCGTACTTGGGGTAGGCGATGACAGGGTGAAAGAAGAGATGCTCCACCACCTGATCGGGTCCCCACGCCTGTGTGAGCTGATCCGCAGACCAGTAATTTTTCACCGCATCGTAGGGGTCGGCGGCAGGGGTGGGCGTGGGTTCCGGCGCGGCGGTCTCCAAGGGCGCAGGAGTGGTGTCGGCGGTCCCGGAGGGCTGCGCTCCGCCGCTGCCGCAGGCGGCCAGGGATAGAGTCAGACCCAGGGATAAAAGCAGGGCGCAGGCGCGTTTGAGCTGGTTCATTGGTAAAGTTCCTCCTATTATTCTATCTTGCTCCCTATGATAAGACAAGGCAGAGAAGAAAACACTACAAAGCGGTTACGAATCGGTTAAGATTTCCTGTCGGCGGGCTGCGGTATCCGGCGGACCAGCAGGATGGAGGCGGCCCCCGTGACGGCGCCCGTGGCCACGCTGGCGAGCAGGAGCGGGGCCAGGTACACGGCGATGGCGGGGGAGCCCAGCACGGCGATGGCGGCCAGGATCTGTCCGGCGTTATGGGCGGCCGCGCCGGCGATGCAGACGCCGAAGAGCGAGAAGCCCCGGAAGTGGAGCAGTGCCCACATTGTGAGCAACGCAAACACGCCACCCGTGAGAGAGAAGGCCAGGGCGGTCAGATTGCCTCCCACCAGCGCGCTCAAGAGGCAGCGGGAGACCAGGATGGCGAGGGCCTCTCTAGAGGAGAGGATACACAGAGCGTAGACCGTGACCAGATTGGCCAGTCCCAGCCGCAGTCCGGGCAGGGGGATCAGGACGGTAAGAGGGACAAGCCCCTCGCACACGGAGATGGCGAGGGCCAGGGCGGTCAGCACTGCGCACCGGGTAAGCCGGCGGACGGAATGATTCATGATACGCGGCCCTCCTAACCCGTTATACCGTCGACCTCAGGCGCATCGCTCCCGGAGACCGAGATGACAAGGCGGTTGGGCAGGCATACGATCTGCCCGCCGGAGCGGGAGACCCAGCCGATATGGACGCAGTCCTGGTTGGGGCAGCCGCTGTGGGCGATCCGGATGCGCCCGGGCTCCGCCTCCACAGTGATGGGATAGGGCGCGCCGGGCACCTCCAGAGTGACGGGGCCGGTGAGCGCAGTGAGCTCGATCTCTGCCACCAATTCATGATCTAAGACGATCCGGGCGGTCAAAAAGTTGCCGCTCCGGGGGCGGAAAAGAAACAAAAGAGATCCGGCGGCGGCCAGAACGGCCAGGACCACCAGCGCGTCCCAAAACGTGGGACGGGTACGCTCAGCGGCGGATGATCTCATAGGTGTACCCCGCCTCCTTACCTCGAAAATCCAGGCCGTCCTCCAACCCCTCGGTGATCCAGACGGAGCCGTCCTCCCGCACCAGGACCAGGTCAAAACCGGCGCCCTCCAGGCCGTGCGCCCTCCAGAGCCGGACAGACTGCTCCGCTCCCATGACGTAGCAGGCGGTGGACAGACCGTCCGCAAGCATTCCGTCAGAGGAAACCGCCGTTACAGAGAGCAGACCGCTTTCGGCCGGATAGCCGGTGGCGGGATCAAGAATATGGTGATAGGTGGTCCCATCCACCTCGAACTTCCGCTCATAGCTGCCGGAGGTGGAGCAGGTCTTATCGGAAAGGGAGAGGATACAAAAGTAGGTTTCAGTGTTGCGGGGGTCCTTGACACCGATGCGCCAGGGCGTGCCGTCGGGCCGCGTGCCCAGCGCCGTGAGGTTGCCGCCCAGATCCAATATGGCGGAGGTCACGCCGGAATCCGTCAGGAGGGGGACAAGGAGGTCGGCGGCGCGGCCCTTGGCCACCGCGCCCAGATCCACGGCCATGCCGGGGCCGTCCAGCCAGGCCAGCGGGGCCTCCGCGGAGCCGGACACGTGCAGCCTGCCGCTGTCCACCAGGGGCAGAAGAGCGTCCAGCTCCGTTCGGGAGGGCACCCGGAAGTCCGACTCCTGGAAAACGGAGGTGGTGCCGAAGCCCCAGGCGTCCATGATGGGGGCAATGGTGATGTCCAGGGCGCCGCCGGTCAGTGCGCCCAGCTCCCGGGCGCGGGAAAGGAGAGCGCCGGTTTCGGGGGCGACCTCTGTCTCCGGCGCCGGATCGCCTGCGGCGGCATTGAGACGGGAGACGTCGCTGGATGCCTTGGTGCGGGACCACAGGCCATCCAGACGGTTGATTGCCTGCTGGGCGGACAGCGCAGCGTCAGAGGCGTGTGAGCCGTAAAGTGTCAATGTCATCGTGGTGTTCATGGCAAAAAGCTGCTGGGTGACCGGCGTATCTGCGCCGGAACAGCCGGCAAGCAGAAACAGCGACAAAAAAAGGGGGAGCAGACGTTTCATACTATCCTCACAGCCGATTAAAAAAGATAAAATAATTGTATCATATTGGCCGGTTGATGACAACCTAAGCAGGGATATCCGTTTTTTCTAGTTGCAAACCCCGGCGATTTCTGATAGAATACCATCTGTTAGACTGGTCGTCCTGTGGACGCCGGGTCTCTGCGAGCATCGTACAAGGAGATGGATCCATGGATAAAGAGAAACGCGTGTCAGAAAAGCGCGCGGCACAAAGCCGGAAAGAGGATGCAGCCCTCAACCGGGTGCTGATCTGGTTCGGCGCCGCCGTGGTGGCAGAGCTTATTCTGCTTCTTCTGAACCGTTATTATATCAACGCCACCACCCGGCCGGGCGAGATTGAGTTCCAGGGTGCCCTGTTGGCGGCCTTTCCGACCATTCTGGGGGTCACGGCGGGGGGCTTCGTGCTCTGTCTGGTGTGGCTGCTGTTCTGGCGCAGGGGTGGGAAAAACATTGTGCTTCCCGGATGTCTCACCGTGGCGTTTGGTATCCTGATGGTCATCGCGGCGGTCACTTATCGGTTCTATGCCTCCGGTGTGCAGCTCCTGTGCGGACTGGTTCCGGCCATTGCGGTGCTGGCACTGGTCTATTACCTCTATCAGCATGAGTTCTTTGCTGTGACGGTCCTCTCGGCTCTGGGTATCCTGGGGCTCTGGCTGTTCCGCAAGGCCAACGGCGGCCATGCTGCCGTAGTCTACGGCTATATGGCCGTGACGGCTGTGGTGCTGGTAGCGGCGGTGCTGGTCTGCCGCTCCATGCAGAAAAACGGCGGCGTCCTCCGCCTGGGCGGCCGCAGCATCCAGGTATTAGGCCGAAACGCGGGGTACGGGATGGTCTACCTCACATGTGGGATCGTAGCCGCTGCTTTGGCGGCGGCGCTGATCCTTGGGACCGCCGCTGCGTACTATCTCATTTTTGTGATGGTGGCTTGGCTCTTCGTGATGGCGGTCTATTACACTGTGAAGTTGATGTAACTTGGTAAAGGGCCGCCTCCGACATCGTCGGAGGCGGCCCTTTTTTATTTCTCCATCTCGATCGGGCTGAAGTACTTTTCCCGGTATTCGGCAAAGAGACGGTCGAACTCCTGATCTCCGCCGGCATGGAGATATTTGAGGTAAGTATGGGTGTCGGGCAGATGTTCACTGACGGGAGCGGTCGTACGGACAATGAGCATGGCCACGTTGGAGCAGTGGTCGGAGATACGCTCCAGATTGATCAGCAGTTCCAGGAACTGTGTGCCCAGCTCGATGGTACAGGCCCCGGCCTTGAGTCGCTCAATATGTCGGTTTTTCAGCACCTCCTGCATGAGGTCCACCACTTCCTCCAGCGGTTCCACATGGAGGGCCAGGGCATGGTCCCGATTCCGATAGCAGGTCAGGGTGGTGTCCAAAGTCTCCATGACGGCGTCGGTAAGGCTCCGGATCTCATCTCTGGCCACGGGAGAAAAGGCGATGTCCCGCTGGTGCATGGTGGAGGCGATCTCGGAGACATTGACGGCGTAGTCGCCGATGCGCTCGAAATTGGTGAGGGTGTGGAGCAGCTCGGACACCAGGGCGCTCTCCGGGTCTGTGAGGGCCCGGTCCGTCAGCTTGACCAGATAGCTGTCCAGCGTGTTCTCCAGCTTGTCGATGGTGGCCTCATTTTCCTGGAGGCGCTCCAGCTTTTTTTCATCATAGTCGGAGAGCAGCTCCACGGCCAGAAGGAAATCTTCGCGGGCCTTCTCCCCCATGGTAATGACGGCGGTGCGGGCCTGGTCCAGAGCCACGGAGGGGGAGGAGAGAAAGCGCTCGTCCAGCAGGTTGAACTCGGGGGCCACGGTATCCCCGGGGACCAGTTTTTCCACGATTTTCACCAGAATCTTGTGGAAGGGCAGCAGCAGAGCGGTACAGGCGACATTAAAGCACAGGTGCAGATTGGCGATAGAGCCCCGGTTCATCACACTGTCCCAGAAGGTGAAGTGGAACAGGGTGTTGCCCACATAGAGGAGCGCCAGGAAGAACAGGGTGCCGATCACGTTGAAGAGAAGATGGATCATGGCCGTCCGTTTGGCGTTTTTGCTGGCACCGATGGAGGAGAGAATGGCGGTGACGCAGGTACCGATATTCTGCCCCATGATAAGAGGGATGGCGGTGTAAAAGCGAACCACACCGGTGGAGCTCACGGCCTGGAGGATGCCCATAGAGGCCGAGGAGCTCTGGATCAGGGCGGTGACGGCGGCACCCGCCAGAATCCCCAGGAGGGGATTGGAGAAAGCGACGAAGAGCTCCTGGAATTCGGGCAGATCCTTAAGACCGGAGACCGCGCGCTCCATCGTGTTCATGCCGATAAAGAGAAGGCCCAGCCCCAGGATGATCTGCCCCACGATGCGTTTGCGCCCGCCGCGCAGGAACAGATACAGCACAACGCCCGCCGCAGCCAGGAGGGGGCCCAGTACGGAGGGCTTAAGCAGCAAAAGAAGCAGGTTGTCGGAGGAGATATCCCCCAGGCGCAGGAGCTGTGCCGTGACGGTGGTGCCGATATTGGCCCCCATGATGATGCCGACCGTTTGCTCCAGCTTCATGATGCCCGCGTTAACGAAGCCGACGCACATGACGGTGGTGGCGGCGGAGCTCTGGATCAATCCGGTGACCAGCGCGCCCAGCAGGACACCCCGGAACACATTGCTGGTCAGCCGTTCCAATATGCCCTCCAGACGGCCGCTGGACAGCTTCTCCAAGCCGTCGGTCATGGTGGACATGCCGAAGAGAAAGGTAGCGATGGCCCCGATGAGGGTGATCACGTCCGTTATATTCACCTGTCTGCCTCCAAATCTGACTTCTCTGTCAAATTGCGTTAGGGGCGGCCGGAACGATGCTCCGGGCACGAAAATAGAGAGGATCGCCTCATTGCCCCAACATAAATTATATCCGTGTTTTCCGTAAACGTAAATCCCATGTAAAGCACTTTCCTCAAGTTTTACATTTCGGCTAAAACCGTGTGGGGGTTTTCGTAGAAATCGGTCAAAAACCTGGAGACGGCGGGAGAAGAGGACGACGACGGGGATACGGCCCTTGCGCAGAAAAAGCAGGGTTATCCTTGTCCTTTTCCGCAAGATGCGGTATGATAAAGACAAATCGGAGAGATCTACTGGGAAACGCTCTTGCGGCACGAGGGCCGACATGAAATGGAAAGGAGAGCGCCCCATGGCGATGGAACTGGAACGCGCCGCGCTGGAGCTTGTGGAGAGGAAAGTGCGCGGATATGTGGAGCACCCGGGTCTGGGGCCGGACTGGGCTGCGCTGGCGGAGGGCACGGACTGGACGGGAAAAGACTGCCTGGAGGCCCTGTACGGAAGGGCGCGGCTGTATGTGGACGGAATGGAGCTGATCCCGTCTTCCTTGGGCGAGGGTCTGTGTCTGGTGACGGGAACGGCCGCAGTGCGGGGGGAAGACCCCTCCCGCCGGACAGCGGCACTGCGGATTTCCGCGTTGTGCCTCTGTGTTGAAGATGAGATGCGGCTTCTGCACGTGCATACCTCGGTACAGGGGGAGCCCTCGGCCTCCGGACCGGAGCGAAGCCCTGCGGACGGATGGGGCCCGGGGGCCGACCTGCTGTCTCTGGATCTGCCCGGTGGCATCATCTGCTGCGACAATAGCCCGGAGCTGCGTCTTCTGGAATACAGCGAGGGGTTTCTGCGCCTGGTCGGCTATACCCGTGAGGAGGTGCGTGACCGCTTTGACGGCCAATTGGCCGGGATGATTTTGCCCGAGGATCTGGAGCGTACACGGGGGCAGATTGGGAAGCAGCTCAACCGAGGCGCCGACAGGGAGGTTGAATACCGCATCCGTCGGAAGGACGGGACGGTAATCTGGGTCCTGGACAGAGGCCGTCTGGTGAGAAAGGGAGACGGAAAGGGTGCCTTCCACTGCATTCTCATGGATGAGACGCAGGACAAGCACGCCAGGCAGAAGCTCCAGGACAGTCTGGAGCGGTATCAGATCATCTCCTCCCAGACCAATGACGTGATCTTTGAATGGGATCTGGAGCATGACACAGTCAGATATTCCGAGAACTGGCGGCAGAAATTTGGATATCCTCCGCTGCCGGACCCGCCGGAGGCGGGAACGCAGTGGGATGAACGGATCCATCCCGAGGATCGGGAAAACCTCTATGAGCTGGTACGGCGGGTGAAGGGCGGCGCGCCTTACGCGGAGGCGGAGGCGCGGATCTCAAACGCCGAGGGCCGCCACTCCTGGTACCGGATACGGATCACGCTTCAGCATCTGGAAGGAGGGACGCGCCGAAGGGCCGTGGGCGTCGTCATCGACATCGACTCCATAAAGCGCCAGACCCAAAAGCTGCGGCGCATGGCAGAGCAGGACACCCTCACCGGCATCTACAACAGGAGGGCCGCCCAGGAACTGATTGCCCAAAGGCTGGAGGGTATTGCGCCGGGAGAGATGGGGGCGCTCTTTGTTCTGGACGTGGACGACTTCAAGCTGGTCAACGACCGATACGGTCATCTGGGCGGAGACGCGGTGCTCACTGATATTGCAGGGGCCCTCAAGGGGAGCTTCCGGGGGGAGGATATCGTGGCCCGCATCGGCGGAGATGAGTTCTGCGTCTACCTCTCCGGGGTCCGGAGCCGGGAGATTTTGGCGCAAAAGGCGGAGGAGATACTGAAATTGTTCCGCCGCCTGATGGAACGGGAGGACAGGCACTGCCTCTCCTGCAGCATCGGCGTTGCCGTGAGCCCGCAGGATGGAGAGGACTATCACAGCCTCTTTCGAAATGCGGACGCCGCCCTCTACTGTGCAAAAGACAAGGGAAAGAACCAGGTTGCCTTTTATGTGCATGGTATGGGCTGGTCAGAGCGAAAGGGGACGACCCTGGTCCGGGAGCGGGGAGAGATCGAATCGGAGCGGGGCGAAGGCTTCCAGTCCGGAGATCTGGCCGGGTATGTATTCCGGACGCTGTATGAGGCGGACGATGTGGGGAGGGCCATCGCACTTTTGCTGGAGATTATCGGGAAAAAGATGCGCGTGAGCCGCGCCTATATTTTTGAGCTGGAGGAGGACGGACAGTATCTGCGCAACACATTTGAATGGTGTGATGAGCAGACGCAGCCGGAGATCGGCAACCTGCAGCGCGTAGAGCTGGAATCGATCAAGGACTCCGTCGACGTGCTGAAGGAAAGGGGTGCACTATATATCCGGGATGTCTCCAAACTGCCCAAGGAGAGCGGCACACGGATGATCTTGGAACCCCAGGGCATTCACGCTATGCTCCAGTGCGCAGTCCGCAGTGGCGGCACGTTCAAGGGGACGGTGGGGTTCGATGAGTGCCGGGGGGCCTATGTCTGGACAAAGGAGCAGGTGGAGGTACTCTCTTTGGTCGCAGACATCGTGGGGACGTTCTTGGTCCGCTACCGGGCGCAGGAGAAGGCGGAGCGGGTGGCAGAGGACCTGACCGCGATCCTGAATCATCAGCAGGCGTGTATTTATGTGGTGGATCCTGACACCCACGCGGTCCTGTTCGTTAACGACAGAACGAGAAAAGCGGCGCCCGAACTGCGGCTGGGCGATACTTGCTACCGTGCCTTTTTCGGCAATGACACCCCCTGTCCGATCTGTCCTCTAGGGGATGAGCAGGCGGACGGGACAGGCAGGCGCATCTTCAGCCGTCTGCTGGGCCGGGAGGTAGAGGCGGTGGCGACCGAGATCCCCTGGCGGGGGAGGCGGGGGGCTTATCTGATCTCGTGCTACCCGGTGGAGGGAGAGGGAGGAGACAATGGATGAAAACGGAACTGGAGACACTACAGAGCTGGTTGGACGGCAGCGACGACATCGTCTTTTTCGGAGGAGCCGGAGTATCCACGGAAGTGGTGTAATTAGTCCTGACTTTTTGGCAGAAAAACAGAGCGTGAAAGTCACGCTCTGAATTTGATCCCACATGGGTGGATGCCGTCAATATAGATTTCCTCGATGATGGACCGCCACATGCGGCGTTTATCTTCTTTGCTTAATGTCGCATAGATCGATGCAAAGTCGCTTTTTAGGAACTGCTTCAAGATTTTCAAGTCCGGCGGCCGCTCATCCTTTTCTGCCTGCTTCGCTTTCTCTAATTTCCTTTTGATCTCCGCGACTTGCTCCGCGTATTCCTCGTCCGAGATATTCCCAGCCACAAAGACTACATTCACCCTGCGCAGTTGCTCGTTGAGCTTGGCGACGTCGAGTTCAACGAGCTTTTTCTTTTTCTGCCTGCCGGCGAGCTCCGCGCCTGAAAGGAACGCCTCCAACTCGCCCGCCACATTTTGCAGGAGATACTTTTCTACCTTCTTCTCCGAGACGGTGCCCTTGTAGGTGCAGATGCCTACCTGTCCATTATTGCATCGGTAGCCGGGATCGATTCGTCTGTGTCAGCCTTCTTTGAGAAGTGGAGGAACGGCAGAAAAGGACGCCCCGATGAAAAATTGGAAAAGCTGTATCTGGGGAGGATGAGCGAGGGGACCAGAGCGGCAGTGAGTGATATTCTTGGGTACGAAGTTTCGGAACGTGATTTTATCGTAACGAACGACGGTGTAAAACACATCCTTGATACGCACGGGGACCCAGAAGCGGAGGTCAGAAAAGGAAATCTGCCCCTTACGTCGGATATCATTGATGCGCTTCCGTCTGTAGTGAAGAACCCGGATAATATTCGGCCCGGGCATGCCGAAAAGAGTTCGCCATATCGTCAGGGGGTCATCTTTGAAAAGATGCTTCCAGACGGGACTGTGGTGTACATTCAATTTGACAATTCCAAGCGGGGAACGTTTGAAGGCCGCACGCTGTACGTAAAAGAAAAAGAAAGCTCTCCCTCCGGGGTGGATGCCTCCATGGAGACCCCAACCTCTACGTCCAAGACGACGGAGCCTGAGCTTTCTTCTACCCCCATTATAGCAGATTCCTCCGCCGGTGGCAATACCCAGTCTGCCCAGGCGGGGCCGGAAACATCCGTAGGGGGCTTCGGTCCGAACACAGTGGGCTCGGCGGAAAACCCGTTTCAGTCAGCCCCCAAAATATCCAAGGTGGAAACGAACACCTTTGAAAACAGCGGTATCTACAAGGATGTGGACAAGCAGATGGCCGGGGTCAGGCCCGAAGATCTCACCTACGACCCTGTCTCCGAACGGCAGAGCATGTCCCATGCGCAGGACCGGCTGGCAAACGACTTCGAAGGGGAGAAGGCCGATCTCCCCAACAAGGAAGCCTGGAGCGGGGAAGACCTGGACACGGCCATGGGCATCCTGTCATGGGCACGGCAACAGGGGAAGCAGACAGGCGACTACGCCGAGTTCAACCGGTGGCGCAAGCTCATCCAGGAGAAGGGAACCAACGCCGGCCAGATGATTCAGGCGTTTGCAAAGTACACCAGGACCCCGGAGGGGATTCTGATGGACGCGGCCAAGGTGCTGGACGGCATCGAAATGGACGAGTCCAGGCGCAACGCCATCCTGAATGATGTGGAAACGCAGGTGAACGCTCTGGAGAGCGTCGGAGAGGGGGATGTGGATGGTCTGATCGCACTGATCGAGCGCAACAGCGAGATTCGAGGCACCACCGGTCTATTCTCAAAGCAGACCACCAGGCAGATGGATTGGGCCCTGCGGGAGGTCGCAAAGCGCTACGGTGACGCGGAGGCTTTCTTGCGGGATGTGGCCGTATCCCAGCTCCGCAGCATCGCCGCCGACTATCTGCCGGTCAGCCCGTTGGAAGCCATAAAGAACTACCGGGTGATGGGGATGCTCTCCAAGGCGTCCACCGTCATGCGCAACCTGGTGAGCAACAACGTGTTTGACCCGCTGGAGACGCTCTCCAACGACATTGGAGTTCCGCTTGACATCGCACTGTCCAAGCTGACCGGGCAGCGCACCACGGCGGTGGACAAGTCCTGGCTCTCGAAGACCAAGCGTCAGGGCTCGCTGGAGGGGTTGCTGAAATCCTACATACAGGTGGGCCTGGACGCCAACACGGAGAACGCCAGGGGCCGCTATGAGGGAGCTGCGGGGCGGACGTTCAAGATGACCGGCAACCTCTTTGAGCGTCTGCTGTCCACCTGGGCCAAATACGAGGGATACGCCCTGAACACCACGGACGAGTTCCAGAAAGGCGGCATCCGAGCGGAGGCCCAGCGCGGCATAGACGAGCTGAAATCCGCGGGGAAGCTTGGCGTCAAAGCCCTTCCCACCTGGGCGGACGAGACCGCACGGCAGCGCACGTTCCAGAATGAAGGAAGATTTTCCGGGGCCATGACCGGCTTGCGCAATGCGGGCAACAAATTCGCTCTCAAGGACTCCAGGGGCGGCTCCTTCGGCGTTGGGGATCTCATGCTTCCCTTCGCCCGGGTGCCGGGCAACTTGGTCTCTCAAGCAGCCAACTACAGCCCCCTGGGGCTGGCAAACGGCATGAAGGACGTGGCGCGGACGTTATATCAGGCCAAGAAGGGGACGCTCTCCCCGGAGATGCAGGCCCAGGCGGTACGAAATGTGGGACGCGGGATCACCGGCTCCGCCGCGCTGGCCGGGTTCGGGGCCATGGCACTGGCCGGTCTGCTCAGCGTGGTCGGTGCGGAAGACAAGGACAAGGAGGCCCTGGAGCGGGCGCGGGGGAAGAACGGCACCCAGTGGAACCTGTCGGCCACCCTGCGCTGGCTGAATGGAGAGGGCGCAGAGTGGCGGGACGGCGATACGCTGATGTCTATCGGATTCCTGGAGCCCCTGAACGCCATTATGGCGGCGGGGGCGCTGATGGCCGACTCCTACCGGGAAGACGGGGAGCTGTCGCTTGTGGATGTGGCGATGTCTTCTGGGAGCGCCACGTTCCAGGCAGTGCTGGACCTGCCCGCTATGTCGTCGATTCGAAGTCTGATGGACGCCTACACCTACGCAGAGGGAGAGACTGCGGGGGAGAAGGTCATCGGAATGCTACTCAGTTACGGCGGTTCCCAGGCGTCCAGCTTCCTTCTGCCCAACTTTGTAAAGGGGATCGCCACCGGTCTGGACGACACGGTCCGAAGCCAGTACAGCAGCGGGTCCACGTTGGGTACCGTGCGGGACAGCATTGTGTCCGGACTGCCCATGTTCCGTGAAAACCTCCCCGCCTCCGTGGACGGCTTCGGACGGGAGCGGACCTATACCGGTAATACGGCATTGAACCTGCTCAACGACAACCTTCTGCCGGGACAGCTCCAGACCTACAAGCAGAACGCCGTAGAGAAGGAATTGGAGAGGATCAGCAGCGGTACCGGAGCGGTAAACATCTACCCGGGTAAGAACGCGCCCTACACGGTCCGGCACGACAACCAGTCCTACAGCCTCACGCCGGTGGAACGGGACGCATACCAGCGCAGCAGGGGACAGGTCACCCTCGGACTGATGGAGAGCCTGGTGGGCTCGAAGAGCTACCAGAGCGCGTCCGACCAGGAGAAGGCGGAGATGCTGGCCGACGTGGTATCTTTTGGCGAGGATACCGCCAAGCGGGAACTGCTGGCGGCCCGGGGCGTACCATACAAGAGCAGCCTGTGGGAGAAGGCTTATTCCATCACGCAACAAGGGATCGACTTCGGGCTTTATCTGGAGTATAAGGACCTGCTGGCGGAGCGGAAGGCAGTGGGGAATGCCTCCGAAGCCAACGCCGCCGTGCGGAAGGCCCTCTTCTCGGACGGACGGCTCACCCAGGGGCAGAAAGAATTTTTGGACCGGACGATGCTGTCCGATGGGATATACATTCCCAAGGATTTGGACGTGGACTACTCCAACGCGGAGAGCTTCGCTATTTCCCAGATGTCCGACGGGGCTCAGAAGCGGTGGCCAGGAGTGAAGGAACGTTTCCCGAGCCTCACGCCGGAGCAGTACGCGCAGGCATGGAGCATCTACAACAAGGACAGCAAGGAAATGTCCGCCGCCGACAAAAAGGCCGCCCTGCGGGCGCTCATCGGTCCACAGGGCAATGCGCTCTACGACCAGTTGGGGAAGAGGTAAAGTAAGAGGGCCGCTCCACATCGGGGCGGCCCTTATCTTGCCTATTCAGCGAACTGAATATTTCAGTTGAATATTTCTTCCATGTGCTGTACGATTGGCACAGGAGGCGATTATATGGACAATATTGAGATCCTTCAAAAAATGATTCACAATAGCAACAACATAGTCGCGTTCACTGGCGCTGGCTGTAGTACGGAATCCGGCGTGCCGGACTTCAGGAGTCCAGACGGTATCTTCAACCAGAATGTCAGGACTAATGGCAACGTATCCACCGAGAGCGGGATCCCGGATTTCAGGAGCGTGGACGGGCTTTACAACCAGAGCTATCGCTATCCGCCGGAGACGATCATCAGCCATAGCTTTTTTGAACGGGACCCGGAGGAGTTTTATCGCTTTTATAAGGACAGGATGCTCTATCTGGACGCGGCGCCCAATGCCGCCCATCGAAAACTGGCGGAGCTGGAGCGCGCGGGCAGGTTGCGTGCGGTGATCACACAGAACATAGACGGGCTCCACCAGGCTGCGGGCAGCCGGGAGGTACTGGAACTCCACGGCTCCGTCCACCGTAACTACTGCACTAGGTGCGGCAGGGAATTTGACGCCCGCTATGTCAAGAAGGCGGAAGGCGTTCCCGTGTGCGACGCCTGCGGCGGGATGCTCAAGCCGGATGTGGTCCTCTATGAGGAGGCGCTGGACAGCGATCTTATGTACCGGGCGGTAGACTATATTCGGCGGGCGGAGGTGTTGATCATCGGAGGCACCTCTCTGGTGGTATATCCGGCGGCCGGACTGGTGAACTACTACCAGGGTGATAAGCTGGTCCTCATCAATAAGAGCCCCACCGCTATGGACATGCGGGCCGATCTGGTCATCTCCGGCCCCATCGGCGAGGTGCTTGGGCAGATCCAAGTGAACTGACCGGACAGCCGGACGACCTGCGGGTCGTCCGGCTCTTTTTTAATATTTTTATTGAAAAACAGTAAAAATATATTGACATACAGAGATATGAATGGTATGATGGCCGCAAGAAGGGGGAAAGTCCCATGGAAAAAACAGGGGTACAGAGACTGGCCGGCGTGCTGAAGGTCCTGGTGACCATTACCTTTATCTGCAATCTTGCGGCGCTTCCCGTGGTGCCTGTTCTTGTCATGATCGGGAGGGAGGGACTGGGACTTTTGGGCCTGTTCTCTTCTGACCCGGGACTGGGCGGCCTCCTGCTTTTGGCGCGGGCGGGGGAGATGAACGAATATGGATATGTGCTGTCCGTATTTCTGGTGTTTTGCGGAGGATGCACCGCCGTGATCCTCTGGCAGGGACGAAGGGTCCTCAACACCATTCTGGCGGGCGATCCTTTCGCCATGCCCAACGCCCGCAATCTGCGCAGGGCGGCGGTGTGCTGCTTTCTGATCGCGGCGGCGGCGCTGGTCCGGACGGTGTGGGGCTTCGGCTATTACGCCTCTCTCAGGCCGCTGTTCACCTATAACGCCCTCTTCTGCCCGGTTTTTCTGATGGGAGGGCTGCTGTGCCTGGTCATGTCCGCGCTCTTCCGCCAGGCGGCGGAGCTGAAAGCGGAAAACGACCTGACGATTTAGGGGGCGAGACCATGCCGATTGTAGTCAACCTGGATGTGGTGATGGCAAAGCGAAAAATGAGCCTGAACGAGCTGGCCCAACGGGTGGACATCACCCTAGCCAATCTGTCCATTCTGAAGAATAACCACGCCAAAGCGGTCCGCTTTACCACACTGGAGGCCATTTGCAGGGCGCTGGACTGCCAGCCGGGAGACATTCTGGAATATGTGCCGGAGGAGACGACGAAATAGGGGAACGCCAGCCGGAGGCGCGGCCGCCGTGCGCCTCCGGTATTTGTCACGATATGAAATACCATAAAATTAAAAATATGAAAAATAAAGGGTGATATAGATGACGGAATCCAATGCGCTGCCAATGCCCTCCCACCCGGCGGGGAGCAGGAGGCACTACCAAACGGACGGCAGGGAACGGGTGCTGCTGGTGCTGGCGCTGGGGCTGGGCTTTCTGACGGCGGACCTGTGCCTGGCGATGTGGTACGGGGTACCGGCGCTGGGGGTCACGCTGCTGGTACTGCTCTGGGAAGGAACACTGCTGTGGTATGCCAGGGAGGGGACCGGGCTTCCGGAGAAGGCAAAGCGGGGGGCGGGCCTGGGCCTGACCGTGGCGGTGGTGCTGCTGGGACTGTGCTTTTCGCTGTGCGTGAGCTGGCTCTGGCTGCTGAACGCCCCCGCTCTGCTGGCCCTGCTGGTCCTGCAAATGTTTCAGCTCTTCGGTCCGGCACGGCGGGCGTGGAGCTCTCCGCTTATGCTGGCCGAGCGGGGCTTCCTGCTCCTGGACGGCCTGTTCGGACAGCTCGGCGCTCCTTTCCAACTGCTCTTGTCCAGGAAACGGGAGCGGGGCCGCCGGCGGCTCTGCATCCTGCTTGGACTGTGCTGTGTGATCCCGCTGCTGATGCTGGTGGCGCCCCTTCTGGCCTCTGCGGACGCGCTGTTCGACCGGCTGACGGCGGAGACGCTCCGATTCCTCTATGAGCATTTTGGGAGCCTGCTGGGCAGGCTGGTGCTGGGACTGTTTCTGGCTCCCTTTCTCTTCAGTCTGCTCTACTTCCTCCGCAGGGGGGAGGCACGGGCGACCGGGGCGGGGCAGGAGGGAACCTTTGTGGTCGACCCGGCCCTGCCGGTGACGGTGCTGCTTCCCCTGGACCTCCTCTATGTCCTGTTTGCCGCGGTGCAGTCCGCTGCCCTCTTTGGGGGGAGCGCCTATCTGGAGGCGGCAGGAATCAGCTATGCGGAGTATGCCCGCAGCGGGTTTTTCCAGCTTGTATGGGTGTCCTGTATCAACCTGGCGGTGGTGGTGGCGGCGGTCCACTTCTGCCGCAGAGAGGGAAAGCTGTGGCTGGTGGTCCGGGCCCTCTCTACGGGGATGGTCGCCCTCTCCTGCCTCATGCTGGTCTCCGCGGCCTGGCGCATGACGCTCTATGTGAGTACCTACGGGCTGTCCGTCAAGCGCCTGCTCACTTACTGGGGAATGGCCCTGCTGGCGGTATTTTTCGGGGCGGCGCTCCTCAAGATCTGGCGCCGGGACTTCGGATTCTTCCGGGTGCTGCTGGCGGCAGGCATAAGCGGATGGCTACTGCTCAACCTCCTCCGCGTGGACGCGGTGGTAGCAGAGTACAATGTGGAGGCCTACCTGACAGGCAATATCTCTGCCCTGGATGTGGCATACCTGGCCGGACTCTCCGACGAGGCGCTGCCCTCACTGGCACGGCTGCCGGCGGATATGTCCGTATACGAGTACGAGGAAGGGAATACCGTGGGGCGGCTGCTGGAAGAGAGAAGGGTACATGCGGCCCGGATGGCGGGGAGCTGGCGCACATGGAATCTGGCGTCATGGAGGGCGGCCCGGAGCGGTTGAAAAAAGCGGTGCAGTTTTTGTAAACTGCACCGCTTTTCAGAATTTGTCTGTATGGCAGCCCTGTGCCCGGTGTTTGGGAGGGGCAACTATTTTGGGACAAGTCCTAGTCGTCTTCCGCCAGAATAATCCGCCCGTCCTCGATGTGGTCCACCGTGACCAGGGATTCCACCCGCATGCCCATACGGCGCAGAACGTCTCCTCCATCCTTGGTGGCCTTTTCAATGGCGACGCCGATCCCGGCGATTTCGGCCCCCGCCTTGGAGGCGATTTCCAGGAGGCCCAGGATAGCCTGCCCGCTGGCCAAAATGTCGTCCACCAGCAGGACCCGGTCATCCTCATCCAGATACCGCCGGGAGACCCGGATGGTATAGGACTTCTCCATAGAGAAGGAGTGGACCTCCGCGGTGTAGACCGAGGGGTCGATGTAGCCGGTCTGGAACTTCTTGGCATATACCGCCGGAACGCCCAGGGCCAGGGCCGTAAAGCAGGCGACGGCAATCCCGGAGGATTCCACTGTGAGGACCTTGGTGATCTTTTCCCCTCTGAAGCGTTTGGCCAGAGCCCTGCCCACCCGCTCCAGAAGCGCCACGTCCATGCAGTGGTTGAGAAACATATCCACCCGGATGATGTCCCCGTCTCCCAGCTCTGCGTCTTTTAAAATGCGTTTTTTCAGCTCATCCATAGTGTGTCAGATTTCCTCCGTTATTTCATAGCAAGATGAGGGGTCGATGGGATCGGGTCGGCGCAGAGGCGGATAAACCACTCAAAAAGAAGGGCGCCGTCCGCGGCGTCTGGCCTGCGCATGGCGTAGCTCATTCGCTCGGGGTGGAACTGCACGGAAAAAAGAGGGAGGGTTTCGTGTTCGAGCGATTCTGCAATCCCGACTTCCGACCAGGCCGTGAGGCGCAGACCGTCTCCAAGCCGGTCCACGGCCTGGTGGTGGGAGCTGTTGGAGGAAAAGACGGGCCCGTAAAGGCGGCGGAGCAGGGAGTTTTCCTCTGTCCGCAGCGGGTGGATTCTGTCCACATCTGTGCCGGGCGTCCGGCGGTGGAACAGGTTCCACTCCGGTCCGAGGTCCTGGAGCAGGGAACCGCCCAAGACCACATTCAATACCTGGTGTCCCCGGCAGATGCCGAAGATAGGCTTTCCAGCCGCGGCATAGGCCTCCGCGAGAACGAACTCGGCGGCATCCCGGTCGGGATCGATACCGAGTGAGCCGCAGTTTTTCTGGCCATAGCGGTCGGGATCAATATCCTCGCCGCCGCAGAGCAGCAGGCCGTCATACCCGGCGTCAGGCTGGGGACAATAGCCGCCCGCCACGCTGCCCCCGGCCCGGAGAACGGCGTTTTCATAGTTTTGCCAGCCTGAGCGGGAGGCTGAGAGCAGAATGCAAGGGCGTTCCATAGATGCTTCCTCCCAAGAAAAGGGATATCCAGACTCCCATTATACCTGAAACAGCGGAGAACTGCAAGTGGACGCCGCCCGAAACCCCGGGACGGATGGGAGAACCGGCGGATATGGTGCGGAAAAATTATGTGGTCGAGGTCTCTGAGAGGGATTCCCCGCAGGAGGGGTATTCCTGGGTGTCCCACACAAAGCCGGACTCGGACATCTGGGTGTCGGTGAGGAGGAGCCCTTCGGCACGGGAGGGGTCCACGTGGCGGTGGACATTCTGCTCCACCGTAACGATGGTCCAGAACCTGGGGGTCCCTTCCAGCGTCCCATCCACCACAGTACACTCCACACCGGCTAGGTCGCAGAGCAGCTTATAGGCCAATGCCAGCCCCTCGCTGTCCGCCTGGCCCTCTACCAGGGCGGCATAAGCGGTGGAACCCGATACGGAAGGCGCCGGGAGCGGCGCGTCCTGCGCTTCTCCCAGCCCGGTATGCTCCCGCAGGGCGCGGTACAGGACGGGAATGAGGGCGGAATTCCGCAGGCCGGTGCGGTAGGGGTCCACCAGGACCTGTGCGGCGGAGGTGAGGGCCTGACTCTTTTCCCGCAGGAGCTCCGGCTCCTCTGGATAGGTGAAGAGCACCTCCACCACCCGCTGCTGACCGCTCTCGGGATAGAGGTTCACCACGGCCTCCGGCAGACCCAGGGCGGCGGCGGGACTGTCGTAGTAGGCCTGACGGATGAGCCGGGGAATGTAGTCGTCCCCCTGGGCCTGGTCGAAATAGTTGACGCGGAAGGCGGTCTCCGGCACGAAGGAGGTGAGGGCGTCCCGAAGTTCTCCGCGGATGGCGCCGCTGCCTGCGACGGTGTTGACGGAGGCCACCTGCTCGGCGGTGCGGCGGTAATCGATACTGACCGTAGCCTCGTAGTAGGTGGCGATGCGGACGAACTCAGGCTTGATCCGGTCCACTGCATAGGCGCCCAGAGGATCATCGTGGCTCACCTCATCACAGGCGTCCGAGAGATTTTGCCGCACATTTCCCTTCCAGTTACGCAGTCGGATCACGCCGGATTCCCGGTGCTCGGACACCAGGCTAAAAATGGCGTCCACCAGTTCCGGGTAGGTCTCCACCCACACGGTGGTGGAGTCATCGGCAGCCGCCGGCAGCCTGGCGTGGGGCGTGACCGACAGATAATCCCGCTCCAGCATGGCGGCGCAGCCCGTGAGGGACAGAGACAGACACAGGCACAGCGCGAGAAGCCGCTTTTTCACGGGCACACCTCCTTTTTGATGCGTCAAGGGAGTCAGAAACCCAGGTCCTCATCCACCAGCACCACCTCGAAGTCCATCGAGGAGGGCTTGCGCCAGTAGACTACCAGCGCGCTGCAAATGCGCTCCGGGCTCTTGCAGTCATAGCACTTGTCGCCCTTGACAGCGCAGGGCGTTTTTTTCTGGAGGCGTTGGGCATTTTTGGGCCCGGCAATATTCCGGGCCCGCCAGAGGGCCGCGTCGTAATCGGGGGCCAGCTTGTTCCGCCCCACGATGAAATAGACCTTTTCGTGGCCGTAGAGGCCGGAGGCCACCCGGTTGCCGGTGCCGTCGATATTGATGATCTCGCCGGTCTCGGCCAGACCGTTGACAGAGGAGAGGTAGATCTGGGTCTCAGACGCCTCCTGAGCAGTCCCGCCGGCCCAATGCCAGACGATCCGGTTATGCGTCCCCAGCCGCTCGGCAAGGCCCATATCCCGGATGGTCACAGAGCCACCGATCCCAATGCTCTTTCCGTCCAGCGTACGGTCGAGGTAGTCGCAGGCCTCCGCCGCGGTGGCGAAGCAGGAGACGGTGAAGCCCCGTGCCTCTAAGTGTTCTCTTACCCGTGCAAAGTCGGCCATCAAGGGTCGCTCCCTTCTTTACAGATCGTTTTGTTTGTACTCCCGAAAACCCTCGCCCATGACCTCATGGGCATCGCATACGATGAGGAAGGCGGCGGGGTCCAGCTCCTTCACCAGCTGCTTCATCGTGACGATCTGCCGCTGCTTGAAGGCGCACATGAGCACTTGTTTTTCCTGACCGGACCAGGCACCCTCGCCGTGGAGGATAGTAACGCCCCGGTCCAGGTCCCGCACCAGGGTGTCGGCGATCTCCTTATGCCGGTCGCTGATGATATAGGCCACCTTGGCGGTGTCCAGGCCGTAGAGCACCATATCCATCACCATGGAGGAGATGTACAGCGCCACCACGCCGTACAGGGCGCTGTCCACATTGCCGAAGGCGGCGGCCACGGCCAGAATGACTACGAGATCAATGACCATCAGCAGCTTGCCCATGGGCAGCCAGGCCATTTTCAGCTTCAGCAGCCGGGCGATGAGGTCGGTACCGCCGGTGGTGGCGCCCTGAAGGAAGACCACGCCCAGGGAGAGACCCATGAGGACGCCGCCGTAAATGGTGGCCAGCATGGGATCCATGGGCTGGAAGGTATAGATGGCGTTCAGGGCGTCGATGGCCGCGGAGGAGACGAACATGGCGAAGAGAGAGGTCACCAGCAGGTGCCCTCCAATGAACTTCCACCCCAGGATGAAGAGGGGAATGTTCAGGATGATGACCACCGTGCCGATGGGAGCCCAGGGGAGGATGGCATTGATGATCTGGCCCACGCCGGTGATGCCGCCGAAACCGATGTGGTTGGGCGCGTAGCACCAGTTGAAGCCGAACGCATAGACGACGGAGGCCAGGGTGATCCAGACATAGGTCAAAAAGGTTTTTCCCGGAGATTGTTTCATAGCAGCACCTCAAAAGAGAATCAGGACGGTTCCATCAGGGACATCTGCTCCTCGCCCCGGTCCTCCTCCCTGAGCAGGGCGCCGGCCACAGGCAGGGAACGCGCCCGATAGCGGGCGGCATTTTGGATAGGGGTGGCGGACAGCGGGGCGGCACCCTCCAGCCGGTATTTGGGCTTGAGCGTCATAATGTTGACCCCCTGGGTAGAGCGGGTGGCTTTCGGGGCAAGGGAGGCGGTGTGGAAGATCAGGGCGCGGCCCTCGGTGGACCAGACGGCCATCTCCATCTCCTCCCGCAGCAGATAGGCCGTCACCAACGGGCTCTTATCAGAGTATGCCCCGGTCAAGCGCTTGCGTCTCGTCTGCGTCTGATAACCGGAGAGTTCTACCCGGGCCGCCTTGCCATTTTGGAAGAAAAACAGCAGATTTCCGCTGTAGTCGCCGGGGACGCAGGCCCAGACAAAGCTCTCGCCCTCGTCGAAGCCCAGCTTGGTGGGGAGATAGTCGCCCAGTACGCTGGCCTTGGCGTCGTCGAAGTCGCTCATACGAGTCTTATAGCACTGCTGCTTGTCGGTAAAGACCAGCAGCTCGTCCCGATTGCCGCACTCCCAGGAGAGAAAGGCACCGTCGCCCTCCTTGTACTTCTGCTCCGAGCTCATGCGCAGGGACTGGGGGGTGATTTTTTTGAAATAGCCCTCCCGGGAGAGGAAGACGTTCACCGGATAATCGGGGATGTCCTCCTCCGGATCGGAGGATTCCAGCGCATGTTCGTAGACCAGCGCAGTGCGCCGGGGGACCGCATACTTCTTCTTCACGTTGACGAGCTCTGAAATGATGATCTCCTTGACCCGCTCCGGGCGGTTCACGATGTCCTGAAGATCAGCGATCTCCTGCTCCAGTGTGGAAGTCTCTTCGATGCGCTTGAGGATATACTCCTTATTGATGTTCCTCAGGCGGATATCGGCCACATATTCGGCCTGGACTTCGTCAATGCCGAAGCCGATCATCAGATTGGGCACCACCTCGGCGTCCTCTTCGGTGTCCCGGATGATCTGGATGGCCCGGTCGATATCCAGCAGGATGCGTTTAAGGCCCTTCAAAAGGTGGAGCTTGTCCTGCTTTTTCTTCATAACGAAGTAGGTCCGGCGGCGGACGCCCTCCATCCGCCAGGCCGTCCACTCCTCCAGGATCTCCCGCACCCCCATGACCCGGGGCATGCCGGCGATGAGGATATTGAAGTTGCAGGCAAAGGAGTCCCGCAGCGGGGTCATGCGGAAGAGCTTGGCCATCAGCTTGTCGGGGTCGGTGCCCCGCTTGAGGTCGATGGCAAGCTTGAGGCCGGTGAGATCGGTCTCATCCCGCATGTCGGAGATCTCCTTGACCTTTCCGCCCTTTACCAGCTCGGCCACCTTGTCCATGATGGCCTCCACAGTGGTGGTATAGGGGATCTCATAGATCTCGATCAGATTTTCCTCTTTGACATACCGCCACTTTGCCTGGACCTTGAAGGAGCCCCGCCCGGTCCGGTAGATGGCGGAGAGCTCTTCCGCGTCGTAGAGCAGCTCCCCGCCGGTGGGGAAGTCGGGGGCCTTGAGAGTGGCGGTGAGGTCGCAGTTGGGATTTTTGAGATAGGCCATGGTGGCGTCGCACACCTCGCCCAGATGGAAGCCGCACAGGTTGGAGGCCATGCCCACGGCGATGCCCTGGTTGGCGGATACCAGCACGTTTGGAAAGGTGGTGGGCAGAAGGGTGGGCTCCTGGAGGGTGCCGTCGTAGTTGGGGACAAAGTCCACCGTATCCTGGTCAATGTCCCGGAAGAGCTCGGCGCAGATGGCATCCAGCCGGACTTCCGTATAGCGGGAGGCCGCCCAGGCCATATCCCGGGAGTACACCTTGCCGAAATTGCCCTTGGAGTCCACCAGCGGGTGGAGGAGGGCTCCATAGCCCCTGGAGAGGCGGACCATGGTGTCGTAGATGGCCTGGTCGCCGTGAGGATTGAGCTTCATGGTCTGGCCCACCACGTTGGCGGACTTGGTCCGCGCTCCGCCCAGCAGCTTCATCTGATACATGGTGTAGAGAAGCTTCCGATGGGAGGGTTTGAACCCGTCGATCTCCGGGATAGCCCGTGAGACGATGACGCTCATGGCGTAGGGCATATAATTGATTTCCAGGGTCTGGGTAATGGGCTGTTCCAGCACTTCGGCATGGAGGCCCTGCACATTGGGGTTGTCCACCCGTTTGGCCCCCTCCTGGGGGCCCTTTTTCTTAGCCAATGGTATCAGTCCTTTGCGAAAAATAGAGACGGATCATGCGGAGAGGGCGGCGGAGAGAGACGCGGCGCTTAGCCCGGGGACAGGGAGAACGGCGCAGGAGAAAAGCGCGTCGTTAAACAGGGCGGAGGTCGCCTCGCTCTCTTTCAGGAGGAGATAGCGTTTTCCGCGGGAAGTCTCCCAGACGGATTGCCCAGTCATATCGTTGCGGGCCCACCAGTTGTAGCCGTCCAGATAGTTCTCATAGGCTTCATCCCAGGAAGAGAAGGCTTCCTTCAGGCGCACGGCGGCGGGCTCCAGCAGGGCCAGAGCCTCGGGGTAGGTGAGATAGCCCGCCTCATAACCCCACTGGACCAAATTGCTCATGCGGAAGAGGTCCCAGCACAGGATGCCCCGATCCCCCCATTTTTCCGAGAGAGCCTTGGTCTGCGGCCACATATAGCGGTCCACCTCCCCGCTTTCATTCAGCAGCTCCTGATAGCCGGACGCGCTGAGGCCGTTGACCAGTCCGGCGGCCTCCTGGAAGGAATCGTTGTGACCGTGGAGCGTCATGGAGCAGACGGTCGTGATGAGGGCCTCCCGGCTGTCAATGCCCCAGTCGTCGGAGAGGGTCCGGCGGCAGCTCTTGTAGGGGGGATCGTTGGTGGTGTAGGCCCCGCTGCCGCTGCCGGCGACCGGCAGCCCCCGGGAATAAAGGCCGAACCAGGAGGGGTCACCCGCATTCAGGGAGGAGAGTATGGCCCCCATGGGAAGCGCCCAGGCCTCCAGATTGGAGTCGCCGACCGCCGTTTTGTCCTCCTGAACGTCAACCCGGCGATTCTCCGCATCCCAAGTCACGCTCTGGTCGAAGAACTCCGCGACATAACGGGCCGGGATCAGGGTGCGGCCGTCGGCGGCGTATGGAGCTACGTCCATCTGAATGGCCTTGCCGTCCACTGTGGCGGTGGTCTGATTCAGGGTCATGATCACCTGGACGCCTGCCCGGGTCATCACGACCTGGCTGGTCTCCTGCACCCACTCCACATCTGCGCCCAAGTGCTCCGCCAGCGTGCGGATGGGGATCATCGTGCGGTTATTGCGGATTTCTGGCTGTGCCGCGGTTACGCCCCCCACGTTGTACCCTGCAAAGAGCTGATGTCCGTCCAGATAGAGGGCCACTCGGTTCTGATAGGCATGGACGGCCTGGGCGACCTTTTCACGGTCCCCGTCGCTCACCTGATCCATATAGGGCGCATCATAGAAGTCGGCCAGCGTCAGGCCGAGGGCGGTGAGGTTCCGGTCCAGGGATACGGCCAGATAGGGACTGTAGTCGAAATCATAGAGCAGGGCCGCGCGATTCGACCAGAGGCTCAGGGCGTAATAAACAGAGTCCAACTGGTCTCCGTTCTGGTCCTTCCAGTTGCTGGCGGCCGCGCTGAAGGCGCGGTAGGCGGAGTAGTAGGCCCTTTGGGCCCCGGCGGCATCCGGGGCGTTCTGGGCATACCGCAGCCGCAAAAGTCCGGTCTCATAGCACATGCCCGCGGAGGTGTCGGCCACCTCTGCGCCCGCGTCGGGAAGCTGGGCCCCGGCTTCGGCCTCGGCGCGCAGAGAGAGCACCTTGGCCCAGTTCTCAGACTGGTAGACCTCGTCTCCGGGGAGCACCACATAGTTTTTTTCCGGGATCCAGCCCGGCGGTGTGGGCGAGTCCGACGCCGCAAAGGCGGCAGGCAGCAGAGCACACAGGTAGACCAGCGCGGTGACAAAAGAATACAGACGCCGTCTCATTGAAAAACTCCTTTCTTTACCGGGAAAACGCAGGAAGCGGATCCATGCCAGGGCGGAGAGACGGGATATCAGCCGCCAAACGATTCATCCACAGGGACCACGGCGTCGCCCTCCGGCGGGGTGGTCTGGGGCTCCTGGCTGGTGACGGAGGTCTCGCTTTCCACGGAGATGGCCATTTTGCAGAGGTTTTTCACATGCAGCTCCAGGTGGAAGGAATCCTCTTTCCCGTTGAAGGACCAGTCGCCGGCCAGACGCATGTCCAGCAGGAAGGAATATTCGCTCTCGGGCCGCAGGGCAAAGCTGCCGTCGATGGTGCCGTCTTCGCCTACGGTGAGCGTCAGGGACAGCTCCCGGAAGGAGAGGTCGTAGTAATAGGAATCGCCGAGAACGCCGTAGAGGAGCGCGGTGAGCTCTTCGGCGTCCAGCGCGAGGACATGATCGCTGCCCTTGGCCTCGAATTGGTCGTCGCCCAGTACCGCAGCCGTCATGGACCCGGCATTCAGGATGTTCTGATAATAGTAGACGGGGGAGATGTAGGGAGATTGCAGATCGGAGGCCAGGGAGGCGGCGGCTACTGCGGCGCCGACGGTAGCGGTAGCCCCGGCGGAAGTGAGGCCGCTGTCCCAGGAGAGCCACACGTCTTTGGGGTAGGTCTTGCCCATGATGGAGAAGAGGGAGGGGAAAGAGGAGGAGGTGAGATAGAGCATTCCGCTTTCATAGTCGGCCCGGATCTGGAAGTCTCCGGCCCGAAGCAGATCCATCAGGGCCTGGAACTCCGTGCCCGCATCCTGAGAGAGATAGTCGTACATCTCGTCGCCCAGCAGACCGCGGATCAGCTCTTCCAGCTCGGAGAGGTCGTAGGTGCCGGAGAGTTCCATGCCGGCGGGGGAGAGAAGCTGGCGGAAGGCGGCGGAGACGGCATAGGTCTTGTCCCCGTCGATGGAGTTGAAGAGGGTGGTATCCAAAGCGATGGTGCAGTCGGTCTGGTGATTCTGCCCCGAGGCGGGGGCCCACTTCGCCAGCGCCCCGTTGAGAATGGTGAACGATTCATCCATGGCCGCCGTAGCCTCCTCCGGGTCCAGCAGAACAGCGGTCTCGAAGTTTTGATCCCAGTAGACGGTATAGCCGGCCTCCTCGGCGGAGGCGCGCAGGGGGGAGTAGCCGTTCGTGGTGACGGTCTTGGGTGTCTGCCCCAGGGCCTGGGCCAGGATTTCGGAGGGCACAAAAGTGGTGCCGTCCTGGGCGTAGGGCTTCTGATCTGACCCGAACTGGAGGTACACGCCGTTTACCATGATGCCCAGCTCGCCGGGGACGCCGCCCAGCAGTTCCTTTTCCGCATCATAGTCGGCAGGAGCCACCCACCACCAGTCGCCGTACTCTTGGTAGTCGATCCACTCGCACAGCAGATAGTCGTGGAAGTCCTCCTCGGTGTCCAGCTCCTGGTTGAGCATAAACCGCTCCTTGGTGTAATAGGAGTAGTTTTCCGCAAAGTAGGCGTCGGCGTCGAAGTCCGCAGTGGAGCCGGGGTTTGCCGCCTCATAGTCGGCGATACGTGCGGCACGCTCTTGGCGGGCCTTCAGGGCGCTGATATAGGCATACTGGAGGTATTCCAGGAACTCCTGATCGTCAGAAAGTCCGTAGTCCTCCATAAAGGCGGTCTTGGGATCCTGATAGCCGTAGTGGTCGGCCAGATAGGCCATGGGATCGAACCCCTCCAGTACGCCGGGGTGCTCCGATGCGTAGGCGGCCACTTCGTCCCTCTGGGCCTGCTTCAGGTCCAGCTCGTCCAGGTACTCGCAGAACATGATGTCCCGGAACGCCGCGTCGTCTTTCGCACTGGAAAAAGAACTCATGTACTCCTCTTTTTCATAGTAGGGATGATGCTGGGCAAACCAGGCGTCGGCGTCAAAGGCGGCAAAAGCGCCGGGGTGAGAGGCCTCATACGCCTCTACCCGCTGCCGGCGGTTGTCCGCCTCCAGCAGGCCGGAGACATACTCATACTGCATGTCCAGGAGAAAGTCCTCCTCGGTCGCCAGGCCATAAAGGACCATATACTCCTCTTTGGTATAATCGTAAGCGCCGTAGTTGGTCTCGAACCAGGCATCGGCGTCAAAGGCGGCCAAAGTGCCGGGGTGGGCGGTCTCGTACGCTTCCACCGTGGTCCTCCGTTCCTCCTGGTAGAGCTGGAAGGCGATGTACTCATCCAGCATCTCCTGTTGGAAGTCCTCCTCCGTGGACCCGTTCCAATAGAGGTAGTCCTCCTTGGTAGAGTAGTCGCCGTAGATGGACGCGAACCAAGCGTCGGCGTCAAAGGAAGCGGCCTCCTCGGGGTGGGCGGCCAGCCAGGCGGTTTTCTCCGCCTCCCATTCGGGCTCTCCATCCGAAAGCGATTCGTCGGGCGTTGTGGTCACGGCCACAGCGACGTCCGGAAACACATCCGGAACAGAGGGGATCTCCGGCGCTTCGACAGCCAGAGCGGGGGTGAGCAGGGACAGGGACATAGCGAGAACGAGCATCGATGTGAGCAGCTTTTTCATCGTGGGACCTCCTTCTATCATTTCAGAAGCGGCGGCACCGCTCCGGCGGGTCAAGAGATATCGGCCAGTTCTAGATATTTATACCCATTTTCTGCAATGTGGTCCTTTCGGCCGCTGAGGTTGTCTCCCAGCAGGAGGTCAAAGACCTGAGCGGTGCGCTCCACATCCTCCGGCATGACCTTGATGAGCCGGCGGGTGGCGGGATTCATCGTGGTGAGCCACATCATGTCCGGCTCGTTTTCGCCCAGTCCCTTGGAGCGCTGAATGGTATACTTCCTGTCTCCAAGTTCAGACAGGATGTTGGTCTTCTCCGTCTCATTGTAGGCGAACCAGGTCTTTTCCTTGTAGTTGATCTCATAAAGAGGGGACTCGGCAATATAGACGTAACCGCGTTGGATGAGGGTGGGGGTAAGCCGATAGAGCATGGTGAGGATAAGGGTTCGGATTTGGTAGCCGTCCACGTCTGCGTCGGTACAGATGACCACCTTGTTCCATCTGAGGTTCATGAGATCGAAGTCCGCCATATCCTTGGCCCGTTTGTCGTGGACTTCCACGCCGCAGCCAAGGACCTTCAGCAGGTCGGTGATAATCTCGCTTTTGAAGATCTTGCCGAAATCCGCTTTCAGGCAGTTGAGGATCTTGCCGCGGACCGGCATGATGCCCTGAAATTCTGCGTCCCGGCTCAGCTTGACCGAGCCCAAGGCCGAGTCGCCCTCCACGATATAGAGCTCACGGCGTTCTGTGTCCTTCGTGCGGCAGTCCACAAATTTCTGAACCCGGTTGGAGATATCCACATTGCCGGAGAGCTTCTTCTTGATGTTGAGCCGGGCCTTCTCCGCGGACTCGCGGCTGCGCTTGTTGATGAGGACCTGCTCGGCGATTTTCCCCGCGTCAAAGGGGTTTTCGATGAAATAGACTTCCATCTGACTTTTGAGAAAATCGGTCATGGCCTCCTGGACGAATTTATTGTTGATGGCCTTTTTCGTCTGATTTTCATAGGAGGTCTGGGTGGAAAAGTTGTTGGAGACAAAGACCAGACAATCCTGGATATCGTTCCAGGTGATCTTGCTCTCCGCTTTCTGGTATTTGCCCTGCTGACGGAGATAGGCGTCGATGGCTGAGACAAAAGCGGAGCGCATGGCCTTCTCCGGAGAACCGCCGTGTTCCAGCCAGGAGGAGTTGTGATAGTGTTCGATGATGTTCACCGTGTTGGAGAAGCAGAAGGAAACGGAGAGCTTGACCTTATAGTCCGGCTTGTCCACCCGGTCCCGGCCCCGTCGCTCGGTCTGCCAGAAGACGGGGGTGGTGAGAGCGTTCTCGCCGGATAGCTCCCGAACATAGTCCACAATGCCGTTCTGATACTGGAAGTCGGTGGTCTCGAACTTGCCGTTTACTTGGTTGCGGAAGCGGAAGGTGACGCCGGCGTTGACCACCGCTTGGCGCTTGAGTACATCCAGGAAGAACTCTACCGGAATGTTGATGTCGGTAAACACATCCAGATCCGGCTTCCAACGGAACCGAGACCCTGTTTTTTTGCCGCTCCAAGGGGCCTTTTGAAGACCGCCGATATTTTCACCCTTTTCAAAGTGAAGGCTGTACTCAAAGCCGTCGCGATGGATCAGGGCGTCAAAATACTCGGAAGCATACTGTGTGGCACAGGTGCCCAAGCCGTTGAGACCCAGGGAGTACTCATAATTGTCTCCCTCCAGGTTGTTGTACTTGCCGCCGGCATAGAGTTCGCAGAAAACCAGCTCCCAGTTGAACTTCTGCTCTTTTTCGTTCCAGTCCACCGGGCAGCCCCGGCCGAAGTCCTCCACTTCGATGGACTTGTCCTCGTAGCGGGTGATGGTGATGGTGTCTCCATGGCCTTCGCGGGCCTCATCAATGGCGTTGCTGAGAATTTCAAAAACGGCGTGCTCGCAGCCCTCCAGGCCGTCGGACCCGAAGATGACTCCGGGCCGTTTCCGGACCCGGTCCGCCCCTTTGAGGGCGGAGATAGAGTCGTTGCCATACTGCTGCTTGCCAGTGCTTTTGGGCATTGGACTTCCCTCACATTCCAATATTTATACGATATCATCTTAGTTTATCCCATTTCAGGGTCCTGTGTCAAGGAAGGGGACGCCATATGACCGGGACCGACGGTTCTTTGCCCGATGCGTGTACAGCGGCATTGACAAACGGGGCAAAATGGGGTATCTTTTTAAAAGTGCCGGTAGAAGGCATTGAGAAGGGCATCCTCTGGGACACCGGCGCAGCTATGATATGGAGCGGTATCGAAGTGGTCATAACGGGGCTGACTCGAAATCAGTTTGACGGAAACGTCACGTGGGTTCGAATCCCACCCGCTCCGCCACAAACCCCTGAAAGCACTACGTTTTCGGGGGTTTTTTCTATTCTGCCGTGGTGCCTGCTTCTGCCATTTCCTGCTGAATGGTGCCCTTGGTGCCTTGATTTGTGGTGCCCTACCTCTTTATACGAAAAAATTGTCATTCGTAACATACATTGAAAATGTATGTTGTGGTGCCCTAATGGTGCCTGGATTCTCTAAAATGCTATAAAAAGCAGCGTGGAGCTTTAAGAAGATACGTCCCTAAAGCTCCATTTCGCTGCTTTTCTTTCTGCCGGGTTTCTTCGCTGTCGGTGCGGGCTTCGCCGCTGCCGCCGCTTCCTTTTGCGGGTGCAGCGCCTTATGGTAGGTTTCCAGCACCGTCTTTTTTCGATTAAGCCGCACATCGACATACTGCGCTGTCACCGCGTCAAAGTTGGTCGAGATACCCAGCGACATACCGATGCCTTTCAGCGTATGCCCTAAAATCTCACCGACAGTATAAAAATCGCCGGTTAGCTGGTGCATATTGGTGGCCGCCGTGTGCCTCAAATCATGAAAACGCAAGTGCGGTAATTCAAGATGCCGGATAAGCTGCCCGAAAGCCGTTGATACCGTGTCACGCCGGAAAGGTGCGCCGTCCGGCTTGGCAACTACCAAATCGTTATCATAGTAGGGCGCTCCCGATGCCGCGGTCAGCTCCTTGCGGCGCTCCTGCAAAGCAAGCTGTTGTTCAAAGTAAAGCCGCGTCTGATCTGTGATAGGCAGGATGCGGTCATTCGATTTTGTCGGTGCCATTTCTGCGACTTCCTTTGTTCCAGCCGGGAGATTGAAAGGCAACTGCTCGACTACGCCGAAAGTGTTGTTTTGAAAATCGACGTTCTTCCAGCGCAAACCGAGGATTTCACTCAAACGCAAGCCGTACATTCCAGCCAGCATGACCGGCATTTCCCATTCGGTGCCGATGACCTTGCTCATAAACTCCTGCATCTGCTCGATGGTGTACGGGTCGGGCGTCTTGCCCTGCTTCCCAAACTTGGTGATGATGTCGCGGGCGGGGTTGGTTTCGATGTAGTGATATTTCCGTGCAGCTTCCAGCGCCACGCTCAAAATGCGCTGCGTGTATTTGACGCTGCTGTTTGAAAGGCCTTTGTCGAAAAGCTGCTGAAAGAGCTTATCCAGCATGGCCGGGGAAAGCTGGTTGAGCTGAACATGGCCGATGTTGGGGACGATGTGGTTCTTAATCCAGCCTTGATAGCTTGCGTAGGTGCTTGGGCGCAGATTTGCCTTGCCGTGGGTTTCTATCCAGTCCTCCATGTACTCTTTGACCGTCTGCTTGCCCTGCGCCGAGTTGGTGGGCGTATAGGTCGGATTGAGCAGCTTGGTTTTCATTTCGGCCTCATGCTGCGTGGCTTCTTTCTTGGTGGCAAAGCCGCGCTTCATGTAGCTTTTTCTGCCGTCCGGCGCGTTGTACTTGATATTCACATCGTAGACGGTTCCGGGCTTGCCGGTCAAAACGCCGTTGCCGTCGCGCTTATTCTGTACTTGTCGTGATGATACGGCCATACGTTACCTCTCGCTTTCCGCAGAGGGGGACGCTGCTATTTTGGCTTACTCTATAACGCATATCAAACCGCCGCCCTCGACCCAAACGCGCTGGAAGGCCGTATCAAGGCCCTGATGATGGACGATGACGTAACCAGCAAAAAGGGTATCTACGCCTATCTCATGTCCGGGGAGGAAAAGCATTTGAGTATCCGGGCCTTCACCGAGAGCCAGAAACGGGCGGCGTATGAGCGGCAGGACGGGGTATGCCCCGTCTGCAAGGGACAGTTTGCTTTTGAGGAAATGCAAGGCGACCATATCACGCCGTGGAGCCGTGGCGGCAAGACCATTCCTGAAAACTGTAAAATGCTGTGCGCAGACTGTAACCGCAGAAAGAGCGATATATGAACGTAAGCCCCGCTGAACAACAGCGGGGCTTGTCTTTTGTGACCGCGTTTGCCGTCCACTAACTGAATAGCTAGTTTCCCTTACAAATCACCCAGAAAAAAGCAAAAAGATCATAAGTCTGACTTTACATACATAAAACAGACTTGTTGAAATTTTAATTGGGACGGACATGGAAAAATATGGCGATTTTTTAGGGCGTATGACGGAGATGTTGAGATAATTTGATAATATTGAAAATAGTTACTCTAATTTTGCTCTGTTTCGTTAAGGTGATATTTCTTTTTTTTGAAAACGGACAGTTTGGAGCCTGATTTACGAGCTTTTCAAAAATAATCCCTGCTGTCCCGCCCTCCGTCAAAAAGATACCCCTTCTTTTTTGTACATATTATGTTCACAAAGGGTTTATATAATTTATTATAGTCCTTATCATTCCGAGAAATACATAAATGTCCAAATATTCTGTATATTATTCGCACCTCTATCCAGCAACACTTGTCTTAAGAGGGACTGTTTTTCCAATTATATCAGACAGCGGACGGGGGATGCAACCGGGTATGGAAAGGACTGCGTCGGGGTGGTATAATCAGGGGCAACGCCGGGCAGGCCTCGCGCCAAAGCCCAGGACCAACGGATGAAAGGGGAACCTCCATGCGCTATTATGCCGCCCCGATGGAGGGCGTGACCAGCTATCTTTACCGAAAGGCCCACAGCCGCTATTTTAAAAAGGCGGACAAATACTTCATGCCGTTTCTGTCCCCCAGCCACGACCATATTTTCACAAAAAAAGATTTGCGGGAGATCGCGCCGGAGCACAACGAGGGGCTGAACGCCGTGCCGCAGCTCCTGACGCGGCGCGCGGAGGACTTCCTGTGGGCGGCGGGCGAGCTGAAGAAGATGGGTTACCGGGAGGTCAATCTGAATCTCGGCTGTCCCTCCGGCACCGTGACGGCCAAAGGAAAAGGGGCGGGCTTTCTGGGGGAGCCTGCGGAGCTGGACCGCTTCCTGGAGGAGATTTTTGCCGCCGCAGAGGTGCGCATATCGGTGAAGACCCGCCTGGGGCTGCGGGAACCGGAGGAGTTTTCCCACCTGCTGGAGATTTATAACCGCTATCCCATCGCCGAACTGACCATCCACCCTAGAGTGCGGGCGGATTTTTATCGGAACCGGATACGGACGGAGGCGTTCGAAGCCGCCCTGCCGAAGAGCCGCAATCCGGTATGCTACAATGGGGACCTGGTGACGGCGGCAGAGTGCCGGGCGGCGGAGGCGCGGTTCCAAACGGCGGCGGGACTGATGCTGGGCCGGGGGCTCATCGCCGATCCGGCCCTCATAGATAAGGCCGGCGGCGGGCCGGGCGCGGACAAGGACAGGCTGCGGGCTTTCCATGACGAGCTCTATCAGGGCTACTGCGCCGCATTTGGAAGCAGCCGAAACGCCATGCTGCGGATGAAGGAGATCTGGTTCTATCTGATGGGCCTTTTTGAGGACGACGGAAGGTATGCAAAAAGGCTGCGAAAGGCTGGCGATGTACGGGAATATGAGTGTCAGGTAGCGGCCGTATTCCGGGACCTGGCACTTAGAGCGGATGCCGCCGCGGTCTGGAGAAAGTCCGATACATGATTTTGCTCCGGGATGCACATGCTGTCCCCGAGGTGATTAAGAAATGGGGTCCATTTGGAGTGAAACCGTAACCCTTCCCTCCCGGTCGGCGCTGGAAGGGGAACACAGTACAGAGGTAGCGGTAGTGGGCGGAGGAATGGCCGGTGTGCTCACAGCCTGGTTCCTGCGGCAGAGGGGCGCAAAGGTGCTGCTGCTGGAGGCCGAACGGCTGGCCGGCGGTCAGACTCGGAACACCACGGCCAAAATCACGGCGCAGCACGGCATGATCTACGAGCGGCTCTCCGAACAGAAGGGGGAGCTGGCGGCACGGCAGTATGCCTCGGCCAACCAGCGGGCCGTGGAAGCCTACCGGCGGCTGGTGCGAGAGCGGAAGATCCCATGCGAGTGGGAGGACTGCCCCGCCTTCCTCTATTCCACCCAGGAGGAGGATCCGGTCCGGCAGGAGGCGCATACCGCCGCCCGGCTGGGCCTGGAGTGTTCCTTCACACTGGAGACGGAGCTCCCGTTTCCCGTGAAGGGGGCGGCCCGGCTGGAAGGACAGGCCCGGTTCCACCCTCTTCGGTTTTTGGGCGCGCTGGCGGAAGAGCTGGAGGTTTTTGAGCATAGCCGGGTGATCGCGGCGGAGGGGGGCGCGCTGCGGACGGAGCGGGGACGGGTGAAGGCCGAGCAGGTGGTGTTTACCACCCATTACCCTTTCATCAATGTGCCGGGGCTGTATTTCCTGAGGATGCACCAGGAGCGCAGCTATGTACTGGCGCTCCGAGGGGCGGCCCGGCTGAAGGGAATGTATTACGGCACAGATCCGGACGGGGTGTCGCTGCGCCCCTGCGGGGATCTGCTGCTTCTGGGAGGCGGGAAGCACCGCACCGGGGAAAACTCCGCCGGAGGTTGCTACCGGGGGCTGGAGGAGCAGGCGGAGCGGCTTTTTCCCGGTGCGTCCCAGGCGGCACACTGGTCGGCGCAGGACTGCATCAGCATGGACGGGGTACCCTATATCGGGCCCTACGCCTCTGCTGCGCCCAACTGGTACGTGGCCACCGGCTTCGGCAAGTGGGGCATGACCGGTTCGATGGTCTCCGCCCTGCTCCTCTCCGGACTCCTCACTGGGGAGCGGGACCCGGACGGAGCGGTTTTCGACCCGGGGAGGATGGACCTGCGCGCTTCGGCGGCCAACCTTTGGGAGGACGGAAAACAGGCGGTGAAAGGCCTGTGCCGGTCCGCCTTCGAGCCGCCGAGGGCGGCCGTGGAGGCGCTGCCGCCGGGCCATGGCGGGATCGTGGAAGTGGAGGGGGAAAAGCTGGGGGTCTATAAGACAGAGGATGGGGAAGTTTTCACCGTCTCGGCGCGCTGCCCCCATCTTGGCTGCCAGGTGGAGTGGAACCCGGACGAGAAGACCTGGGACTGTCCCTGTCACGGGTCACGATTCGACTTCCATGGCCGGCTCCTGGACGGCCCTGCACAAAAGGGGCTTTGACAAAAGCCTGTGTTTGGACTATGATGGGGACGGGAAAAGATTCCAAACATTATCTCAAAGTGAGGGATGCCAGATGAAACAGGAAGCAATGAATGTGCTTTTGACCCGCAGGAGCGTACGTCAGTACCAGGCACGCCAGGTTTCGGAGCAGGAGCTGGACCAGGTGCTCCAGTCCGGCCTGTATGCCCCCACCGGAAAGAATGTGCAGGGCGTGGAGTTGGTGGCGGTGCAGGAGAAGGAACTCCGAGACCGGCTGGCCGCCCTGAACAAGTCCTTCTGGGATAAAGATATGGACCCCTATTACGGGGCGCCGACGATCATCCTGGTCCTGGCGGATACGGTCCGGTATACCTGGGTGGAGGATGGAAGCTGCGCGCTCTGCAACATGCTCAACGCGGCCCATGCCCTGGGGCTGGGCGCCTGCTGGATCCACCGCGTCCGGGAGATGTTCGACTCGGAAGAGGGAAAGGCGTACCTCCGGCAGTGGGGCCTTCCCGAGAGTATGCGGGGTGTGGGCAGCGTTGCCCTGGGCTACCCTGCGGGCCCGGAACTCAGGCCCCTGCCCCGGAAGGACGGCCGGGTGATCAAGCTCCTGTAGTGCCGCGCTGCCGGTCAGGTGATCGACTTTTCCATGACAAAATTGGTGAGCAGGACAGCACGCCGTACCACCTGCTGTTCCCGGAGGGTCCGATAGCCCCGGTGAGAGAAGAAGGGCCGGGCGGTGATGGAGGCGTGGGTGGTAAAATGAGTGACGCCGGCGGCCGCGGCATGGCGTTCCAGTGCGTCGCAGAGCGCGGTGGCGGTCCCGCGGGACTGGAAATGCCGGTGGACAAAAAGCCGATCCAGATATCCGCTGCCGTCCATGTCCCCGAAGCCGATGATCAGGTCTCCGTCCAGCGCCACCAGGGAGTGGTGTTCCCGCAGTGTGTGGTCCCAGCGGGCTGCGTCCACGGCCCCGGGCGCCCAGGCCCAGAGCTGTTCCGGGGTGTAGTCTCCGGCGTTGACCGTGTGTATGGTTTCAAAAAAGAGGCGGGTAAGGGATTCCAGGTCCTCAGGGCGGTAGAGGCGCAGATACATGGCACAGACTCCTTTCCAGCGGCGAACGCCGGGAAACTGCACAAAATTTCTTTCCAGTATAACACAAAATCTGTCCTTGCAAAACCGGGTTCTTTTCGATATACTGAAAGCAGAAAACAGAATATGCGGATGATGGCATCGGGAGAGACCGCGCAATGCGGCGCCGAAGGGGATCGGCAGAGAAACTCTCAGGCAAAAGTACCGATGCCGGACGAAACTCCGAAGACCGGTGGAAACGCCGGACCGAAGAAGCAACCTGCTGTCCGGCGAGGACGCGGAGAATCTTTCAGGTAACCAGACGGAGGCGTGCCTTTTTTAGGCGCGCCTCCGTTTTCTATTATTTGTACTACCAATCTGAAAGGAGAAGGAGAGCATGGAAGCAAAAACACCCCTCTACAGCCGCCACGAGGCGCTGGGCGGCAAGATCGTCCCCTTTGCGGGATACCTCCTGCCGGTCCAGTACCCCACCGGGGTAATCGCCGAGCATATGGCAGTGCGTACCGCCGCGGGGCTTTTCGACGTCAGCCACATGGGGGAGCTGGTATTCACCGGTCCGGACGCCTTGGGAAACCTCAATCATATGCTGACCAACGATTTTACGGGCATGTATGACGGCCAGGTGCGCTATTCCCCCATGTGCAACGACCAGGGGGGCTGTGTGGACGATCTCATCGTTTACAAGCTCCGGGAGGAGGCCTATCTGGTGGTGGTGAACGCCGCCAACAAGGACAAGGACGCCGCATGGATGCGCGCCCACCTCTCGGGGGACTGCGCCATGGAGGGCATCTCCGCCGATGTGGCCCAGGTGGCCCTTCAGGGGCCCAGATCAAAGGAAATCCTGCTGCGGCTGCTGGAGGAGCCCGTCCTGCCCAAGAAATACTACAGCTTTGTAAAAGACGTGGATCTGAAGGGGATCCGGTGCCTGATCTCCCGCACGGGGTACACTGGTGAATTCGGCTATGAGCTCTACTGCGCCAATGCCGATGCCGGCGCCCTCTGGGACCTGCTGCTGGAGACAGGGAAAGACCTGGGGCTCATCCCCTGCGGGCTGGGGGCTCGGGATACCCTGCGCCTGGAGGCGGCCATGCCGCTCTACGGCCACGAGCTCGACGATGAGATCACGCCGCTGGAGGCGGGACTGGACTTTGCCGTAAAGCTGAGCAAAAGGGAATTCATCGGCAAGGACGCCATCGCCGCCAAGCTGCCCATCGCCCGGGTCAGAGTGGGGCTGGAGGTGACGGGCCGCGGCATTGTCCGGGAACACCAGGACATTTACATCGGCGGCCGGCTGGCGGGAAAGACGACCTCGGGCACACATTGTCCCTTCCTCGGTAAGGCCATGGCCATGGCCTATCTGGCCCCGGAGGACGCCGCCGCCGGCACGGAGGTGGAGGTGGAAGTGAGGGGGCGCCGCATTCCCTGCAAAGTGGTGGAGCTGCCCTTTTACAAGCGCTGAACCGGTCGGAACAGTTCAGTTGATGAGATAAGCGTAATGGACAGTGGCAGGAGTTGGAAAGCAACAGTCCTTGTCCATTTCTCAATCTGCAATCACACCTATTTTTAAGGAGGAAACGATGATGAACACCCCTGAAAATCTGCTGTATACCAAATCTCACGAATGGGTCCTCATGGAGGGCGACACCGCTAAGGTGGGCCTCACCGACCACGCACAGGAGGCTCTGGGCGATCTGGTCTTTGTCAACCTGCCCGAGGTAGGGGATACGCTCACCTGCGGCGAGGCTCTGGGCGATGTGGAGTCCGTCAAGGCGGTCTCTGATGTCTACAGCCCTGTAAGCGGCACGGTAAAGGCCGTGAATGAAGCGCTGCTGGAGGCGCCCGAGGGCATCAATGCCGATCCCTACGGCGCATGGCTGGTGGAGGTCGAGGGCATCACTGACAAGGAGGACCTGCTGGAAGCGGCGGCCTATGCGGCCCTGTGCGCCGAGGAGGGCTGAGCCGTGGGCAGCTACATTCCCTCCACTGCCGCCGAGCGGCAGGAGATGCTGGAGGCCATCGGCTGCAAGAGCATCGATGAGCTCTATGCACAAGTCCCGGCGGAGATGAAGGTGGAGCGGCTGGACCTCCCGGAGGGCAAAAGCGAGCTGGAGGTCCGGCGTATCCTGGAGGGCATTGCCTCCAAGAACACCGTGTTTCCCTCTGTGTTTCGGGGGGCGGGAGCCTACCGGCACTATATTCCATCCATTGTGAAGAGTGTCACGTCCAAGGAGACCTTTCTCACCGCTTACACCCCTTATCAGGCGGAGATATCCCAGGGCGTCCTCCAGTCCATCTTTGAGTACCAGACCATGATCTGCGCGCTTACCGGCATGGACGCCTCCAACGCCTCGGTCTATGACGGGGCCTCCGCGGCGGCGGAGGCCGTGGCCATGTGCAGGGACCGGAAGCGGAATACCGTGCTGGTCTCCGCCGCTGCCCATCCCATGGTCCTTCAGACCATCGAGACCTATTGTTTCGGAAACGGTATGGAGGTAAAGACCGTCCCCGTGAAAAACGGCTTTACCGACCAGGAGGCCCTCGGGGCGCTGCTGGACGACACGGTGGCCTGCTTTTACCTCCAGCAGCCCAATTATTACGGCCGCATCGAGTCCGCCGCCGATATAGGCGAGGCGGTCCACGGCTGCGGCGGCAAATTCATTATGGGTGTGAATCCCATCGCCATGGCGGTGCTCAAGACGCCCGGCGAGTGCGGCGCCGATATCGCGGTGGGAGAGGGGCAACCTTTGGGACTTCCCCTCAGCTTCGGGGGGCCCTACCTGGGCTTTATGGCGGCCAAAAGCGCCATGGCCCGAAAGCTGCCCGGGCGCATCGTGGGTGAGACCGCCGACCATGACGGCCGGAGAGCCTATGTCCTCACGCTCCAGGCCCGGGAACAGCATATCCGCCGGGAAAAAGCCAGCTCCAACGTCTGCTCCAATCAGGCCCTCTGTGCCATGACCGCAGCGGTGTACCTGGCGGCCATGGGGGCAAAGGGCCTCAGGCAGGCGGCGGAGGGCTGCATGGCCCACGCGCGGTATGCCGCCGAACGGATCTGCTCGGTGCCCGGCTTCGATATGGTCTATCCTGGCCCTTATTTCCATGAATTCGTCACCACATGTCCGGTAAAGCCGGAACGCCTTCTGGAGGGGCTTGCCCTGCGGGGCATCCTGGGTGGACTTCCGGTGGAAAGCGGCATCCTGTGGTGCGCCACAGAGATGAACACCCGGCAGGAGATCGACGCGCTGGAAGCGGCCATTCGGGAGGTGTGCTGAGATGGAATTGCTGTTTGAAAAAAGCCGCGCCGGGCGCGGCTGCGACCTGCTGCCCCCGCTGGATGTGCCTCCCGCCCACCTGATGGAGGGCACGGAGCGCCGGACGCCGCTGCGTCTCCCCGAGATGTCCGAGGTGGATCTCTCCCGGCACTACTCCGAGCTGGAGCGGCGGTCCCACGGGGTGAACAACGGATTCTATCCCCTGGGCTCCTGCACGATGAAGTATAATCCCAGAATCCATGAGGAGACGGCGGCCCTGCCCGGCTTTGCGGGGGTACACCCCACCCAGGGCGCCGACACGGTCCAGGGCTGCCTGGAGGCGCTGTACCTGGCCGAGGAGCTGCTGTGCGAGATCACGGGAATGGACGGCATGACCTTTATGCCCGCCGCCGGCGCTCACGGGGAGTTCACCGCCCTGCTGATGGTGAAGAAGTATCATCTGGACCGGGGCGATACCCAGCGGACCAAGATCATCGTTCCCGACTCCGCCCACGGCACCAACCCGGCTTCCGCCGCCATGTGCGGCTTCACCGTGGTCAACGTGCCCTCCAATCCCCAGGGCGGCGTGGACCTGGAGGCGCTGAAGGCGGCCGTGGGGCCGGATACCGCCGGGCTCATGCTTACCAATCCCAATACCCTGGGCCTCTTTGATCCCAATATCCTGGAGATCACGCAGATCGTCCACGACGCGGGCGGGCTCGCCTATTATGACGGGGCCAACCTCAATGCCGTCATGGGAGTGGCCCGACCGGGCGACATGGGCTTTGATCTGGTGCATCTCAATCTCCACAAGACCTTTTCCACCCCTCACGGCGGAGGAGGACCCGGCTCCGGCCCTGTAGGTTGCAAGCGCTTTCTCATGGATTTCCTGCCGAACTATCACGTGGCGGAGGGAGAGCACGGGCTGGAGTTTGACCGCCCCTGTAAGAGCATTGGCAGCGTAAAGGCGTTTTACGGCAACTTCGCCGTGGTGGTGAAGGCGCTCACCTATATCCTGACACTGGGCGCAGAGGGCATCACCGAGGCGGCGCAGGGGGCTGTCCTCAATGCCAATTATATGCGCGAAATGCTCCGTGGGACCTATGACATCGCCTACGGCGACGGCCCCTGCATGCACGAGTTCGTGCTCACGCTGGCCGGGCTGAAGAAGGAAAAGGGCGTCTCCGCTATGGATGTGGCCAAGGCCCTGCTGGACCACGGGATCCATCCCCCCACGATGTACTTCCCGCTGATCGTGGAGGAGGCGCTTATGGCCGAACCCACCGAGACCGAGTCCCGGGAGACCCTGGACCGCGCGGTGGAGGTGCTCAAGACCATCCGTGCACAGGCGGACACAGACCCGGAGAGGCTCCACACGGCGCCCCACACCACGCCCATTGGGCGGCCCGACGAGGTGAACGCCGCCCGGCACCCGGTCCTGCGGTATCTCTATCCGGAGGAGCGGACATGAAAAGCGGCCTGATTGTGATCGGAGGGGGCCCCGGCGGCTACGTGGCCGCCATCCGGGCCGCCCAGCTCGGACTGCGCACCGTACTGGTGGAGCGGGACGCCCTGGGCGGCGCCTGTCTCAATCGGGGGTGTATCCCGACCAAGACTCTGCTGCACAGCGCCAGCCTCTACCGGCAGGTACTGCACAGCGCCGCCTTTGGCGTGACGGCAAGCGACGCCGGTTTCGACTACGCCGTCATGGATGAGCGCAGGCGTCAGGTGGTGGAGCAGCTCCGCAGAGGGGTGGAGGGGCTGCTGAAAGGCAATGGGGTGGAAGTGATCCATGGCAGCGCCGTTATCCAGGGGCCCGGCAGGGTCCGTGTGGGCGAGGCGATTTACGAGTCGGAACACATCTTGGTGGCGGTTGGGGCTCTGAACCGCCCCCTGTCAAGTAGACAGATGAAAAAAGAAAAATTACGCCACGAGGGTCTGGTTCCTGTAAGCAAGGGGAGCCAGGCCCTTTAACTTAGCTTGAAGCCGCCTTGTATTGTAAAAGTCTATGTATTCGTCGATGGCTTTCTTCAATTCCTCGAAGGTATGAAATTGCCGGAGGTAGTACATTTCAGATTTGAGAATCCCCCAGAAGCCCTCCATAGGGCCGTTGTCGATGCAGCGGCCGGGCCGGGACATACTCTGCGTTGCATGGATACCGTCCAGCTTTGCTTTGAACTGCCGGTTGGTGTACTGATAGCCCCTGTCGCTGTGAAACAGAGGATGGGCGCCGGGGTTGGCTCTCACCGCTCTGTCAAAGGTGTCAAAAACAAGCTGATTGTTGTTGGATTGGCCCAGTGCATACGCAACGATGCTTTTGTCATGGAGATCAAGGATCGCACTCAGGTATGCTTTCTTCCCATTGATAAGTTTGAATTCTGTGACATCTGTCAGCCATTTCTCATTGGGACCATTTGCCGTAAATTCTCTGTTCAATACGTTTTCCGCGGTAACACGCGGTTCTAATATGACATAGTGCTTTTTCTTTCGGCGTATCACGGCCTGCATATGTACACTTTTCATCAGGCGGTAAATCCGCTTGTGGTTGTAGTTTCTTTTGAGCCGGCTGTTCACATTCAGCGTCATACGGCGATAACCGTAGATGCCTTTTACTTCGCTGTACAAACGGATGATTTCTTCCAGCAAGAGGGTATTTTCTTTTTCTGAGGCACTTTCTTCCCGGTGAAGCCATTTGTAGTAAGAACAGCGGGGAATCCCGGATAACGCGCATAACGATGCGATTTCATATCCTTTTTCCTGACGAAGCGTATGGATCGCCTCATAGACCTTCCTGCGGCGTGTGAGCCTGTTTACCGCCTCCCCTCCAGTTCGTTCAATTTTTTTAAGAAATCGTTCTCCATTTGAAGCCTTCTGTTTTCCGCTTCCAGCTGCCGCAGCTTTGCCGCGGCTTTTTCCTCCTCGCTGTATTCGGAAGGAGGGCGGCGTCTCCCCCGGCGGTCAAGCAACCCAGCTTCTCCCTGCTCCTGATATTTTTTGACCCAGCTATAGATCTGCTGATAGGTGATCTTGTACTGTTCGCTGGTCCGCCGGTAGTCCAGTTGATGTTCTAAGCAGTATAGTACTGCCTGCAGCTTTTGCTCCTGCGATAATTTTTCTTTCTCGGCCATATCTGTTTCCTCCCGCGCTCTGCGTGTCTTGAACTCTCTATGGCCTTGATTATACAACGTAATCCATTGTTGTAAAACCGCATGGGAGGAAATCCCGTATTTGCGGCACATGGCATCCAGCGAGCCTCCTCCGCCCATGTAGTCTTCTACTGCCGCCAGCTTCAGTGAGGATGGATAACTTGTAACATGCTTTTTCGGATGCAGACCCGCAGGCCCCTCCGTCTGATATTTCCGCAGCCATGCCTGGAAAGTGCTCAATCGTATGCCTAACTCTTCCCGGATCTGTGTGGAACCCTTACGGATCGCTAGGTAGTCCTCCACAGCCTGAATCTTTACCTCCGGCGGTATTTTGCCTTTTAAACTCATGATAATTGCTCCCTCCGTTTCGACAGTTTAATTTTTTTGCTGTCTACTTCAGAGGGAGCATATCACTCGCCCGGCCCTGCCGCCCATTCCGGGCCTGGACCTGCCCGGGGTGGTCACCAGCGACGGCCTGCTGGGGGAGGGCATGTACCATCCCCGCCTGACCATCATCGGCGGCGGAGTGATCGGCATGGAGTTTGCCTCCCTCTACAGTGCTCTGGGAGCCCAGGTCACCGTGCTGGAGGCCATGGACCGGGTGCTGCCCACCATGGACAAGGAGATCGCTCAAAATCTGAGCATGCTCATGAAAAGGCGGGGCGTAAAGCTCTGTACCGGGGCCCGAGTGGAGCAGGTGATGCGGACCGGGGAGGGCCTCCGGTGCGCCTATACGTCAAAGGAAAAGGCCGAAACCGTTACGGCGGACGCCGTGTTGGTCTCCACCGGACGGAAGCCCAACACCGAGGGCCTGTGCGGGCCCGGCGTAGACTTGGGACTGGCCCGGGGGGCGATTCCGGTGAATGAGCGGTTCGAGACCTGCGTGAAGGGCATCTATGCCATTGGAGACGTGGTGGCGGGCGGCATTCAGCTGGCACATGTGGCCTCGGCCCAGGCGATCAACGCTGTGAGTACGATCGCGGGGAAAGAGCCGCCCATGAAGCTGAACGCCATCCCCGCCTGTGTCTACACCGAACCGGAGATCGCCTCTGTGGGGCTCACCGAGGCCCAGGCCAAGGAGGCGGGGATTCCCACAAAGGGAAGCAAGTACCTGATGAACGGCAATGGGCGGAGCATCATTGCCGGCGCGGAACGGGGCTTTATCAAGGTGGTGTCCCATGCCGAGACCGGCACGGTGCTGGGGGCGCAGCTCATGTGTGAGCGGGCCACCGATCTGGTGGGTGAATTCACTCTGGCCGTCGCAGAGGGGAAAACGCTGGAGGAACTGGCCGCCCTGGTGCGGCCTCATCCCACCTTTGCCGAGGGGATCTCAGAAGCGGTGGAGAGCGGCCTGGGGCTTGCCATCCATCAGCTCAACCGATAAAAAAGCATAAGAAGGAGCGCGCCGGGGAAAACCGGCGCGCTCCTTTCTGCATTGCAGGGCCGCGGGCAAGCAGGGCGGTGCGTTCAAATGTGTCTCCCCCGGTGAAGGGGCAGACGGAGCGCAAAGATCGTACCCTCGGGCCCGGTTCGCGCCACCCGCAGCGTCCCCCCCCCATGGAGATCGGCCGGTTCTTTTGCAATGGAGAGGTCCAGGCCAAAGTGCTCCTTGGTGGTGCGGGAGACATCGGCCCGGTAAAAGCGGTCAAAAATATAGGGGAGGGACTGGGTGGAGATGCCCGGCCCGGTGTCGGCGACCTGTAGGGTCAGAGCGGCGCCGTCCACCTCTGCACGCAGCGTGACTACCCCCCCCTGCGGCGTATAACTGAAGGCGTTGTCCAGGAGGACGGACAGGACCTGACGGAGCCGTTGGGGGTCTCCGGTGACCGGGGGAAGATCCCGCTCGGGGACCTCCAACAGCAGACGCTGCCCTTTCTGGCGGGCCACGGGGCAGAAGAGCTCGGCGGTCTCCAGCAGCAGGGCGTCCATATCCACGGTCTCACGGGCAATGGTCCAGGTTCCGGCGTCGCTCCGGGCCAGGGAGAGCAGGTCGTCTACCAGCCGGGACATTGTGGGCGCATTCCACCTCGATGTTTTGCCGGAGCCGGGACGCCTGGTCGGGGGCCACGGCCAGGGCGGCGGCGCTGGTACGGATGACGGCCAGGGGAGAGCGGAGCTCATGGGAGGCGGCGGCGATGAATTCGGCCTGTTTCCGTCGGCTCTCCTCGATGGGACGGATGGCCCGGCCGGCAAAGGCCCAGCAGAGCAGGAGCAGAGCGGTCACCCCGGCGGCCACCAGAGCGGCGAAGGAGCCGCGCAGCAGCAGAAGCTGCTGGTCGGAGGAGGATATATCCTTGAGCAGGACCAGGCTCTGCCAGCCTTACGAAGACGGGATCTGGGTGACGAAGGCCGGATATCGCTCGCCCAGGTCTCCGCGTACCTCAAAAACGGGGGTGGAGGTGGTGTCGATGAGGGAGAGAGGAGGGCTGTCCGGCTCCACGCCAAGGGCGCGGGCGCCGGCGACTGCACGCTCCAACAGCAGGGGTCGGGCGGTCCTAGGCGTCCAGGCGCCGGAGAAGCTGAGGGGCGCGCCCTGGTCCCGCAGGGAGATGATGAGCCCCTCTCCGGACTCCAACTGGGCAAGCCAGGTCGTGCTGACCACCCGATCCAATCGGAGCTTGGCTATGATGGCGTTGGCGCTGGAGAGAAACCCTGCCTCTGAACCGGCGCGGAGTTGGCCCTCCGCCAGGGACAGGGCAGCCAAGGCCATGGCCAGCAGTACCGCCCCCGTGCAGGCCGCCGAGAGGAGTGTGAGCTGCCGCCGGAGCCGGGTCAGTATGGCCCGACCTCCAGTCGATAGCCCACGGAGCGAACAGTGGCAAGGCGGACGGCGCTCCCCACTGCACGGAGCCTGCGGCGGAGAAAGTGGATATAGTTGTCTAGATTGCCGTCCTCCACCGGAGCGTCCGGTCCCCAGACCCGGGAGAGTAGAAGCTCACGGGTTAGGGTCTGCCCGGCGTTGCGGAGGAAGAGTTCCAGAAGCTGTTTCTCCCGGCGGGAGAGGGAACAGGCCCCCGCGGGCCTGAGGAGGGCGGCGAGCTCCGTATCCAGCTCCAGATCCCCGGCGGAGAGCCGGCTGGTGGACTCCCACTGCCTGGGGCGGCGGGACAGGGCGCGGATCCGGGCCAGAAGCTCTTCCGCGGCAAACGGCTTGGCCGGGTAGTCGTCGGCCCCGGCATCCAGCCCGTCCACCCGGTCTGGGACGCCGTCCAGAGCCGTGAGCATAAGCACCGGGGTGGAGAACCCCCGGCTGCGCAGGGTCCGCACGGCCTCCAGACCGTCCAGTTCAGGCAGCATCCGGTCCATAAGAATCAGGTCATAGGCGTTTTGCAGGGCAAAGTGGAGGCCATCCTCCCCGGTGTGGGCATAGTCCACCGTATAGCCCTGCTGCCGGAGATGGATATCCACGGCGGCACAGAGCGCCTGATCGCCCTCTACCATCCGGCGTCCGGGCCCTGGACGAAGGGGAATTGCTGGTGATTTTTGGCGGGGAGGGCATCTCCCGTTACCGGAGCACTGACGGGCATCTCCTGATGGAGTATCCGCCCCAGAGCTATAACAGCGGCGCGGCGGTCCTGGGAGACACGCTGCTGGCCATGAGCGCCGACGGAAAGGAGACGGTGCTCTACGATCTGAAGACGGGCAGACAGACCGGCGGGAGCATATACGACGGCCTGAGCTTCCTGACAGCGCTGGGACTGGACGATGAAGGCGTGTATCTGGGCGATGCCACCGGCATCTACCGACAGACGGCCGGAGGGACCATATGGGAGAAGCTGGTGGACGGCGAGCCCACCTCCCTCTCGATGCCTACGCTGAGCCTATCGGGCCTGACCTCCGACGGGGAGGGCGGCTTCTACGCCCTGCTGCAGGGGGAGGATGACGTTCGGCTGCTGCACTATTCCTATGATCCGGATACCCCGACCCTTCCGGACACCGAACTGGTGATCTTCGGGCTCAGGGACAGCGACACCATTCGCCAGGCCATTGGAGAGTTCCAGAGGAGCAACCCCACGGTGCGGGTCAACTTCCAGGTTCTGCTGGACGAGGAGCTGGGCGCCACCGCAGAGGACGTGATCCGTACCCTCAACACCGAGCTCATGGCGGGGAAAGGGCCCGATCTGCTTCTGCTGGACGGCCTGAATGTGGACTCTTACATAGAAAAGGGAGTCCTGGCCGATATGACAGAGCAAGCCAGGCGTCTGGAGGAGGATGGGCTGATGCCCAATCTGACGAACGCCTATTGCCGGGACGGCAGGGTCTACGGCGTTCCCGCACGGTTCACCGTGCCGGTGATGATGGGGGCGCGGGAGTGTGTGGAGCAGGTGTGGTCTATGACGGATCTGGCCGGACTGGTCGAAGAGGGCCAGGGCGGAGAGCCGGCGTTCCTCTGCCCCTCGGCGCAGCTCTTCGGCGAAACGGGGATGCTGATGGACTATTACGACGTCTGCGCCGGGAGTATTGTCACGGAAAAAGGGGTGGACCAGCAGACGCTGGAAGGCTACTTTGCCGACATGCTCCGCATCCAGCAGGCAGAGCGGGAGAATACCCCTGAGTTGGGGGACGGGGTCAGTTTTGCCACTGTGGTGGCCGCCAGCGGCGGCGGGAGCGGTGCTGAGATGCTGGACCCCGGGTCCAATCGGCTCAGCGAAGGGAAGGCCCTCTTCCACGTGCAGGAGCTTGCCGGCCAGTTCTCCCTGGAGAACATCCTGACCGCGCTCAACGGACGGGAGGGGGGACGCCGCTGGTGTCGTACAGTACGGGCGGCTCCGGCGGGAATACAGGGGAAAAGCCCGCACGGGACTGGACCCTGGACACCCTGTTCGGCGGGAACGCTTATACGCCCTCCAGCGGCGTGGGGATTGTGTCCACCGGAAACCAGAGGGAGCTGGCCGAGTCCTTTGTGAATATGCTCCTCTCACGAACGGTACAGGACAGCTATCTGTACGACGGCTTTCCGGTGAACGGCGGCTCCCTTGACGCCATGGTGGAGCAGGCGGCGGAGAACGCCGAGGACGATATGGGATTCCGGGCTCTGTGCGACCGGCTGGACGCCCCCATCCTGTCGGACCAGGTGGTAAAGGAAGCGGTGGAGCGCCAGTTGAGAGGGCTGTCGGACGGAAGCCTGACGTCGGAGCAGGCGGCGGCGAATGTGATGGAAAAGACCCGGATCTATCTGGCGGAATAAGCGCCACAGGGTGTGAAAAAAGGAGTGGATCACCGATGGACTTGGAGCCGGTGGAGAAGTGGAAGGAGTGCGTGGAGCTGGAGCGGCGGCGACTGGCGGCGGGAGAGCGGCCTAAGCCCCTCTTTTCCAACGGCGTGCAGCGGGCGGGGGCCGGCGAGGAAGAGCTCCAGGCGGCCCGGACCAGTGTGGAGGACCTCCAGTCCGCCGTGGAGACGGCGGACTGGAGCATGGAGTCCTACAACTACGGATCTGATCTGGCCGTGACCCGGGCGGAAGAGGCCCTGGAAAAGGCAAGGGCACGCCAGGAGGAAAAGCTCCAGGCGGCGGAGGCGGAGCGGGACGCGGCCGAGAAAAAGCTGGAAGAGGCCCGAGCGCGCACGGACGTCGGCGAGGAAGAACTGGTGCTCTCGGCACAGGCTGCCGTGGAAAGCGCGGAGAAAGCCCTGCGTACCGCCGAGCGTGCCGCAGAGGACGCGGGAATTGAAACGGAGGAGAAGCTTCTCAGCGCCGCACGGACGGTGGAGAGCGCCCAGCGGGCGCTGGAGCAGGCCCGCAGAAAGGCGGAGGAGGAGCGGCAGTCCGGCGAGGCCGGCAGCCGGGAGCGGGAGGCCGAACGGCTGGGCCATGTGAGCCAGCAGAGGGAGACCCGGCAGCTCTTGGAACAGCTCAAGGCTGTGGAGGCCGCCGGTGGACGGCTGACGGCGCCGGTGGACGGCACAGCGGCATCCATCCTCTCGCAGCCGGGCAGGACCCAGGAGGGGGCGCAGGCGGCGGTCCTCACCCGGAACGACCAGGGCTTTGCATTCCGGGGAAAGCTGGACCAGAAGAAGGCCGAGGACTTGGCGGCGGAGGACCAGGGGAAGCTCACTTTCACCCTGGAGGGAAAAGCCGGAAGCGCGGAGGCGATTATTACCTCCGTGGGGGCGGCGGACAGCCAGGGTCAGGTGACGGTGACCGCTCAGCTCCCAGAGGGGAACTACGGCTCCGGCGGGTCCGCGGAGCTGGAAATTTCCAAGCGCAGCCAGCAGTACGACATGGTGCTGCCCCTGAGCGCCCTGCGGATGGGGGGAGGCGATGCCTACGTGCTGGTGATTCAGGAGAAGCAGAGCGTCATGGGCGTGGAACAGACCGTGGTGAAAAAGACCGTCACCCTCCAGAAGCAGGACAGCGGGAACATGGCGGTGGAGGGGGCGCTGCTGGAGAGCGACCAGGTGGTCATCTCCTCCAATAAACCCGTCGAGGAAGGAGACCGGGTCCGCCTTGAAACGACAAACGAGTAGCGCCGCCCTCTTCCTCCTGGCCACGCTGACCCTGATCTCATGGCTGGGGGCATCTTTTCTGGCACAGCATGCCGGAGAACTCTCCCATGGGGCCGTGATCCGGTGGAAAGCGGGCGGAGGGATAAGCCCCGTCCAGCTCCTGCGGGCGGAGCGATACGCCCGGGAGGACGGCGGGGCGGCGGTGCCCGCCGCCGCACTCTGGCGGGAGCACCGGGAGGGGTACGTGGAGGGCGGGGCCGGGCGGTGCAGCACTTCGGCGGCAGTGTTGGAGCTCTTTGGAGACGGCGGGGAGGTCTGGCCCGCGGCCTTTCGGTACGGAAACTACCCGGCCAGGGGGGATGAGACGGGCTGCGCCGTGGACGAGGCCGCGGCCGACGCCCTGTGGGGCTCGGCCCGTGTGGTGGGGCAGGCGGTGCTATGGAAGGGGAAGACCTACTATGTCAGGGGCGTGATGAAGGGGAGCGGCGGGCTTCTTCTGGTGCAGGGAGGGGAGGACGCGGAGCCTTGGCCCAACCTCCTGCTGCTCTTTCAGGACGGAGACGCCGGGACCCAGGCAGAGCACTTTCTGAGCCAGAACCAGATCCCAGGCGGACAAATGCTGGACCTGTCCCTGCTCCACCAAGGCCTGACCGCACTGGCGGCCTTGCCCGGCGCGGCGCTGACCTTGGGGATACTGCTGCGCCTGTTCCAGCGGGGACGGGCGCTGACCGCCGCGCCGCTGCTGCTGGTCTGCTATCTGCCGCCGGCGCTGCTGGGGGCGGGGACGGTCCTGTGGTATGCGGGCGCTCCATGGTCTGTGCCGGAGCGGTTCATTCCCACCCGGTGGTCTGATTTTGAGTTCTGGGTCCGGCTGTTCTCGGGCGGGATGGAAAAGCTGCGGGGTTATCTGACCTTGGCGGCCGTTCAGCGGGACCTGCGGTATGGTGCCCTGGCAGCGGGCTGTGCGCTGCTGTCTCTGACCGCACTGGCGCTGGCCGTTTTGGCCGCAGAGCGGGCCGGGGTCCGGACAGAACGGGTATTTGCTGTGAGGGCCTGCGCCGTGTGGGCGCTCACCTTCGGCATCGCTCTCGTCTTTGCGCCTTTTGGGGGTGTGAAGGTGGAGCGGCCGCTCTGGCTGCTGCCGGCGGCGTGGCTGCTGTCGGATTGGTGCCTGGAGCGGCACCGACGTTTTTGGGATCGGAGAAGAGAGGAGGAACGGGGAGACGAAATTGCCATGGAGCCGTCGGCGCGTGCCGGCGGAGGCGGCGGGAGGCCCTCCGCCGGAGTTTGAGCCGGAGACAGATGGGGCGGTCCCATGGCTTTTCCTATGCCCCAGTCTGCTTTCCGTGGCGGTGCTGGTGCTGCTGCCCTTTCTGGACGCGGTGCGCCGCTCCTTCTTTTCCGCCATGAGCGGTCAGTTTGTCGGGTTTAAAAATTATGCCGCCGTCCTCCGGAAGGAGGCGTTTCGGCTGGCTGCCGCCAATACCGCCAGATTTGTGGTGGTGTGCATCCCCCTGCTGCCCCGATACCCCACGTTGCGGCCCTATGTGGAGCTGCTTTTGGATTCACCGAAATTTTTTACGATGTTTTGGAACTCCTGTAGGCAGGTCGCGCCGGTGGTGGCGGGACAGGTCCTCATCAGTGCGCCCGTCGCCTGGGCGTTTGCCCGGCTCCGCTTCCGGGGGGAAAAGGCCCTGTTCTCTCTCTACATCGTGCTCATGCTCATGCCCTTCCAGGTGACCATGGTGTCGAGCTATCTGGTATTGGACGGGTTGGGGCTGCTGGACACCGTTTGGGCCGTGATCCTTCCGGGGGCGGTGTCCACCTTCCCCGTCTTTCTCATGGCCCGTTTTTTCACCGCCATCCCCTCCGCCCTCACGGAAGCCGCGGCGCTGGACGGCGCGGGACCGCTCCGGACCTTTCTGCATGTGGGGCTCCCCCTGGGAGCGCCGGGGCTCCTCTCCGCCGTGGTGCTGGGCTTTCTCGAGTACTGGAATGCACTGGAGCAGCCCCTCACGTTCCTCAAGGACAAGACCCTCTGGCCGCTGTCGTTGTATCTCCCCCCCGTCACAGCGGACAACGCGGGGGTATCCCTGGCGGCCTCCGTGGTGATGCTGCTGCCGGCTCTGCTCATCTTCCTCTTTGGGCAGAAGTATCTGGAACAGGGGATCGCCGCGGCGGGGTTGAAGGATTAGGGCATGCCCCGGAGATGGTTCATACGCCCAAACGCCGGGCCCGGACAAGTCCTTGGGGCCGCTTTTGCGAAAGGCCCGATCAAGTGCAAGGAAGGATATCAGACGGTGGAAGCCACTGCTCTGGAGATAGAACAGGTGAATAAGTGGTACGCCGCCGACGTCCACGCGGTGCGGGATGTGAATCTCGCCGTGGAGCCGGGAGAATTTATGATCTTTGTGGGCCCCTCCGGCTGTGGAAAGTCCACTCTGCTCAGACTGGTGGCGGGGTTGGAGCGGGTGGACAGCGGCGTGATCCGCATGGATGGAAAGAGTATCCACCGGGTGCCCCCGAGGGACCGCGATATCGCCATGGTTTTTCAGAACTATGCCCTCTATCCCACTATGAAGGTCTATGACAACAGGGCTTTCCCACTGAAAATGCGCCGATGGGGGCGGGAGGAGATCCGGGCGCGGGTGATGGAGGTAGCCGAGAGCCTGGGCCTTCTAGAGTATCTGGACCGCCGGCCTGGCGCCCTCTCCGGCGGCCAGTGCCAGCGGGTGGCGCTGGGACGGGCCCTGGTGCGGCGCCCTCGCCTCTTCCTCATGGACGAGCCTCTCTCCAACCTGGACGCCAAGCTTCGGATGGATATGCGTCGGGAGATCGTGTCGCTCCAGCGGGACCTGGGCACCACTACCGTCTACGTCACCCACGACCAGACCGAGGTCATGACCATGGGAAGCCGCATCCGCCGTGCTGCGGGACGGCGTCCTCCAGCAGGCAGGTACGCCCCGGGAGGTGTACGATCCTACCTGGCCGGTGAGGGGGAACCGGGAGCGGTCCGGGCGATTGTGACCGACGTGGAGCGTACCGGCCGTGAGAGCTTGCTTTTTCTGAATCTCCCAGGCATGCCCGTGCTGACGGCAGCCGTCGGGGCGGACTGCGCGCTGTACCCGGGAGAGGAGACCGGGGTGATACTGGACCGCGGCAGGCTCCACTTTTTTGATCGGGAGACGGAGCAGAGGCTGTAAAAGCGTACGAGGTGTGTGCAGAGACGGCGGAATCTGATGGGTGGAGCGTCTGAGAGGGCACAGACCGCCGCGAATGGAATGCGCCGGAAACCTTGCAGAGCAAGGATTCCGGCGCGTAAAACGGGGGCCTTTCACCGCTCAGCGGCGGAAAATAAGGGCGTTTTTCAGAATGTGGGCGGGCCGGAGAAGGATTCCCTTCCCCGACCCGCCGTTTTGTGGTACACTGTTGGAAAAATGCGAAAGGAAGACCGGCGGATATGTGCGAAAAGGGCCGTTTTGCACCCAGCCCCAGCGGGCGGATGCACCTGGGCAATCTCTTCTCCTTCCTGCTGGCCTGGCTGGATGCCAGGGCGGCGGGAGGGCGGATGGTGCTGCGGATAGAGGACCTGGACCCGGAGCGAACCGGGGAGCCCTGGACGAGCCTTCTGGTAGAGGACCTTCGGTGGCTGGGGCTGGACTGGGACGAGGGGTATGCCGCCGGCGGGACGTGCGGGCCCTATTGCCAGCGGGAGCGGACCGCCCTCTATGACGAGGCGTTCCAAACCCTGAAAGAGCTGGGGGCGGTCTATCCCTGTTGGTGCAGCCGTCATCAGCGGCTGGCCGCTTCCGCACCCCACCCCGGAGAAGAGCGGGACCGCGGGGCGTGCGCCTGCCGGAAGCTCTCCAGGGCGGAGCAGGAGGCGAGAGCCATGGTGAGGCCTCCGGCCTGGAAGGCGGCTATGCCCCATGAGACCATCTCTTTTGACGATCTGTGTCAAGGCCGTCAGCAGTTTGATCTGGCCAGGGACTGCGGTGATTTTGTGGTCCGGCGGGCCGATGGGGTCTACGGCTATCAACTGGCCGTCACGGTGGACGACGCACTGATGGGGGTCACCCGGGTGGTGCGGGGCCGGGATCTTCTGGACTCAGCGGCCCGGCAGCTCTGGCTGATGCGCCTGCTGGGGTACCGCGCTCCCGTCTACGGGCACGTCCCCCTGCTGCTGGCCGGAGACGGAAGGCGGCTCTCCAAGCGGGAACGGGACTTGGACATGGGGGCTCTACGGGAGCGATATGCGCCCGAAACGCTGACAGGGGCGCTGACGACGCTGGCCGGGCTGCCCACCCCGGCGGGGAGATGCGGACCAAAGGAGCTGATTCAGAACTTTTGCTGGGATAAAATAGCAAAAAATGACATTGCGACGGAATTGTAAAAACATATTTTGATATTTTACATTAACTTTACAAAAATACAACAAAAGCTTTACCATCCATGCCTTGCAATCCCTTCCAGATAGTGTTATTTTAGCAGTGGGATTGGTTTGGGTGCACAATATTTGGACAAAACTGAGTTGGGAAAACTGTCTGAGTGCACAACACTCGCACCGCGCTACACACTATTTAGAAACCGCGCATTTTGAAAGGGAGGGTATCCATGCAACAATTCAAGCGGAAGATTGCTCCGGTGCTCCTGGTTCTCACCGCAGCGCTCGGCCTTCTGCTCACCACCGCCTTTGCGGAAGGCGAGGCCGAGTACGTCAGCAGCTTCTACTCCAGCGCACTTTCACTTTTGCCGCCGGTAGTGGCCATCGGACTCTCACTCATCACGAAAGAGGTCTATACCTCTCTGTTCTTGGGCTGCCTGGTGGGCGGCTTCCTGTACGCGAATTTTAACCCTGTCTTGGCCGTCACCAGCACATTCGACACGCTGTGTACCGCGGTGGGCGGCAACCTGGGCATCGTGGCATTCCTGGTCATTTTGGGCATCATCGTGGTGCTGATGAACCGCTCCGGCGGCTCCAAGGCATATGGCGACTGGGCCAAAAAGAAGATCAAGACCAAACGGGGCGCTCTGCTGGCCACCATGGTGCTGGCCATTGTGCTGGGCGTGGACGACTATTTCAACAACCTCACCACCGGCAACGTCATGCGTCCGGTGACCGACAGCCACAACATCTCCCGCGCCAAGCTGGCCTACATGTGTGACGCCACCGCCGCTCCCGTATGCATCATGATGCCCATCTCCTCTTGGGCCGCAGCCGTCTCCGGCGTGGCCGACACGATGGAGGGCGTCAGCGGCCTGCAGCTCTTTATCAGCGCCATCCCCTGGAACTATTACGCGCTCCTCACCCTCTTCATGCTGGTGGTTCTGGCCGTGTTTGATCTGGATTACGGTCCCATGAAGGTCCACGAGGACAACGCCAAGAAGGGCGATCTCTACACCACCCCCGAGCGCCCCTATGCCAATGCGGACGACAGCAAAAACTCCACCAACGGCAAAGTCACCGACCTGGTGATCCCGGTCATCATCCTGATCATCTTCTGCGTGACAGGTCTGCTGTACACCGGCGGCATGTTTGAGGGCGGAATCAGCGTCATCGACGCCTTCTCCAACTGTGACGCGCCTACCGGTCTGATGTATGGCTCCTTCCTTGCGCTGGTACTGATCTTTGCCTTCTACATGATCCGCCGCACCATGACGTTCTCCCAGTTTACCGACTGCATCGCCGAAGGCTTTAACATCATGGTGCCCGCCATTCTGATCCTGACCTTTGCCTGGACCATCAGCGACGTGACCAACGGGCTGCTGGGCGCCAAGTACTTTGTGGCCGACGCCATGGCCTCGGTGGCAGGCAGCTTTGCAAATCTCCTGCCTGCGGTGATCTTCCTGGTGGCCTGCGGCCTGGGCTTTGCGACCGGCACCTCCTGGGGCACCTTTGGTATCCTGATCCCCATCGTGGTGAGTACCTTCGGGGCCGACGCCGGCACCATCCTCACCATCGGTATTGCCTCCTGCTTGGCGGGCGCGGTCATGGGCGACCACTGCTCTCCCATCTCCGACACCACGATCCTGGCCTCCACCGGTGCCCAGTGCTACCACCTCAACCATGTAAAGACACAGATCCCCTATGCGGTTACGGTAGCCGCTGTGGCATTTGTCAACTACATCATCGCCGGCTACCTCCAAAATGTCATCATCGACCTGATCATCGCCTTTGCCTCCATGTTTGGAGTGCTGGTAATTATCCGTATGGTCGAGCAGAAAAAGCAGCCGGCTGCGGTAAAGAATTAAAAACAAAATTTAATAGGAACTGTGGGAGGCGGGGTAAAACCCCGCCTCCTTTTTGCACTTTTATTGAGTGGAATTGCACAATTTAAAGCAGCAGAGAAATGAAATAAAATTGAAAAATATGGTATGCGTAGGCATTAACTATAAAGAGCTACAAAAAACACACATTGTTTTTATGAAAAATGCCTTGTCTTTTCTCGGGAACTATGATATCCTGAGTGTGGGAATTGGTTTGGTTTATTTCAGCGCAGCACGTACCTTGACAACCGCATATTTGAAAGGGAGGGTAAACATGCATAGAACAAAGAGAAATTTTGTCCCCTTTATTCTGACCATCGCAGCAATTGTAGGAATCCTTATGACCACCGCCTTCGCAGAGGGCGAGGCCGAATACGTCAGTAATTTCTTCTCCACGCCGCTTTCTCTTCTGCCTCCGGTGCTGGCCATTGCGCTGGCCCTCATCACCAAGGAAGTCTATACGTCCCTGTTCCTGGGCTGCCTGGTGGGCGGTTTCCTGTACGCCAATTTTAATCCCGTCATGGGCGTTACAAGTACCTTTGATACGCTGGTGGAATCCGTGGGCGGCAACGTGGCCCTTCTCGCGTTCCTGGTCATGCTGGGTGTGATCGTGGTGCTGATGAACCGCTCCGGCGGCTCCAAGGCTTATGGCGACTGGGCCAAGAAGCACATCAAGACCAAGCGGGGCGCCCTGCTGGCCACCATGGTGCTGGCCCTGGTACTGGGTGTGGACGACTACTTCAACAACCTCACCACCGGCAACGTCATGCGCCCGGTGACCGACAGCCACAACATCTCCCGCGCCAAGCTGGCCTATATGATCGACTCCACCGCCGCTCCCGTATGCATCATGATGCCCATTTCCTCTTGGGCCGCAGCTGTTGCCGGCGTGGCCGACACCATGGAGGGCGTCAGCGGCCTGCAGCTCTTCATCAGCGCCATCCCTTGGAACTACTATGCCATCCTGACCCTGTTCACGCTGGTGATCCTGGCCGTCTTTGATGAGGACTTCGGTCCCATGAAGATTCACGAGGACAACGCCAAGAAGGGCGATCTGTACACCACCCCCGAACGTCCCTTCGAAGGGGCCGACGACGAGAGCAAGAACTCCACCAAGGGCAAGGTGGCGGACCTGGTGATCCCCGTGATCGCCCTGATCATCTGCTGTGTGTCCGGCCTGCTGTATACCGGCGGCTTTTTCACTAGCGATTCTGACTACTTTATGGATGTAATGGGCGCATTTGCCGACTGCTCCGCGCCCACCGGCCTGATGTACGGGTCCTTCCTGGCGTTGCTGTTCGCCTTTATCTTCTATATGGTCCGCCGTACCATGAACTTCGCCCAGTTTACCGACTGTATCGCCGAGGGCTTCAAGGTCATGGTGCCCGCCATCCTGATCCTGTGCTTTGCCTGGACCATCAGCGGCGTGACCAACGGTCTGCTGGGTGCCAAGTTCTTTGTGGCCGACGCCATGGGGGCTGTCGCCTCCAACTTCGCAAACTTCCTGCCCGCAGTGATTTTCCTGGTGGCTGTGGGCCTTGGCTTCGCCACCGGCACCTCCTGGGGCACCTTCGGCATTCTGATCCCCATCGTGGTGAGCACCTTCGGCGTGGACGCCGGCACGATCCTCACCATCGGTATTGCGGCGTGCTTGGCCGGCGCCGTGTGCGGCGACCACTGTTCCCCCATCTCCGATACCACGATCCTGGCCTCTACCGGCGCTCAGTGCTTCCACCTGAACCACGTGAAGACGCAGCTTCCTTATGCGCTTACTGTGGCTGCGGTGGCCTTTGTGAACTATATCTTTGCCGGTTTGATTCAGAATGTCATTGTCAACCTGATCATTGCGTTTGCCTCCATGTTTATCGTACTTATGGCACTGCGTGCCACCCTGGGCAAAGACAAGGTCAATGCCAGAGCGGCTGCAAAATAATACCGCGCGATTTGATCTAAAGGGAGTGGGCTTCGGCCCACTCCCTTTTTGCATGGAAACCGCCGATCCGCTTGACTTTTTCCTCCTTTCTGCGTATACTAAAAAACAGCAATCATGAAAAAGGCTGTGACGGGAAGGAGTACGCTGTTCCCCCAGGTCCAGAGAGGAGCCGGACGGTGCAAGGCTCCCCCGGGAGAAGCGGAAGGTGGTCCCAGAGCTTCGGCGCACAACAGGGCGGAGCCCTCGGTAAGCGCCGGCGTGTTGCCCGCGTTATGGGCAATGGAGTGCGGACGCGGTGCGTCCGAATTCAGGTGGTACCGCGGAGAGATTCGCCCTGAGGCCGAAGAGGCTTCAGGGCTTTTTTATTATATGGGCATTGCAGAGCCTTTGCAGACCGAAAATAGCGGAGCGACGCAGTGCGTCGGGACACACGGCAATTTGATTCCGCCGATTAATGAGGAGGACGGGGAGCATGAAGCGATTTGAAGTCCGTACAACTGGGAAGGTATTCAGCAGTTGGACCGATCAGTATTGTCTGTTCCGGCGGGCCAGAGAGGTACAGGGCAGATCCTTTCGACTGGCAGTGGCGGGTGAGGCGATTGTGGCCGCGGCGGCATTTGTTTTGGCGCTGTGGGGACGGCAGTCGCCGGCACAGCTGCTTTTCTTCTTCGGCGGCTCCCTGTTGATCACCTGGCATGTGACCGGGAAGATCCAGGGCCGGGACACGAAAAAATTTATCAAAAAGGCCCGGGAACAGGTGCTCTCCCCGGAGGACGCGGCCAAAAAGCTGGTGGTTTCCTTTGACGAGGAGGGGTGTACCCTCAGCGCACCGGGCACGACTCTCCCCAATCAGGAGGTGGAGTCCAGGCGGCTGTTTGAGTACCCGGAAGTAGGCGGCCTTTTCGTATCGGAGGACTACATGCTGGTGGCCTGCAAAAAAGCGGTCAGCGTATGCTTTGCCAAATCCTGCCTGACGGGGGGATCTCCTCAGGCGTTTCAGGATTTCCTGGAGGAGAAGTGTGGGCGCCCTTGGGTGTCCTACACCCTGAAAACCAAAGCACTTCAGGCTATGCTCCGGTGAACGGGCCCTGATCCGGAACCGCGATGCCGCATGAGAGTAAAAAATAGGAGTGAAACCAATGAACAGAGAACTACCGAAGGTCTATGAACCCCAGGAGGTGGAGGGCCGCATCTATAAGATGTGGGAGGAACACGGATGCTTTGAGGGACACCGGGACCCGGATAAAAAGCCCTTTACCATCGTGATGCCGCCGCCCAATGTCACCGGGCAGCTCCATATGGGGCACGCTATGGACTCCACCCTGCAGGATATCCTCATCCGCTTCAAGCGGATGCAGGGATACGCCGCCCTGTGGGTTCCCGGCACCGACCATGCCGGCATCGCCACTCAGATCAAGGTGGAGGAGGAGCTCCGCAAGAACGAGGGCCTCACCCGCTACGACTTGGGTCGGGACAAGTTCCTCGAGCGGGTGTGGGACTGGAAGGCCAAATACGGCGGGCGCATCGTTGAGCAGCAAAAGAAACTGGGAGCCTCCTGCGACTGGTCCCGGGCCCGCTTTACTATGGATGACGGCCTCTCCGCCGCCGTCCGGCACGTCTTTGTCACCCTCTATAACAAGGGCCTCATTTATAAGGGCAGCCGCATCATCAACTGGTGTCCCCACTGTACCACCGCCCTGTCCGACGCAGAGGTGGAATACAAGGAGAAGCCCGGCCACCTCTGGCATATCAAGTACCCCATCCAGGGGGAGGAAGGCCGGTATGTCGTGGTGGCCACCACCCGTCCGGAGACTATGCTGGGCGACACCGGCGTGGCCGTGAATCCCAACGATGACCGCTATCGGGACCTGGTGGGCAAGACGTGCATCCTGCCCCTGGTGGACAAGGAAATTCCCATTGTGGCCGACGAGTATGTGGACATGGAATTCGGCACCGGCTGCGTGAAGATGACGCCCGCCCACGACCCCAACGACTTCGAGGTGGGGCTCCGGCACAATCTGGAATCCATCCGGGTGCTGGATGACGACGGCAAGATTAATGAGAACGGCGGCAAGTATCAGGGGCTGGACCGCTATGAGGCCCGGAAGGTCATCGTGGAGGACCTGGAGAGGCTGGGCCTGCTGGATAAGATCACCGACCATACCCATAACGTGGGCACCTGCTACCGCTGCGGCACCGATGTGGAGCCCCTCATCTCCGCCCAGTGGTTCGTCAAGATGGAGCCGCTGGCCCGAGAGGCGCTGCGTGTGGTAAATGAGGGAGAGGTCAAGTTTGTTCCGGACCGCTTCTCCAAGACCTATACCAACTGGATGGAGAACGTCCACGACTGGTGCATCTCCCGCCAACTCTGGTGGGGCCACCGTATTCCCGCCTGGTATTGCGACGACTGCGGCCGGATGACAGTCTCTGAGACCGATCCCACCGAGTGTGAGCACTGTCACTCCACGCACATCCACCAGGAGGAGGACGTACTGGATACGTGGTTCTCCTCTGCGCTGTGGCCCTTCTCCACCCTGGGCTGGCCCGCGGAGACCGAGGACTTCAAGTATTTTTACCCCACTGATGTGCTGGTCACCGGCTATGACATCATCTTCTTCTGGGTGGCGCGGATGATCTTTTCCGGCTGTGAACACACCGGCAAGCCCCCCTTCCACACCGTGTTCATCCACGGCCTGGTCCGGGACGACAAGGGGCGGAAGATGTCCAAGTCCCTGGGCAACGGTATTGATCCGCTGGTGATCGCCGAGCAGTACGGCGCGGACGCGCTGCGCTTCAACCTGGTCACCGGAAACTCCCCCGGGAATGATATGCGCTTCTATACCGAGCGGTGCGAGGCCATGCGCAACTTCGCCAATAAGATCTGGAACGCCTCCCGCTTCCTGATGATGAATCTCACCATCGACCGGTGTGAGCTGCCCGAGCACCTGGAGCTGGAGGACAAGTGGATCCTCTCCAAGCTCAACTCGGTCATCCCCGAGGTCACGGAGAATATGGACAAGTACGAGCTGGGCGTGGCAGCCCAGAAGGTGTACGATTTCATCTGGGACGACTATTGCGACTGGTATATCGAGCTCACCAAATCCCGCCTTCAGGGGGAGGACGCCGAGGCAAAAATCAACGCTCAGAAGGTCCTGTGCTATGTCCTCACCCATATCCTCAAGCTCCTTCACCCCTTTATGCCCTTCCTCACCGAGGAGATCTGGCAGGCCCTGCCCCACGAGGGGGATTTCCTCATGCTTCAAAGGTGGCCCGAGCACCACGTGGAGCTGGACTTCCCTGAGGAGGAGAAGGCTATGGAGATGATCATGGACGCCATCGGCGCGGTCCGTACCAGAAGAGCCGAGATGAATGTTCCACCCTCCAAGCGTGCCCACCTTACCGTTTCCACTTTGGAGCAGGAAGTGTTCACTGCCGGCATTCCCTTCCTCAAGCGCTTGGGCTATGGCAGCGATGTGACCATCACCGGTGTGGCGGAGTCCGGCAGTGACGCCGACCAGGCCGCCAAGGGCATGGTCACCGTCATCACCCACGCAGCGCGCATCTCCATGCCTATGGCTGAGCTGGTGGACATGGAGAAGGAGAGGGCGCGGATGGAAAAGGAGCTGGGCAAGAGCCGGGCGGAGCTGGAAAAGCTCAATACCAAGCTCCATAACCCCGGCTTTGTCAACAAGGCCCCCGCCAACGTGGTGGAGGCCGAGCGGGAGCGGGCCGAAAAGCTTGCCGCCCTCATTGCCAAACTGGAGGAACAGCTCCAGGCCATGTGAGTCCTGTGCTGGCAGACCACCCCACGCCGTCCCGGTTTTCGAGCCGGGACGGCGTTATCATACATAAATTGGGGAATCATTAAATTTCGACGAAATACCGCATCAATACCGCGCTATAATCGGGTTATACCAATATTTGGTATAACCCGATTTTTTACTATCCGGACGGGAGGGAGAGAGAATGGGTTTGACTTGTACCGGGGGAGACAGGGAAATCTGCATGGCCCTGTCCGGCGAGGTGGACCACCACCACGCCCGGGGCCTGATGACGGAAATAGAGCGGGAGATCGACCGGGAGCTGCCCAAACATGTGACGCTGGACCTAGGAGGCGTCACATTTATGGACAGCTCCGGCATTGCGGTGGTGCTGCGATGCTACAGGCGGACCGCTGAGCTTGGGGGGGCGGTGACGGTAAAAGATGTGCCGCCCCAGGCAGAAAAGGTTCTGCGGGCCGCCGGATTGGAGCGGCTCATGCGGTTTGCGTGAAAAGATGCGCGGGCGGCGGAGTCCGCCCGCGGCCAAGGAGGAAGTACATAGGATGAAACCGGTCAACACAGCCACGATTGAATTCCTGAGCCGCTCGGCCAACGAGGGGTTCGCCCGCACTGCGGCGGCCTGCTTCGCCGCCCAACTGGATCCCACTCTGGATGAGATAAACGACATCAAAACCGCTGTCAGCGAGGCGGTGACCAACGCCATCGTCCACGCCTATCCGGACCGCCTGGGACGGGTAAAATTGAAGCTGAGGCTCTTCGAGGACAGCCTGCTGGAGATCACCGTGCAGGACTGGGGTGTGGGGATCGCCGATGTGGCGCAGGCCAGGACCCCTCTTTTTACCACAGGGAACGAGGAGCGTTCCGGCATGGGGTTCACCATCATGGAGAGTTTTATGGACACGCTGCGGGTCCGCTCCACCCCGGGAAAGGGCACCACAGTCACCATGCGCCGCCGCATCGCCCGCCGCCTGACGGCGGGCGGAAAGTGAGTACCCTGGAGGCCCCGCTCTCGCAGGAAAGGGACATGCTGCTGGCTTCCGCCCGGGCCGGAGACAACGACGCCTGTGAACGGATGCTGGAGGAGAACGCCGGTCTCATCTGGAGCATCGTGCGGCGATACTATGGCCGCGGGGTGGACCCGGAGGACCTGTACCAGTTGGGGTGTCTGGGTTTTCTGAAGGCGGTGCGGGGCTTTGACCCGGCCTTCGGCTGCCAGTTCTCCACCTATGCCGTCCCCAAAATCGCCGGGGAGATCCGGCGATTTCTGCGGGATGACGGGGCGGTAAAGGTGAGCCGTGGGATCAAGGAGCGGGGGATGACCATCCGCCTGGCACGGGACAAGCTGGGCCATATGCTGGGACGGGACCCCACCCTCTCCGAGCTCTCGGAAGAGACGGGGCTGGAACCGGAGGATATCGCTGCCGCGGAGGAGGCAAACCTGCCCGTGGCCTCCCTCCAGATGGAGACGGGAGAGGACGGGTTTACCCTGGAGTCCATCCTGGGCACGGAGGGCATGGAGGAGGGAGTGGTGGAACGTCTCGCCCTGCGCGGCGCCATCGACGCTCTGCCGGAGCGGGAACGGCAGGTCATTTTTCTGCGGTATTATAAAGGCCTCACCCAGAATCGGGCCGCCAGAGTGCTGGGCGTGAGCCAGGTCCAAGTCTCCCGCATCGAGCGCAAAGCGATGGAGCATTTGCGGGAAAAGCTGGAGGCGTGACCCGTCGGATGCGCCCGATAAAGCAGCGCGCATCCGAACGCTTTGCCGATTCGCGGCAATAGCTGAAAGCTATTCTTTACTTTGATAGCTTTCAGCTATATCATGGACAATGGTGATTGTTTTGGTGGATTATGTTGGGATCATAAAGGCAAGGCGGAAAAAATTCGGCTACAGTCAATATAAAATGGCGGCTCTGGTCGGGATCACACAACCATTTTACAATGAGATCGAGCGCGGAACAAAAAAGCCGTCACTAGAGGTTTTTTTCAAAATTTGTGAAGTGCTGCATATTTCAGTTATGAGCGAGGCATCAGATGACCATGTGTGACACGCTTTATATCGTCGTTCCGTGCTACAACGAGGAGGAAGTTCTGCCGGAGACCGCACGGCGGCTGGGGGACAAGCTCCGGGGCCTGATGGCGGCGGGTAAGATATCGCCGAAGAGCCGGGTCCTCTTTGTCAATGACGGCTCCAGGGATGGGACCTGGGGGGTCATTTCAAGGCTTCATGCCGCGGACCCCCTCTTTTCAGGGGTGGACCTGAGCCGGAACCGGGGTCATCAGAATGCCCTGCTGGCCGGGCTCATGACTGCCCGGGACCGCTGTGACATGGCAGTGTCCATGGACGCCGACCTCCAAGATGATGTGGATGCGGTGGATGCCATGGTGGAGAAGTACAGCGAGGGTTGCGACATTGTCTATGGCGTCCGTTCCTCCCGGAAAAAGGATACCTTTTTCAAACGGGTTACCGCCGAGGGGTTTTACCGGGTGATGAATTTCCTGGGGGCGGAGACCGTGTTCAACCACGCCGATTACCGGCTGATGTCCCGCCGGGCCCTGGATGGATTGGCCGAATTCCGGGAGGTGAACCTCTTCCTCCGGGGCATCGTCCCCATGATCGGCTATACCGTCGGCACGGTGGAGTATGAGCGGGGAGAACGCTTTGCCGGGGAGAGCAAGTATCCCCTCAAGAAAATGCTCTCCTTTGCCATGGAGGGCATCACCAGTCTGTCTACCAAGCCCATCCGGTATATCACACTGCTGGGCTTCCTCATCTTTCTGGTGAGCCTTCTGATGCTGGTCTACTCCATCGTCCGCTGGGCCCATGGGGATACAATCGTGGGCTGGGCCAGCCTCATCTGTTCCGTGTGGGCCATCGGGGGACTGATCCTGCTGTCCCTGGGGGTCATTGGAGAGTATATCGGAAAAATCTACCTGGAGACCAAGGCACGGCCTCGGTTCCTGATTCGGGAGATTCTGGAGGACGGCAATGGCAAGGCTGATTGATTCCTCCATCCTCAAATTCCTGCTGGTGGGGGTGGGCAACACCCTCCTCTCCATGGCGCTGATGTTCCTCCTGGAGGATCTGGGCTACTGGCCCTCCACCGCCATCGCCTATGTGGCTGGGGCGGTGATGAGCTTTTTCCTCAACCGGTCCTTCACCTTCCGCAGCGACGAGACGCTGGGCCGTTCGGCGGTAAAGTTCGCCCTGAATGTGGCGGTGTGCTATGTGCTCGCATACGGCGTGGCACAGCCCGTGGGCGGACTGATCTTGGGCCGCACATCCCTTCCCACGGTCTGGCGGGATAGGCTGACCAAGTTGGGCGGTATGGCGCTTTATACGGGCTTCAACTATTTTGGACAGCGATTTTTTGCATTCAGGAGAAGATAGATTTTGACCGGGACGGCCGTCCCGGTCAAATTTTTCAGATATCCCGAGCGCAAGCGGTACATCCCCATTCAGGGGAATACCAGCGGCCCTGGCGATTGGATGCCGGAACCATGCGAGAAAGGGGCGATGCCGGTTGCGGCGGCGCCCCTTTTAAGGTAAAATAAGAAACCGATGGACCGCCCGGCACGGAAAGGGGGAGCTCCCATGGAATATGTACCCTGCAAACACCTGATTATCCGCAATCGGGATACCTCTTGGTTCGGTACCGACCATACCATGAACATCTACCGGGGCTGTCCCCACGGCTGCATCTACTGTGACAGCCGCAGTGAGTGCTATCAAAATGAGGACTTCGACCGGGTGCGTGTGAAGGAAAACGCCCTGGAGATCCTCCGCGACGACCTGCGCCGGAAGATCCGGCCCGGCGTGGTGGGGACAGGCTCTATGTCGGACCCCTACCATCCGCTGGAGGAAAGGCTGCAGCTCACCCGGAACGCGCTGGCGCTGCTGGACGCCTACGGTTTTGGAGTGGCCATCACCACCAAGTCGGACCTGATCGTGCGGGATATCGATGTGCTCACCCTGCTGCATGCGCACGCGCCCGTGCTCTGCAAGCTCACCGTCACGACCTGTGACGACGCCCTGGCCGCACGGCTGGAGCCCGGTGCGCCCAGCCCCACCCGGCGGCTGGAGGCGGTGCGGAGGCTGTCGCAGGCGGGCCTGCCCGTCTGTGTCCTTCTCATGCCTGTGCTGCCCTTCCTGGAGGATACGGAGGAAAATGTGCTGGAGGTGGTGGAACGGGCGGCGGAGGCCGGGGCGCGGTATATCTACCCCGTGTTCGGCATGACCCAGCGGGACAGGCAGAGGGCCTGGTACTATCAGGAGCTGGAGACGCGCTTTCCCGGCCAGGGCCTGGCGGAGAAAAATCGCCGTGCCTTTGGGAACCGGTATTGGTGTGTAAGCCCCCGGGCAAAACGTCTGTGGGGAGTGTTTTCCGCGCGGTGCCGGGCGCTGGGCCTCCTCTATGAGATGAAGCAGATCGTCTCCAGCTATCAGCAGGGCTATGGGGACAGGCAGCTCAGCTTTTTCTGAGGGGAAAGAGCAGCGGGAGAGGCGTGCACCTCTCCCGGCGGGACTATAAAAAGCCTTTCATCTGCTGGATATTGGCCTCCTCTGTTTGAAGAAGCTTGTCGGCCAGGTCCTTTACCCGGCCGTCCTCGGAAGCATAGGTCCGCATCTGGCGCAGACTCTTGGTCATGCCCATGGTGTTGCCCTGGACCATCATCTCGGCGATTTTGGAGGGAGAGGGGTCCATCCACGTCTTTACCGCAGAGGTCATCCGGGCGGACAGCTTTGCGGCTGCCGGGACCCCTTTCGGTGTTTTGCCCCGCTCCTCCAACAGCCGTGCCGAACTGCCCATCATCTGCTCATATTCTGTAAGCTGCTGTTCCAGAGCCGTCCGAAGGGCGGTGTCCTTGGCGCTGCCCAGGACGGAGAGAATTCCCTCGCGGCCCATTTCCGTGCTCTTGTGGATGTGATGCAGCATCTCGATATCTTGCATAACAAAAGATCGCCTCCGGGGAGAGTTTGCCCAGGAGGCGGCTTTTCTTTTCAAAGAAATTCATGTATACTAAGAAAAAGTCCAAAATAAGCGAGGAACCGTTATGCTGCTATCTGCGGAACAGATTTCTAAAACCTACGGGACACGGAAGGTGCTGGACCGGGTGTCCCTCTACCTGGAGGCGGGACAGAAGCTGGGAGTCATCGGCGTCAACGGCACGGGAAAATCCACCCTCCTGCGGATCCTGGCAGGTGCGGAGGAGCCGGACGAGGGACGGGTGAGCCGGGACCCCAATGTGCGCCTCAACTATCTTCCCCAGCTTCCGGCGTTTGATGAGAAAAATACGGTGCTGGAGCAGGTCTTTGCCGGGGTCTCGCCCGAGGCGCGGGCTCTGGCGGAATATGAGGCCAAGACCATCCTCACCCGGCTGGGAGTGCCCCTGTTTGAGCAGCGTGTGGGAGTGCTTTCCGGCGGCCAGCGCAAGCGGGTGGCGCTGTGCTCCGCGCTGGCATGTCCCTGCGATGTGCTGATCCTGGACGAGCCCACCAACCATTTGGACAGCGGTATGGTCGCTTGGCTGGAGGACGAGCTCCGGCAGTTCAAAGGCGCGCTGGTAATGGTCACGCATGACCGCTACTTTTTGGAGCGGGTGGTCGGACGCATGGTGGAGGTGGAGGGAGGAGCCCTTGCCTTTTATGAGGGCAACTACGACAAGTACCTGGAACAGAAGGCGCTGCGGGAGGAGATGGCCCAGGCCAGCGAACGCAAGCGGCAGGCCATCCTGCGCAGAGAGTACCAATGGGTCATGCAGGGCCCCACCGCCCGGGGGACCAAGAGCCGGGAGCGTCTGGAACGGTACGAAGCCCTCAAAAGTCAGTCCGGCCCGGAGGAGCGGACGGCGTTGGAGCTCTCCGCCGTCTCTTCCCGCCTGGGGAAAAAGACGGTAGAGCTCCACGGTGTGAGCAAGTCCTTTGCGGGGAGAACTGTGCTCCGGGACTTTGACCTGATGCTGCTGCGGGAGGACCGGATCGGAGTGGTGGGCCGGAACGGCAGCGGCAAGTCCACGCTGCTCAACCTGATCGCGGGACGGCTCATGCCCGATTCCGGCGAGGTGGCGACCGGTAAGACGGTGCGCATGGGCTACTTTTCCCAGGAAAACCCGCCCATGGACCCGGAGATGCGGGTCATCGATTTCGTCAAGGAGATCGGTAACAGCATCGAGACAGCGGAGGGGAGGGTGACGGCGTCCCAGCTTCTGGAGCAGTTTCTTTTCCCGGCGGACGAACAGTGGGCTCCGATCGGGAAACTCTCAGGCGGGGAGCGGCGGCGGCTTTTTCTCCTCTCCATTCTGGCTGCGGCGCCCAATGTGCTGCTGCTGGATGAGCCCACCAATGACTTGGATATCCAGACCCTCACCATCCTGGAGGATTATCTGGAGACGTTCCCTGGCGCGGTGATCGCCGTCTCCCACGACCGCTATTTTCTGGATAAGACCGTCCGGCGTATCTTTGAGGTGGGGGAGAGCGGCGCGGTTACCGAATACGTGGGGAATTACACCGACTACCTTGACGCGCGGAAGGCGGAGGAGAAAAGGGAAAAGACGGTCTCCGCCCCGGCTGAAAAGCGGCGGGAGAGACCGTCCGGCTCTAAGAAGCTGAAATTCAGCTATAAAGAGCAGCGGGAGTATGAAAACATTGATGGTGAAATCGCCGCCCTGGAGGAGCAACTCGCCCAGATCCGGACGGAGCAGGAGGCGAAGGCCAGCGACTATGTGGCCCTCCAGGCCCTCCAGAGCAGAGAGTCCGAGCTGGAGGCTGCACTGGAGGAAAAAATGGAGCGGTGGGTCTATCTCAACGATCTGGCGGAGCAGATCGCCGGACAGGCGGGAAGAACCTGATCATTTGTAGAACCAATGGACGCCGATGGTCATGATATAGTCCCGGTTTTCCATGATCCAGTGGTTGTTGGTGAGGGTGGGGGCCAGGAAGTAGAGGCTCTCGCCGGCCACGTCGGCCCCCTCCAGCACCAGCTTGGCGGCAGTCACGCTCTCCTCGGTGGGGGTGTGATAAATGGTGCCGTTGCGCACCGGCTCAAACTGTCCCCCCCAGCGGGAGTCGAAAATCACGCCGTAGATGGTGTTGGGGAACTCGCTGTGAGCCACTCGATTCAGGACCACATTGCCCACAGCGATCTTTCCGGTGAGGGGTTCGCCCCGGCTCTCTGCGGAGATGATGTGAGAGAGCCAGCGCAGGGCGTCCGCGTCGTACTGCTCGTCAGCGGAGGGAATGGCATCTGTACCGGTGGTGACATTTACATGGCCGGTGGCGGAGTCCCACTCCACTTCGGCGCCCAGCGCGGCGGCCAGGACGCGGACGGGCACCAGTGTGCGTCCGGACTCCAGCAGAACGCCGTAGGGTATGTACAGGGCACGGCCGTTAGATTCCAGGTACAGAGCGCCGGGGGATGCGGTCAGGTCCAGACCGGTCCCCCGGACTGCGGCGCAACTCCCCTCCCAGGATACGGCGGCGTCCTCCAAGAGGGCCTCGGCCATTGGGCGCAGGGCTACGTAAGTTGTGTTTTGGCGGACGGTGGCATATGCGGCCACGGGAGTTCCATCCACAGATACCGAAGGGCTTGCGGCCAGGGCGGGGGTGGTGGCCAGCGTCAGACTCAGCGTGAGAGCGATCAAAAAGCGTTTCATAGGGAAATCCTCCGTCGGTCGTTTTGTAACCGAATTGTAACGAATTTGGCCTTGACAGGCAAGTCACAATCATTTCCAGCAGAGGACAGGCAGAGAAGAAAGGGCGGCGGAACCCGCGTCGTACGCATTTGACAGATAGGATGCGGTGGGGTGGGGCACTGCGGGCGCGCGAGCGCAGAGTGAGAGGAATCATTTGCCGTGAGATGGGGCTGGAATAGCGGTTCAAGGGGTGGCGGTCATGGACAAGGAACGCTTAAAAGAGCAATGGCTGAAGGAGGAGCGCGCCGCCCATATCCAGGGGTGGGATTTCTCACACATCCAAGGGCGGTATGAGGAGGAAAACGACCTGCCGTGGAGTTACAGAGCAGTGATTGAGCAATATTTGGAATCAAGATACCGACTGCTCGATCTTGATACGGGCGGCGGGGAATTTTTACTGTCCCTCCGCCACCCCTATTCGAATACCAGCGCAACGGAAGCATATCCTCCCAACGTGCGGCTATGTGAAAAGACGCTGTGTCCGCTTGGAGTAGACTTTCACAGGGCCGACGCATCCGAAGACCTTCCCTTTGAAGATGAGGCTTTTGATATCGTCATAAACAGGCACGGCAGCTTCTGTGTATCAGAGCTACATCGCGTGGTAAAGCGCGGCGGGATTTTTATTACCGAGCAGGTAGGCGCTGAAAATGACAGGGCCTTGGTGGAGCTTTTGCTTCCGGGTACGGAGCTTCCCTTTCCCGAGATGCGCTTAAAGCTGGTATCAAAACGGTTCCAAAAGGCAGGGTTTGTGATTCTGCAATCGCAGGAGGCATTTCGACCGATCAAATTCTACGACGTGGGGGCATTTGTCTGGTTCGCCCACGTGATCGCATGGGAGTTTCCCGGTTTCACGGTAGAGAAATGCCTGAAAGAGCTATACCGCGCGCAGGAGATATTGGAACAAACGGGATGCCTCGAGGGACAGATCCATCGGTTTCTGCTTGCGGCAAGGAAAGCGTGAGGCAGGCTTATATTTGCCGGCTGTGGTTTATAGCTGCGCGGCCCATTCCGCGCTCCGCCGGAATGGAATAAAAACGGAGAGCCGCCTCAAATTCAGGGACTCTCCGAGCAATGGGGGCGGCTATTGCCGCTTCCATATCATAGAATATTCTCTTTCGCCCGTATTTTGCTCCGTGTGTTCTCCTGAAATCTCAAAGCTCTCTCTTTGATAGAACCGTACTGCCCGTGTATTTTTTGGATATACATCCAAACGCAGCTGACTTCGTATGCCTTTTGCAAAATGGATCAAACGTCTGCCGATCCCACTGGATTGAGCCTCGCCGGAGACAAAAATACCGGCGATATAGCCCTCCTGCAATCCAATAAAACCTTGTATGCTGGCGCCCTCTTCATAGACGTACACTTCCGCTTGCGGAAACATTTCTTGCACTATTTCAAAATGGTCCATTCAGTACTGGGCGGAAATAAAATTATGGGCTGTTATATTGACCGCGAACCAAATGGTTGCAACCCGATTTATATCTGCTTCTTGTAATTTCCTGATCATGTTGGTAAGCTCTCTTTTATAATCAATGATCGTTTGTGCGTCCTATTGTACCACAGGAGGGAACGGCCCACAAGAAGTCCTGCTGGTAAAACCGATCGTAAAATGGACTTGAAAATGTCCTCTTGACAATGGAGATAAAATTGCATATAATACTACTGTTAAAGCCATACGAATGGCCCTTTCGTGGCAGGCTTGGCTTGTCACTTCGGAGGGAGGGGAAACAATAATGTCGGAAGTCCATGTCAGGGAGAATGAGTCTCTGGAGAGCGCGCTGAAGCGTTTTAAGCGTAGCTGCGCCAAGTCCGGGGTGCTGGCCGAGGTGCGTAAGCGTGAGCACTACGAGAGTCCCAGCGTTAAGCGCCGCAAGAAGTCCGAGGCGGCCCGGAAGAACAAGAAGAAATTCTATTGATGAACAATAAAGCCCGGCGCCGTACGGCGCCGGGCTTTTGTTATCTCTTTCGCCTACAGCAGGGAGGAAGACCAGCGAATCAGCCGTTCATATTTTTTCTCTGTGCCGCCGGACCAGGGGCCATAGGACACAGCGGTTTCCCGGCGCGTGGACGGGTAAGCGCCTGTCCGGCGGAAGAGCTCCAGGCGGGCCAGGAAAAAGGCGCTCTTTTCCAGCGCCGGGAGCGCGGTGGAGGGGTCATTGTCGTAGAGAAAACAGTGTACCGCGCTGTGATAGAGGGCGGAAGCGCCGATTTGTATGGCCATATCCACATCGTCGGGGGTAAATTCGTGGAGTCCCTCCAGCGTACCATAGAGAGGGCGCGTATCCCAGACGAGCTGCATCAGGTCGTAGCGGGGCCAGCGATCCAGTTCTGCGCGCCCGCATAGAAAGCCGCAGGCCAGCGCCCCCTGATCCATGCCCCGTACCAGACCGCGATAAGTCTCCAGCTCGGGGAGCCCCACATGGTCCAGGATCACAACGAGGTCGATGTCGCTCTCCGGTGTGGCCTCCCCCCGGCCGTAGCTCCCCTGAAGCCCGGCGAATATCAGCCTCTGGGGAAAGGCGTCTAACAGCCGACGGAGGAATTCCTCCGTCCAGGCGCAGAGATCCGTTAACATAATGAGCACCTCCTATTACAATAAATGGGTGCTCAATTTATCAGAAAATGGTGAGAAAGTCAAGGGAGTACGCTACGGAGAAAAATCAGGCCAGAATTTCCGGCAAAATATCCGCCACCTCGGGATAGGGGAGAAGGGCGTCGGAGATATCAAGTGTGCGGGCCACATGCAGCTTCTTGCGGATGGAGGACGCGTCATCAAAAAGGATAAAGTGGGCGCCGTTCTGTTTATTCATATAGGTGAAGTAATGGGCGCACAGTTCGCCTGAGAAGAAAATGGTAGGACTGCGCTCCTCGATGCGAGCCTGCAGTGCTTCCTGGCTCAGGGGGATACCCTGCCCGGTGGGCGAGGGGAGGAAAAAGTCTTCGGCGGCGCGCTCCACAGCCAGCGCGATCCGGGATGCGCCGTACTGGGCGGCGGCCTCTTCCAGGCGCTGGTGCAGGGAGCCGCCAGAGAGGGCGGTGGGGATCAAAATTTTGGCGGTATCCGAATAGCGGGCGTAAAGTTCACTAATGTAAAAAGGCCAGCCCTGGCGTTCCAACAGGGGTGAGAGTTCGGCGATGACCCTGCCCAGCAAGGGGAAGGGACGGTCGAAACCGCAGATCACGCCGGTATAGCATCTGGCTGTGCACTCCCGCATTACCTCCTGGCAGAAGGGACCGGGGTCGCCTCTGCCATCGAAGCCAGCGTCGTCGATCATCATGAGCCCGCCGCGGGCGGGGATGGGCAGATTGGCCCGGAACAGGTGGGGGCCGCCGCCCACCCGATACGCCATGTGGGCCAGGGTGAGGCCAAAGGACTGGGCCGCCATCATTTCGGTGGGAGCGGCCGCCAGGATCAGGTTGGATTTTGAAAGCATGTGGGTTGTCCCCCTTGTCCGTGTTGTGTTATAATGCAATCTATGCGGGCAAGATTATTTTCATGAGGTGAATACATGGCTTTTTCCCTGATTCCTGATCGTGTTTATTCCTCCATTTTTGAGATCGATGGGACGGAGCTCTCCCGGCGCGGCGTCTCGTTATTGCTGGCTGATCTGGACAATACCCTGGCCAAATACGGACAGCCGGACCCGGAGCCCGCCGTCCAGCAGTGGAAATGCGGCCTGGCGGAGGCAGGGGTGGAGCTCTTTCTGCTCTCCAACAGCCGAAAGCCCGCTCGGGCTGGACACTATGCGCGGTGCCTGGAGGTTCCCTATCTGGGCCATGCGGGAAAGCCGAGGACAGAGGGGTTTTTCAGGGCCATGGAGCAGATGGGCCGCACGCCTGCCCAAACCGCCATGGTGGGGGATCAAATTTTTACGGATATACTGGGGGCCAAACGCGCTGGCGTACTGGCCCTGATGGTTGAGCCGATGGAACTGCGGGGAAATCCCGGGCGCTATCTCCGCTATGCGGTGGAGGAACCCTTCCGGGCCCTGGGGAGGAGGAGATGAGTCTGTGGGTGTAAAATTCGGCCCTGCCGGGCAGGCGGGGAACTATCCGGGCAGGTCCTCGGTGGAATATCCTGGATGGCTTGCCTCACAGGGCCTGGACGCCTTTGAATATCAATGCGGGAAGGGCGTCAATGTGGGGGAAGAGACTGCTCGGGCAGTGGGTGTAGCGGCCAGAGAACATGGGATACAGCTCTCCCTCCACGCCCCTTACTTTATCAACCTGGCGAATCCGGACCCGGTGAGTTTAAAAAAAACCACCAACTACGTCCTGGCGGCCTGTCAGGTGGCGGACTGGATGGGGGCCGTCCGGGTCACGGTCCACACCGGCGCCCTGATGAAGCGGACCAGGAGGGAGGCGTTGGACATTGCCCTCATCTCGCTGCGGGAGGTCATCCGGGCCTGCGACGGGGAGGGGTACGGACATATCGCCCTGTGTCCGGAGACCATGGGAAAGATCAATCAGCTTGGGGACTTGGATGAGGTACTGGAGCTCTGCCGGCTGGATGAACGGCTTTTGCCCTGCATTGATTTCGGCCATCTGTACGCCCGCTCCCTGGGGGAGCTTGAGGGCGAAGAGGCCACCCGGCGAATACTGAATCGCGTGGAGGAGGAGTTGGGGGCTGACCGGGCGTCTCGTTTTCACAGCCACTTCTCCAAAATTGCCTTTACACCCGGCGGAGGAGAAAAGTGTCATCTGACCTTTGACCAGGAGGATTTTGGGCCTGACCCGGTACCGCTGATGCGGGAGCTGGCGCGGCGGGGATGGAGCCCCACCGTGATCTGTGAAAGTGCCGGTACCCAAGCGCGAGACGCGCAGGAGATGCAGACGCTGTATCGGAGGTTTCTGAAGGGCCCCGGCGAAAAAGAGAGGGAAGGGGTCTGATGCGGAAGGCGCTGCTATTCCTCTTGATGCTGCTGACGCTGCTCCTGTGTGCCTGCACGAGGGAGACCCGTTCCAGCGCTTATGAGGTGGAGCAGAATGGAAGAGTCTACACGGTAGACAGAGAGAACGGCGTCCTCATGTGCGGGGTCAGACATACCAATATTGTGTCGATAAGGATGGGAGCATTGAGATTCTCTATCCGGACGGCGCGACTTTCTGGTGGACAGTGAGGGGAAACACCGGCTTCGGCGGGTGGAGCGATGACTATACCGAGCGGGAGCGAATCCCGGGAGAGGAACTGCTGGCGGTATCAGGATGCGAAGCCGTCCGACGCTGCGCTGACGGCAGAACGGGTTGGCGGTATTGTGCTGATTGTGGTTGGACTGATCGCGTTTTTTTCCTGAAAGAATATTTATCATGACGGATTAAGAAAGGAAGTCATTAGGATGAATCATTTAAAACAGATCGCGGCCAAGCTGCCCGAATACGGTGTCGACGCTATGCTGCTCACCAGTGAGCCCGGAGAGTTTTATGCCGTGGGCTTTCATGGAGAGGGCGTGGTGGTCGTCACCGCCGGGGAGTGCTTCTACTTTACCGACTCCCGGTATATCGAGGCGGCAAACCATCTGATCACCGGGGCCTCCATCTCCATGACCGACCGGAGCCGTAACTACAGGGCGATGGTCCAGGAGGTGGTGGATCGGTGCGGCGTCAAACGGATGGGATTCGAGGAGGAGTATTTGTCCGTTGCCTCCTATCAGATCTGGAAGGAGGGCGTTACCCCTGAGCTGGTCCCCGCCCAGAAGCTGGTGAACGGCCTCCGGGCCGCCAAGGACCAGGAGGAGATTGAGCTGATGGTCAAGGCGCAGGAGATCACGGATCGGGCGTTTCGTGAGATCCTCACGTTCATTCAGCCCGGCATGACGGAGCAGGAGATCGCCGCGAAGCTTCAGTACGACATGCTGCGCTTCGGCGCTATGCGGATGTCCTTTGACCCCATTGTGGCCTCGGGTCCCAACGGGAGCAAGCCTCACGCCATTCCGGGGCCCCGCAAGATACAGCGCGGTGAATTTGTCACCATGGACTTTGGCTGTGTATACGGGGGCTATTGTTCTGATATGACGCGCACCGTCGCCATTGGGGAGCCCACAGAGGAGATGAAGAAAGTCTATCACATCGTGTTGGAGGCCCAACTGGCGGGGATCGCCGCCGCCAGAGCCGGGGTGCCGGGAAAGAGCATTGACGCCGCCGCCAGAAAGGTCATTGAAGAGGCCGGATACGGCGAGTATTTCGGCCACGGCTACGGACACAGCGTCGGCATTGAGATCCATGAGTCCCCCAACGCCAACACCAGAGACGAGAGCCTAATGCCGGTGGGGGCCGCCGTGTCCGCGGAGCCGGGCATCTATCTGCCGGGGAAATTCGGCGTGCGCATTGAGGATGTGACCATTCTCACCGAAAACGGCTGTATCGATATCACGCAATCCCCGAAAGAGTTGATTATTCTTTGAAAACAGGGGAAAAACCCTTGCAATACGGGGAAGAATAAGGTAAAATAACTTAGATAATCTATATGTCGGGTGTTGATGTGCCCGGCAAAAAATGAAAGCTGCTTTGGAGGATGAATACCAATGCCTATTACTGCCAGTGATTTTCGGAACGGCGTGACCTTTGAGATGGACGGCCAAGTGATGCAGGTCGTCGAATTCCAGCACGTAAAGCCCGGCAAGGGCGCGGCCTTTGTGCGCACCAAGATGAAGAATGTCATGACGGGCGCGGTCACTGAGACCTCCTTCAATCCCACCGCCAAGTTCGAGACGGCCTATGTGGAGCGCAAGGATATGGAGTACAGCTACAACGATGGCGATCTGTACTACTTCATGGACCCCGAGACCTTTGATCTGGTGCCTGTCAGCAAGGACACTTTGGGTGACGATTTCCGTTTTGTGAAGGAGAACATGTCCTGTAAGCTCAACAGCTATAAGGGCAAGATTTTTATGGTGGAGCCCCCCACGTTCGTGGAGCTGGAGGTCACAGAGACCGATCCCGGCTTCCGGGGCGACACTGCCACCAATGTGACCAAGCCCGCTACGCTGGAGACCGGCACGGAGATCAAGGTGCCTCTGTTCATCAACCCCGGCGACAGGATCAAGATCGACACCCGCAGCGGCGAATATCTGGAGCGCTGCAAGAAGTAAGCAAGCCGAAAGGCGATATTAAAGGAGATTTTTGCTATGACGATTACTGAGAAGGTCGCCTATCTGAAGGGCCTGTCCGACGGGCTGGGGATCGATACCGAAAAGTCCAAAGAGGGCAAGCTCATCTCTGTCATCATCGATATCCTGGAAGAGATGGGAATGTCCATTGAGGACCTGGAAGAAAACGCTACCGCTCTGGGTGAAGAGCTGGACGCCGTGTCCGACGATCTGGCCGACGTGGAGGAGCTCCTCTACGGGGATGACGAGGACGAGGATGACGAGTGTTGCTGCGGCGATGAGGACGAGGACGACTTTTTTGAGGCAGAATGTCCCAACTGCAAGGAACCGCTGGTCATCGATGAGGACGTGCTGAGAGCCGGCGTGATCGAGTGCCCCAGTTGTCACAGCCAGTTTGCAGTGTCCGATGAATGCGACTGTGATGATGACGACTGTGATTGCGGTTGTGGCTGTGACCACGACGACGAATAAGATGTGACGAAAATCGCCGCCCGACAACATTGTGCCGGGCGGCGATTTTTTATCTGGGGAGAGGGATCTGCCCTGCGGTGGCGGAGAGATTCCGCCAGTCAGAAGGATTGGATCACAGCTCTATGGCCTGTCCGTGCTCCAGAAGGACCTTGCCGGGACAGTCCAGACGGTTGGCCTGGGTGTGATTATACGCATAGCTGGGGTCTGTATGGATAGGGATGGTGTGCTTTCCACCGATACGGCGGGCGCAGGTAGAGGCCTCGGCCGGGTCCATATTGTACACGCCGTCCACCGGTAGCAGGACCCAGTCCAGCTTCCTGGGGGCAAGGACCACCATATGGGGCATGGTGGAGGTGTCCCCCGCGTGATAGAGCGTGACGCCGTCCACCGTGAGGATGTAACCCACGCACTCCTTCGGGTTGTGGTTCCGGTTTCCGGCGGGCACTGTCTGGATGTGGACGCCGTGGATGTCAAAGTTATGGTATTGTCCGCCGGCCAGCGCATCGGTGGACCGGATCACAGTGCAGTCCGGCTTTTGCGGTACCTTGCCCAAGTCGTTGTGGTCCTCGTGTTCGTGGGTGATGAGGACCAGATCGGCCGGCAGATCATAGCCCTCGCCGGCAAAGGGGTCAATATAGATGACCGTGCCGGAATGGGTGGTGATGCGGCAGCTTGCATGTCCCTGAAAGAGCAGTTTAGCCATAACGATACCTCCTTGTATCACAGCCTCTGTTTACGGAAACAAAATGTAACGGCGAAAAAGATCGCCAGGTACAGCGTAATGGCGGCGCCGGCGGAAGCTTCAATATAATAAGAGGTCATCAGGCCGGCAATGCCGGCGCAGACGGCCGACAGAAGGGAGACGAGATGATACTGACGCATGTTTCGGGAGACGTTCCGGGCCGCTGCCCCGGGCAGCACCAGCAGGGAGTTGATCACCAGCAGGCCCACCCAGGTCATGGAGATGGTCACGACCACAGCGATGGCGGCGGAAAACAGGGCTTCCTGCCAGAAAACCTGGATGCCGCGGCTGTCCGCCAGGGCGGGATGGACCGAGGCGAGCATGAGCTGATTGAAGGAACAGACCCATAAGACGACGACCAGGGCCAGGATCCCGGCCAGCAGACCGATTTTACGGGGCTCCACGCTGAGGATGTCGCCGATGAGCAGAGCATTGAACTTGGTGAAGCTGCCGCCGCCCAGAGTAGCGATAAAAATACCCAGAGCCACGGCTGTGGAGGAAAAGACGCCGATCACAGTATCGCTGGCCAGGCTGGTCCGTTTGCGTACAAAGGTAAAGAGCAGCGCAAAGACCACGGCGAACAGAACGGCGAACCACATGGGGTCGGCACCGGAGAAGAGGGTGACGGTAGAGCCGAGCAGGGTGCCGATGGCGATTCCGGTAAAGGCGGAGTGACCCAATGCGTCGGAAAAAAAGGACATCCGACTCTCCACCACCATGGTGGAGAGCAGCCCGAAGAGGGGGGAGATGACCAGTACCGCCAGCAAGGCGTTCTTCATGAAGAACATGGAGCCCGGCTGCGCCCATTCAAAAGGCAGCAGATCGACAATGGAGTACCACAGATTCAATTGCTCCACCCCCTTCCCAGAGAGAGATGAAACACGTCCCGGAATTCATGGGAGGACAGGACTTCTCTTGGAGGCCCGGACTTGAGCACGGAGCTCTGTAGCAGGATCACCTTGTCCGCGTACTCCTCCAGCGTGGCGAAGTCATGGGTGGAGAGGAGAATGGAGAGATCATACTGCTGCCGCACCTCGTCGAGCATGTCGAGGAGCTGCCGCTCCCCCTCGATGTCCACACCGGAGAGGGGCTCGTCCAGGATGAGGATATGGGGAACCGGCTCCAACGCCATGGCCAGCAGGACCCGCTGGAGCTCTCCGCCGGAGAGAGAGCCGATGCGCTTATCCACCAGGGGCTCGGCGTGGACCCGGCTCAGGCAGCGGAGGACCCGTTCCCGCAGCTTTTTCGGGGTGGGCAGAAAAACGGGCCAGTCCGCGATGGAGGCGATGAACAGGTCCAGCACGCTCACCGGGTCGCCGCGGTCGAAGCTGGGGCTCTGGGGCACATAGCCGATGAGCGGACGGGTATGTTTTCCGCCGGCACGCTGGAAGTCGATCTCACCGGAGTGGGGCAGTTGTCCCAGGATCGTCCGGAACAGGGTGGACTTTCCCGCCCCGTTGGGGCCGATGAGGGCGGTGATTTCCCCGCAGTGGAGATGGAAATTCACGTCTTCCAGAATGACTTGGTCACCCATGGATACCCCAAGGTGGGCCACCTTGAGGCAGCAGGAACGGTCACAGCCGGAACCGAAGAGATTGTCATGCTTGCGTACGCTCATTGTACCCTTACCTGCCCCTCACTCAGCGCATTGACGATGGTCTCCACATTCTCGGAGATTGCGTCGCAGTAGGAATCCAGGCCGTCTCCATCGCCGCTCATGATCATGGAAAGCGGGCAGACCGCCACGCCGGTTTCGCGGGCAATGGCCTGTGCGGTGGAATCGGAGCCGTTGACCTCGGTAAAGATAGCGGGAATCTCATAGGTGCGGATGAGCGACACGATCTCCCTGATCTCGGCGGCGCTGGCCTCGCTGCCCTCCTCCTCTTCAATGGCCTTGAGAATGTCCAGGTCAAAAGCCTGAGCAAAGTACTGGAAGCCGTCGTGGAAGGTGATGAGTTCCCGGTGCGGGAGTCGAAGGTCGGGCTGATCCGAAGCGATGATATCCCGGAGCGTGGATTTCCAGTTCAGGAGCTGGGCGGAGGCATCCTGAGCACGTTTTTGATACGCTTCGGCATGGAGCGGATCGGCCAGGGCCAGACCGGCGCCGATGTTTTCCACCATTTGCGCCGCCCGGCCCGGGTCCATCCAGATATGGGGATCGAAGTGGTCCCCCGCTTCCTCGCTGTCGCCGTGGTCGTGGTCCTCATGTCCCTCGTAGGGGAGTAGCTCGACGCCTTCCGAGCTGTTGATGACCATGGCGGAAGAGGCGGCCAGGGCGTCGTCCATGAAGTCCTCTAGGCCCACGCCGTTCATGACGATCACATCGGACCCTTCTATGATCTTCATATCGCCGACCGAGAGGGTATAATCGTGGAGACAGCTCATGGGCTGATTGATGACGGCGCTTACCTTCACGCCCTCCATCTCCCCGACAACGGCCCTTGTGAAGAGGTAGACGGGGTAAGTGGTGGCGGCAATGGTCAGCGTATCCCCCTCCTGGGAAGAAGGGGCTTCCCCGCCGGACACGCCGCAGGCGGAGAGGGTGAGACAAAGAACAAGGAGCAGGGGAAAAATCAACTTTTTCAAGAGAACACCTCAAATACAATTTGCTGGCTGTTGTTATTATACCCTCTGGAACGCGGTTTGTAAAATAAAAGTGCGGGCGGCGATCCAAACCGGATTGCCGCCCGCGCCGTCTATGCGGGATCAGAGGGGGTAAGGAGGCGCTTGTAGTAGGAGTCAAGCTGATAGAGGACGGCCGCGGGATTGTGACCGGTGACCCGATCTTTGGCGACCAGAGTCGTGACCAGGGCGTCGGAGTAGCGGTAAAAGAGACTGTCATGCCCGACGCACAGGCCAACCACGATGTTGAGCTCTGTACCCTCCCGATTGAGGCGCTTGGCCTGGAAGATGGGATTGCACATATTTTTTCCCACCGCATGGCAGGCCGGATCGATCCCCACAGCGGTCTTGTCCACCGCCCCGGCCTTGCAGGCGACGCCGAATACCTCAAAACCGTGCACACGGAGAATCCGGGCCAGAGCGCGGCTCTCCCGGATCAGGCCCACGCAGGTGGCGATCCCAATCTTGTGAAACCCCATGCGGCGGGCAAAGTCCATAATCTCCTCCACACGGGTGAGCTTACAATAACCTTCAAATTCCACCTGCGCCGCGGTCAGCATGATCTCGCGGTTCCGATCCTCGTCGTAGAGGGACAGCGCCTCTTCCAGTTCCCCCTCTTCCAGGGAGGTGGTAAGACAGAATTCCGGGTATTGATATTTCTGTGCGCTGCAATTGACTACGCCGCAGTCAATACAGGAGCGGCAGACAGGATCCTGCTTTTCCATGGACATATCCTCCAGAGCACTTAATAATAGGGAAGATGGAAACGGGGATTCACTTCGCGTAGTAGTTGATGAGGCAGCCCGCCAGAATGATATCCCGTTCCTCACGGGTAAGGCCGGGCAGCTTCAGCGTCAGAGGGGTCTCCTTGCCGTCCTGGAGCAGGGTGGCGGCGATCTCCTCTTCGTCGCCCTCCAGCAGCGCGCGGATACCGGGAATGTAGACCTGGTCGCCGGGCTGGAGGTTCTTTTCCGGCAGACCGTCGCAGAGGAAGGGCAGCATGCCCCAGTTTACCACATTGGAGCGGTAGCGCTTGGTGGCATATTCCTGGGCGATGTTGGCGCAGCCGCCCAGCACTCGCTGGCAGGAAGCCGCCTGCTCCCGGGCAGAGCCGTCGCCGGGCCGCAGAGCCATCACCAGAGAACCCAGGCCGGTACGCTTGGGATCGTAGGACAGGAGGGCTTCGGTGGGCTCACCCACACGGCGTCTGCGCTCCTCGGCAAGGATCTGCTTGGCCCGGGGCACATACTGTGGGTCCTTTCGGGAAAGGGCAAACTCCGCCAGACGAAGCGGGTTGGAGCGATAGGAGGAGGTCTCGCCGGAGGGGATGAGCTCATCGGTGGTGGTCACCGGGTCGTAGATGGCGGCACAGACCGTCAGGAGCAGATCCTCGGTCAGGGGCACCTGCTCCGGCCAGTCGGCAATGTTGGGGCCAAAGACCAGCTCGGCATCCGGGTCGGGCCTGCCCACACCGTAGTAGACGCGGGAGCGATAGGCGGAGTCGTCATAGCGATAGGGCTCGCGGGCGTGGTCGATGGGGATTTCAGGAAGCTCGTCCGCACCGGTGAGCACACCTCCGTTCAGGGCGGTGGCGGCGATGCTCCGGGCATCCATCAGGGCCACATAGGAGATTTGGCCGTCCCCCGGCTTGCTGCCCTCGCGGTTGGGGAAGTTGCGGGTGGAGTGGCGGATGGAGAAGGCACCGTTGGCGGGCACATCCCCCGCACCGAAGCAGGGACCGCAGAAGCAGGAGCGGATGGAGGCGCCGGAGGCCATCAGGGAGGCGATATAGCCGTTTTTGGTCAGCTCCAGATGGATGGGCATGGAGCCGGGATAGCAGGAGAGCCAGAATGCATCCGCGCCGATGGAGTGGCCGTCCAGGATCTGCGCGGCCCGGACCAGATTCTGATAGGTGCCGCCGGAGCAGCCGGCGATGACGCCCTGATCCACATGGAACTGGCCGTTCACGATTTTGGCGGTGAGAGAGGCGGCGTTCCGAATGCCGAGCTGTTCCGCGGCGTCCAGGTCCACCTGGTGCAGAAGGTCGGCCATATTGGCCTTGAACTCCCGAATGGGATAGGCGTTGGAGGGGTGGAAGGGGAGCGCGATCATGGGCTCCACAGTGGAGAGGTCAATTTCAATGAGGGCGTCGTAGTACGCACCCTCCGCCGGAGCCTGCGACTGGAATTGATCCCCACGGCCCAGAATATCCAGGTGCTCCCTGGTGATATCATCGGTGGACCAAACGGAGGAGAGGCAGGCTGTCTCCGTGGTCATGACGTCGATGCCGGAGCGGTAATCCATGGAGAGGCACTCCACACCGGGGCCGAAGAACTCCAGAACGGCATTTTTGACAATGCCCTCCCGGAAGGTGGCGCCGATCAGGGCCAGCGCCACGTCCTGAGGACCGGTGCCGGGACGAGGCGCGCCGGTGAGATGGACTGCGATGACCTTGGGATAGGCGATATCGTAGGTCTTTTCCAGAAGCTGGCGGGCCAGCTCAGGGCCGCCCTCGCCGATGGCTACGGTACCGTAAGCACCGTAGCGGGTGTGGGAGTCGGAGCCCAAGATCATCCGTCCGGGGGCGGCGTACCGCTCCCGCATATAGGAGTGAATGACCGCCTGATGGGCGGGGACAAATTCGCCGCCGTACTTCTTGGCGGCGGAGAGGCCGAAAACATGGTCGTCCTCATTGATGGTACCGCCCACGGCACACAGAGAATTGTGACAGTTGGTGAGCACGTAGGGCAGGGGAAAGGCGGTGAGGCCGGAAGCCCTGGCCGTCTGGATGATGCCCACGTAGGTGATATCGTGGGAGGCCATGGCGTCGAATTTGATCTTCAACCGTTCCGGGTCGCCGGAGGTGTTGTGCGCCCTGAGGATGGCGGAGGCCATGGTGCCGGTCCGCTCCGCCGCAGGCCGGGGATGGGCGGGGATGAAGCCTCCGCCCTGATAAAGTACGGGGGAATTGGTGATCTGGATCATAGTTTTGGATACCTCCATCGGGGCCCTTGGTGTACAAAAGCAAATGCGGCTTTTGCGTGAGAAATGCCGCCAGGTGCCCCACCGGCCTTGCTGGCTGGCGCACTGCCCTTTGTATATCCAGGGTAAGATCATAAAGAATAAAATGTATTATATCATAAAGCACAAGGCAGGACAAGCCCGGGGAGGGACTGCATCAAAGTAAAAAAGCAGGGCGCGCCGGTCGGCGCGCCCTGCCCGAGATCAGATCACAGCATATTCATCAGGTTGAAAGCCACGATGAGCCCGGAGAATACGATGGACACGGTGGAGCACAGCTTGATGAGAATATTGAGGGAGGGACCGGAGGTATCCTTAAACGGATCGCCCACAGTGTCGCCCACGACGGCGGCTTTATGGCAGTCGGAGCCCTTGCCGCCGTGATGGCCGGACTCGATGTACTTTTTGGCATTGTCCCAAGCGCCGCCGGCGTTGGACATAAACACGGCCATGGCGAAGCCGGTGACAGACACGCCGCCCAGAAGCCCCACTACGCCGGTGGGCCCCAGGATCAGGCCGGTGAGGATGGGCACCACAATGGCCAGCAAGGCGGGCGCCACCATCTCGTGGAGGGCGCCCTTGGTGCACAGGGCCACACAGGACGCGTAGTCAGGATCGGACTTGCCCTCCATGATGCCGGCAATCTCACGGAACTGGCGGCGGACCTCCACCACGATGGACTGCGCGGCGGTCTGCACGGCGCTCATGGTGAATGCGGAGAAGACAAAGGTGAGCATGGCACCGATGAACATACCGACCAGCACGGTGGGGCTGGTGAGGGTGAAGTTCAGGACCTCGGCGGTCTTGGTCTGGACGATGTCCACGTAAGAGACCAGGAGGGCCAGAGCGGTGAGGGAGGCGGAGCCGATGGCGAAGCCCTTGCCGGTGGCGGCAGTGGTGTTGCCTAGGGAGTCCAGAGCGTCGGTGCGCTCGCGGACCTCGGCGGGGAGGCCGCTCATCTCGGCGATGCCGCCGGCATTGTCGGCCACGGGGCCGTATGCGTCGGTGGCCAGCGTGATGCCCAGGGTAGAGAGCATGCCTACGCCGGCGATGCCGATGCCGTAGAGGCCCTTGTTGAACTCAGCGGTGAAAAGACCGCTGGCGTCCACGACGTTCAGAGAGCCGCCGGCGGCAAAGTAGCTGATGAGAACGGCGGCGGCGACAATGAGGATGGAGGCTACGGTGGACTTCAGCCCCAAGGAGATGCCGCCGATGATGACGGTGGCGGAGCCGGTCTCAGAGGAGGCGGCCAGCTTCTGCGTGGGCGCGTAGGTGTCGGAGGTGTAGTATTCGGTGAAATAGCCGATGGCGCAGCCGCCGATCAGACCGGCCAGAATCGCCACATAGACGCCCCAGTTGCCCACGATGGTATATGTAAGGGGCGCGGCGACAAGGGCGGAGAGCAGGGCGGCCAGATAGGTGCCGGTGCGCAGGCTCTTCAGCAGAGACTTCTGGTCGGCGTTCTCCTTGGTCTTGACAAAGAAGGAGCCAATGATGGAGCAGACGATGCCCTCCACGGCCAGGCACACGGGCAGGAGCATACCGGAAAAACCATAACCCGCCACGGCGGAGAGCGCGAAGGTGGCCAGAATGGAGCCGACGTAGGACTCATAGAGGTCGGCGCCCATACCCGCCACATCGCCCACGTTGTCACCCACGTTGTCGGCAATGGTGGCGGGGTTGCGGGGGTCGTCCTCGGGGATTCCGGCCTCCACCTTGCCCACCAGATCGGCGCCCACATCGGCGGCTTTGGTGTAGATGCCGCCGCCCACACGGGCGAAGAGAGCCATAAAAGAGGCGCCCATGCCGTTCATGACCATGATGTTGGCAAGGGTGGTGGCATCGGTGATGTGGAAGGCATAGTGAAGCAAAAAGTACCAGATGGAGATGTCCAGCATACCCAGGCCCACCACGGTAAAGCCCATGACGGAGCCGGAGGAGAAGGCCACGCGGAGTCCCTTATTGAGGCTCTCGGAGGCGGCCTGCGCGGTGCGGGCATTGGAATTGGTGGCAATTTTCATGCCGACAAAACCGGCCAACATGGACCATACCCCGCCGGTGATGAAGGCGAAGGGCGTGAATTTGGAGAGCATCTCGCCGTTGGAGGCGAAAGCGATCACCAGCAGGATGACAAAAACGACGACAAAGACCTTTGCCACGGTGGTGTACTGCCGCCGGAGGTAGGCATTGGCGCCTTCCCGGATGGAGGCGGCGATCTTCTTCATGGTATCGCTGCCCTCCGAGAAGGTCATGACCTTCCGGCTCTGGACATAGGCAAATGCGATGGCCAGCACGGCCCCCACAAAGCCAATCCAGAAGAGATTTTCAGGTGTCAAAATTCCCCACTCCTTTTGCACAAGCGCCGGGCAGATCCCGACGCAGTTCTTGTTTATAATTTTAGCATAACAAAGCGGATTTTCAAGGTGCCCAACCGCGCTTTTCCCTGCAAATACGCCGGTTTTACAGTTCCTACGAAAATGAAAAGTTTTCGGTCGATCTTTCCGTGCAATCTTGCCATGACATGGAAAAACGAAACAGTAAACGAAAATAACACCCCTTCAAATGAAAAGAAAAGAAACTTACGAGCGGCGAAAGAAAAAAGTGCCCGCAGGCGGAGGGCGGTGTTGTCAAGAAAAAAATTTTCTGTTTTTCACAAAAAATGCGCTCCGCCGGACTTCCTAGGAGTCCGGCGGAGCGCAGGATCGCGGGGAGACGCCTACACCCTCTGCCAGGCATTCTTACTGAAGAGGACCAGGATGGGAAAGACCTCAAGTCTCCCCACGATCATGCACAGAGAGAGGACCAGCTTCGTCAGAGGAGAAAAGATGGAGAAGTTGCCCATGGGGCCGACCAGTTCCAGGCCGGGACCGATGTTGCCGATACAGGCCACCACTGCCGTAAAGGTTGTTCCAAAGGAGAAGTTATCCAGGGCGACGAGCAGCGTGGCCCCGAAGGTGATGAGCATATAGGACCCCAGGAAGATCATCACGGTATGGAGTATCTTTTCATCCACGACCCGGCCATCCAAGCGGACCACATTGACGGAACGGGGATGGAGGATCTGGCGGATCTCCCGCCCGATACATTTAAGGAGAAGCAGGACTCGGGAGCACTTTACGCCGCCGCCGGTAGAGCCGGCGCAGGCCCCGCAGAACATAAGGATCACCAGCAGGGCCCGGGAGAACTCCGGCCAGAGGTCGAAATCCACGCTGGAGAAACCGGTGGTGGAGATGATAGAGGAGACCTGAAAGAAGGCGTGGCGCAGGGAGGTCAGAAAGGAGCCGTACATGCTCTGGATATTGCAGGCGATGAGGAGAACGGAACCGCCCACCACGCTGGCAAAAAAACGGAGTTCATCGCTTCTGAGCGCCTGACGCCATTTTCCGCACAGGATCAGGAAGTAGAGGGCAAAATTCACGGAAAAGAGAAGCATAGCGATGCCGAGGACGATCTCTACTGCGGGGCTTTGGTAGGCGCCGACGGACAGGTTACGGGTGGAGAAGCCGCCCGTGCCGGCAGTGGCAAAGGCATGTGTCACCGAGTCGAACCAGTCCATTCCGGCGGCCCGCAGGGCAAGGATCACCAGCACCGTGAGGACCAGATAGATGCCGTACAGGATCTTGGAGGACTGAGAGGATTTGGGCACCAATTTACTGATGATGGGCCCGGGCGACTCGGCCTTCATCACATGAAGCGTGCGCGCGCCCAGGGAGGGGAGAAGGGCGATGGTCAGGACCAAGATCCCCATGCCGCCCAGCCAATGGATGAAGGAGCGCCAGAAGAGAATGCCCTTCGGAAGAGGCTCCACAGCTGTGAGGATAGAGGCTCCGGTGGTGGTGAAGCCGGAGATGGACTCGAACAGGCAGTCCACAAAACTGGGAAAATAGCCGGAGAATTGGAAGGGAAGCGCCCCGAAAAAACCCACCAGAAGCCAGATGAGTCCGGCCGAAAAGAAGCCCTCTCTGGAATTGAAACGCGTGTCGGCCCTCAGTAGAGATAAAAGAAGACCGGCCAGCGCGGTAATGCCCATCGCAGACAGGAACGGCATGGGGTCCTCCCGGTAGAGCAGGGTGACCAGCAGAGGAAGGACCATACAGGCGGCGGCTACCAGCAGGGTTTTGCCCGCCAGCTTGAATACCAGCTTAAAATTCATTGATTTCCGGCCCCCAGGTCAAGGATGGAGTCATCGAAGATGTCGTTGATGTCCAGAATCCCCTGATTGCTGGAGATGATGATCACAGTGTCGCCCAGCTCAATGGTGGAGGAGCCCTCGGGAATGATGGTACGCCCCTGGTGGACGATGACGGCGACCAGAATCCCCTTTTTCAACCTCAGGTCCTTCAGCGGCGTGCCCAGATGGCGGGTAGTCTCGTTGACCACGAATTCAGCGGCCTCCGCACCGCCGTCCGCGATGCGGTAGAGGGTGCTCATAACGCTGCCCTTGCTGTTCTGCATCCCGCGGACGATGTGCAGGATCTGGTTTGCGGTAAAGAGCTTGGGGGAGATGACGCTGTCCAGGCCCAGATCCCGCACGATGCCGGTGTAGTTTTGCCGGTTACATTTGGCCACGACTTTGGCGACCTTGCGCTGCATGGCGTAGAGGGAGATGATCAGGTTGTCCTCGTCCCGCCCGGTGAGGGCCACAAAGGCGTCGGCATCCTCCAGGTTTTCCGATTCCAGGAGTTCCTGGTCGGTGCCGTCGCCGCAGATGATCAGGCTGTGAGGAAGGATCTCGGAGAGCTGGCGGCAGCGCGCTTCGCTGAGCTCCACGATCTTTACGTGCATATTCATGCGCTCCAGGATGGCGGAGAGATAGTAGGTGATGCGCCCGCCGCCCACCACGAACACATTGCGGATATGGGGGGCGTAACGGCCGATCAGCTTGAAGAACTCATGTACGCCGAGAGGGGCCCCGATCACATAGATCCGGTCCTCGGCCTGGGGGACGAAGGAGCCGTCCGGGATGATGACCTCTCCATTCCGCTCCGCGGCGCAGAAAAGGATGGGGAGGTTCCGCACCTGCTGCGAGAGGGCGGAGAGGGGCTGGCCCAAGAAAAAATCCTCCTCCCGGGCCCGAAAGCTCATGAGCTCCACGCGACCGCGGTAGAAGGTCTCGATATTGGCGGCAGAGGGAAACCGGAGCAGCCGGGCGATTTCCACCGCGGTGGCGTTCTCTGGGTTGATCAGGGTGTCGATGCCCATATCGTGCTTGAGGGCGCTGGCGTCCACCGTATATTCGACGTTGCGGACCCGCGCGATGGTGAAACGGGTGCCCAGGCGCTTGGCGGTGAGGCAGCAGACCATGTTGATCTCGTCCATGCTGGTGGCGGCGATGAGAAGATCGGCTGTGTCGGCGCCGGCCTCCCGGAGTGCGGTGATGGAAGCGCCGTTTCCTTTGATGCACATGACGTCCAAGGATTCGTCGGCTTTGCGCAGGGCCTCCTCGCTGGTGTCCACAATGGTGACATTGTGCTCCTCACGGGAGAGATGCTCAGCCAGTGTGTAGCCGACTTTGCCGTCGCCGACAATAATAATGTTCAAGGTGCGTACATCCTCTCTGCTCGGCCCCATGGTGCTCACGGCGGGCCGTCTTTACACCATCCTAATATAGACTATCGTACAGGGATAAGCAAGGGGGAAATCCGAGGTTTTCGGAGAAAATCAATGAAAAAAGGGACGGCATCCGGAGGAGGGAGGGCACACCCCGCGGACTCAGTCCCGCCACAGCCGCACGATACCGCAGTCGTGGGCCTCCTTGATCAGGATGGCGGCCAGGGGGGAGAGCACCATCCCGACCACACCGAAGGCCCGGAACCCCACATACATGCACAGCAGCGCGGCCAGGGGGGGAAGGCCGACGCGGTCTCCCACCAGCTTGGGCTCCAGCAGGCTGCGCACCAGGGACACGATCAGGTAGAGGACGAAGAGCCCAAGCGCCATGGAAAAACGGCCTGAAAGCAGTTCCAGCAGGGCCCAGGGGATCAGCACGGTGCCGGTGCCGAATACGGGCAGGGCATCCACCAGCGCGGTGAGGGCCGCCAGCAGGATGGAGAGATCCACGCCGAGAAACAAAAAACCCAGGGTCAGTTCGCCGAAGGTGATGAGCATCAGCATGCCCTGGGCTTTCAGCCAGCCGCCGGCGGTTGCCCGGAAGCGGCGGCACCCGGTCCGGAGCGCAGGCCGCCAGGAGGGAGGCGCCTGTCGGCGAAGAAAAGCGAGGAGCGCGGGCCGTCCGGCGGAGGTAAAATAGGTGGCAAGACCGGTGGTGAAAAGAAAAAGTCCCCAATCCGGCAGGGCCGCAAGTGCGGATACCGTCCAGGTGGACAAGGTGCGGTAGAGCCAGTCGGGCAGCGCGGCGCTCTGCGCCGCCAGGGTCTCCAGCGCCTCCCGCAGCGGTTCCTGCATTTGGGGCGGGGCGGCGATGATGAAGCGATAGGCCCACCGCTCCAGCGGAGCGCCCAGGGAGGGCAGGGCGGAAAGCAGGGAGGGCAGGCGTCCAAGCAGGAGAGAGCCCTCATACCAGAGCCGCCAGACGCACAAAAAGAGCACGGCGCCCACTGCGAGCAGCAACAGAACCGTGCACAGCGCCGCCGCCGCCCAGCGCGGCAGGCGCAGCCGGTCCATAAAAAAAGTCACCGGGCGTTCCAGTAAGGCGGCGAGGAGCAGAGCGAGGAGGAAGGGGAGTGTCCACGGAAGGAGGAAATGGAGCGCCAGCCATAGGGCGGCCCCTCCAAGCGCCAAGTAGGCGACTGTGAGAAGAAATTTCAGATGTTTATTCTCGGGCATGACGGACCTCCTCACATTATGGTTACTATGACGGAAAAATCCGGCATAGTGCGTCAAAAATCGTGGTATGTTCCCGGAATTCGGGCTTGCACCCGCCAGAGGACTGTGCTAAAATAAACTTCACACGTGGACAAATGACTCTGTAACAAAGACAAATGTACCCGCTTAGAATGAAGAGACAGGACCAGGGAGGTGTATGAAATGGCGAACCCGCCGAAATACTTTATTGTAGAGGCCAACGCACTGCCGGAAATATTCAGAAAGGTCGCGGAGGCCAAGCGATTGCTGGAGACCGGAGAGGCGGAGACGGTCCATCAGGCCACGGGCATGACCGGGATCAGCCGGAGCGCATTCTATAAATATAAGGATGCGGTGCGACCCTTCAACGATATGCTCCATGGCCGCATCGTGACCTTCCAGACCCGGCTGAGGGACGAGCCGGGCGTCCTCTCGTCAGTCCTCAATAGCTTTGCCGTCTCCGGCGCGAATATTCTCACCATCAATCAGGGCATTCCGGTGAGCGGCTGCGCGCTGGTAACCATCGGGGCTGAGACTTCGGGACTCCATATCCCGGTAGAGGAGCTGCTCTCTCGTACGACGGCGCTCAGAGGCGTCCTCAAATGTGAGATTCTGGCCGGGTAGGCAATTCAGTACGCGAGGAGAGTTTGATGGTATGGTAAATGTTGCAATTCTGGGCTTTGGCACGGTGGGGTCCGGTGTGGCCGAGGTGCTGGCCAAAAATGGGGAACATATCGACCAAAAGGTGGAGACGCCCGTCCGCCTGAAATATATTTTGGATGTGCGTGACTTTCCGGAGAGCCCCTTTCAGGACAAGATCATCCATGATTTTTCCACCATTGAAAACGACAAGTCGGTAGATATCGTTGTGGAGACCATCGGTGGGGCCACAGTGGCCCTGGACTATACGCGCCGGGCGTTGCGGGCCGGGAAGAGCGTGGTTTCCTCCAATAAGGAGCTGGTGGCCGAGCGCGGGTACGAGCTCATCCAACTGGCGTCTCAAATGGGCGTGAGCTATCTGTTTGAGGCGAGCGTGGGCGGCGGTATCCCTATTCTGCGTCCCCTCTCTCAGTGCCTGGCCGCCAACGAGCTCACAGAGATCTGCGGAATCCTGAACGGCACGACAAATTATATCCTCACCCGCATGATACGCGTGGGCCTCTCCTTTGAGGCCGCACTGAAAGAGGCCCAGGAGAACGGTTATGCAGAAAAGGACCCCACTGCCGACGTGGAAGGGCACGACGCCTGCCGGAAGATCTGTATTCTCGCCTCCATCGCCTTCGGCCGTCACGTGTACCCCCGGCAGGTACCCACCGAGGGGATCACCGGCGTCACGCTGGCCGACGTGGCCTACGCTGAGTCGTGCAACCGGAAGATCAAGCTGCTTGGACGGGCGGTAAAGGAGCTGGACGGAAAGATCTGCGCCTATGTGGCCCCTCATCTTATAGATGCGGAGGCGCCTTTGGCCGGGGTGGAGGATGTGTTCAACGCCATTATGGTCAAAGGGGACGCCATCGGAGACGTGATGTTCTATGGCCGGGGCGCGGGAAAACTGCCCACCGCTTCCGCCGTTGTGGCCGATGTGATGGACGCCGCCCGGCATATCCGTTCCCGAAAGCGGGTGGAGTGGGGCCCCGGCGGAGAGGATGTGACGGTGTCGCCGGAGGGCGTCCCCTTCCGGTGGTATGTCCGCTGCGCCGGGACCGCCGAAAAGGTACGCGCCGCCGGGCTGGATGCCGCGCTGCTCTCCCGGCCGGGTGCGCCGGCGGACGAGGTGGCCTTCCTCACCAGGGCCATGCCCCGGGGCGAGCTGATGTCTGCCCTCTCCGGCATGGAGCTTGGCTCGCTGTTCCGGGTCCTGGAGTGAGGGCATAGAATGGCATAGGCTTCTCCAGCTCCCTCCCCGGAGCATACCTCCGAGGAGGGAGGACCTGGCTTTTACACGTAACTCTTAGGGGGTACATATACATGTCACTCATTGTACAGAAATTCGGCGGGACCTCCGTCGCGGATGCGGACCGGATCCGCAACGTGGCCCGCATCATTACGGAGACCTACCGCCGGGGACACAGCCTGGTGGTGGTCCTCTCCGCACAGGGAGACACTACGGATGACCTCATCGCCAAAGCAGGGGAGATCAATCCCAAGGCCTCCAAGCGGGAGATGGACATGCTGCTCTCGACCGGCGAGCAGATTTCCTGCGCCCTGTGCGCCATGGCCATTGAGGCGATGGGGTATCCGGTGGTCTCTCTGACAGGCTGGCAGGCCGGCTTCAAAACCAACTCGGCCTATGGCGCGGCCCGGATCAAGAACGTCCGTACCGAGCGTATTTTGGCGGAGCTGGACAAGCGGAAGATCGTCATCGTCACCGGATTCCAGGGCATCAACAAGTATGGCGACGTTACCACACTGGGGCGGGGGGGTTCGGATACCTCGGCGGTGGCTCTGGCGGCCACCCTGCATGCCGACCTGTGTCAGATCTACACCGATGTGGACGGCGTGTTCACCGCCGATCCCCGCTCCGTCAAGGGGGCCCGGAAGCTGGACGAGATCACCTATGACGAGATGCTGGAACTGGCCACCTTGGGCGCTCAGGTCCTGCACAACCGCTCCGTGGAAATGGCCAAGCGCTATAATGTCAATCTGGAGGTCCTCTCCAGCTTTTCCGGACAGCCCGGAACGAAAGTCAAGGAGGTTGCAAAAACCATGGAAAAGCCCTATGTCAGCGGCGTAGCCAAGGACAAAAACATCGCGCGCCTGGCCCTGGTGGGCCTGCCGGATAAGCCGGGCACCGCCTTCCGCATCTTCTCCACGCTAGCAAAGTACGGGATCAACGTGGATATCATCCTCCAATCCATCGGACGCAACAACACCAAGGATATCAGCTTCACGGTGGGGCACGAGGATATGGATAAGGCCCGGCAGGTCATGAGTGAGATGAAGGACATTCTGGGCTTTGACCACATCGACGTTACGGATGAGATCGCCAAAGTCTCAATTGTAGGCGCGGGCATGATCAATAATCCCGGCGTGGCCTCCCTGATGTTCGAGGCGCTTTACAACGCGGGAATCAATATCCATATGATCTCCACCAGTGAGATCAAGGTCTCCGTGCTGGTAGATAAATGCGACGCGGACAATGCCGTTCAGGTCATACACGACCGGTTCTTTGAGGAATATGGAAGCCTGTAGGGGAACAGAAAGACAAAGGCGGCCCGTTCATGGAACGGGCCGCCTGTTCTATTGTGGACTTTATGCAGGATAGGTCCTACCATTTTGAAAATCACATCATTTCTTCCAATTGTATTCGTGGAGCAAACCGCTATAATCACTATAGTAAATCAGCGGAAGTATACTATGTGGAATGCGGAGGAAGCCTTGAAAATGAAGGGAAACAACATCCTGAAGCTCTCCTGGCCGATTTTTGTGGAGTTGCTGCTCCAGATGCTGGTGGGTAACGCGGACCAGATCATGGTAGGCTGGCGGGACCCCAACGGCGTAGGGGCCATCGGCAACGCCAATCAGATCACCAACCTCCTACTGCTGGTATTTTCCGTGGTCTGTACAGCCGCTATGATCCTGATTTCCCAGTACATCGGCGCCAAAGATACCAAGCGGGTGAACCAGACTTATACGGTGGCGCTCCTGATGAATCTGGTATTCGGCCTTCTGGTCAGCGCCGTGCTGGTCCTCGGCTGCGGACCTATTTTCAGATTGATGGGCGTCCATGCGCTGATTTTTGAAGAGACATGCCTTTATATGCGCCTCATTGGGCTGGGTATGATGTTCCAGGCGGTTTACCTCACATTTACCGCCTTTTTCCGCAGCAGCCAGATGATGAAGGAGACCATGGTGATCTCCGTGGTGATGAACTGTCTGAACATCGGCGGAAACTATGTGCTCATCAACGGCCTGGGCCCCATTCCGGCCATGGGGATCGCGGGTGCCGCCATCTCCAGCGGTCTGTCCCGGATCATGGGTGCGGCCATCATCGCCGTGCTCTTCCGCAGAACCTTTGGGCCAGTCATCTCACTGCGTTGCCTCCGGCCCTTTCCCTGGGACCAGCTTAAACGGCTCCTGGCCATCGGCGTGCCCACAGGAGGGGAGTCGGTCTCCTATAATGGTTCTCAGATCTGCATTCAGACGGTGTGCAATCGTTTTGCCGCATATGTGGTAAATACGCGGGTCTATGCCAACTTGTTTGCCAATGTGACCTATCTGTTCGGCTCAGCTCTGTCGCAGGCCTGCCAGGTCGTTGTGGCGAGGCTCATGGGCGCAGGCGAGATTGCCGAGACGGACCGGAACGTAAAGCGCACGGCACTGGCAGCGGTGGCGGTGTCGGGTATCCTATCAGTGGTCCTCTGGCTGCTTGCACGGCCCATTTACGGCATTTTTACAAAAGATGAGCAGGTCCTGACGCTGGCGGGGACCATCATGCTCATTGAGATCCCTCTAGAGTTGGGGCGCGCGGTGAATATGGTCATGTGCCGGGCCCTTCAGGCCTGCGGCGATATCCGCTTCCCCATCACCATCTGTATCGTTGACGCTTGGCTGGTGGGTGTGGGAGGCAGCGTTCTTCTGGGGGTGGTCCTGGGGTGGGGACTGGCAGGGCTCTGGGCGGCAATGGCCATCGATGAGTGTATTCGGGCGGTGCTGTTTCTGAGCCGTTGGAACAGCCGGGCCTGGAGCCGGAAGCATCTTTTGGAGGAATAGGACTCAGGCGGCGCACGGTCGGGTGACGGCCATGCGTCGTTTTTTTGTCTTCGGTGGAGGGAAAAAGATTATGTATACTAAATTGAGAGGTTAAAAGAGAAGAGAATTAGAGATTGAGCCCTGTGGAAAAAACGGTGGAAAAGTGGAAAAGCTGTTGAAAAAGAAGGGGTGAGTGGGTGTGGATAAACCTGTGGATAATGTGAATAACTCTTTGTAGATGAGATTACTGCTTGAAATTATGTAAATGGAACAAGTGTATTCTGGATGAAAATAGAAAATTAAAAGTTAAAAATATCGGCTATAATCGGAGAAATAACAATCTTTTTGATGAAATGCCAAATAGAAATTTCAGGAGGGACGACAGGCATGTCCGCTCAGGGAAGGCAGAGCGGCTTTGGCACAGAGGAGAAAGCACAGGGATATACAGAAGGTAATATAAAAGCAAACAAAGAAAAGACAAGGTTGGTGATTGACGGCGCGAAAAAAATGTGCTATCATAATTTACCGTCAAGTCTATGATTGATTTGCTACTGTGGCTCAGGGGTAGAGCAGCGCACTCGTAATGATGAGGTCAAGACCGAGTAGAAAACCCGCCAGCCCTTGCAATTACTGGGCCGCCTCCACCCTCACACCCTCAAAAATCTAGTTTTGGTGCTTGTTTGGTGCTTATTTCCGCAAAACTCCACGAAAATATATAAATGCTGATGTGGCTCAAAGGTAGAGCACGGCACTCGTAATGCCGGGGTTGTGGGTTCGATTCCCACCATCAGCTCCACGAAAAAGCCGCCGGGAATTTATTCCCCGGCGGCTTTTTTCTTTTCATCCCTGGGCAGCTCTGCACCTGGCACCACCAGGTCATCAAAGCGGCTGAAGGTGTTGGTGGCTCGCTCCTCTGCGGAGGCGATCACGTGGGCGTAGATGTTGGAGGTGGTGCTAGGCTGAGCGTGGCCCAGCTTGTGGGACACGACCACCAGGGGCGTCCCGTCCCCGATCATCAGGCTGGCGTAGGTGTGCCGGAGGGAGTGGACGGTGACCTTCGGCAAGCCGGTGCGCTTCACGAATTTGGTAAACCACTGGGACACGCTGTCCGGGAACAGGGGTCTGCCGTCGTCCCGGGTGAATACCCGGCCGTCCTCGTCCATCCAGGCATCCCCCAGGGCCTCCCGCTGGGCATCCTGCCATTGTTTATACTCCAGGAGCAGCAGAAAGGCGGAGCGGGACAGCTTCAGCGGTCGGTTGGACGTGGCCGTCTTAGGGCTATCGGTGTATACCCCCTTCGGTGGGATATAGTTGGAGGTCTGGGAGATCGTGATGGTCTGGGCGTCCAGGTTCACGTCCTCCCAGCGGAGCCCCAGCAGTTCCCCGCGCCGGAGCCCGGACAGCAGGTCAAAGGTGATGATGGCCCGCCACCTGATGGGCTCATCCCGCAGCAGCTCCAGGAGCCGCCTGGCGTCCGGTTCATCCAGGTATTTGGCTTTCCGGTCTTTGAGGCTGGGCAGGTCCATACAGGATGCCGGATTGCTCTTGATATACCCCCACTTCACGGCCCGGTATAGGACCGCCGAAAGTATACGGTGATAGGTGTGGATGGTCCCCGGCTTCAAGGGGGTCATATCCCGCTGAAGCTCAAAGAGCTGGTCATATTTCTCCCCTAGGGCGGAAGCGATCCGCTCCGCGCTGGCCTGGTCTATGACGTTGCCGTCCCGCATCTGCTTAAAGCTCCAAATGGACACGCCGGTGTCCCGGGACAAGGCGGCCATGGTGGTGTGCCGCTCTTTCATCCAGGCTTTGAAGTCCACCTTGCAGCGGGCCCGCCGCTGGCAGCGCATCCCCTCCTCCTGGAGGTTGGCATAGAATGCCGCCAGATGGCCCGGCTTCAGGTCCTTCAATTTGATATGTCCCAAGGCCTGGTTCACCCGGGCCATTCTTTCCTCATACCCGTAGGCGGTGCGGACCTTCAGGGTAGGATAGGCATAATCCTTCAGGAACAGGGCGGTGAAGTCCACCAGCTTGATGTTGCCGTCGTGGGTAGCGCTGTGCTTCACCTGGTCCTCAAAGAGTACGGCCTGGCGCTGCAGCTCCTTCTCCAGCTGCTTCTCTGTCATCCCGGCCGGCGGCACCCAGGTCATGTGCTCACGTAACTGCTTGCCGTTGATGTCATAGCCATGGGAAACGGTGATCTTGTAACCTTTGCCCTGTTTTTTTATCGTAGCCATTGGGTCCTCCTTTTTCTTGCACCCAGGCCCTTTTTATGCTATCATAAAAGGGCGCAAAGGGGCCTTGATTTAGTGGTCTGGGTCATTTTGCCTGTCCTTCCGGTGTTGGTAGCGCCGGGAGGACTTTTTTATTGTTGCGCTCTGTCAAAAAGTGTGATATTCTGGCGACGGCGCTATCCGCAACGGTAGGCGGTTGGTCCCTCCATCCCGGAGGGGACTTCTTGCCCCCTCCTGCAAAGGAGGGGAGGTGAGGCCATGGTTACATACAGTGAGCTTTTTGCTTACTCGCTTGTCATCATCGGCATTATCGGTCTGGTTTTCCAGATAAAAAAGAAGTAACCGCCCCCAGTTCCCCAACTGCGCGGTTACTTCTTGTAGCTCAAGCATAAGGGGCTGACCGTCTGCCGGTAGCGCCGCCTTATACTTTTTTCGAAGTAACCGCCCACAAGCTCCCCAGCTCAGCGGTTACTTCTTGTAACACAGCGAGGGGCTGACCGTCTGCCGGTAGCGCCCTCTTTCTGATTTCAGTATAACCGCCAGATATGAGATTGTCAAGAGCCGCCTTCGGGCGGCTTTTTTGCATTATGACACCTCCGCTCTGATCTGAAGCGCACCTCTCAGGGTTGAGCCACCAGATAGCGCCAAATCTGCCGGATAATCAAACAGACCAAGGGCCCCGCCTGTGATGGATGACGGGCACTTTGGTACCACGGAACACTACAGCGTGTGTGGCAATCTCTTAGCCGGTCCTCATGGCGACATATACCGCCAGAAAAGAGCGTACACCTTTGCCCGCAAAGTTTTAGTTGCATTGCTAATTTAAAATGAAGTGAAAAGAAATAATTCCGCTAAATATTACTATAAATTGTACTCGACGGCGCTTAGGAATTTGAGGCGCAAGCTACGTGGGCGCGCTCTATTGGGCTTATGTTGGGATTCCCGGTATAATGGGCCATGGCCAAGATATAGTTTGAGCGCGACTAATACGGGCTGTACACAGTAATATTGTGTGAGCAAAAGAATTGCGCAGAACCCGGATTTTCGATATAATAAATTAGAACAGAGGATAAAGGGAGGAGCGTCTATGACCAGTACCATAAATCAAACCCCAAAGAGCGAGGTGCTCCAAGGCATTGACAAAGAAGCTGCGCAGCTTTTTAGTCAGTTAAGTGATGGAAATAAAGATGAAATCATTGACGCTCTTTTAGGACTCTTAGCTGGGCGAGGACCAACTCTTTCTGGTCTGGCGTTAACTGGCTGAACAACTCAAGAAACTTTTTATCGCGCGGATCAATAGGCCCACTCTCGGAAACGGGGGTGGGCCTCATTCTTTTTACCTCGGCAATGATCGCTTGCTCGTCAATCGGAAGCAAGCGATCCAGATTGTCCATTGCGTCATAAACTACAGATGCATCCAACCCATATTTTTTGGCAATTTCAATAGCTACTAGCCCAATGTCCGTAACGCCCTTTTCGTCTTCCCACCCCATAAGATAGGCAGGTGTTGTACGAAGCGATTTAGCGAGCAATTCAATCTTATCCGACGGGATATTTCCTATCACACCTGTTTCATATCGGCTGAGCGTTTGCCGACTAACACCGACATCTTTTGCGACGTCTTCTAGCGTCATATCTAGCATTCGCCTTCGCTGTTTTATGTTTTGGCCGACGCTCATCACGTTCACACTCCAATCATTTGTGCGTTCATTATAACACAAATTGCGTAATGTGCAACAAAAAATATTTTAATTATCTTCAAAAATCGCTTGACACGTACCAGAACGTTTTGGTATACTTGGTACGTAAGGCGTACTAGGTGGAGGTGATTACGATGGTTGCAACGAGCAGGTTGCGTGGTCTTATTGCAGAGCGCGGTTTATCACAAAGAAGGGTTGCAAAACAACTTGGAATGACTGAAAAGACCTTCTATTCAAAAATGAAAAAGGGCATATTTGATAGCGATGAAATATCGAAAATGATTCTATTGCTCGGAATTGACAATCCTATTGAAATTTTTTTTGCCGAAGAAGGTACACGATACGTACCAAATGAAATGAGATAAATCAACCAGAAGGGAGTCACAATGAACGACTTAGTCTTTTTGGACCCAAACAGACTAGACGCGATACCCTTCACCACATCAAAGGTGATTGCGGAAGTAACCGGTATGAACCACCGCCGCGTTAAAGACGCTATCCGGAAACACGAATCCACATTTTTGGAGTTTGGACTTTTGGGCGCATATGAGACAGAAAGCTCCGGGGGTCGCCCAGAGGAGATTGTCAAGCTGAACGAAGAGCAAGCCACCTTCCTGATGACACTGCTCAAGAACACGCCTACCGTAGTGGCCTTCAAAAAGGAATTGGTCAGGCAGTTCTACGCAATGCGGAGAGAATTGGTCAGTCGGCAGGTCAACCGGGCAAAGATGCTCCCGACCCGGAGAGACCTGACGGACGCAATCAGGGACTGCATCCCGGAAAGCCCTCACAAGGGGATGTGGTACAAGCACTATACCGACCTCGCGTATCGCGCGGCCTTCGGGATGAGCGCCGCCCAGCTTCGCAAAGCGCGGAACGCCCCGAAAGGTTCGGTGGCCGCCGATTATCTAACTGCGGAAGAGATGGACAACGTTGTGCGCATCACGAAGCAGATAGGCGTACTGGTGGAGATGCGGATGGATTACCAGCAAATTAAGCGGATGCTGCTCCAGCAGAGGCTGGCGGCGAGTTGATATGACCTCAACGCCAGCTAGATAGGAAGGAGGTGATTTGAGTGGAACACGAGCAGACGAACCACTTGAATGTTGAACGCCTGGCGGCGGTGCTCTCGGAGATTCTGTCGGAAAAGTACGATGTGGACATCAAGATCAAGTTTGTACGCAAGGAGGATGTAGCATGAGCTGGTTGGAGGTTGTCCTGTTCATCTAAGCAACTGGCCAAAGCCGTGGGGTGGAATCCTAAGTATTTGAGTGGGGTGCTTAACGGTCATTACGAGCCAAAGAGCGTAGAGACCAGGCTGCAAGCGGCGCTGAAGCAGCTGGTCGAGGAGTAAGTTTAGAAAGGAGATCAAAAGGGAAAACAAACTCGAAATCAAACGGGTGCCCTTCCTGGGCACAGACCTCATGGCGGCGTATGCCACTCGGTGGTGTATCTTGCTAAAAAGGAAGAGGACTGTCGTCCTCCTCGCTGTCAAGGGCAGCAAATAGACGTGGCTTTTGAGGCGCATCCCAAGGGCGGAGCACCCCGTCCTTGAGGAAGGTAGTTTCACTCCCACAATAGGGACAGAATCGGGCATTCCCCGGAAGCGGCTCATCGTGTGAGCATGGATTATACTCGCAAGGCACATTGTTGGCGATTGCATATGTACACTGATTAACAATAGTTTTTCCGCATATCATACAGTATGTAGACTTCTCTAAGTGTTCTTCATTTTTACATTGCACGCATTGTTTAGCCTGCCCGCTTTTATTGAGCTCTACTCCAGGGTATATCACATCAACACTATCCTTTCCTCGATAGTACAAACTCGATGAACTTGCACCGCAAATCGGGCAAAACAGAGAACCTTCAATTTCAAAGGTTGCGCCGCAGTCAATGCAAATGTGCTTATGTAATGCCGAATGACACCTTTTCAAGATGGCCTTTTCATGCTTGCTCGGAGTTAATGATTTCCAGTATTTATAATCCTCTGCTCTATAGGCTTTTGTAGCACTTGGCGAAATGTTAAAGCGGGTAGAAATGCGCTCAACATCAAATTTTGATCCGGAGAGAAAGTCGTCAATAAGTATGGGCGGCGCAAGTAAATTCCCTGCAAATGTGTTTGCAGCCCCCTCCATAGCATAGTAGGTAGGGTCATCAACGCCCCCTCTGGAAAGTTCTGTACGCTCATCATTCAGATGTTCCAGAACAATATGACCTAACTCGTGCGCCAAGGAAAACCGTATCCTAGCTTCGGGCCGACACTCATTATAGATTATCATGTACGTATCTCTATCTGAATAGTAAAAACACTTTGCATCCGCAATAAATAGGGGCACCCACTTTTGCAAATTTTTTGAGGAGATCCACGTATTGTAATCCTTAAGGCTGGAAACAAGGATTTGGGCACCTTTTTTCTTAGAAAATAAGACATCAAAATCAAGAGGAAATTCGTCAGTGCCGGTTATATCGAGTAGGGTTTGGGATGTGTCAAACGCTTTGCGATACTTAATAATATTTGCACTCATAGCTCCTTTTTCTTAGAAAGCAGAAAATCAATATAATCCGCAATCTGTTCATCCTGTTCGGGCGTAATCTTGGAATCTTCTAGGCGCGCGATAGACCGCAGTTTGCTTTTTGGACGCTCACCCTCCGGGGTGGGCGCTTTTTTTGTTTCTTCAAGCTCACGAATCTCATCATCTGAAATGTCGAGCCCAAAGCGATCGTTGTTCTCAGCATCGTCGGTACGGCCCAGTAGATAATCGACAGTTGTACCAAAATAGTCTGCAATCTTATCTAGCGTTTCCGTCGACAGGTTTTGCTTTCTTCCAACCTTTAAATCGGACAATGAGGCTCGGCTTGCTCCCGACTCTCTGCACATAGCCGTAATTGTGATGCCATAATTTTGGCACAGCTCTGCAATACGATTGTACAAATCAGACATATTCATCAGCCTTTCTTGTACACTTCGCCGAATTACGCGTAAGCATAATTTGGCCCCTTGACTTTTACGCGAAAGCAGAATACAATGCAGTCATGGGCCGCGAAAGCGTAATATGATGTTCCTTGTAGACACACTATATTACACATACGCGTAATTGTCAATCCCAAAATGAAGGGAGGTGAATCCGTGGAAAGTGCCGCACTGACACCATTTGGGAAGGAAATAAAAAAGCGCCTTATAGACATTAACCACACTCAAGCGTGGCTGATTGAACAGGTGGCATCGGTAACGGGCCTATATTTTGACCGGTCGTACATGTGCAAGATCCAGACTGGTCAGCTCGCTACCCCCAAAATCGTCCAAGCTATCCGCGAAATTCTGGACCTGCCTGAGCAGGCACAGGATACCACACAACCTGTCCAATAGACCGGACTATTGCAGAAAGGAGACAACATGAACGAACTCGAAATCAAGACTGTACCCTTCATGGGCACGGAGCTGATGGCCGCCAGAGACAACGACGGCCAAATCTGGGCCGGTGTTCGCTGGATGTGCGACGGCTTGGGACTAAGCGAGGGACAGAGGAAGCGGCAGATTGCTAATATCCAGGCCGATAAGGTGCTCTCTAAAGGGGGATCAAATTTGGTCCTCCCTACCCGTGGTGGGAATCAGGAAGTCCTTTGCCTCAAACTGGACTTCGTCCCTCTCTGGCTGGCGAAGATCGGAATCACGCCGACGATGGAAGCGGAAACCCCCGAGCTGGCCGCCAATTTGGAGCAGTACCAGCTTCGCGCTAAGGACGTGTTGGCGGCGGCATTCCTGCCTGTGAGCGCCGTCCCCGATTTAGACGCGCTGTCCCCGACTCTCCGCGTTCTCATCAACCTTGAGCTGAAGCAGAGGGAGCAGGATAAGGCTATCGAGGCCGTCAACCAGAAGGTGGATGATATCCGGGACGTGGTAGCCCTTTCGCCTAATTCGTGGCGGCCAGATGCGCGGAGCCTGATCGCCCGGATTGCACGGGCGCTGGGCGGGAACGAGTACATCCGGGACGTTCAGGCGGAAATCTTTAAGCTGGTGGACGAACGGGCACGGGTGTCGCTGGAGACCCGGCTGACCAACAAGCGCCGCCGCATGGCGGACGAGGGGGTCTGCAAATCCCGAAGGGACAAGCTCACTAAGGTAGACGTCATCGCGGATGACGCGAAGCTCATAGAGATCTATATCGCTGTAGTCAAAGAAATGTGCGTGAAGTACGGCATCGCCGTGAATGAGGAGACCATTGATGGGAAAAGGGATTGACGCGCCCTTGCGCAGAATGAGAACGGCGGCGGGGGTGTTGAACGTCATCAAGGAACAGGACCCGCACACCGAGGTGACCCTGCATTACATCCGGAACCTGATCAAAACCGGCAAGGTCCCCGTAACCCCGGTGGGGCGCAAGAAGCTGGTGGACGCCGACGCCGTTATGGCATACATTGCCGCCGGAGACCCCCACCCGGCCACCCAGGCCATAGAGCAGCCCGGTCAGATCAGGAGGGTGACTGTATGAGGAACGCGCTGCAGGGCACCGCTACCGCGATCCTCCTGGCCGTGGCGCTGCTGGCCGACGGGCTCATGGGCACCCTGGGGCCCCTGGACTTCCTTCTTATCGCCGGGATGGCCGTGGCCGTCGCTGGAGTGCTGGTGTGGCTGTCCAACCGACACCGCAAAAAGAAAGCCGCTCCGGTGCTGCTGACACCGAAACGGCCAAGGCGGATAAGAAGGACTCCATATCCGCCTCCTATTTTAACGGAATGAGGAGGGAAAAGCAAGTATGAACCACATAGAAAAAATGCACCATTATATTAAACTCACCAGCGCTGAACATTCGACGGCCGATCCTTATCATATAACGGTCGGAGACCTTACGGCGCTGCGCGAGATTTCCAGGACTGACCTATATGGCGCGCTATGCCTGGCGTTTGAGTACGGGCGGGCCAAAGGGGAGCGACGTGCCGCGCGGGAAAGAGAGGTGAGGGTATGAAATTAGAAGAGCTGGCCTTTCCGCTGACGGCGGAGGCGTTTATAGCCTTTCAGGAGGAGGGAACAGGCGGGAAGCTGGGCGCAAATGCGCGGGAAGCTTTAGCCGCATGGGTACCCGGCTGCAACCTTTCCTTCGAGGAAGGGCGTGCGGGGAATCAAGAGGGACTGCGGGAAAGCCTTGAATGGTTGGATAACCGCATTTCCGCCAGTGAAGATGATCCGGTGCTCTGGAGGTTCTACAAAAGTGCCCGCTGGTGGACGGTCTACGCCTGGGAGCGGGGGCGCCGGGAACGGGAGGGAGTGAGCGTATGAACCTACATAACGTGATTTTACCCCCTCGGGAACGGGGGAGAGTAGCCACGCTGCGAGAGATAGAATCGGCTATGCTTCAGGGCGCCCAGGCGATTTTCCCAGTGGTGGGGGAGTGCCTAGAGGGGGCAGGAGTTCAGGATGGTGGTTGGGTCGCTGTGGACTTCACTAAATATCCCGCCCCCCGGTACAAAAGCAAGGACGGGGACGACTCGGAAGACCTTTGTCTCTGCTATGCTGCCTTTCCGGGGGCCCCGGGCCCTAGGGTCATGTGCAAGGCTTACTGCGGCGTGTGGGGACATTGGCAGATGGTAGGGACCCGTTATAAGCACCTGTGGGAGGGGAGGGACAAGCTCCGCATGAACTGCGCTATGCCGGCGCTGAGGATATTCGGCGTAATCTTCGGCTCATGGAGCAGGGCAGGGAAATTACTGTGGGAGCGCGCTCCTGAGAGCTTTCCGGACAGATTGGACCACACTCCCTCTATCGGAGGAGATGTGATGCCTTGGATGGAGGCAACAGTATGACGCTGCGCCAGACAAGATACTATATGCTCCTGCAATTGGGGCATTCGGTACAGGAAATCGCGGACATATGTAATGTGCCCGTAGGATCAGTTACAAGCTCATTGCATCACCTTAAGCGTAGCCCAGAGGTGGATGCTGAGTTGGTCGTTTCAGCATTGCGGTGCCACCTGATAAGCCGCAACCCTGCGCCAACACGGCCCACTAGGGTGTATGCGTCAAGATATAGCTATTAAAAAGGAATTAACAAGGAGCTGAGCTACGTAGATGAACGAAGAGGCTGTGCATCATACGGATATAAAGAAAAATGCGCTTGACATATTAAATGCTCTGTACGGCGAACAGCGGATCACCAAAGATGAATACTCCACGGTTGCCATGGGGATTCAAGTTGGGCCGCCGTTTGGGGACAACAACATGACCATGGCCAACAACGGGGCCATCATCCCCACCAGCATCGCAGAGCGGATCATCAAGGCGGTCAAGGACCGCTGCCCCATTCTGGCGGGGGCCACAGTGTACAACGTAAAAGGCACGCTGAAGGTGCCCGTATGGGGCAAGGCAAACACCAGCCATGATATCGCGGTGGGCTATCAGACCGAGTTCACCGAAATCACCGCCGACTCCGGCAAGTTCACCAGTGTGGACCTGGGCGGCTATCTGGCGGGCGCACTGACACTCATTGGTCAGAGCGTGGAGAACAACGGGGCCTTCTCCGTGGTGAACTTTATCGTGGAGCAGATGGCGGAGGAGATCGCCGTGTGGATCGAGGGCCAGCTGCTGTGCGGTACCGGCTCCAGCGCCGCCCAGGGCGCCCTGAACACCACCACGGGTCTGACCGCCGCCGGGGCCGCCGCCGTTACCGCCGACGAGCTCATCGAGCTCCAGGCCAAGATCAAGCAGGCCCACCAGGGCAACGCCTGCTGGACCATGCACCCCGACACCTTCACAACCATCAAGAAATTGAAGGACGGAAACAACCGTTATCTGCTCCAGGACGACGTGACCGGGTCCTTCCCCTACCGGCTGCTGGGCAAGCCCGTGTACTTGTCCGACAACATGCCGGCCATGGCCGCCGGCGCCAAGGCGGTGCTGTACGGAGATTACTCCGGCCTGTCCGTCAACTTCAGGGAGAACATCTCCATCCAGGTGCTCCGGGAGAAGTACGCGACGCAGCACGCGATCGGCGTGGTCTCCTGGTTTGAATTTGACTCCAGAGTGACCGATCACCAGAAGCTGGCCGTGCTGACCATGAAGGCGTCTTAAAGGGGGATTTGAGCCATGAAGCTCTCTGAAATCCTGGTGAGCGACGTGGCGGAGTATGTGCGGGAGGAGGGGGACGAGCCCCTTCTCCCGCACATCCTAGACGCCGCGCGGCGCTATGTGCTGGACTATACGGGACTGAGCGCGGAGGAGGCGGACGGACACGCCGATCTGAGCATCGCGGCGCTGGCGGTGTGCGCGGACCTCTACGACCGGAGGACCACCGCTATTACCGGCACGATCATTGCAGAAAATCCCGTGGTGGCGCAGATCCTGGGCGCGCACGCGGTCAATCTGCTGTGAGGTGAGGGCATGATTTACGGAGCAAGCGCCCTGCGGGAGCGGGTGGAGGTGCTGGAGCTGGCCGCGGTGGAGGGAGGCTGGGCGTGGGAGAGCGTGCGGCGGACCTGGGCGGGAGCGGAGCTGACGGACCGGACGAACCTCTTTTCCAAGGTGGGGATTGGGGCCCGGGACGTGCGCCTGGTCCTGCGGCGGCAGAACCTCACCCTCCACAACGCCTTGCGCTGGAAGGGACAGCATCTGTTTTTGACCTCCATCGTGGAGAACATCCCCGGGTGGCTGGACGTCCAGGCCGCGCTGGTAGAGCCGGCGGCGTGCAGAGGCAACGTCCACCGGGGAGAGAACGGCCCAACATTCCCCGGCGTACTCGTCGAGAAGTACCTGCGCCACGAGCAGGACCACCCCATGGCCACCACCACCGTGTGCTACGTGCTGGTGACGCCCAAGGCGGTGGAGATCGAGCCCAAGGGCCTGGTGGAGGCAGGCGGCACGCGGTATGTGGTGCAGGTGGCCCACACGCTGGACGGCTGGAAGAATGAGTACGAGATCCTGCGAAAGGGGGACAAGTGATGCAGACGGCATATCTGGACCGGAACGCGCTGGAGCGGCTGGCGGCGGACTTCAACGACCTGCTGCGGGAGTACCCGGAATGGCGGCGGGAGATGTACGAGGAGATGGGCCGGGCCGTCCTGGTGGAGGTCCAGCGGGGCCTGGGAAACGGCGAGGCGGCGGGCTGGCAGGAGGCCGTGGTGGGCTCCGGCGGCGGCTACGCCGCAGTCCGCCCCAAAAAGGAGACCTTCACCCGGGACGGAGGCTCCGGCGAGCCCTACGCCGTGGGATACGTCACCAACTCAATCGAAAACGGACACAAGCAGGAAAAGGGCCGGTATGTTCCCGCCCTGGGGAAAAAGCTGGTGGCGGACCGGGTGGCCGGGAAAGGGGCCTATCTCGCGGCACGGCAGCGGGCGGAGGAGATCGCCTACCAGGCCGCGGAGCGGTTTGCAAAGAAGATACAGGCCAAATTACAGGAGGGATAGCATGCTTTCATTTCTGGCGATTACGGAGGCGGTAAAGGGGCTGGTGGAGGAGCGGTATCCAGGGAATACGGTCTATATGGAGCGGGTACCGGTGGACTTTGCGCGGCCGTCCTTCCTGGTGGAGCTGGGGCCGGTGGAGATGCTGGACGCCTCGTGCGGCTGCCTGGAGGTCAAGGCCACGGTGGTGGTCACCGCCTTTGTGGAGGCGGACGACTACTACAACAGCCACGTGCCGGACCTGATGACCCGGATGGGGGCGGTACAGGAGCTCTTCGCGGTGGACGGACTCCAGGTGGAGGACCGGTTCCTCCACGTGACGGCCAACAAGGGGAACTGCCAATTCGACTACGCGGAGACCAGCATTACGTTTCAGTACCAGGACGACCGCCCGGGCGGGGACGAGTGGCCCCTGATGGGCGAAATACAGACAAAAATCAAGGAGGGGAATTGAAATGGGACTTCCCAGCATCAACATCGCATTCAAATCCACAGCGGCGAGCGCCATCGAGCGCTCGGAGAAGGGGGTGGTGGCGCTCATCATCAAGGACGCCAAGGAGAACGGCGGCCACGCCTACACCAACGCCAGCCAGATCCCGGCCACCCTGGGGACGGACAACCAGGCATACATCCAGCGGGCCTTTACGGGGTATGTGAATCCGCCCCGGCAGGTGCTGGTCTACGTGCTGCCCGCAGCGGCGGAGGCGCTGACCGACGCCCTGACGTGGCTGGCCACCCAGACCTTTGACTATCTGGTGGGGCCCCCCGACTGCACGGAGACCGAGGCCACGGCCATCGCCGCCTGGATCGCCGGCCGGAGGAGCAGCGACGCGGCCATCTGCAAGGCGGTGCTGCCCAACAAGGCGGCGGACAGCGAGGCGGTGGTCAACTTCGCCACCGGGGATATCCTGGTGGGCACGAGCGAGTTCACCACGGCGGAATACTGTTCCCGGATCGCGGGGCTCATCGCCGGGACACCCATGACCATCTCCTGCACCTACGCCCCTCTCCCCGAGGTGAGCGACGTGGGGCGGCTGACCCGCGCGGCCATGGACGCCGCGGTGGACGCAGGCAAGTTCATCCTCTTCCACGACGGGGAGAAGGTGAAGGTGGCCCGCGGGGTGAACTCCCTCCAGACCACCACCCAGGACAAGGGGGACGCCTGGAAGAAGATCAAGATGGTGGAGGTCATGGATATGATCCAGACCGACATCCGGACCACGGCCCAGGACGCTTACATCGGCAAGTACGCCAACAGCTACGACAACAAGTGCCTGCTGGTGACGGCCATCAAGGGCTACCTGGTGGGGCTGGAGCAGTCCGGCATCCTCCAGGCGGGGAGCTCCTCGGTGGGGATCGACCTGGCGGCTCAGGAGGCATACCTCCAGTCTGTGGGCACGGACACCTCCAAGATGAGCCAGCAGGAGATCAAGGAGGCCAACACCGCCGACAAGGTGTTTTTGGAGGCGTCCATCAAGATCCTCGACGCCATTGAGGATATCAGCCTCAATATCACAATCTGAGGAGACCGCAAAGCCGCAAAAAAGCCGCCCCCGGGCAGGGGGCGGCGGGCCGGCAGGTCAGCGGGATAGTTTATAGATCATATATTGGTTCAGGCTCACGCCCTCGATCTCCGCTGCATCCTTAAGGGCCTTATGCAGGCTTCGAGGTATGCGCAATACCAATTTACCGCTGTATTCTTCAAGGGCTTGTTTCAGCTCGGCAAGAGAGACCGCAGTACCATCATCCATCGCCTCGGCTTTTGCGAGACTTGCGGCGTCTGCGGGAGACAGCTCTTCCGGCTTTGCGGCGTTGATCTCTGCAAACCGCTTCTCAATTTCAGCGGCGGTCAATTCTTTTTTCATGGGGGATACCTCCTCAGTACTTGATGTTTGTTCTGGTGTTGATTTCAAGAACCGTAATGATAATCTCACCTTTTACCCACTCAAATATGATGCGGTAGTGTGGGATTTTATAGCGGTAACGATTCTGCGTGCCGCCCAGCCGTACAATATCGCCTTCCAAGCGGGAAAGCCGGTCAAGGGCTTTGTACAATTTTTGCCTGGTGGGTTCGTCCACGCTGGAGAGATACTTTTGCGGCTGCTTTTTTAGTTTGATTTCCATTTGTACGCCCTCCTGACAAATATATAGTATCATATTTAGTACTAAATGTCAAGAGGGATTTGTAAAAAACGACAAGAAGGGAGAAGGAACATGGATTCGGCAAAGCGAGTGATTTCGGGGACCTGGGGCGAGGTGTGGCTGGACGGAGACAAGGTGTCCGAGTGCTACGGGCTCCAGGCCAAGGTGAGCTTCAACAAGGAGGACATCGCCCTGTGCGGGCAGATGGCCAGCGACAAAAAGGTGACAAGCATTGAGTGTACGGGGTCCCTGCGGATGCACAAGGTGACCTCCCGGATGGCGCTGGCCATCGGGGAGAACATCCGGAACGGAAAGGACGTGCGCTTTACCATCGTGAGCAAGCTGAAGGACCCGGACGCCTACGGGGCGGAGCGGGTGGTCCTGAGCAACGTCAGCTTCGACGACCTCACCCTGGCCGACTGGGAGGCCAAGAGCGTGGGCAAGGTGGAGTGCCCCTTCACCTTTACCGACTATGAGTTCCTGGACGAGATCGGGGTGTAATGGAGAAGCGCGGAGGGCAGGCGCATAGGGAGGATAAGACAAGCGCAGACGAAAAAACAGGTTGGCCGAAGGCCAACGGCATTTTTCGCGGAGCGATGGCTTATTCGACCGGCCATGCGCCCAGCCCGGAGCGTGACAGGAGAGAAGCGCGGAGCGCCCGGGAGCAGCGTGGATGGACCGGAGCGTGACAGACCCGGAAACGAAAAGGCCGCCCCGTGAAGGCGGCGGTGGACAAAGCGCGGCGCTTATGGTAGAATGACTGCGGCGCTGTTGCATAAATGGCGGTTAGCCACTTCCCTGGGAAGGGAGGTGATGCGATTGTGGGGCACCGAGGAAAGCAATTTCTGAGGGTTTGCGTATGTCTTGGCCTCTTGGCCTACATACTCTCCATAAAAGCGTGCTAGCCGCTCGGCTGGACCCGAACGGCTAGCTTAGTTTAAGCTGGTAACTTTTAGGGGCTAACCGTCTTGCGACAGCGCCCTCTTTATCGTCATTATACCGTGCGGCCCCCGCTTTGTCAAGAACGACAGAGCGGGGGCCTTTCGCATCCCCCGGGAAGGAGAAGAAAATGAGCGAGAAAACAAGCGTTCTGGACCTCCTCTTGAAGCCGGAGACGCCCAATGTGCGGAAAAGCCTGCCCACGGCGCGGTACCGTGTGAAGCGGCTGAGCGAGCTGCTGGGGGATGACGTGGTATTCGAGCTGCGGGCGCTGCCCTACGGGAAGGTGAGCGAGCTGAAGGAGAGCATGTCGGAGGATCTGAGCGTACATATCGTGCTCTCGGGGGTGGTCTCACCGGACCTGAAGGACCCTGCGCTCCAGGCCAAATTCGGCGGAGCCACGCCGGCGGAGACGGTGAAGGCGCTGCTGCTGCCGGGTGAGATCGAGGACCTGAGCCGTGCGGTGGAGCGGCTGTGCGGATACCGGACGGCGACCATTGAAGAAGTAAAAAACGCCTAGAGGACGGCAGCGACGCGGAGCTGGGTCTCGTCTACTACCTCTTCCATGTGAAGGGGTGGGCCCCGGGGGACTACTACCGGAAATCCCCCGGGGAGCGGGACCTCATCTGGGCACTGGCGTCCTATGAGGTGGAAGCGCGAGGATAGGCGCATAGGGAGAATAAGTCAGGACGCAGACGAAAAAACAGGCGAAGGGCCTTGGCCCTGAGCGGCATTTTTCGCGGAGTCCGTGCTTATTCGACCGGCTATGTGCCCAATCCGCAGCGTGACAGGTGGAAGCGCGAGGATAGGCGGAGCAGAGATCAAAATGAGCGCAAAAAAGCCGCCCCGAAGGGCGGCGGAGAGGTCATTCATCTTTGAGCGGAAAACTGGACCAAACGGCCCAGATAAGGAAGACTACTCCCAGCACAGAAATGTAACCCGCGCCGCCGGAGACAGTTTCCATGAACCCCAGCATCAGAAAGCTAACGGCAGTGAGCCAAATATATAAAGCAACATAGCGACTGATGCGTTTAAACCATTTCCAATTGGAGAGCAGGATCGTTCCCAATACGCCCATGGCAACGACAAAGAGGACAAGGATGAACTGGATCAGAAGCATATCACCACGACCTTTCTGATTATAAAGTATACCAATATTTAGTTTAGAAGTCAACTGGGGGTGACTGTATGCCGGAAGAAAGCATCAACATTTATATGTCGCTGGTCGACAAGGTGTCCGGCCCCCTGAGCGGCATCGGGACGAAGACAAAGGCGTTCAGCAAGGAGCTCCAGGAGCTGGAGCAGACTACACAGGCCTACAGCAAGATACAGGACAAGCTGTCCAAGGAGACGGTAGATTACCGGCCATGCGCCCAATCCGCAGCGTGACAGGCGGGGCAGAGATCAAAATGAGCGTAAAAAAGCCGCCCCGAAGGGCGGCGGGGGTTCGTTGTCATCGTCCTATGGTGCCAAGGAAGCCGAAAGCCAAGAACATAATGACAAGGCCAAGTACGATAAACAAACGCTTTCGCTCTCGTTCCGGATCGTAATTTCTCATAAAATCGCCCCCCTTTTATAGTCAGTATAGCATCCCGGAGGGCGACAAAATCACCACGTCGAAGTACAACAAGCGAGTCCACAAAGAAGAATAAACCCTATAGAAATAGCCATCAAAATTTTAAAGTTCTTTTGCACTTGTTCAGGATCGGGATCGTAATTTTTCATAAAACCACTCCCTTTTATAGCCAGTTGACCATAAACAGTAGAGGGAAACCAAAACCCAGCATGAGGAGGCCAAACCCGATGAGGATATAGTACGGGGCGGCGGAATGCTTATCAGTATGAAGATAACCTATCCCAGAAAACAGAAGGATGCCGCCGCCAAGACTCAAGACCGCCATTATGGTACATAGAAACAGCCCCATTCGAGCCCCCCACCTTTCTTCACAAACAGTATATCACGGTTTCAAAGACTGTCAGGCGGAGGTGATACCATGCCGGACGTATCGATTGCGATTTCGGCGCAGGACAGCTACTCCTCGGCCATCAAGAGCATGGCGCATGAACATGTTTATTTCATGGACATAACCGAGGATATAATAAGTAAGGCGACAATTGCACCAACAATTATAGCAACAAGCAGCATTTTACCCGAGAAGTCTCCAAAGTAATCGACAAAATCCGCTTTCAACCGGTCTTTCCAATTCATTTTAAAAACACCCCGCCTTTCAATATCAGTATATAGAATGCCGGATCTAAAGTCAACAGGAGGTGGTCACATGGCGGAAGAAGTGGGCATGTTAACGTCCGCATACGAGCAACTGTCCTCGACGCTGACCAGCATCGGAACCAAAACAAATGTCCGGCCTTAACGCCATGATCGGCGCGGGAGAGGCCGCCCAGGAGAACCTGAAGGAGCAATATCTGCGGGAGGCGATGACCACGCTGCTGACCGGAAAGGGGGGAAGCCTGTACAAGGGGGAACAGGCGGAGACGCTGGCCCGGCTGCACGAGGAGTACACCGCGCTGGCGGCGGCGTTCCAGGACGCGAGCGAGGAGGAAAAGATCACGCTGGGCGAAAAGGCGGACTCCCTCAAAAGTCAGGCGGAGGCCCTGGCGGAGGGGGCGTTCGACGCCAGCGGCGAAATGCAGGAGGTCAGGGACGTGGAGCTGGAGCTGATCTCAGCCATCCGGGAGAACACGCTGGCGCTGGGCGAGGCGGCCTACCTGGGGGATTACGAGAAGCAGCAGGAGCTGTCTGTGGGGGCGGGAGGCGCGTATATCGACTCCCTTGACCTTCAGGAGCAGGCGGCGGGCATCCGGGAGTCTGTGGACCGCTTCACCGGACCGGGATACAACGGGCCCTTCGACGTGGACCCTGCGAACTGGAGCCCCCACGCTTGGGGGCTGGACTATGTGCCCTACGACAACTTTCCTGCACTGCTGCACCAGGGGGAACGTGTGCTGACGGCATCCCAGGCCCGCGCGGCGGATCAGGGGGCTGGTCCCCGGGTGCAGGTGACGGTGACGGGAAACAGCTTTTACGGCTCGGACAAGGACCTGGAGGACCGTGTGGCCCGGCGGGTGGCGTCAGAGGTGGTACGTGCTGTGGAACTGGGGGTATAGGGATGGCGCGGCAATTTATCTTCAAGGACACGGAGACGGGGCGTGAGCTGGTGCTGCCGGTGACGCCCGGGAGCTATGACGTCGAGCACGGGCGGAAGGCGGCCAGCCTGACGATGCAGGAGGCGGGGGACGTGAACCTGCCGGGCCCGGCGGTGCTGCTGGACCCGATCCGATACCGGGAGCAGGACGGGACGGGGGACCTCTACTGCACGATCCCGCTGCGGGGCTACCGCGCGCTGGCGGCGGAGACGACGGAAAGCCGCCGGACGGGGAACGGGGCGCGGACGGTGGAGGCGGAGCCGGAGCGGTCGGAGACGTACACGGTGGCGGCGGGGGACACGCTGTCGGCCATCTGCCGGAGGTTCTACGGCGACGCGTCGCTGTACGGGCGCCTGGCGGCGGCCAACGGGATCGCCAACCCCAACCTCATCCACCCCGGTCAGGTGCTCAAGCTGCCCGCCCGGGAGGAGCTGCCGGCGGCGGCGACGCCCTCCCGGTCCCAGAAAGCGGCGGCGGCCACGGTATATGGGCGGGACCCGGAGACGGGCAAATCCTATCTGAACCTCTCCCGGGACAAGCTGCTGGAGATCATGTGAGGAGGCCGTCATGGAGGAAAAGCTGAAGCTGCTGATCACCCCGCCGGAGGGAGGGACCCGGGAGGCGGCGGCGCTGTGCCGGAGCGTTACGTGGGGCGGGAGCTACGACCAGGCGGCGCGGACGCTGGACTTCCCGCTGCTGGTGTGCCCGGAGGACAAGCGCCTACCCGCAGTGGACTGCCCTCCCGGGAGCCGGGTACAGTTCTACCGGGGGGAGACGCTGCTCTTCGACGGCTTTGTGTTCTCCCGGCAGCGGGACACGCTGTCCAACACGGTGGAGGTGTCCTGTGCGGACCGGGGGCTGTACTTAAAGCGGAACCAGGGGGCGTACCGCTTCCGGGGCCAGACCCCTGAGGGCATCACGGGGCGGGTGGCGGCGGACTTCGGGCTGACGGTGGGGAGCCTGGCCCGGACGGGGACGGCGATCAGCCGGAATTTTCCCGGGGTGAGCCTGTACCAGATCATCCAGACGGCGTACACCCAGGCGTCAGCCGCCACCGGGGGGCGGTATATGGTGCGGTTCCGGGGCGAGGCGCTGGAGGTGATCGAAAAAAAGCAGGGGGAGCGGACCCTGGCGCTGCGGCCGGGGTCCAACCTCATCAGCCTGACGGCCACGGACAGCGTGGAGAGCCTGGTGAACCGGGTGCAGATCCTGAGCAGGGACGGCACGGCCAAGGGGAGCCCTGTGGAGGACGGGGCGTCCATCGCGCGGTACGGCCTGTTCCAGCAGATGGTGACGGAGCGCAGCGGGAAGGACGCGGCGGCGGAGGCAAGGAAGCTGCTGGAGGACAACGCCCCGGCGCAGAAGATCACGGCGCAGGTGCGGGGGAACCCGGCGCTCATCGCCGGGGAGTGCGCGGTGCTCCAGGAGCCGGTGACGGGGCTGTACGGCCTGTGCTGGATCGACAGCGACACTCACACCTGGAAGGGCGGGACCTACACCGCCAAGCTGGTGCTGAATTTCCGCAGCATCATGGACGAGCAGGAGGCGGGACGGCTGCCGGACGCCTGAGAGGGCGCACAGCGTGACAGGCAGGGAAAGGCGCCCAACACGGGCCCTGAGATGCAACAGAAGGGGTCCCCGCAAAGCCGCGAGGCTTTGTGGGGAGAGGACGAGCAACGGAGTGGAGCGGATGCTCGCCGGAAGGCGGGCGAAGCGGAGAGGAGTTTGCGAGGACGTGGAAGAAAATCCTTATCAGCGGCTGGCGCGAATCTTTACGCCCGGGGCGGAGGAGGGGTCGCTGTGCCTGGGGACGGTGGCGTCCTGGCCGGACCAGGACCACCCGACCCGGCCCCACCGGGTGATCGCCGGGGGGACGTCCCAGGAGCGGGAAGACCTGCTCTCGTCGCCGGGACTGCTGCCCTATGGTCTGGCGGCGGGGGACCAGGTGGTGCTTCTGCCCATTGAGGAGAACCAGCGGTATATCATTCTGTGCAAGGCGGTGAGCGTATGAGCACGACATTGTTCCCCGTGGTGCAGCCGGAGGCGGTGCAGACCGGGACGGCGCTTCCGCTGTGCCGGGAGGTCAAATGGGACTACGACGGGAACCGGCCCGTGTTCCGCAACGGAGAACCGGAGACGGTGGAGGGCGCGGAGGCGGTACGGGTCTGGGCCTGGCTGGCCCTGCACACCACCCGGTTCCGGCATGAGATTTACTCCCGGGCCTACGGGACGGAGCTGGAGAACCTGATGGGACAGCCGTACACCGAGGCGCTGAAGCAGTCCGAGGCCCAGCGGTACGTGCGGGAGGCCCTGGAGATCAACCCCTACATCAGCGCCGTGGAGAACGTGGGCGTGGACTTCGACGACGGGCGGCTGTCCATCTCCTGCACGGTGCGGACCATTTATGGAGAGGTAAGGCTATGAACGAAAGGCACCGGCAAAGCCGGGACGCGCTTAGAGCGCGCACAAGCATTTTGCCTACGGCAAAATCTTGGCGCAGGGCGGATTCACTCCGCCCGAGCAGGTCAAAGGAGGATGGGGCCCCCGCACGGCGGGAGCCGTGCGGGGAGGCGAATACGCGTGTTTGAAGATATCACACCTGAGAGCATCAAGGCGGCCATCCTGGCGGAGGCCGGAGAGAGCCTGGAGACCCGTGAGGGGAGCTTTCTGGACTCCATGGCGGGGCCCGCCGCGCTGGAGATCTGGAAGGTCTACCAGGCGATGAACGCGGTGGTGTCCATCGCCTTCGTGGACGAGAGCTCGGGGGGCTACCTGGACCTGGAGGGGGCCAAGTACGGCATCACCCGGAGGCCGGGCGCCAAAGCACGGTGTACCATGACCCTCACCGGCACGGCGGGGGCGACGGTACCGGCGGGAACGGTGTTCGTCACGCCGGGCGGGCTGGAGTTCGCCCTGACGGAGGCGGTGGTCCTCACCGGGAGCGGCGACGCAGGCACGGCGGAGGCGGCGGAGGTGGGCGGCGCGTACAACGTGGAGGCGGGGGAGCTGTCCCAGATGGCGGCGACGCTGCCGGGGCTGTCCTCCTGGACCAACGGCCCCGCCGCCGGCGGCACGGACCCGGAGAGCGACGGGGCCCTCTATGAGCGCATCCACGCCTACCTGAGCCGCCCGGCCACCTCCGGAAACGCCTACCACTACGAGCAGTGGGCGCTGGAGGTGGCGGGCGTGGGCGCCGCGAGGGTATTCCCCCTGTGGAACGGCGCGGGGACGGTCAAGGTGGTGCTGGTGGACGGCGGCATGGAGCCCGCCTCGGCGGAGATCGTGGCGGCGGTACAGGCCCACATCGAGGCGAACCGGCCCATCGGGGCCACGGTGACGGTGGCGGCGGCCGCGCCGCTGAGCATCAACGTGACGGCGGCGGTGACGCTGGATGGGAGCGCCCCCCTCAGCCAGGTTAAGACGGAGTTCGAGGCGGCGCTGGACACCTATCTCATGGAGCTGGCCTTCTCGGCCTCCACCCTGCGGTATAACCAGGTGGCCTATCTGCTGCTGAGCATCCAGGGAGTGTCCGATTTTACGGCGCTGACGATCAACGGCGGCACGGGCAACGTGAGCATCGGGGATGAGCAGGTGCCTGTGAAGGGGACGGTGACGCTGACGTGAAACTGATTGGCTATCTGCCGGACTTCTACGCCGCCTCGCCCCAGATCGCGGCCCTCCAGGGGGCGCTGGAGCAGCAGACCGAGGCCCTGTGGACGGCGGAGAACGGGCTCATCGATCAACTGGACGTTAACAAGGCCACCTGGGGACTGTCCTGCTGGGAGGCGTCCCTGGGGCTGGATGTGGACGTGTCCCGCCCCGACGCCTACCGGCGGACCCGCATCCTCTCCAAGCTGCGGGGGCAGGGCACCACCACCGTGGCCATGATCCAGAACGTGGCCGAGAGCTTTTACAACGGCCAGGTGGCGGTGGAGGAGCAGCCGGAGGCATACCGTTTCGACATCCGGTTCCTGAGCAGCATCGGGGTGCCGCCCAACCTGGACGACCTGTCGGCGGCCCTGGAGGAGATCAAGCCCGCGCACCTGGCATACGACTACATCATCCTCTACCGGACTTGGGGAGAGCTGGAGGAGAAGACCTGGGGAGAGCTGGAGAGCCGGACCTGGGATGAGATTTTAGGAGGTGAGCTCTGAGATGGAGCAGACAACGAATTATGGCCTCAATAAGCCGGGCGGCAGCGACTATGCCAGGATCGACGCGCTCAACGCCAATATGGACGCCGTCGACGCGGCGCTGAAGGACCTGGAGGAGAGCAAGGCGGAGGGGGCGGCGCTGGCGGCGCACGAAGCGGACGGGGTGAAGCACGTCAGCGCGGCGGAGCGGACGGCCTGGAACGCCAAGGCGGACGGAACGGCAACCAGCGCGCACATCGCCAACACCAACAACCCCCATGGGGTGACGGCGGCCCAGGTGGGGGCGCTCCCCCTGTCGGGCGGAACGCTGACGGGAAACCTTGATATTGCCAAAACCATAGCAAGCGTGGTCTTAAGGACTGGAGACTCGTCAAACCGCCTGTCAGGCTGCCTGATGAAAAACGCAAATGTAGAGGGCACTGTAGACGATGGGCTATATCTGACAGACTATGGCGCTGACGGCTCTGAGGCCACGCTAAAGATACAAGGGGGCCAGCAGCGGCTGCGGATCAAGTTGGGCGGCACGGATTATGCCGTGTATCATGAGGGGAGCAAGCCCACCCCGGCGGACATCGGGGCGGCGGTGAAGTACCGGTATACGGCGACGATCCCCACCGGAACATGGACGGAGGTATCCGGGGGCGGGTACTACAAGGACGTCACAGTATCTGGTATTACGGCGGCCATGACTCCCTGCGTGGGCGTGGTGCAGACCTCTGATGTCGTCGCCTCGGAGCTTATGGTGGAGGAGTTCGCCAACAACATTCGCAGGATCGAGACTATGGCTGGCAAAATCCGGGTCTACACCAGGACCGACGGCGCAGCTCCGTCCGTCAATATACCGATCCAGCTCGTGGGCACGGTGTGAGGAGGGTGGGGGTATGAGCGATTGTATTTTGCCGGTGATGGGTGACAATTTGTCGACCAAGCTGTGCAGCGGGAAGAAACTTCGAAAGGTAATCGACGCGACCTGCACCTCCACATCTTTTAGAGACTTTACGTTCAGCGGAATTACTGCGGCGGAATTGAAATCCCTGCTTATCGGGAGCCCAATATTGATGATGGCATGCGAGTCAACTGACTATTACATCACAGTTTTTGGAGCTGCGGCGGGAGTAACAGATTCAGCTACATCAGCACAATTTTATGCATCAGGGCTGAATGTAACCAAATCCAATGCGGCAAGCACTGGATACACGGGAAGTTTCTTTTCCGTCACCTTTGATACGCTTTTGGTGAGGCACACCTATAGCAACGGTTCTCGCGTTCCCTATGGCATCGATGGGACGGCGGCTAAATTTTATGTTTTTAACTGAGGAGGGTGGAGCATGATCTTAAAAACCAATGGCCAGGAGGCGGAACTGCTGTCCTTTGTCCCTGGCGCACAGATGGTATGTCTGGAGACGGCGGAGCCGGTGGAACTGGGAGAGAGCCTGGAGGTGTGGACCGAGCTGGAGGACGGGCCTTTCCTGCTGGCCTCCTATACCGTGGCCGACTGGCTGCGGGTGGGACAGACGGGCGGATCGATCTGCCTGACACAGCTCCCCGTCCCGGAGCCCACCCCTGAGCCCGAGCCGGAGCCGGACGCGCTCACCCAGACCCAGCTTGCCGTGGCGGAGCTGGCACAGGTGGTCGAGGACAACAACACTGCAGCGCAGCTCGCCATCGCGGAGCTTGCCGAGGCGCTGCTGGGAGGTGAGACAAGTGTCTAAGCTGTACGTTGACATGATCCGCAAGGGCTTAAAGACCATCGACGACGTGCCCCTGCGCTGGCGCGCAGAGGTCCGGGCGCTGCTGGAGGAGGCGCAGGCATGATTAGGCTTGATAACTGGTGGGTGAGTCTGGATCTGGGAGATCGTGTGATCGGCTACGAGTCGGACCACCTGCACCGGCGGCTGGAGATCGCCGCGGACCTGGACGCGGGGTGGGCGGTGAAGCTGGATATGGCTCTGGGGAAGGTAAAGAACGTGGTGGACCTGGAGCGGACCGGGGACGTGCTGTGGGTGGACCTCACGCGGGATATCCTGGCCTCCGACGGGCTGTACCGCTGTCAGCTCCGGGGGCTCAAAGGGGATACGGTGGCCCACAGCAACCAGTTTGAACTGCTGGTGAGCGGGAGCATCAACGCTGCGGAGGCATTTCCGAGCGTCGAGCCCTCGGAGCTTGCCCAGATGGAGGCCAGGGTCACGCAGGCCAAGGCCGACGCAGTGGCCGCCGCAGACCGGGCGGAAGCGGCGGCGGTCCACCCGCCCAAGCTGTCCGGGGATCAGACGTGGATGGTGTGGGACCTGGAGAGCGGGGCGTATCAGGATACCGGTGTCTACTCCGGCGGGGCGGCCCCCAACATTGGGCCCGATGGGAATTGGGTCGTCGGCGGCGTGGATACCGGCGTATCGGCGACCGGTCCCAGAGGAGAACAGGGACCTATCGGTCCCGCCGGTCCCCAGGGAGAGAAGGGAGATCCAGGAGAGCAGGGTCTACAGGGCATCCAGGGCGAGACGGGGCCACAAGGCCCGCAAGGGCCCAAAGGTGACACCGGAGACACCGGCCCGCAGGGTCCCGCAGGTGCGGATGGCGTCGGCCTCCCCACGGTGACCGCAGAGGACAACGGCATGTATGCGGGCGTGGTGGACGGAGCGTGGGGCAAGGTGAGCGCGCCGGGTGGGGGCGGAGAGTGGACAGAGCTCTTGCGCAATGATGGGATCGTGCTCGATTCTGCCGGGGTAGGAAGTGTCCAACTTACGCTAACCCATCAGTTGAGCACATACAAAGAGATGATGTGCGCAGTGGAATGCCCAGCTAATACGAAACAATACCAGCCATCCAGCATTACGGTGGATGGGATACAAGTCGCTTTTTATCCGGGGGTTGTTCCTGCGAACACTATGAAGCAATATCTATTCCACGTTACATTATTTGGCGACGGGTCTTTTGCGGAATATTTGTCAACTGCCACAACTGATATTCTGTTTGGGGCACACCTGGGGCCAACCAACGGAGGAACCCGGTACGGGAAAATAGGAGTTCCTACAGGGCAGTTACGCATGGATTTTAATGCAGCAGACATAACCGGCACGGTAAAAGTTCGCATTTTGGCAAGATAGGAGGGAAGCACGTGAGGGTTTATGATAACGGCATCTACCGCGACGCCACAGCAGAAGAACTCGCGGAGCTGGAGGCCATGGGACAGGCCCAGCCCCCCATCTCGCCCACAGTGACGGAACGGCTCTCCGCGCTGGAGGCGGCCATGCTGGGGCTGATGATGGGAGGGACAGGCGATGGTTGAGTTTATCCGCATTCAGTATCGTCTGGGCCGTCTGACGGCGGAGCAGGTGTGCTTCATGGCCCCGAAGTGGATCACTGCCGATCAGGCGGAAGAGATTATCCATATGTGACAGGCCAACTTGGCCGGAAAGGAAAATTATTATGAAGCATCTGTACGAGTACATCAACGAGATCATGGACATCGCCGAAGTCAATCAGGTGGAGCCGCAGAACACCGTTTAGAGCCTGGGATGATCTGATTTCATCATGGGCGACGGTGGACGCAAGGTGAACTATTACAACAGATCGACTGGGGATATGGCGCAGGGCCGGGACCCGAGCCAGAATCTGATTTTAGTCTACAAACGCAAGGGAGGGCCCCATCCGAGCACGACGGCAGCGGGTCGGATGGGGAGAGGAGGAACGACGGAGCGGATGAGACCTGCCCGGGAGGGCGGAGCGAAGGATGCGAAGTCGGTGAGGACGGCAAGGAGGAGAAGGCAATAAGCGAAGCATACCAGGTGACGCCCTCGGTGGGCGTGAACATCCGCAGCGGCCCCGGAACGGGCTATTCCAAGGTCGGCGCTTACGCGCAGGGCACTGTGGTGACGGTCACGGCCACACGGGACGGCTGGGGACAGACGGAGAAGGGCTGGGTCAGTCTGGACTATCTGGAGGCTGTGGAGGCCGCGCAGCGAGTCACAGACAACGGCCTGCGCATCCAGGCGCGGTACATCGACGCCGGGCGGAAGAACCGCCCGGGCGGCGTCAACCCGTGCGGCTACATTACTATCCATGAGACTGGCAACGCGGCCAGGGGCGCCGACGCGGCGGCCCATGCCTCCTACCTGAACAGCGCCGCCGGAGAGGCCGCTCTGGTGAGCTGGCACTACACGGTGGACGACCACGCTATTGTGCAGCATCTGTCCGACGGCGAGACGGCCTACCACGCGGGGGACGGCTCCAAGGGGACCGGCAACGCCCGGAGCATTGGGGTCGAAATCTGCGTCAACGCGGACGGCGACTTTGCCAAGGCCAGAGAAAACGCGGCCTCGCTGGTGCGGCTGCTGATGGAGGAGCATGGTATCCCCATCGGTCATGTGGTCCAGCACAATCACTGGAACGGCAAGGACTGTCCGTACACCATCCGGCACACAAGCGGGACCTGGGAGGCATTCCTGGTGTTGTGCGAGGGAGGGCCGTGTGCAAAGACGAACCGGCAGACGGTACAGGCGCGCTTCGGGCTGGCCGACGAGACCATGGACTACCTGGAGGCGTACAAATACGGGGCGGCCCTGCTGCAAAAGCTGGCCGCGGCAAATTAGGAGAGGAGTACTTATCATGACCAACAAGATCAGCGCGGGCACGATTGCCCGGACCGTTGTACTGCTGCTGGCCCTGGTCAACCAGGTGCTGAGCATGCTGGGCGTCCAGACCATCCCCATCGCGGACGAGGACGTCAACACCCTCATCGCCACCGGCTGGACCATAGCCGCCTCCCTGGCGGCGTGGTGGAAGAACAACAGCTTTACACAGGCCGCCCTTGCGGGGGACGCCCTGAAGGACGAAATCAGGGCCAGGGAGGAGTAAGCCATGGCGGAGGACATCGCGGTCAAGGTGGCCGAAATTGATCAGCGGAGCAAATCGAACACCCACCGGCTGGACAAGGTGGAGGAGCGACAGGACAACCTGGACAAGCTGGTGTCCTCCGTGGAGGTGTTGGCGACACGGCAGGAGACGGTGGAGACCGACGTGAAGGAGATTAAGAGCGACGTGAAGGCTCTCACCGAGAGGCCCGCCAAGCGCTGGGACGGTATCGTGGACAAGCTCATTTGGCTGGCCGTCTCGGGCGCTGTGGGATTCCTTGCGGCACAGATCGTGAGATAGTCGAAGAAAGCCCCCGCCACCCCAGTAGGGGGTGGTGGGGGCTACTTTGCGAGCACAAAATTATATTATCTATATGGATGGCGGGGGTGAAGAAAAAAGAGTGAGCTGGGTTAAGGGCGGGTCCCAGAGACTCCCTCGTTCTCGTGGGGGCCCTTGGGACCGTTTTTTTGGTGCTTATTTGATGCTTGTGCGCATCAAAATTAAGATAAATCGGCGGGCCAACGCGAAACAGAGGAACCGAAAAACTTATGCAGTACAAGGCTTTGCGGCTACAGACGAATATAGAAAAAACATAGTTAGGCGCACTCGTAATGCGCAGGTCGTCAGTTCAAATCTGACCAGTAGCTCCACGTCGGGGCAAACTCCGCTTTGCTCCGACGTCTTTTTATCCTCGGAACAAAAAGAACGCATCGGCCCGCTCCCTTTTCCTGTGGTCAAAGTCGAACCCGCTCCCTTAGGCTTTGACTTTGCGGCCGCTCTTCCAGCTCGTTTCAAGCGATATATCGCTTGAAACGAGCTTTTCTCTCTCCATGAAAGGCATCCTTACGCCTCCTCTGGTATCGGCCATTCTGCCGGGGGCGCATTTGACAAGGCTTGCCTTCAGCAGCGATTTTTCACGGCTGGAGAACAGCGATTGGCCCGTTAAGAACAAAAAGAAACGCCAGCCTGTCAGTTGGTGTTTCTTTTTGAGATCGGATGCGCACGAAGCGAGGGGCAAAAACGTTCGGCCTGTGTGTCGTTATTGCGGAGGTCCAGGGATGCCTCTGCCGCGACGGAACGATTTTCACACGTCAAAGCTGCATGATCAGAGGGACAAGCACTGGTACGGCAAAGGAGAGAATGACGCCGGAGACAAAGGAGTAGATGGTGATACGCTCGTGAGTGGAACCCACCACAACGGGCAGAACGGTGTCCATCGCCGCGGCGCCGGGCAGGGCGACACATTCAATGAAGCCCAGGCGCTGGGCAACGATGGGAATGAGAAGGATGGAACCCACCTCCCGCATGACATTGGAGAGAAAAGCCACGGCGGAGAGGGTGGCCGAATAGGAGGAGAGGAGCATGGGGGCCAGGGAATACCAGCCGAAACCGGCGCTGGCGGCCATGGCCTCCTGGGCGGTGAGGGGCAGGAAAAGGCTGCTTACGGCGGCAAAGCCGATGGTCCCCACGGCTACAGCGACAGGGATCAGAAGGACCTTAAAGCCGGCGGCCCTGATATCCCGCCAGACGTTGCCCTGCCTCCCCATGTCCACACCCACCAGAAAGAGGATCAGACAGAGTCCCACGGTAATAAAGGTGCCACAGTGGGCGGCCAGGGCCTCGGGAACAAAGAAGTACCCGGCCAGAATGCCGCCGACAACGGCGCCGATGATCCACTTAGTCATAGCTTGCCCTCCTCCTGTTCACAGTTGGTCCGCTTCTGCGCGGCGGTACGGCCTTCCCGGTCCAGCTTCAGGAGTCGGCGGACCAGAGAGACACACAAGATAGAGCCGGCCAGGGCAAAAACGGTGATGATCAGGGCGGAGAGCCCGATCTCCCCCAGGGAGGAGATCACCTTGTCATCCGCACCGATCTCCACGCCGAGAACGGCGATCAGAGCAATGAGGGCCACAAACTGCACCCTTCCGAGCCAGGGAAGTTCCCGGCTCCGCACCGATTTGCGGGAGCCCACGAGAACGCCCATTGCCAACATCCCGATGTACAGGAGGAGGCTGAAATCCATATACTGCATGTGACGAATCTCCTTCTCTTTGATGGCGCGATCTCTTCCCACTGAGACCGCTCAACCAATCCACACCTCGTAAGGGTAGCAGATATGGCGGGGGATTGCAAGCGGCAGAGAGAAAAAACGGGACCGGCAGTGGCCGGTCCCGTTTTTAGAGCGTGCGCTTAAATCACGGTTTTGGTCTTCCAGCGCCCACGGAGGAAGCGGAAAAGAAACACGGCGGTGCGGAGGACCCAGTCGATGAACATGGCGATCCACACACCCAGCAGACCAATATAGGGCACCAACAGATAGGAAAAACCCACCCGGAACACCCACATGGAGAACATGGAGACGATCATGGTGAATCTGGCGTCTCCGGCGGCGCGGAGGGCGTTGGGCAGAACAAAGGACATAGGCCAGAAAACAGCGGTGAAGACCGAGCACCAGCGGAGGACCTCCACGGCCATCCGGGCGGCGGCAGGCGTAAGCCCGAAAAAGGACACCACCGGGCCTGCGGCAAAGAAGAGGGACAGGCTCAGCGCGCCCATGGACAGATAGACGATGGTCATGAGCTTCCTGGTATAGCCCACGGCCTGCCTGGAGTCGCCCGCCCCCATACACTGGCCGACCACAGTGATCAAAGACAGGGACACGGCGTTGCCCGGGACATTGACCATGGCGGCCACGCTGTTGGCAATGGCGTTGGCAGCGGTGGCGGAAGTGCCCAGGGGAGTGACCAGCCCCAGCACCATCAGCTTCCCGACCTGGAACATACCATTTTCCATGCCGTTGGGGACGCCGATGCGGAGAATCTTTTTGACCAACTGATTCTGAAATTCCGGGCGGAACAGTCCGGAGATATGGATGGGGTTGTGGGGCTGGCAAATGAGCCAGGTCATGAGAAGCGCGCCCACCAGGCGGGAGGCCAGGGTGCCAAAACCGGCGCCCGCCACACCGATGCCCACACCGTAGATGAGCGCGGCGTTGAGACCGATGTTGACGATATTCATGAGGAGGGAGGCGAACATGGAGACCTTGCTGTTGCCCATGGAACGGAACAGGGCGGCCCCGGCGTTGTAGACGGCGAGGAAGGGATAAGAGATGGCGGTGAGAAGAAAGTAGGTCATGGCGGCGGTCATCACGTCGTCATCCAGCGTTCCGAAGACCAGCCGCAGGATGGGTTCGCGGAAAAGGAGGCAGACGGCCATCATAGCAGTGGAGAGAGCCGCAATGGCATAAAAAAGCTGCTTGGCGGCAGCGCAGGCGTTGGGCTCATCCCGGGACCCCAGGTATTGCGCGGCCACCACCGCGCCGCCGGTGGCCAGGGCGGAGAAAATATTGATGAGCAGGATGCTGATGTTGTCCACTAGGGACACGCCAGAGACGGCGTGTTCGCCCACCGAGGTCACCATCATCGTGTCGGCCATACCGATGGTCATGGCCAGAAACTGTTCAATGACAAGAGGGATGATCAGCCGCCGCAGCGCACTGCCGGAAAAAAGCGGTGGGCGGACGTCCGTCTGAACTGCAACCTGTTCCAGCATGAAAGTTCCTCCTATCCTGCTGTCTTGCAATCAATCGACAAACACCCATTTTACCACGGCGGTACAGAATTGCAACGAGGATATTACACAAAAAAGAGGAACAAAAGCCTGCGGACTTGAGAGCGGATCCCGTGGAAAGGCCGGGAGAACGTCCTGACGCTGGGGCTGGTGACCGGGGCTAAGTCCGGGTGCTCCTCAGGGCCAGAAGCTCGTCCAGCAGCCTGTGGGCGGCCTCGTCCTTGGAGAGAAGCGGGAGGGGAATCTCCCGCTCCGCGGTGATGAGGGTGAGCAGGTTGGTGGCGGTTCCAAACCCCGCGCCCTCCTCCCTGAGGTTGTTGGCGGCGATCAGATCCAGGTGCTTTTTCGCCAGCTTCTTCCGGGAATTTTCAAGGAGGTCGCGGGTCTCCATAGAGAAGCCGCACAGGAGCTGTCCGGGACGGCGGTGCTCGCCGAGCCAGCCCAAAATATCGTCGGTGCGCTCCAGCGGCAGGGAGAGGTCCCGCGCTTCGGCGGATTTTTTGATCTTGTCCGCGGCTACGCTGCGAGGACGGTAATCCGCCACAGCGGCGGCCTTTATAATGAGATCCATGGAGGCCGAGAGGGCGGTCACCGCCTGGAACATCTCTCGGGCGGAGGTCACCTCCACGACCTCCATATAGGCCGGGCGCGGGAGCTCCGTGGGCCCGGTGACGAGGGTCACGGAGGCGCCGCGGGCGGCGGCGGCTCTGGCGACGGCATAGCCCATCCGTCCCGTGGAGTGGTTGGTGAGGTAGCGTACGGGGTCCAGCGCCTCCCGGGTGGGCCCTGCGGTGACCAGTACCCGGAGCCCGCACATGTCCTTTTCGTGGGACAGGGCGTGGAGAACGGATTCCAGCATGACCTGCGGGTCGGGTAGCTTGCCCCGCCCCACAGCGCCGCAGGCCAGCCGCCCGCTGGCAGGTTCCATGATCTCCCAGCCGTAGCGCCGCAGCAGGTCCAGGTTGTCCTGCGTCACCGGATTTTCGTACATGCGTGTGTTCATGGCCGGCGCGGCCAGCTTGGGGCAGTCGCAGGCCAGTACCGTGGTGGTCAGCATATCGTCCGCCAGACCGTGGGCCAGCTTGGCAAGCACATTTGCCGTGGCCGGAGCGATGACCACCAGATCGGCCTGATCCGCCAGAGCGATGTGCTCCACCTGATGGGGATAATTTCGGTCAAAGGTGTCCACAACGGACCGGTTTCCGGTGAGCGATTCAAACGTGAGGGGTGTGATGAACTCCGTGGCGTGGGCGGTCATCAGCACATGGACGCTGCAGTGCTGCTTAACCAGGGCGGAGGCCAGCTCCGCCGCCTTATAGCAGGCGATCCCGCCGGTCACGCCCAAAAGTACTGTTTTTCCCTTCAGCATAACAAAGCCCCCCGTTTTCTTAAAATTCTGGGAGAAAGTATATCAGAGTTGGGGGATGCTGTAAATAAAAAGCGGGAAAATAGTATTGAGATTTTCCGGCCGATCCTCTATAATAGACGCCGTCAAAGCCCGGTCCGGAGCCGCTGTACTCGTGTGTGGGACGGCAGGCTCCCGTGGCGGATGCGGGGCGGAGGCCACCTATTTTGATGCGCTGTATCCCCGAGAGGGAACGGCAGCAGGAGGTAATGAAAAAGTGAAAAACGCGCAGAATCGGACCAGCAGGAGCAGCCAGGTCTATGGCCTTGTACTGCTCGCCATGTTCTCGGCCATCATTTTTCTCCTGGCGTTCACGCCCATCGGACTCATCGATCTGCCCCTCATCAAGGCCACCATTCTCCATGTGCCGGTCATCATCGGCTCCATTCTGCTGGGGCCGAAGAAGGGGGCGTTCCTCGGCGGCATATTTGGGCTGACCAGTCTGATCAAGAATACGATGATGCCCAGCGCCCTCTCCTTTGCCTTTTCACCCTTCATCCCTGTGCCCGGCACAGACCGCGGCAGCTTATGGGCGCTGGTCATCTGCTTTGTGCCCCGCATCCTGGTGGGCGTGACCCCCTGGATGATGTACCGGCTGGTCAGATTGGTGTTCTCCCGCGGGAACGCGGGGGTCAGGGCGGGGGGTATGGCGGTGTCCGCCGTGATCGGCGCCTTTACCAATACGGCGTTGGTCATGGGCATGATCTTCCTGGCATTCCGCCAGGCTTACGCCGCCATGAACGGTGTGCCCGTAGACGCGGTCCTGGGGATCATTCTGGGGATCGTGGCCGGCAACGGGATACCGGAGGCCATTGTGGCGGCGGTCATCACGCCTGCGGTGGCGTTGCCCCTGGCCCAGGCCCTTCACCTGGACAAGACGACGCCGGCGCCCTCCGCCGGCCAGCCTGCCTGAGCCTATGATTCTGACCGTTGATATTGGGAACACGAATGTAGTCGTGGGCGGCTTTGCGGGAGAGGAGCCCTCCTTCGTGGACCGCCTGCCCAGCAGCCGGGAGTGGGACGGGACCGCATGGCGTGAGGCGCTGGGCAAGCTCCTCCGGGAGAGGGGACTGACGGCAGACAAGATAGCAGGAAGCGCGCTTTGCTCCGTGGTGCCGGAACTGACGGAGCGCCTTCGAAGCGCCCTGCGGGAGGTGACGCGCCGCCCTGTGCGGACGGTTGATGCGGAGCTGGACGTCGGACTCGTCCTGGCGGGCTATGACCGACGGACGCTGGGCAATGACAGGGTGGTGGATGCGGTATCCGCCTTGGCGCGCTATGCGCCGCCCCTGGCCGTCTTTGATCTGGGGACGGCCACCACATTATCCGTATTGGACCGGGAGGGAGCGTTTCTGGGCGGGATGATCCTGCCCGGACTGGGACTCTCTGTAGAAGCCTTGGCCGCCCGGGCCTCCCAGCTTCCGCCCATCCCTTTGGAGGCGCCGGCCACCCTGCTGGGCACCGATGCGGTATCCTGCATGCAGAGCGGGGCGATTTACGGCGCTGCGGCCCAGATCGACGGCCTGACGGCGCGGGTGGAGGAGCTGCTTGGACAGCCTGTGACCGCGGTGGTCACAGGCGGGTTGAGCGGCCTGGTCTGCCCCTACTGCCGGCGAGCGGTGTTCCGTGACGAACATTTGCTGCTGCGGGGGCTGCATCTGATCTACCGGGGTATACGGGGAAGCGCGGCCGGACAGACCTGACGCACCGTACCTCTGCCACGGGGGTACTGCACGCCGGGAAAGGAAAGGAGGGGGCGTCCGCACAACTGTGCGGACGCCCCCTCCTTTCCTCAGCGGCCCAGATAGCGCGCGACCACCCGGTTTGCCTCATAGGCGGTCTCCCGCTCATCGATGGTGGTGAGCTCCCCATGCTGGACGACGGGAACGCCGTTTACGATGGTGTAGTCCACGTCGCCCTTGAAGCCCACGGTGCCCAGCATGGACATGGGATCAAACTGCGCGCCCACCAGGCTCAGGCGGTTGAGATCGATCAGGAAGAGGTCAGCTGCCTTTCCGGCGGCGAGGCAGCCGATGTCGTCCCGACCCAGCAGCCGGGCGGAGCCTCGGGTGGCAAGCTTCAGCACATCGTAGCCTGTGGGGGCGGCGGCGCTGGCGTGGAGCCGGTGGAGCAGATAACACACGCGCATTTCCTCCAGCAGACTGGAGCCGTCGTTGGAGGCCGCGCCATCCACGGCCAGCCCCACCGGGATGTCCAGCCGGAGCAGCTCCGGCACCCGGCATACGCCGGAGGAGAGCTTCATATTGGACGCGGGACAGTGGGCCACGCCGGTGCCCGTCTCCGCCAGGATGCGCAGCTCGTCGTCGTTGAAGTGGATGCCGTGGGCATACCAGACGTCCGGCCCGGTCCAGCCCAGAGACTGCATGTAGGCTATGGGGCGGAGACCGAATTTCTCCAGCGTAAACTGCTCCTCGTCCCTGGTCTCGGCTACGTGGGTGTGAAGGCGCACACCCAGGGTCCGGGCCAGCTTGGCGGATTCCCGGAGCAGGTCGCCGCTCACCGAAAAGGGAGAACACGGGGCCAGGGCCACCTGGCGCATGGAAAAAGGCGAAGGGTCATGCCATACCCGGACCAGCCGTTCGGAATCGGCCATGATCTCGTCGATGGTCTGCACTACCGAATCGGGGGGAAGGCCCCCATCCTTCTGAGAGAGATCCATGGAGCCGCGGGAGGCCACGAAGCGCATCCCGACCTGAGCCGCGGCCCGGAACTGAGCGGCGATGAGATCGCCTGCTCCGCGGGGAAAGACATAATGATGGTCGAAACAGGTGGTGCATCCGGTTTTCAGGAGCTCGCCCAGGCCCGTGAGGGTGGAGTAGGCGACCACCTCCTCGTCGAGCCCCTTCCAGACCTCGTACAGGGTGACCAGCCAGGGAAACAGCTCCATCTTCTGCACCTCCGGCAGGTTGCGGGAGAAGATTTGGTAGAGGTGGTGATGGGTGTTGATGAGGCCGGGGTAGACCACCATGGAGGAGGCGTCGATGATCTGGTCCGCAGTGTGGTAGTCACGGCCGATTGAGGCGATAACGCCGTCCTTGATATAGAGATTTGTGCGTTCATACAGAGTGTCCTTGTCGTCGCAGGAGACGATATACCGGGCATTTTTGATAAGCAGGGTGGGCATAAGAACGACCTCCTTCGGTACCCTTTATAGATATTATCTCCATCATATCCCAAATGGGCGCGCCCCGTCAATGGAGAAAGAGGAGGAGATACGTTTTTCGTGACATGCGGAGAGATATCTGGTACAATAACGGAAAACCCGGGGGGGGGGGATTCCTGCATGGGCGATAGAAGCGGCGGGCAGGATATGCTCCGCAGAGAATATGACCGGATCAACGCCAAATGGCTGAACGCCCACTTCAGGGCGGGAGCGGGGCTGGCGGCCTTCATCTGTCTGATGGAGGCGGTGGTCTACTTTGCCCTACGGTGGATGGGAGGAATGACGGCCTCCCGGAGCTTATACATAGGGAAATATATGCTGGCGCCTTCCGGCCTGAATCTGCTGGCCGTAGTGGCGGCGCTGTGGGTTAAGCGTTCCCGGCTCCCACTCAGGGCAAAAATATATACGGTCTCAATGGCGCTGGTATTCATCTGCTGTGTGACCTATACGGTACACAATATTTTCCCATCCCTCTGTATGGCCTTCGGAGTCCCCATCGTGCTGACAACGGCCTATGGAGATCGGGTGCTGACCACTATGACGGCGGCAGGCTGCATTCTGTGCAAAACGCTCTCCGACCTGCTCTTCCACTGGGACCCGGAAGCAAGTTCCAAGCTGGGCACCGCAGAGCAGAACATGGACTTTACGCTCTCCCTGGTGATTTTAGCGGCGGTCTATGTAGGCTGCATGGTGATGATCTCCATTGAACAGGAAAAGAATCGGATCAGCATCCAGCGTGAGCTGGAGAAGCAGCATTTCCAGGTAGAGGCGCTGACGGATTCTCTGACCGGCGTTGGGAACCGACAGGCGTTCCAGCAGATGATGGACACGCTGGCGGGGGAGGGGCCGGAGCCGGAATACAGTATGGCCATTCTGGACCTGGACAATTTCAAGGAGGTCAACGATACTCAGGGGCACATGCAGGGAGACCGGTATCTGCGGGAATTGGGAAACGTGCTGCAAAAGACAAGGCTCGGCGCGGCCTACCGCTTTGGCGGGGACGAGTTCTGCATTTTATTCCGGAGCCGGACAAAGTCGCAGCTCTGCGAGGCCTGTCAGGATATCCAGCACAGCTTTTCTGAGGCGACGCTCAGCCGGGAGCTGGAGCAGGTGACCATCAGCTTCGGCGTGGCGGTCCACCAGCCGGGCGTGGGCCCGGCGGAGCTGCTGCGCCGGGCGGACACGGCCCTGTACCAGGCGAAGAAGGCCCGGGGCTCCATCTGCTTCTATCAGGCATAGAGCAAACAGCGCACCCCCGGAGGAAACTCCGGGGGTGCGCTGTTTTGCGGGGATATGGACTCAGGAGATGGATACCACGGAGTATCCGGCCTCCTCCACCGCCTTCTTCAGTGCCTCGTCAGAGGCGGTGCCGGAGACGGTAGCGGTCTTGGTGTCCAGGTCCACGTTGGCTGTGACGCCGGGCAGGCTGTTCAGAGCCTTGGAGACGTGGGCGACGCAGTGCTGGCACATCATGCCGTCGATGGTGAGTTTCTTTTCCATTTGACACACTTCCTTTTTCATATCGATATGGCCATCCGCCCCTGTGGGAACAGACTCTGCCGGATGGGAACGCCGGGGCTTGAAGAGCTTGAGACGCAGGGCGTTGGAGACCACGCTCACCGAAGAAAGGCTCATGGCCGCGGCGGCGAACATGGGGTTGAGCTGCCAGCCGGTGAGGGGGAACCACACGCCGGCGGCCAGGGGGATCCCGATGATGTTGTAGATAAAGGCCCAGAAGAGGTTCTGCTTCACATTCCGGATGGTGGCCTTGGAGAGCTCCACCGCCGTTACGGCGTCCAGAAGATCACTTTTCATGAGTACGATGTCCGCCGACTCGATGGCTACGTCAGTCCCTGCGCCGATAGCCAGCCCCACGTCGGATCGGGCCAGAGCCGGGGCATCGTTGATGCCGTCTCCCACCATGGCCACCCGCCGGCCTTCGGTTTGAAGAGAGGCGATGACAGCCTCCTTGTCCTGGGGAAGGACCTCGGCGATGACCTTGGTGACGCCCAGCTCCCGGCCAATGGCGTCGGCGGTGCGCTGGTTGTCGCCGGTGAGCATGACCACGTCGATCCCCAGCGCGCGGAAGCCGCGCATGGCCTCGGCGCTGGAGGGCTTTACCGTGTCCGCCACGGCGATGAGGCCGATGAGCCTGCCGTCCTGTGCAAAGTAGAGGGGGGTCTTGCCGTTTTCAGCCAGGCCATCGGCCATCAGGTGTTCCGCGCCCAGATCAATTCCGCTCTCCTCCATCATGGCACGGTTGCCGGCCAGATAATGGGAGCTCTGGACTTCAGCCCGGACGCCGCGGCCGTGGACGGCTTCGAAGTCCCGGACCGGGACAAGGGGGATCTTGCGCTCCTCAGCTTCGCGGACAATGGCCTCGGCCAGAGGGTGTTCTGAGGGCTTCTCCAGGGAAGCGGCCACGCAGAGCAGCTCCTCTGTTGTGATGCCCTCTCCGGGGTAGAGGTCGGTGACCCTGGGCCGCCCCTCCGTGACGGTGCCGGTCTTGTCCAGCACCACCGTGGAGACGGTGTGCAGGGTCTCCAGTGCCTCTGCGGACTTGATCAGGATACCGTTTTCCGCGCCCTTTCCTGTGCCGACCATGATCGCCACAGGGGTGGCGAGTCCCAGTGCACAGGGACAGGAGATGACCAGCACGGCCACGCTGGCGGTCAGGGCGTGCTCCACGCCGTAGCCCAGGACCAGCCATACGGCGGCGGTGACCAGGGCAATGCCGATGACAGTGGGGACAAAAATGCCGGCAACCTGATCCGCCAGCTGGGCAATGGGGGCCTTGGAAGAGGCGGCCTCGTCCACCAGAGCAATCATCTGGGCCAGAGTGGTGTCGTCCCCCACCCGGGTGGCGCGAAAGGTGAAGGAGCCCGACTTGTTGATGGAAGCTGCCACGACCCGGTCTCCAGGCCCTTTTTCCACGGGGATGGATTCGCCGGTGAGGGCGGACTCGTCCACCGAAGAGGTCCCTTCCGTCACCTCGCCGTCCACGGGGATGGAGGCGCCGGGCCTGACCAAGATGAGGTCCCCCACAGCCACATCCTCCACCGGAATCTCCACCTCGGCGCCATCCCGAAGGACGGTCGCGGTCTTGGGGGCCAGATCCATCAGCCGGCTGATGGCCTCGCTGGTCTTCCCCTTGGAACGGGTCTCCAGATATTTGCCCAGAGTGATGAGGGTGAGGATCATGCCCGCGGACTCAAAATAGAGGTCCATAGACCACTTGGACACCCGCTCGGCGTCTCCGTGCCCCATGCCGTAGCTGATCTGGAAGAGGGCGGCCACACCGTAGACCACGGCGGCCAGGGAGCCCAGCGCAATGAGGGAATCCATATTGGGGGAGCCGTGGAGCAGGGTCTTGAAGCCCACTTTATAGTATTTATCGTTGACATACATGATGGGCAGTACCAGCAGGAACTGGATCAGAGCGAAGCTGAGGGCGTTTCGGCTATCGTGAAAGAAATGCGGGAGGGGCCACCCCATCATGTGCCCCATGGCGATATAAAAGAGAGGGAGGAGAAAGCACAGGGAGATCACAAATCGGCGCTTCATCCCCAGCAGTTCGGCCTCTATGTCGACCGCGGGAGCGGCATCCGCCTTGGCGCCGCCCTTGGAGGCGGGGAGCGCGGCCCCGTAGCCCGCATCATCCACCGCGGCAATGATGGATTCCGGACTCTCAGCGCCCGGGTCATACTCCACCAGCATGGACCCGCCCAACAGGTTGACATTGACGGAGGACACGCCCGGGAGCTTCTCCACTGCCTTGGTCACATGGGCCGAGCAGGCCGAGCAGGTCATACCGGTGACATTGAATTTCTGTTTCATAGATGGTTACCTCGCAAGAGTGTAAGTGATCACTTCAATATTTTGCCCAGCATGTCCACCAATTCATCGATCTTTTTCTCACGCTCCTCCTGAGTGTGCGCGGTATTGACACAATGCTTCAGGTGGGCGGTCAGGATCTCCTGATTGACCCGGTTCAACATGGCCTCGGCGGCCATGACCTGGGTGGAGATATCGATGCAATAGCGGTCCTCCTCCACCATTTTGATGATGCCGTCCATCTGACCGCGGGCGGTCTTGAGGAGGCGCAGGACCTTTTTCTGGTCTGCCATCACAGGGCAATCCCTCCTTACAAAGTGAGAGGCGTAAAACAATACCCCTCGGGGGTGTGGTATTATAATACCCCCCCGGGGTGTGTTTGTCAAGAGAAAACGGAAAAACCGTCTCTGGCAGACAGCGGATGGGGGGGATTGGTACGCGAACGGCCCATCTGCGCAGCGGATCAAAAGGCACCGAGGGATCTTGCGACATGCAAAAATCCCCGCACTCCAGGAAGAGTGCGGGGATTTCTTAGCCTCAGGCCCGCTCGTCTGCCGCTGCAGTATCGCGGAAAAGCAGAGAGATGCACCAGATAGCGGCGAGACCCACCAGGGTATAGATCACGCGGCTGATGGCGCTGCTAGACCCGCCGAACAGGAAGGCCACGATATCAAAGCCAAAGATGCCGATGCTGCCCCAGTTGAGTCCGCCGATAATGGCCAGGACCAGGGCGATCTTATCCATGATCATGGAAGAATACCTCCTCATTTTGGGTTTCCAGCCATAGGATAACCAACATGAGGAGGCACTATACAAAAAATAAGATTATAAGAGTGCCTTGGGGCCGAAACCGTGGGCCAATAGGGCCTGAAGGGACAGCTTCACATAGTCGCCGCCCTCTTTTGCGATGAGGACCTCCAGATCGGGCGCGAATTCAAACAGCACCTGACGGCAGGAACCGCAGGGCCAGCAGTAGTCCTTGGAATTTCCGGCGATGGCGATGCGGACGAAATCGTCCCGATGGCCTTCACTCACCGCTTTGACCACAGCGGTGCGCTCGGCACATATGGTATCGCCGTAAGCGGAATTCTCCACATTGCATCCGGTGAATACAGAGCCATCCGCGCACTCCAGAGCCGCGCCCACAGGGAAGTGGGAATAGGGTACATAGGAATATGGAAACATGGAGATGGCCTTGTCCACCAGTTCGCGCTCCGTCATCGCAAGAGCCTCCCTTTTATTTTATTGAATGTGCACGTGGTTATTGATATGGTTCATGCAGTAGCAATAGTAGCCGTTGCACTTGGAGCAGTAACGGAACTCCATGTCGGGGTCGTCCGCGTCGGTGATGCCGCAGACGGCGCATTTATGAAGATATCCCTTTTCTTTTTTTACATCCCGCGTGGCCTTTTTAAAATTGATGGTCTGGCGGGAATGCTGGTGCCTGACCCGGCCAAAGATGCGGGCGGCGTCCTCCCAGAAGAAAAGAAGAAAATTGGCGATGGCCACCAGGGGCAGCACCACGCCGGTCCAACTGAGGTTCAGGAGGCTGGTGGCGATGGACAGCGCAAAAAAAGCCGCGTCGATCCAGGCCAGCCATTTGGCCTTCACCGGGATGATGAAGAAGAGCAGAAACTGGAGGTCGGGGTACAGGGCGGCAAAGGCAAAGAAGAGGGACATATTGAGGTAGTCCACACTGACCACGGACCAGGCGTAGTTGGCACCATACAGCACAGAGAGCACCAACCCCACAACGACATTGGCCAGCACGCCGATGCCGTAGTACACAGTGAACTTGACCGAACCCCACTCACGCTCAAGCATGTTGCCGATGAAATAATACATGTAGAGGAAGAGGGCGAAAAAGATCAGGTTATAGCCGGAGGCGGGGACGAAAATAAAGGTGACGAGCCGCCAGAGCTGGCCGCGAAGGATACCGGCCGGGATAAAGGCCAGCATGGCGGAACAGGCGCCGCCGCTGAAATTGTCCAGCAGATAGACGGCGATATTGCCGATGACGATGTACATCATCAGATTGGGAATCCCCAAACGCGGGTGTTTGTAGCAGAACCGGTCGAGCCAGTCGGTAATGGAGTGCAAGGCCGCAGCCTCCTTACATCAGTTAGTGTGTGAGATATTTTACCCGGTTTTCTGCGGGAAGTCTATAAGTTTTTGTAAACTTTCCAAATGCGTCCTTTCCCAGTTTGGGAAATCTGGGAAAAGAGCGAGGAGGTCGTCCCCCTTGACAGACCCCGGGGCTGTCGCTTATAATAGAAATACAATCAAATAGCCTTATCAAGAGTGGCGGAGGGAACGGCCCGATGAAGCCCGGCAACCTGCGGTGAAGCGCAAGGTGCCAAATCCGGCGGCAGTGATCGAAAGATGAGGAAACAAAACTTCGTGCGCTCCGTTGGATGTGGAGCGCATTTTTTATGCCTCCCGTCCCGGACAGAAAGAAAGGAAAGGTATCAGTATGAGTCACCGTGTATTCACCTCCGAGTCCGTCACCGAAGGACATCCAGACAAGGTATGCGACCAGATCTCCGACGCGGTCCTGGACGATATCCTGGCAAGCGACCCCACCGCCCATGTGGCCTGTGAGACCTTCACCACCACTGGCATGATCGTGGTCATGGGAGAGATCACCACCTCCCACTATACCGATATCCCGGCCATTGCCCGCAGAACCGTGCAGCGGATCGGCTACACCGATCCGGCCTACGGTTTTGACTACCGCTCCTGCGCCGTCATGACAGCCATCGACGAGCAGTCTCCCGACATCGCCATGGGCGTCAATCAGTCCTTCGAGGTCCAGCAGGGCGGCGACAGCGACCCGCTGGACCTGGTGGGTGCCGGCGACCAGGGAATGATGTTCGGCTACGCCTGCGACGAGACCGCTGAACTCATGCCCGCGCCCATCTCCATGGCCCACCGCCTCTCCCGCCGCCTGGCCCAGGCCCGCAAGAGCGGGGAGCTCACCTGGCTGCGCCCCGACGGCAAGAGCCAGGTCACCGTGGAGTACGACGCGGAGGGTCGTGTCCTGCGCTGCCCCGCCATTGTGGTCTCCACCCAGCACGACCCGGACATCGCCCTGAAGGACTTGCGGGAGGCGGTGATGGAGACCATCATCAAGCCCATCATCCCCGCGCAGTACATCGACAAGGACACTAAAATTTATGTAAACCCGACCGGGCGCTTTGTGGTCGGCGGCCCTGTGGGGGACACCGGCCTCACCGGGCGGAAGATCATCGTGGATACTTACGGCGGCTCCGCCAGCCACGGCGGCGGCTGTTTCTCCGGCAAGGACCCCACCAAGGTGGACCGCTCCGCCGCCTATATGGCCCGGTATGCGGCCAAGAACCTGGTGGCGGCGGGCCTTGCCCGCAAGTGCCAGATCGAACTGGCCTATGCCATCGGCGTGGCCCATCCGGTCTCCGTGCTGGTGGACACCTATGGTACCGGCAGGCTGCCCGACGAGCGGCTGGCAGAAATCATCAACCGGCACTTCGACCTGCGCCCGGCCGCCATCATCCGGGATCTGGACCTGCGTCGCCCCATCTATGAGCAGACCGCTGCCTATGGCCATTTCGGCCGTACCGATGTGGACCTGCCCTGGGAAAAGACTGACCGGGCGGAGCTGCTCAAGCAGTATCTGTAAGCCGGTGCCGGAGGTCTGACCGCCGGACGCGGGGCAGAGAGCCGGTGCGTTGGGATACGAAAAGAAAAACGGCGTGACATGCAGCGCATGTCACGCCGTTTTTCTCAGTTCGGTCGGAACTGCCGGGCTTTCTGTAAAACCTTCAGCTTTATTTCAGGGTTTGGGTGTATGATAAACGTGGAACATCCCGGAGGTGTGCGGACGTGAAGATATTGATTGTTGAGGATGAAAAGCTGCTGGCAGACTCCATCCGTACTCTTTTGCAGAAAAAGGGATTCGATGTGGAGGTCGCCTATGACGGAGAGACGGGAAGGCAATACGCAGAGCTGGGCGTCTACGATTTGCTGATTCTGGATGTTATGATGCCGAGCGTGGACGGATTCGAAGTGGCCAGGAGGGTCCGCATGAAGCATTTGGGGTCCATGATCCTGATGCTGACCGCCAAATCAGAGCTGGAGGACCGCATAACAGGGCTGAACGCCGGCGCGGACTACTATCTCACAAAACCTTTCGATGCGAGGGAACTCCTGGCCTGCATCAACGCGTTGCTGCGCAGGCAGGGGGCGCAGGTGGACGAGGTCAGGTTTGGGAACACCTCGCTGGATCTCTCTTCCGCCATGCTGATCTGCGGAGAAAACAGAGTCCGTCTTTCGGCCAAGGAATTCGACGTCATGCGGTTTCTGCTGCAGGCGGGCGGGAGGAACCTGTCAAAGGAAGTAATCCTCGCTAGGGTGTGGGGCTTCGACTCCGAAGCGGTAGAAAACCATGTGGAGGTCTACATTGGGTTCCTGAGAAAAAAGCTCGCCAGCATCGGTTCGAACATCCGAATTGCAGCGATCCGCAGACTGGGCTACCATTTGGAGGCGGAGTAGCATGATCCGAAAACTGCGATTTAAATTTGTGATGATCAACATGAGTATTGTCACCATCATGCTCGGTGTGATCTTGGGGCTTGTGTTCTATTTTACGCGGGCGAATCTAGAAACCGAGAGCATTGCCATGATGCAGAACGTTGCCAGCCAGCCCTTTCACCCCGGTATCCCCAATGAGTCCGGAGGGGAAGTGCGCCTACCGTACTTTATACTCCAGGTGAGTCCACGGGGAGAGCTGATAGCGACCAGCGGAGGCTATTATGACTTGTCCAACGATGCATTTCTGAGCGATCTGATCGATATGGCGTTTGCTTCCCCCAAGGCGTTCGGCGTGATCGAGGGGTACCATCTGCGGTATTACCGGGTCGGTACGCCGATCGACCAATGCCTGGTATTTACGGATATCTCCAGCGAGGTCGCCACGCTGGACCATTTGACGAAAACCTGTCTTTTTCTTGGAGGGCTCGGGTTTGGGGTGTTTCTGGCCATAAGCATCCTTCTCTCCGGATGGGCGGTAAGGCCGGTGGAGCTGGCATGGAAGCAGCAGCGTCAGTTCGTGGCGGATGCGTCGCACGAACTGAAAACGCCCCTGACGGTCATTATGACAAACGCAGAACTCATGAGCGACCCGGAATACAGCGAGGCATATAAAGCCCAATTTTTATCCCACATTCTGGTGATGTCCCGGCAGATGCGGGAGCTGATTGAACAGTTGCTGGAGCTGGCCAGGACGGACAACGCCGAATCGAGGCCCACCGTCGGTACTGTGGATTTCAGCAGATTGGCCGCCAATGCCGTGCTCCCTTTTGAGCCAGCCTTTTTTGAAAAGGGGCTGCGCCTGGACGTCCGGATCGACCGGGATATTTCTGTTTCCGGGGAAACGGCACTGCTGCAGCGGCTGATGGACATTTTGCTGGACAACGCGCTGAAGTATTCCTCTCCCGGCGGGACTGCCTGGGTGACGCTCCAAAAGCAGGGGAACCGGCGCTGCAGACTGGTTGTAAAAAACCAGGGAGAGCGCATCCCGCCGGAAGATATTAAAAACATATTCAAACGGTTTTACCGCGTGGATAGGGCCCGAAGCAGGGACGGGAGCTTTGGTCTGGGCCTCTCCATCGCGGAGAATATTGTGGTGCAGCATAGAGGGAGCATTTGGGCGGAGAGTGAGGACGGGGTCAACAGCTTTTTTGTGGAACTACCCTGCGTTTAGCGTCCGTTTTCGGGGGCGGAGAGGAGAAGGTGCCTCTCCGCCTTTTTTGTTCAAAAAATTTTTACAAAAGGCTTCAGCGTCGTTTCAGCGCAAGAGATTACAATAGAACTGGCCCTTGTTTGCGCGCGGGCAATGGGACCGGCGGAAGGGAAAAACGCTGTCCGGGTGCGCCGGCCTTTTTCAGGCGGGGACGGACGGCGGGATGGCCAACATAGGTTCGAGGAGGCAGACTATGATAACAGTTGAGCACTTGACAAAATACTACGGCGATTTCATGGCGGTCGATGACCTTTCCTTTGAGATCGAGGAGGGCCATGTTTACGGCTTCCTGGGACCGAACGGCGCGGGAAAGTCCACCACTATGAATATTATGACCGGGTGCCTGTCCGCGACGGAGGGGCATGTCAGGATCGATGGATATGATATTTTTGAAGAGGCGGAAAAGGCCAAAAAGCGCATCGGCTATCTCCCGGAGCAGCCCCCGCTCTACATGAATGAGACCCCACTGGAGTATCTGCGGTTTGTAGGGGAGGCAAAGGGCCTGCACGGCGCAGAGCTCGACCGGCAAATCACCCGGGTAGTGGGACAGACAAGGATCGATGGGGTAAAAAACCGGCGGATTTCAGCCCTTTCCAAGGGCTATAAGCAGCGGCTCGGAATCGCCCAGGCGTTGCTCGGAAACCCGAAGGTCATTATCCTCGATGAGCCGACCGTCGGGCTGGACCCCATCCAGATCATCGAAATACGCGATCTTATCAGGGAGCTTGGACAGGAACACACGGTCGTTTTCAGCTCCCACATTCTCTCCGAGGTCCAGATGATCTGCGACCAGATCCTCATCATTGCAAAGGGAAAGCTGGTGGCTTTTGACGAGCCCGGCAACCTGGAACGGCGGCTGCTGGCGCCCAGTGAGATCACATTGACCGCAGAGGCGACCGAACAGGAGGTGAGGGATATCCTTTCCGGCGTCGGCCGGATAACGGGGCTGGACCTCGAGCGGGAGGCCGCAGGCAACGTCATGGCCCGGTTGAAAACAGAACACGATGATATTTATGAGGTATCCCGCGCGGTATTTTTCGCATTCGCGGAACAGAAAAAGGCCCTGCTGGAAATGACCTTGAAAAAGGCAAATCTGGAGGACATTTTCCTGGAACTGACGGACAATGCCCGGCAGGGCGCCCCGGCGTCAGATGCCGGAACGGACGCCGAATGTGGAGAAAGCGAGGAGGCTGAGCAATGATTGCCGTTTTGAAGCACGAACTGCGGTCCTATTTCCACTCTTTGACCGCCTATCTTTTCGGTGCGCTCCTGCTGGTGTTCGTGGGCATCGGCGCTGTGCTCTACAATATCCAGGCCGCCGTCAGCAATTTTGAGTTTGTCCTCAGCTTCTGCAGCATAGTCCTTGCGGTCATCGTACCCATTCTGACGATGCGTGTCATTGCGGAGGAGCGCAGGCAGAAGACCGATCAACTGTTGTATTCCCTCCCGATCACCACCGTTCAGGTGATCGTGGGGAAATACCTGGCGCTTCTGGTGATCTACCTGATCCCGCTGTGTATCATTTCCTTTTATCCGCTGATCTTCGCACAGTTCGGCGAGGTGTATCTGGCAACCTCATACGGATCCATTTTCGCATTTTTTATGATGGGCGCCGCGCTGATCGCACTGGGCATATTCCTTTCATCTCTGACGGACAACCAGGGATTTGCGGCTGGTATCGGTATTGCGGTGATCCTCTTGAATTATTACAGTGTCAGGCTGTCGGAGCATGTCTCGTCTACGGCCATGGGGACCGTGATCGCCTTCGGCGTCCTCATTCTTGCCCTGGGCGCCGTGATCTGGTACCTGACCAAAAATGAAAACCTGGCCTGTGGCTGCTGCTTTGCTTTGGCCGCCGTGCTCATCCTTGTGAATGTGCTGGATGGGGCGGCTCTGGAGGGCCTGCTGCCGGACCTCATGGAAAAACTGTCTCTGTTTGCACGACTCAATACATTTGTAAACGGCGCCTTTGATCTGACGGCGATCGTATATGATATGAGCGTGATCGCCTTTTTCCTGTTCCTTTCCGTGCAGTCGCTGGAGAAGAGGAGGTATAATTGATGAGAAGAGATCTGAAACGCAGTTCCTCCTCAGAGCCGGCGAGAGAGCATACAATTGCCTTTCGGGGGGGCGGCTATTCCCTCGTGATCACCGCCATCATGCTGGCTCTCCTGATTGTGGTGAATATTTTCGCCTCCGCTCTGCCCACATCCATGACCAAGTATGACATCAGCGCTTCAAAGCTCTACTCCATCACCAGCAACACAAAGGTGGTGGTGAACGCACTGGAAGAGGACGTGACGATCTACTGGATCGTACAGTCCGGCAAAGAGGATGAGGTGATCGAGAACCTGCTGAGCAAGTATGAAAGCCTCTCTGACCATATTGAAATCGTCAAAAAGAATCCGGATGTTTTCCCCACCTTTGCCGAGCAATATACGGATGAGACCGTTTCGAACAACAGCCTCGTCGTGGAGTGCGGAGAACGCAGCCGGTTCATCGGATACGATGACATCTACCTCCAGGAAGCGGACCTGTATTCCTACTCCTATAATACTTCCTTTGATGGAGAGGGGTCCATCACCTCCGCGATCGATTATGTGGTGAACGAGGAGCAGCCCCAACTGTACCTGTTGGAAGGGCATGGGGAGGCGGAGCTTCCCGCTTCCTTCCGTGAGCAGATCGAAAAGGAAAACATGGAGTGCAGCACATTCTCGCTGCTGACGGCGGACGGAGTGCCGGAGGAAGCCGACTGCGTAGTAATTTATGGACCGGAGAGCGACATTTCCGCAGAGGAAAAGGAGCTGCTGGCCGATTATGTGACGGGCGGTGGGAAATTGCTGGTCATGGCCGGACCCACGGAAAGCGGGGTTCTGGAAAATCTCTACAGCCTTCTGGCGGATTACGGCGTAAGCACAGAGGAGGGGGTCGTCGTGGAGGCGGACCGGGAGCACTATGCTTTCCAGTTGCCCTATGTGCTCCTGCCGGATATGTCCAGCAGCGAGATCACGGACTCGCTGATTGAGGAGCACTATTATCCCATCATGCCCATCTCCCAGGCGCTGACGGTAAGCGGCTCTGCCGTCGGCGCGACTGTAACGGAACTGCTCACCACTTCCGACGCCTCGTTCAGCAAGGTGGACGGGTATGACATTACAACGTATGAAAAGGAAGAGGGCGACATAGACGGCCCGTTTACAGTCGCCGTATCTGTCTCTTGTGACGGCGGAGGAGGCATGGTCTGGTTTTCCTCTTCCAGCTTCCTGGAGGATATGTACAATGCATATTCCTCCGGCGCAAACGTGGACCTGACCATGAATGCCCTCGCCTCCCTCGTCGGCGAAAGCGACGCGATGGCGATCCGCAGCAAATCCTTGAACTATAACTATCTGACCATTCGGGATTCCACGGCTTCCCTTTTGAAGGTGGCGATGATCGGTGTGTTCCCGCTCCTGTATCTGGGGATTGGGATGGGCGTGATTTTGAGGAGAAGGAGGATGCAGAGTGAAACGGTCTAGGAGGCTCTTGATACTGTTGGGACTTCTGCTTGCGGCCTGTGCCGCGACATTCGGCGTCATTCGGTATGAGGAGCATAAGGAGGTGATCCGGAACAGCGATGCCATCGTTTTGGAGATCGACAGCGACGCTGTGCAGACACTGTCCTGGGAATACGGGTCCGAAACACTCGCGTTCCACAAAGAGGACACATGGCTTTATGACGGGGATGCGGCATTCCCGGTGGATGAGGAAAAGATGCAGGAGAGATTGGAACTGTTTCGGGCTTTCGGCGTTTCCTTTATCATCGAAGACGTGGAGGATTACGGTCAGTATGGCCTGGATAAACCGATCTGCACCATCCGCCTGTCAACGGCGGATGAGACCTGGGAGATCCTGCTGGGCAATTACAGCAGCATGGATTCGCAGCGGTATGTCTCCGTTGGGGACGGAAACGTCTATCTGGTGCAGAATGATCCGCTGGACTATTTTGACGCCGGCCTCAGCGATATGATCGATCACGATGAAACGCCGGATTTTGACAAAGTGACGGGGATCCGGTTCGCCGGTACGGAATCGTACAGCATCACCTATGAGGAGGACAGCGGCAACACCTACTGCGAGGAGGATGTATACTTTGCGGAACGGGCGGGGAGCCTGCTGCCGCTTGATACATCCAGAGTAGATGCCTATCTGCAAAAAATCAGCGGACTGAGCCTGACCGATTATGTGACCTACAACGCCACGGCGGAGGAGCTGGAGGCCTGCGGACTGGATACGCCGGAGCTCACGGTCACGGTGGACTACACATATGAGGACGAGGCGCGCAATGAGATCACCCAGACCTTTGCCCTCCAAATCAGCCGGGACCCGGAGAAGCAAAAAGCCGCCGAAGAAGCCTCCGATCAGGAGGAAGGTACTGACGAGGAGGAGATCACGGCATACGCAAGGGTGGGAGACTCCCGGATTGTCTACCGGATCACAGCGAATGAATATAAGGCGCTGATGGACGCCTCCTATGACGCGCTCCGCCATCTTGAGGTGCTCTCCGCAGACTTTTCTGACGTCATGCAGCTCGATATCTCCCTGGAGGGGGCCGCATACAGCATAACTGCCGAAGGGAGCGGAGACGGCCACACCTACTCCTATTTGGGGGAGGAATTGGAGATCGGCGATCTCCAGAGCGCGCTGGAATCCCTCAAGGCCGAGAGCTTTACAGACGAACGCCCAACGCAGAAAAAGGAGATCGGCCTGACCGTCCATCTGGACAATGAAAACTACCCAGAAGTCCGGATCGAGCTGTACCGGTACGACGGAACGAACTGCCTTGCGGTGGTGGATGGGACGCCGGTGTCCCTGGTGGCGAGAGCCGATGTGGTCGATTTGATAGAGGCTGTCAATGAGATCGTTTTGAACTGACCCCGCGCGGCGCCGGGCGGAAGGCATAGGCGCGGATCATCCTGAGAGAGCGGCTTTGGTGCGGACCGAAGCCGCTCTCTGCCGTTTACGCGGGGGATGCCCGCGGTCGGCCCGGAAGCTGCTGTTGCATTTCAGGGAAAAGAACGATATAATATCACCAATCGACGCGGCACACGGACGCAACGGCTGCGGCGTCCTGATTCGGATTGAGCGCAAGCGAGGAGGAAACCTCATGCCCATCATTTCCATCATCGTTCCCGTCTACAAGGCGGAAGCTGTTCTCCCCAAATGTGTGGAGTCCGTACTGGCACAGACTTTTCAGGACTGGGAGTTGCTCCTCATTGACGACGGCTCCCCGGACGGAAGCGGAGGGCTCTGTGACCGATACGCAGCCGGAGACGGACGTGTGCGGGTGTTCCATAAGCCCAACGGCGGGGTGAGTTCCGCCCGGAACCTGGGGATGCAGGCGGCGGCGGGGGAGCACATTCTTTTTGTGGATGCCGACGACTGGATCGCCCCCGAGCTGTGCGCTACCCTGCTGGATGCGCTCCGTTCGGGGCAGGCCGATACCGCGGGGTGCGCCCACTGGAATGTGCGTCCGGACGGGGAGAAGTGGGCTGAACCCGGCGCCATGCCGTCGGGGGTGTACGGCTCGGAGGAGATCCGGAGGGGGGTGGTGGACCGGCTTCTGGGCAGCCGCCTTGGAAAGCCGGGCGAGGTCCTTAACGGATACATTTGGCGCTTCCTCTTTTCCAGGGCCATCCTCGCAGAGCACGACCTGCGTTTTTCCGGCGCTTATCTGGAGGACGAGCTGTTTCTGATGGAATACTTCTGCCTTTCCCGGAGGCTGGCAATGGTGGATGTGCCCCTGTACTACTATCTGCAAAATCCGGCCTCCGTGACCCGGAATTACCTCCCGGATTATATGGATACCTTCCGAAAATTTTATGCGGATAAGAGCGCCCTGGCGGCCAGGTACGGGCTGGACGACGACGATCCGGAGTGGAGAGAGAGCACCTGCTGGGCGGGGCTCCTCATCGCCATAGGCAACGAATTTGCCGCCGGCAATCCGGCCACCATGCAGGAGAAGAAGCGCAGGGTGGCGGCCTATGCGCTGGAGAGCGAGATGGCGGAGGCGATCCGGAAGCTGAAGCCCCGGGGCCTGGGACGGAATAAGCAGATCGTCGCCAATCTGGTGTGCCGGCGGTGGTATACGGCTCTGGCCCTGATGTACAGTCTCAAGAACCGGTAAGAGGAGGCGTTTCCCTTGGAGATGATGGAAAACAGCGCGGTGGGAGGACTTCTGCTGCGGCTGTGGTATGTGTTATACGGCTGGTATGAGGAGAGCGGCCTGGCCAGGTTCCTGCGGGGGGTGTCCCGCGTGTGGACCCGCTGGTTTCACGCAAGCGCCGTTATGAGCCTTCTGGTCCGGGAGGGGGTCCTCCCCAGGGCATGGCGGGACAGCCTGATCTGCCGGGCAATGGAGACGCTGCTCAATCTCCCGGCGGCGCTTCTGCACTGGACTTACCGAAAGTTCCGGCCGATATTCGACAACAGCGTGTGCGCCCTTATGGCCTTTGGGGCGGGGGAGCAGACGCCGGCGGCCATCGGCTGGCTGATGCTGGCGGTCATGGTGGTGCCCTACGACAACTGGGACAATCGCTACTCCCTGATGGGCTTTGTTCTCATGGCGCTGCTTTTCCTGGCGGGCGGTATGCGCAGCCGGGCTCTGCGGCTGGACCTCAAGAGCGTAGGGCCCTATGCGGTCATTTTTGCCGGGGCGGTATGTCTGGCCTGGCCGGTGTCCTATTCCTCGGCGCTGTCCCTGCGCTTCCTCTTTTTCCATCTGACCGGTATGCTCTGCGTGGCGGTGACAGTAAGCAGTGTGGAGCGCCCGGGTCAACTCAAGCGCTTGGCGGGATTTGCCTCTCTGGCCATGTTCTGTACCGGGGCCTATGGCATCGTGCAGCGTATCCAGGGGGTGGAGGTCAACTACTCCTATGTGGACCCCCTCCTCAACGAGGGGATGCCGGGCCGGGTGTTCTCGGTCTTTGAGAATCCAAACGCCTTTGCCGAGGTATTGGTGATGCTCATTCCTCTGGCGGCGGCGCTGGTGCTGTGCAGCAAATCTGTCTGGGGCCGCCTGGGGGCGCTGTGCGCGGCGGGTGTGGGTATCATGGCTTTGGGCATGACCTATTCCAGAGCCAGTTGGATCGGCGCGGTGGTGTCGGCGGCGGTCTTTGTATTCCTGTGGAACCGGAAGCTGATCCCAGGGCTGATCCTCCTGGGCCTGCTGGCGCTTCCCATGCTGCCGGACACTATTTTCAACCGGATCCTTACGATTTTCAACCTGAAGGACAGCTCCACCTCCAGCCGCTTCCCACTGTATCAGGCGGCTTTGGAGATGATCCGGGAACGCCCTGTCCGGGGCGCGGGGCTGGGTACCGATGCGGTGCGGCTGGCCATCAAGGACCTGAACCTCTATCACGGCACGGCGCCCTTTGTCCACGCCCACAACCTTTATTTGCAGATCTGGCTGGAGACCGGCCTCATTGGCATCGTGTCTTATTTGGCTACCATGATCTCCGGGGTCAAGGCAGCGTCCAAGGCGGCAAGGCTCCACTGCCCCCATGAGGTGCGCCTCATCACCATTGGCGCCGCCGCCGCCGTGGCGGGCATCCTGGTGGACTGTCTGGCCGACTACCTGTGGAATTATCCCCGCGTCATGGTGATCTTTTGGTTTGTCTTTTCGGTGATGCTCTCCGGCGTCAAGCTGGCCCGCCGCGCCGTCGCCCAAAAGGGGGAGCCGGGGGGGCCGCGCCTGTGAGAAAGCGCCTTCTGGTCTCCGATATGGACCATACCCTCCTCAATGAGCGGGCTCAGCTTGACCCGGAAAATCTGGCGGCGATCCGACGGCATGTGGAGGGAGGCGGGCTCTTCACCGTGGCCACCGGCCGCGCACCCGCCGCCATCCGGGTCTTTCCCGAGCTGCTGCCGTGGATCAATCTGCCTGTGATCACGGGGAACGGCGGACAGGTGGTGGACCTGAGCGACCACGACAGGGTCCTTTACCGCGAGACGCTTCCGCCGGACGTGTATCCGCTGATGGCGGAAGCGCTGGAGCGGTTTCCCAGGATGGGGGCGGTGGCCTATTATAAGCTGGACAGTTTCTGTGCCTTTCGGGTCAACACCTACGTGGAGGACCTGATCGCAAAGGAACAGCGGCCGGCGGCGCCCGCAACGGTGGAGGATTCCTACAAGCCCTGGAATAAGACCCTGATGACCGAGACGCACGACTATATGCGCGCGGTGCAGGCGTGGATGGACCCCCGCATCACCGGCCTGGCCCGCACGGTCTTTTCCGAGGATACCTATCTGGAGATCCTGCCGCGGGACGTCTCAAAGGGCAATGCCCTCCGGGTACTGCTGGAGATGAAAGGTATTGACCCGGCAGAAACGGTGGCCATTGGAGATGCCCCCAACGACCGGGAGATGCTCCGGCTGGCGGGTCTGGGCGTGGCGGTGTCCAACGCCGCGCCCGAGCTGCGCGCAGTGGCCGATGAGACGGTCTGCTCCAATGAGGAGCATGGAGTAAAGATGTGTCTGGAGCGTTTTTTTGAGTCGTGAAAAGGACCGCGTACCAGTATTATGGTACGCGGTCCTTTTGGATTCCGGTTCAGCCGCTGACCATCCAGCCGGGGAGCCTGACGGGCCCCATCAGCTTCAGGATGCAGAAAAACACGCCAATGGCCAGCAGAATATCGCCCAGACTGGCAAACCCTCCGATCAAAGGGAGTGGGCAGTGGAGTATGTCGCCTAAAAAGAGGAAACGGGTGTCCGGTCCGGCGAGGCAGTACATGGGGATATCACCGTTCAGAAGGGAGGAGACCCCTTCGGGAGAGAGCTGGGACAACGCGCGGGAGGAAACCGGCATGCGAAAATGGTTGGAAAAGATGACCAGAGCGTTGCAGAATCCGCCCAGACCTGCAAAGATCGCGGTTTTGTGAAGGTGCCGATTGAGAAAGACGAAGAGCAGCAGAAGAAGATAGGAGAGCGCCACCAGCAGGGTGGCAAGGGAGGGAAGAAGAGGCAGTGCGCCTTGCAGCAGCAGAGCGGCCACCGGAAGCAGGAGCGCCCGCACTCCGGCGCGCTCAAAGCGGCTCAGCCGGCCTCCTGTACACCAGCCGACCGCCAGAGAGCAGAGCACGGCGGCCGTCAGCATGCGGAACCCGCCTCCTCGGGAACCGGAGCGTCCCCCTCCAGTGCAAGCTCGCCCCGCTCGCTCATGCCTGCCACCACTTCAGCCACTTGGGGGTGGAACTGCTTGCCGGCCTCGGACCGCAGAATCTCTGCCGCTTGGGCGGGGGTGCGGCCCTTGCGGTAGGGGCGGTCGCTGGTGATGGCGTCATAGGCGTCCGCCGCCCCCAGGATATAGACCTCCAGCGGCACCTGATCTCCGGCGGTGCCATCGGGATATCCGCGTCCGTCGTAGAACTCATGGTGGTGAAGGATCAAGGGGATGAGCTCCTGATAGGCGTCGATATTGCGCAGGATATCCACGCCCTGCTGGGGGTGACGCTGGATGATCGCCCGCTCCTCGGGCGTGAGGGCCCCCGGCTTCTGCAAAATCGAGTCGGGGACGCCGATTTTGCCGATGTCGTGGAACAGCGCGGCATCGGAGAGCAGACGAATGCGTTTTTCAGGGAGCTTCATCGCCTGAGCGATGCGGACCGTATAGGCGGCTACCCGGCTGGAATGGCCCAAGGTATACGTATCCTTGGCCTCCAGCGCGGCGGCAAAGGCTTTTACGATGCTGTACTGCTGCCGCTGGCCGTCGAGATAGAGCTTGAAGGAATACCGGGCCAGGAGGACGGGCAGCATGAAGAGCAGGGCCAGCCAGGCTCCGTTCTGCATGCCCAGCAGCATGGCCAGAAAGTAGCCGATGGGCGCGGAGCAGACGATGCTGGGGACCAGACCTCCAAACATGAGAAAGACGGTGGGGAACGGCTTCATGTTCTGACTGATCATGTAATAGACCATGATGACCACCACGTTGGCCGCCATGGAGAGCACGATAAAGAGGGCCGCCGGAAGCAGCACGTCGGGGAGAACGATATCTCCGGGGATGCCGTCGGCGGCATAATAGGCAAGCCCGGCGATGGCGTAGGAGATACTGTGATTGCCCAAATTAAAGAGTGTTTTGACAGGCGAGGTGTTGAGAATATGGCTGTATCCCTTGCCGTCGGGAGCAGGGACGACCACCAGCGGATAGGTGATCAGATTGATGACGATGGCGGCCTCGGGGCCCATGACCAGGATAGAGGCCAGCACACTGATGAAGGAGAGATCCACGGTACAGTCGTCACGCACATAGAGAGGGAGACAGCAGCAGACCCAGCACAGCAGGGTCAGCGCGACAAAAACACCGATCTCATGGCCGGTCCATGGCTGCGCGCGGAAAAAGAAAAAGCGCCTTGCGGAAGAGAGACTGATGACGAGGCCGAGGGCGCCGATAAGAATCATATACCACTTTATGACAGAACGCATAGGTGCCTCCTGTAAAGCAGGGCGCCGGGGGAGGGGGCAGCCGGCCGCTACCGGCTGCCCGACTCTCGCGGCGGATAATGGGGGTGCGCGGTCAGCGGATGTTGAAGTAAGCGCCGCCGGCCAGGATCAGGGAAACCAGGGAAGTAAGGGCCATCATGAACTTCGCCTTTTTCATCGAATACAGCCTCCTGTGACAGTACTCTGTCAACCGCTAGAGACAGGCTATATCCGCTTCGCTCAAAAAGAAGCCGCTCAGGCGTTCCGAAAGGTGGAATCCGCCCGGGGCAATGTGGGAAGACGCCGGTTTACAGCGTCCAGCGTGGCCATGACCACGGAAAAATTGGAATCCTCTCCCTCATAGCAGGCGCCGAGAAGCGCCTCCGTCTTACCGCCGGATTTCAAAAGCAGTCCCACCAGCATGGCCTGGTGTTCGCCCAGTGCGGTGGAGCGAACTTCCTCCACCGAGAAAGAGCTGCCGGGAGCGGGGAGCTGGTTGAGAGCATCCACGGTGGCCAGGGCGATGGAACGCAGCCGCCCCGTGGTGGTGAGATCACATTTGGCCTTACCGATAAAGACCTTGTCCTCCAGCAGAAGGTGAACAGCGGCGGAGGAACCGTCCCGCCCCGTGGTGAGCTCCAGCCGGTCACAGATCAGCCGCCCCCGGCTGCCGGCGATGGCGCCGGGGACCTGGGCCACGCTGATGACGCGATGGTCCAGCTCCACCTGAAAGCGGGCCAACATGGCGGACTGCACATCGCGGACGATCTGCTTGGGATTGCGGGACTGATCGGAGAGAATATGGACCTCTCGGATCGCACCGTTTTCCAGACTGAACTCCACGCCCAATATACCGGGGAGCTGAGTAACCAGCTCTTTCCAGGCCAGCGTGCGGGAGTCTTCATGGATCTGTGCGCTCATGCCTTCCCCTCCAATGTTAAGATGGACTATAAAATAATTATCAGCTTGTCATAAACAAGAACAAACCTTATTATACAGAGTTCGACCAAGTCATGCAATAGAAAAAGGGATATTATGTCCACAAATTCGGTGAGGAAAAACTTTCCTGTGACCTGCATAGAATGGTGGGGAAGAAAGGGGGGCTCGGCATGGAGCAGCGCTTTGCGCTGGACGGGGGGGTGGGAGCGCTGTCCGTCCGGGAGGAGGGGCCCAGGGCGTCCATTGCGGCGGAGCGTCCCGACGACGGCCGGGGACTGTACAAAGCCTACTTGCGGGGCCGGGGCGGCAGCGTCCTTCTCGGCACGATGACGCCGGAGAATGGGAGACTTTTGGTCCGCCGCACCTTCTCACTGGACGAGCTGCGCCGCCGAGGAGCCTGGCCGGTTCTGGGCGGCGCGGCTGAACTGGCGTTTTCCTTTCGGGGCGAGGAGACGCCTCCACAGGGTTGGGTTTGGGAGGAGGGGGACGGGCTGGAGCTGGGGGAGCGGACGCTCCGGCAGTCGGCTTCCCGGCTGGGACGGATCCTGTGCCGACGGGAGGGGGAGGAACTCACACTGGCATGTCCGTTTGAACCGGAACGGGAATTTCCCTTTCCGGAGCTCTTCTGTCTGGGGCGCATCGAGGGTTTTGGGGGCAGGCGCTTCGTGCTCTTTTCTTTTGACAGGCGTGGCCGGCCCATCCTGCGGGAAACATGAATAGCGTTCCTTTTCAAGGGCATACTGTGGATGCAATCTTGATAAAGGAGGTATCCGGAATGGCAAATCTCACCAGTAAAGAACTGTCCGCGCTGGAGGACCAGCTGGGCTTTGAAAAGGTCCTGTGCTGCAAATATCAGGCCGCGGAGCAGGAGTGCACGGAGCAGGATCTGAAGACCTGCTTCCGGCAGTATGCGGAAAAGCACAAGCAGAACTATGACTGCCTGCTGACCTATCTAAACTAAGGAGGACACCCCATGAACGATCAGGAGCGCATCACCGACCTCATCCTCACGGAGAAAAAGATGACCGGAAACTATGATACCTTTGCCTCTGAGTGCGTCAACGTCAAGCTGCGGGACGACTTTCTCCGCATCCTGCATGAGGAGCACATGATCCAGAGCGACCTCTTCCAGAAAGCCCAGTCCAAGGGCTGGTATCAGGTAGAGCCCGCCGCAGCCAGTAAGGTCCAGCAGGCCGCCGCCAAGTTCCAGAATCAGAAGCCCCAGTAAAAGCCAGGGGGACCGCTGCGGCGGTCCCCTTTTTGATTGCCTGTATGGGTGAAATATGATAAACTGAGAAAAACGCGAAAAGGGGAGTCCGTATTGAAAAATAAAAAGCTGCTTTTGGGGCTGGCGGCGCTGGTCATTGCCGCCGTGGTGCTGCTGATGATCTATCGGACATTCGCACCCAGGCCTGTGGCGGGTGAGAAAACCATCACGGTGGAGATCACCCACGGGGATCAGAGCACGAAGACCGTCGTACTGCGCACTGCGGCCGAACACTTGGGCGACGCGCTGCGGGAGCAGGAGGGGCTGGTATCCGGAGAGGAGGGGGCCTATGGCCTCTATATCAGGACGGTGGACGGCGAGACGGCCTCCGATGAGGACCGGACATGGTGGTGTATCACCAGAGACGGAGAGGAACTGCCCACCAGTGCGGACAGCACTGTGATCGCAGACGGGGAACAGTATGGACTCTCCCTGCTGACTTACTGATGAAGGGGATGCGTTTGAGCACCGGGAGGCTGGTGCTCTTCGCCTTGCTGGGCGCGATTCTGGTGGGGCTCCAGGTGGCGATGGCGGCGCTTCCCAATGTGGAAGCGGTGTCTCTGCTGGTCATGGTATATACAGTGGTATTCGGCGGAGCAGTGGCCTACATCCTTTGTGTCTTTGTCGTGCTGGAAATGCTGATCTGGGGGGCTGGTACCTGGGTCATCAGCTACTTATATGTGTGGGCGGTGCTGGCTGTCTTGGCCTGGACCCTGAGAAAGATGGACTCCCGCCTGGGCTGGGCCATCCTGTCCGGCGGCTTTGGCCTGGCCTTTGGGGCGCTGTGTGCGCTGGTCTATCTGCCTGTGGGAGGGTTCCGGATGTTCGCCGTCACCTGGGTGGCAGGGATTCCTTTCGACGTGCTGCACTGTGTCAGCAATTTTGTCATTGCCTTTTTCCTGTTTGCGCCTTGTCGGAGGCTTCTGGAGCGGCTTTGGGAACAAGCGGCTCAGTGAAGTACGTCTGCGCGCGGGAAGAGACGCCGTGCAAAGCGGGGGGCCGCGGGATATCCCGCGGCCCCCTTTGCTTCCTCAGCCCCTGGCGTCGTATCTATTTTGTACAAAATCCCACTTGATGAGATCGAACCAGGCATCCACATAGTCTGCCCGTCGATTCTGATAGTCCAGGTAATAGGCGTGTTCCCAGACGTCAATGCACAGGAGGGGCCACTGCCCCTGGGTGATGGGGCAGTCTTGGTTGGGGGTCTTGACAACGGAGAGCCCGCCGCCGTTGCCGCAGACGAGCCAGGCATAGCCGGAGCCGAATTGCCCCATAGCGGCCTCCTTCATACGGAGCTTCCACTCCTCATAAGAGCCGAAGGCACGGTCCATGGCCTGGGCCAGCGGACCGCAGGGGTGCCCGCCCTTACCGCCCATGCAGTCGAAATAGAGGTAGTGGTTATACACGCCGCCCCCGTTGTTGCGGATGGCGGTGCGCTTGGGCTCGGGGATTTGGTCCAGGGTCTGCAAGAGCTCCTCCAGGGACAGCCGCTGCAGCTCCGGGCAGTCGGTGAGCGCCTTGTTCAGATTGTCCACATAGGCTTGCAGGTGCTTGTCATGGTGAAAGTGGAGGGTGGTTTCGCTGATCTCGGGCGAGAGCGCGGTATAGCTGAAGGGCAGGGGGCGCAGCTCGAAAGGATAGGGCATGGTAAAGACTCCTTTTTTCAGATGATTGTGTTTTCCCTGGGTTTGCAGTATACTACCTTATATCTACTATGATTTCTATTTTACTGGAGAAAATACCATGACAGATTATTTTCATCTGAACGCCGCACCGGATGAGATTCGGGCGATCAGCAATCTGGGCCTTGCCCATCTGGGAGACGGGGTCTACGAGCTGATGGTGCGCTCCTGGCTGTGCCTTCACGGGAAAGCCACCTCCAAAGGGCTCCACCGGGCCACGGTCCACTTTGTGGCTGCACCGGCCCAGGCCGCCATGGCGGAAAAAATCCTGCCGATCCTTACAGAGGAAGAGGCGGATGTGTTCCGTCGTGGCCGGAATACCAACCCCCACTCCATTCCCAGGGCCGCCAGCCGGGAGGAGTACCAGACCGCCACGGCGGTGGAGGCGCTGTTCGGATATCTGTATCTCCAGGGGAAGACGGAGCGCCTCAATGCCCTCTTCACCCTGATGATGGGGGAGTGACGCATGGCCCTGGACGCGATTTGCCTCACCGCCGTGGTGGAGGAACTGAGGAGGACCCTGGAGGGGGGGAAGATCGACAAGATCTACCAACCCAGCCGGGATGAGGTGGTCATGGCCATCCGGGGAGCGGGGGAGAATGTAAAGCTACTTCTCTCCGCAAGCCCCAACGGCCCACGGATGCACCTCACCAAAGAGGTGCGGGAAAATCCCGCACAGCCCCCCATGTTTTGCATGCTGCTGCGCAAGCACCTCACCGGAGGGCGCATCCTGGCGCTGGAGCAGCCGGAGCTGGAGCGCATCGTTCTCCTGCGCCTGGAAGTGGTGGACGAGCTGGGGGACCGTGTACCCCGGACCTTGGTGCTGGAGGCCATGGGCCGCCGGGCCAATCTGATCCTGCTGGACGCAGAGGGACGGATCCTGGACTGCATCCGCCGGGTGGAGGGGGATGTCACCACCGGGCAGCGCGGCGTGATGCCGGGCCTGTTTTATCATCTGCCGGAGCCGCACCCGGGGTTGTCCCCCCTCCTGGAGCGGGAGCTGGACTTTCGCTCCGACGGGGAGAGTCGAAACGAGTCCCTGCAGGAAAAGGCGGAGCGCCTGCGGGAGGCCGTGGGGGCGGAAGGATATGTGCCTTACCTCCTGCTGCGGGACGGTAAGGGCGTGGACTTCAGCTTCCTCCCCATTTTGCAGTATGGCCCAGGTACGCAGCTGAGGCGGTACGAGACCTTCTCCCGGCTGCTGGACGACTTTTATGCCGCCCGGGGCACGGCGGAGAGGGTAGGTCAGCGGGGCCAGGAGCTGCTGAAGGCCGTGAAACGGGTCAGAGAGCGGGTGGAGCGCCGTGTAGGGCAGCAGGAGATCGAGCGGGAGGCCACTCGGGACCGGGAGCGCAAGCGGGAATTGGGAGATATCCTCACCAGTAACTTCTATGCGCTGCGAAAGGGGATGAAGTCGGCCTGCCTCACCGATTATTATGACCCGGAGGGCAGGGAGACGGAGATTCCGCTGGACCCGCTGCTGACGCCCCAGCAGAATGCGGCGAAATACTACAAAGAGTACAACAAGGCCAAAACGGCGGAAGTGGTGCTGGGAGAACAGATCGAGAAGGGGCGCCGGGAGCTGGAATATCTGGACAGCGTTCTGGAGGCCGTTGCGCTGGCGGAGGGCGAGCGGGATCTGATGGAGATCCGGCAAGAGCTCACAGACACGGGATATCTCCGCCGGAGCGCCAAGGCGGCGTCCCGTATGAAAACGGCCGCCAAGCCCATGGAGTTCCGGTCCACCGCAGGGCTTCGTATCTCCGTGGGAAAGAACAATACGCAAAACGACGCCCTTACCACCAAGCAGGCGGGGAAGGGCGATCTGTGGCTCCATACGCAAAAGATCCACGGCTCCCATGTGATTCTCTGGACCGGCGGGCAGGTGCCCGACGCCAAGAGCGTGGAGGAGGCGTCTGTCCTCGCAGCTTGGTTTTCTCAGGCCAGAGGGGGGAAGAAAGTGCCGGTGGACTATACGCCGGTGAAATACGTGAAAAAACCCGCCGGGGCCAGGCCGGGAATGGTGGTATATACCACCTATCAGACCGCCTATGTGGACCCGGACGGAGAATTGGCAAAAAAGCTGCGGGTGAAATAGGGTAAAATGGATATGTATCATATTTTAGTGGTGGAGGACGACCAGGACATCAACCGCCTGCTGTGCCGTATCCTCACCGACGGGGGCTACGACGTACGCCCCGCTTTCTCCGGCAGCGAGGCCGTACTGTGGGCGGAGCAGTATGATTATGATCTGGTGCTGCTGGACCTGATGCTCCCCGGCCTTACCGGGGAGGAGTTCATCGCCCAGATGCGGAAGAAAAAGACGATGCCGATCCTGGTCCTCTCCGCCAAGGCGGGGCTGGAGGACCGGGTCAACGTGCTGCGGTTGGGGGCGGACGACTTCATTCCCAAGCCTTTCGACAATGCCGAGGTACTGGCTAGGGTAGAGGCGCAGCTCCGGCGCTATAAGCAGTTCTCCGCTCCGGCGGGAAGCGGACAGGGGCTGCTGACCCACGCGGACCTGGTCCTGGACCGGGAGTCCGTCCGGGTGACGGCAGCGGGGAAGGAGGTCCCTCTCACCGCGCGGGAGTTTGAGATCCTGGCGCTGCTGATGTCCCACCCCAAGAAGGTGTACACCCGGGAACAGCTCTATGAAAATGTCTGGGGCGGGGAATATTTCGGGGACGACAACACGGTGAACGTCCATATTTCCAATCTCCGCTCCAAGCTGGCGAAGGCCTCGGACCGGGAATATATCAAGACGGTCTGGGGGATCGGGTTCAAAATGAACGATCAGCAGGAAACTTTATGATTTCTTCACCTTTCATTTAGGGGGATTTGTTGACTGTCCCCTATACTGGCATCATGATCCCAAAATAGAAAGGCTGATGCCATATGTCGGAACCCATACTGGTGACCCGCGCACTGACCAAAAAGTACGGCGGCGCTGCGGCGGTGGAGGGCGTGGACCTCTATATCGAAAAAGGGCAGATCTACGGCCTGGTGGGGCGCAACGGCGCGGGCAAGACCACGATCATCCGCATGCTGACCGCCCAGACCGTGCCCACCTCCGGGGAGATCGAGCTCTTCGGAGAGACCGATGAGAAGGGGATCTCCGCCGCCCGGGCCCGGGTCGGGGCCATGGTGGAGATCCCCAGCTTTTACCCCTATCTGACGGCGCGGGAGAACCTGGAGTATTACCGCCGCCAGAGGGGGATCCCCGGGGAGGCCTGTGTGGACCGCGCTCTGGAGCAGGTGGGCCTCCACGACGCCGGCAAAAAGAAGTTCAAGCAGTTCTCCCTGGGGATGAAGCAGCGCCTGGGGCTGGCGCTGGCCCTGATGAACCATCCGGATCTGCTGCTGCTCGACGAGCCCATCAACGGCTTGGATCCGGAGGGCATCGTGGAGTTCCGCAGCATCCTGCTGGAGCTCAACCGCCAGCGGGAGACCACCATCCTCATCTCAAGCCATATCCTCTCCGAGCTGTCCAATATCGCCACGCATTACGGCTTCCTCGACCAGGGGAGAATGTTGGAGCAGGTCTCGGTCGGACGGCTGAGCGAAAAGTGCCGGGCCTGCCTTCAGCTCACCGTCGACGACGCCTCCCGGGCCGCGCTGGTACTGGAGCAGCGGCTGGGGACTCGGGACTATGAGGTGCTGCCGGGGAATATCCTGCGGCTCTATCATTTCCTCGACCGCCCGCAGGATGTGACGGCGGCGCTGGTGGAGGCCGACGTGGCCCTGTTCAGTGCGGAGAACAAAAACACCACCCTGGAGGACTATTTCCTGAGCCTGATCGGAGGCGTCCGCCATGGTTGATTATATTCGGGCAGAGGTCTACAAGGTCACCCACAGAAAATACCTGTGGGGGTTTCTCCTCATCGTGGGAGGGCTGGAGGCGCTGCTGGTGTGCATGTGGGCGTGGATGAACGGCGATATGACGAACATGTCCGCCTCAACTGGTTTTACCATGGTGCTGTATCTGCTGACCATGGGCTATTATGCCTCCGCCATTACCACGGATATGGTCTTTTCCGACCAGTATAAATTCAATACGCTGAAAAATGAAGTGGCATACGGCATCCCCAGAGCCCGAATTTATCTGGGCAAGCTGGCGGTGGGCTGTCTGGTCTCTCTGGCGTCTTGTGTGGTGATCCTACTCTGGTACGGCCTTCTGTGCAAAGTTCTGCTGCCGGGAGACGGGGCCTGGCTGGAGGCGCTGAAGTGTGTGGGCTTTGCCCTGCTGGCGGCCCTGCCTGTGTGGCTGGGCGCCCAGGCGCTCTTTTACATGTGCTTTTTCCTCTTGAAGAGCAGTACTGCGGCCAGCCTCATCGCCGTAGGCGTGGTGGCCCTGATGGGACAGATCATCGCGCTCCTGGCCCTGGTCGTGAGAGTGCCCTCCCCGATGGCGGGGGAACTGCTGCTGCGGCTGCATGATATCCTGCTCACCACTCCGCTGGAGGGCATTATGGACCGCATCGGCGACTGGTCTGTGGTGGGCTGGGCCTGGGCCGTGGGGATCGGATGGTTCCTGGCGACCACCGCCGCAGGCGTCCTGACCTTTCGAAAAAGGGAAATCAGCTAAGGGGGTGAACCGCCGTGCTCAACTATCTCAGCGCCGAGCTCTGGCGGATGACCCGGCGGCGGCTGGATCTGATCTGGTGCGCGGCCTACCTGCTCTTGGTGGGCGTTGTGGCCCTGTCCTGGACGGGCGCGCCCCTGCATCAGACCATGGAGGGCTTCCGCGATTTCCTGGTGATAGGGCTCTATCTCGGCTATCCCCTGGCCGCTCTGGCAGACGGGGAGGCCAGGCGCTTGGGGACGCTGCGCAATGAGGTGTCCTACGGCCTGCCTTGGGGCCGCATCTATCTGGGCAAGCTCTGCTCCGCTCTGCTGGCGGGTACTGTGCTGTTCCTACTGACAGCGGCCGTCTTTTTCGCAGTGGGATTCCCGCTCTCGGAGCACCGGCAGATCCAGCCGGACCGCCTTCTCCTTGCCTGGGCAGGGCTGCTGACGGGGACACTGTCGGCGTTTCCGCGGTATATTGGGGCGGTGGGACTTGCTCATCTTCTGTGCTTTTCCCTGCGCAGCAGCGGTCTGGGCGCGGTGGTCTATTATGGATATCTCACCTTCGGGGAGCTGTTTCTGAGTGCGGCACAAATCCACGGCCTGGGGCCTTTGGGGCTGCTGATCAACTCGGTGGCGGAGGCGGTGCGGCCCTACCTCCTCACAAGCGGCTTTTTCACTTACGGCACTGAGGCCGTGCCGCCGGGGGTCCTTGAGAGCTGGATCACGGGCCTTTTGTGGCTGCTCCTCACCTCGGCTGTGGGGCTGGTCCTGTTCCGGCGGAGGGAGATCCGGTGACAAGGAGGTCGAAATATGCTCATAACAGCCGCCCTGCTGCTTGCCGCGCTGTGCGCGGCGCTGGGCCTGCGGCTCTATACGCTGGAGAAGGACATCCGCTCCTGTGCCAGGCAGCTCCGGGAGCTGCCGGGCGCGCCGGTGCGGATGGCGGCGCCCAATCGGGCCGCCGAAGAACTCCTGGCCTCTATCAACGCGCTGCTGCGGCTCCGTCAGGACGACGCGGCGGAGCACCGCAGGCAGGAGCGGGCCATCCGGCAGCAGATATCCAACATCTCTCACGACCTCCGCACGCCGCTCACCTCTATTTTGGGCTATCTCCAGCTTTTGGAGGGGGATAGCCTCACGCAGGAGGAGCGAGGGGAGTATCTGGAGATCGTCAGGGGGCGGGCCAAAAGCCTCCAGAGCCTGATCACCAGCTTCTACGAGCTCTCCCGGCTGGAGGGGGGAGAGTACCCGCTCTCCAGGGAGAAGGTGGACCTCTATCACATCCTCAGCGAGCTGGCGGCAGAGTTTTATAACGACTTCGAGGAGGCCGGGTTTGAGACCACTGTGGAGCTGGCGGAGAACCTGCCCGCCGTGATGGCAGACCCCGCGGGGGTGCTGCGGGTCTTTACCAACCTGATCCGCAACGCCCTGGAGCATGGCCAAACGCGCATGGATATCCGCCTCCGCCGGGAGGGGAGCGAGCTGCTCTCTGTCTTTGCCAACGACACCTCCGGGCTGACGGAAGAGGATGTCCAGCACGTGTTTGACCGGTTCTTTACCGCGGACAAGATGCGCACCGGCCAGTCCACCGGCCTGGGACTGGCCATTGTGAAGGCCCTGGTGGAGCGAATGGGACACCGGGTAACGGCGGAGCTGCACGACGGCATGTTCTTTATCACGGTATACTGGAAAACAGGCGGGCAGGTTGACAAATGAAAGGAAAAAGGGGCGGCTCTTTGTTGTAAGAGCCGCCCCTTTTTGCGCTGAAAAACCAGAGGCTTTTAGGGGAACAAGAGAATATGCTGAAAATATTCCCCGATCTTTCTCACTTTTTGTCACAAACAGAAACTTTGACAACGTAGCAGATTAAAGTGTTGCAAAAGTAGAGTTGTTGATTTATGATAAGGAAAAAAATTGATTTCATAGATAGACAAAACATAACCGCAGACTTTCATCACACGGGAGGCGCCGTCCATGCGAAGGTACATTGTCAAACGAATCTTATTGATGCTCCTGCTCCTGCTGGGCATGAGCTTTATCGTGTTTGCAAGTCTCTATATCGCCCCCGGTGATCCCGCCACCATGGTGGCGGGCCCCAGCGCCACGGAAGCGGACATTGAGGCGGTGCGGGCCAGCCTGGGATTGGACCGCCCTTTTTTGGTGCAGTATCTGCTCTATCTTAAAAATTTGCTCACCCTGAATCTGGGCACTTCCTACACCTCGCGACAGCCCATTCTGGACGAGATCCTGGTCCGTCTGCCCAACACTTTGAACCTGGCCTGTGCCAGTATGATCCTGGCCGTACTGGTGGGCATCCCCTGTGGGATCCTCACGGCGCTGAAAAAGGACAAGCTGGCAGACAACATTCTGACCACAAGCTCGCTGGTCGGGATTTCCATCCCCAATTTTTTGCTGGGGACCCTGCTGATGTACGTCTTCTCCGTCAAACTGGGATGGCTTCCCACCGGCGGCATGACGCACTATTTCTGGACGGCCACCGGGTTCAAGCAGGCGATCTTGCCGGCCATCGCCCTGAGCACGGCCACCATCGCCAGCTTTACCCGCATCGGGCGCTCGGCCATGCTGGACGTGCTCCAGTCCGACTACATCCGCACCGCAAAAAGCAAGGGACTCAAGCGGAAAACCATCATTCTGGGACACGCCCTGCGCAATGCGCTCATCCCGCTGGTCACGCAGTTTGGCACTAGCTTTGGCGGCCTGCTGGGCGGCGCCATCATCACCGAACAGGTGTTCGTGATCAACGGCGTGGGCACTTATCTGATCACCGCCATCAACAACCGCAATTATCCGGTGGTGCAGAGCACAGTGCTGGTCATTGCCACCATTTTTATCCTGATCAACCTTGCGGTGGATATTCTGTACTGTGTGATTGATCCGCGCATCAGTTATGAATAAGGAGGGGAGCACGATGGATGAGAGTAACAAGCACGGCAATCCAGTCCGTGCGGCCTTTCAGAAACTGCTTCAGAATAAACTGGCCACGGTCTGCTTTGTGGTCCTGATTCTGGAGATCCTTCTGGTGGCCCTGGCCCCTTTTATCGCGCCCTATGGGTATGAAGAGCAGGACCCAGCCCATGCGCTGGCCCCGGGCTTCTGGGCCCAATGGACGGCGGTGACCGATCCTGAGGACTCGAAATACAACGCCCGGGATCAGTATGTGCCCGGCCATATACTGGGAACAGACCAGTATGGGCGGGATACGCTCTCACGCCTCCTGTACGGCGGGCGGATCTCCCTGATGGTGGGCTTTGTCTCCACCGCCATGGGGCTGGTGGCCGGCGTCATCTGCGGTCTGTTGGCGGGATACTATAAGCGGCTGGACAATCCCATCATGCGGGTCATGGATCTCCTGTTTACCTTTCCGGGCATCCTGCTGGCCATGCTGATCATCGCGATGCTTGGGGTCAATACCTTCAACGCCATGCTGGCCATCAGCATTTGGTCCATTCCCAGCTTTGCCCGGATGGTCCGCGGCAAGGTGCTCCAGGTGAAGGAAGAGGACTATATTATGGCCACCCGCTCCTTGGGCGCACAGGACTCCCGCATCATTTTTGTGCACATCTTGAAAAATTGCCTGCCTGTGATCATCGTCATCGCCACGATGCGCATGGCCACGTCCATCATCTCCATATCCACGCTGAGCTATTTGGGCATGGGTGTGACGCCGCCCATGCCGGAGTGGGGAGGGATGATCGCCATTGGCAAGCAGTACCTGTGGGACCGGCCCAGTCTCATTTTCATCCCCGGCATCGCAGTCATGATCACCGTCATCTGCTTCAATATTTTGGGGGATAAGCTACGGGACATCCTTGACCCCAGCCTGCGGGATTAAGGGGTGCCTGTCGGCCTACAAGCCGGCGTGTCAATATAATCCATATGAAAAGGAGAGAATACCATGAAAACTTGGAAGAAACTCGTCAGCCTTACTGCGGCCTGTGCTCTGGGCCTCAGCCTGCTGGCCGGGTGCAGCGGCACCACCACGCCCAGCGGCACGACACCCGGCGCCAGTGCCAGCACCGAGGGAGACGCAGGCGAGGGAAAGATGTTCAACATCGTCCTCACCGCACCCTTTACCGGCTTTGACCCCCTGCGCACAAACGACAGTGCCTCCACCTATGTCAACGCTCAGATCTATGAGACCCTGTACCGCATCAACCCGGAGACCGGTGCGTATGATTCCCTGCTGGCGGTCAGCGAACCGGAATATTCTGAAGATGGTCTGACCGTGACCATCAAGCTGCGGGAAGGGGTCACCTTCCAGGATGGGACGCCGTTCAATTCCGAGGCCGTCAAATACACCTTCGAGCTGATCCAGGATCCGGACTTCGGCTCCGCCCGGGCCTCCATCGCCGGTTCTATCGAGTCCATGGAGTGTCCTGACGAGAATACCATCGTATTCCACCTGCTGTATGAGGACGGCGTGTTCCAAGCCAAGCTGGCCCATACCAATTCCGCCATCGTTTCTCCCACCGCCCAGCAGAATCAGGACCTGATGACCCAGCCCTGCGGCACCGGCCCCTACTCCTTTGTCAGCTCCGTCTCCGGCTCCAATGTGGTCCTGACCCGAAACGATAACTATTGGGGCGAGGCGCCTGCCATCAAGGATGTCACCATGACCATCATCAGCGATGAGTCCACCGCCGTGTCCCGCATGGAGACCGGCGAGGCCGACTTCATGCCCAAGATCAGTGTGGAGCAGCTCTCCCGGGTGGAGAACAACGCCGGACTGACCGTCACCACCTCCGAGGCCGCCCAGATCTACTATCTGGGCATGCGGGCCACCTCCTCCGTCAATCCCGTCATGGCCGAGAAGGACTTCCGTACCGCTCTGGCAATGGGTATCGATAAGGAGGGCTATGTGGAATATATGATGCAGGGCTATGCCGAGGTGGCAAACTCTGTGATCGGGCCCAAGATTTTTGGCTATGCGGAAGAGGCGGAGAACCATAACATCGCGTATGATCCCGAGGGGGCCAAGGCCATCTTGGACGCCCATCCCGGCTGGGCCGATGAGGAGATCCTGTTCCTGGTGCCCAGCACCCCGGTCTATTCCAGAATGGGCGAGTATTTCCAGTCTAGCCTGACGCAGGCGGGCTTCAACAACATCAAGATTGAGACCATGGACTGGTCCGCCTGGCTGACGGAGAGCAAGGTGGACGGACGTTATGACATCACCCTGGCCGCCTGGTCCAATGTGACCCGCGACGGCTCCGAGCTCATGGAGCCCAACTTCCACTCCGTGAACGGTCAGCAGCGCGTCCGCCTCCTGCCGGAGGACGCGGCCTTGGTGGACGGCTATATCGACGCCAGCAAGACCACCTCTAACGCGGAAGTCCGTACGGAGAACCTTCTGAACTGCAACGCCGTACTGATGGACGAGGCCTATGTGCAGCCCATCTACAACTCCACCAATCTCTTCTGCTACAGCAATTCGTACACCGGCATCACGCTGGATGCCGGCGGCACCTTCTATATCCTCGATTTCGATTACGCGGGCTGAGAAAACAGCGAAGCAAGCGCGCTGACGCCGGCGCCGGAGCGGGTGCGTCCCGTTCCGGCGCCCGGCGCCATCGGCTCATGGCGTAAGTTCTGCCCCCCAACAGGCAGGGGGGCGGACCTTAAACTATGAGCAGAATATCCGCCACCTCAAAGGGAGGCCATGATTCCATGGGAAAAAAGTGCTTGAAGTAAAAGATCTGGTCACAACCTTCCGGATCGGCAAAAAAGAATATGAGGTCCTGCGGGGCGTCTCTTTTGATATCGAGGAGAACGAAACGCTGTGCATGGTGGGCGAGTCCGGCTGCGGCAAGAGCGTCACCACGCTGTCCATTATGGACCTTCTTCCCAACAATGGCCGGGTGGTGTCCGGGAGCATCAAGCTCAACGGACAGGAGCTCACCACGCTTTCGCCCAAGGAGCGCAATGCCCTCAGGGGGAAGCAGATGGGGATGATCTTCCAGGAGCCCATGACCGCCCTCAATCCGCTGCTGACCATTGGCCGTCAGATGACGGAGGGGCTGCGGCTGCACCTGGGTATGAGCAGGGAGGAGGCCTATGAGACCGCCGTCTCCTATCTGGAGAAGGTGGGGATCGCGAACCCCGGGGATCGGATGAAGCAGTACCCGTTTCAGCTCTCCGGCGGCCTCCGGCAGCGGGTGATGATCGCCATGGTGATGGCTGCCCAGCCCAGTCTGCTCATCGCCGACGAGCCCACCACCGCTCTGGATGTGACCATCCAGAAGCAGGTGCTGGTCCTGCTCAACCGGCTGAAAAAGGATGTGAGCACGGGGATACTCTTTATTACCCATGACCTGGGGGTCGTGGCGGAGATCGCGGACCGGGTGATCATCCTGTACTCCGGACGCAAGGTCGAAGAGGGGAGCATTGAGGCGATCTTTTCCAGGCCGCTGCACCCTTATACCGTGGGCCTTATGAAAGCCGTGCCGAACGTGGATGTGGACGACTTCGACATCCAGCCGATCCCCGGGACGTTTCCCAACATTACCGAGGAAATCGGCGGATGCAGGTTCCATCCCCGCTGCCCCTATGCCACGGACCGCTGCCGCACGGAGGTCCCGGCGGAGATGGAGATTGCGCCCGGCCACTTCGTCTGCTGCCATAAGGTAGAGGAGGAGCACAGATGAGCCAAAAGAAAAAGGTGCTTCTGGAACTCAAGAAGCTGAAAAAGTATTTCCCTGTCCGCCGGGGAGTCCAGATCAAAGCCCTGGAGGATGTGTCCTTTTCCATTTATGAGGGGGAGAAATTCGGTGTGGTGGGCGAGTCCGGCTGCGGCAAGTCTACCTTGGGCCGTGTGATTCTCCAGCTCTATCCCCAGACCAGCGGAGCCTGTATCTACTACGGTCGTACGCGGGATGAGATGTGTCCCAGATATCTCGCCAAGGAGGTGGCCAAGCTCCCGGAGTATCAGAAAAAGGCCACGGAGTTTTATCAGAAGTCCCTGGAAGTGGAGCGGAAGGCGGTGCCTCTCCGGCAGACGATAGAGGCCCTCTCTGCGCACGGCACCAGTAGGGAGACCAAGCGGGAGGCTGCGCTCCAGAAGCGGCTGAGCGAGTTGGAATTCAGGGCCAAGGAGCTGCGCAAAGACGCCTCCCGGCAGTTGCGGGAGGGCTCCCGCACCGTGGGCTCCCTGATCCTGTGCAAAGAGCTGCCCGCCATACAGGCGCTTTTTGACAAGGCACAGAAGGAGACGGCCGCCGCCGCGGCCGCCACCCGGAAATATCGGGAGCTGGAGAAGCAGTTCGAGCAGGCCCGGGTGGAGGGAACGCCTGACAAGGGCCTGCAGGAAAAGATGGAGAAGGCCGAACGGGAGATCGCCGGGCATGTGGAGGCCTCCCACAATTATCGGCTTCAGGCATTCCAGGAATACAGGGGCCGGGATATCCTGCCCATCACGGAGCGGACGCAGGACCCGGAGTATCAGGCCAAGCTGGACCGCAATTATGAGACGGGCATCAATTTGGGCAAGCTGACCCGGAGCGAGATGCGGGAGATGCGGCGGGAGATGCAGATGATCTTCCAGGACCCGGCCGCCAGTCTGGACCCCCGGCAGTCTGTGGGAAAATCCATCGAAGAGGTCTACGTCATCAACACCGATTATCCGGCCCCTGTGCGCAGGGAGAAGACCATGGAGCTGCTGGAGCGGGTGGGCCTCAAGAGGGAGCACTATTATTCCTATCCCCATGCCCTCTCGGGCGGTCAAAAGCAGCGGGTAGGCATCGCAAGGGCCATCGCGCTGGACACCAGGTTTGTCGTGCTGGATGAGTCTGTCTCGGCCCTGGACGTATCCGTGCAGGCCCAGATCCTGCAGCTTTTGAATGAACTCAGCAGGGAGAAGCATCTCACTTATTTCTTCATTACCCATGACCTAGGCGTGGTCAAACACTTCTGCGACCGTATCCTGGTCATGTATTTGGGAAATGTCTGTGAGTTGGCGGAGAGCAGCGCGCTCTTCCATAAACCGCTGCACCCCTATACGGAGTCGCTGCTGGCCGCCGTGCCGCGGCTGAAGGTAGGGCAGGAACACTCCACCGAGTTTGTGCTGGAGGGGGACGTCCCTAGCGCCATGACGCCTCCCAAGGGCTGTCCGTTTCACACCCGCTGCTCCAAGTGCATGGAGATCTGCACCAGGGAAAAGCCGCCTGTGGTGGAGCAGGAGCCCGGCCATTTTGTGGCCTGCCATCTGTATGACAAAAAGAAGGAGGAGACAGAGGTATGAAGGCTCTCTTTGATCCGGCATATCAGCGATATCCCTCCCAACGCTACCCCATCTATGCCCGCGGGGGAATGGTAAACGCATCCTCGCCCCAAGCTGCCGCCGCCGGACTGGAGATCTTGCGGCGCGGCGGCAATGCGATGGACGCGGCGGTGGCCGCCGCCGCCGCCCTTACTGTGGTGGAGCCTACTGCAAACGGCATCGGGTCCGATGCCTTCGCCTTGGTATGGGTGGAGAGGGAGCAGAAACTCTATGGGCTCAATTCCAGCGGTCCCGCTCCTATGGAGGCGTCTATCCGGCGGGTGCTGGACGACAACAACGACGAGGATGGGAAAATGCCCACCTATGGCTGGACCCCCGTCACGGTATCCGGCGCGCCCATGGCCTGGGCGGAGCTGGCGGGGCGGTTTGGCCGCCTGCCTCTTTCCCAGAGCCTGGCCCCTGCCGTGGGCTATGCCAGGGAGGGCTATCCCTGTGCGCCCAATCTCGCCCTCATGTGGAGGCGGGCTTTTGAAAAGTACAGGGAGACCTGCACCGGCGAAGTCTTTGACGAGTGGTACAGCACCTTCGCGCCGGAGGGGCGGCCCTATGAGGCGGGAGAGATCATACGGCTCCCCCATCATGCCGACACCCTGGAGGCCATCGGGGAGACCAATGCCGCCGCTTTCTACACCGGAGAGCTGGCCCGGAAGATCGACGCGGACAGCCGGAAGTTCGGCGGATATCTCCGGTATGAGGACTTGGCGGCCTACAAGGCCCAGTGGGTGGAGCCGATCTCCGTGGACTACCGGGGCTATCAGGTCTGCGAGATCCCGCCCAACGGCCAGGGCATTGCGGCTCTCATGGCCCTCAACATCCTCAAGGAGTTTGCCTTCCACGAGAAGGACTGCGCGGAGACCTATCACCGGCAGCTGGAGGCCATGAAGATGGCCTTTGCCGACGCCTTCCACTATGTCACCGACCCCAGGTTCATGAAGCTGGACTACCACCAACTGTTGGAGCCGGACTATGGGGCCCAGAGGGCGGCAGAGATGGGGGAGACGGCCCGGATCTACTCTCATGCGGCCCCGCCCAAGAGCGGCACCGTCTACCTTTGCTGCGCCGACGGAGAGGGAAATATGGTCTCCTTTATCCAGTCCAATTACATGGGGTTCGGCTCCGGCGTGGTGGTTCGGGGAACCGGCATCTCGCTCCAGAATCGCGGCCACGATTTCTCCCTGAACCCGGAGGACATCAATGCGCTGGCACCCGGCAAACGGAGCTATCACACCATTATTCCCGGGTTCCTGATGCGCTCCGGCACGCCCGTTGGTCCCTTTGGCGTGATGGGCGGCTATATGCAGCCCCAGGGACATCTTCAGGTCGTCATGAACTATGTGGATTTTCACTTGGACCCCCAGCAGGCGCTGGACGCGCCGCGGTGGCAGTGGATGCGCGACAACTCCGTTACGGTGGAGACCCGCTTCGATATGGAACTGGCCCGCCAGCTCCAGAGGAGGGGCCACAGCATCCAGACGGAGCTCTCCACGCCCAGCTTCGGTCGGGGACAGATGATCGTCAGGCTGGACAACGGCACTTTGGTCGGAGGGACAGAATCCCGCACCGACAGCAATATTGCCTGTTTCTGAACATAGGGCAGTCAAGAGACGTTTGGTTTTTTGACAGCGTGAGGGCCGGCCCCGGCGGTGATCGTCGGGGCCGGCCCAATTTTTCAAACAGCAAATTTGCTTGGAGCAGTGGTGTGGCGGTGGGGACCCGGAAAAGGAGGAAGGAAGTCTCAGCCCGGCGGCGAGGGGCAGAAACCCGCCGTCCTTTCATGCCCCGGCGTTGAGCCAGGCGGCCAAATCGTGGGCCGCCTTGCTGTAGAGGAAGACCCTTCCCCTGGCGGCGTCCCAGTGGTATGGGCCTGCAAGAGGGGTGGGTGTATCCGGGCATTCGGCGCTCAAGCGGGCTAGGTATTCATCCGCATAAGAGCCAATGCTGCGGTATACCAATTGGAGACGCCGCTCGCCCTCGGGGTAATTTCGCTCAAGCAGGGGAGCGAGTGTCTTCGATTCTTGTAGTGCATTCAAAATGCACGGCTTCTTTTCCCGCAAATTTCTTTACCCCCCTTTTTATACAGTATATCATAAATTTTTTAACGGCTATGTGGAAATATACGCAGATAACGTCTTGAAATGAGAAATAAAGCTGATTAAAATCGAGTCATTAAACGGATACTGGTTACAGGAGGCTGGGGAAGATGGGGTATGCTTATGCCGCCCGTGCCCGGTGGAAAACCATAATCTATGCGGTGACGGCGTTTCTGTTTTTGATTGTCCTCTCGGCGATTATCATTTGGAACGGTACGAAATTGTTGCAGTCAGTGGAAGATAGAACTTTGAATTATCTGAGGGATGTCGCGGGAGAGTCGGTCCAGTTGGTGAACGAGCGGATCGAAGGTGTGTTTGAGTCCTTGGAGCTGATCTCAGACAGTGTGGAGCAGTTGGAGCCGGAAGTAAGGCGGGATTTTCTGCTCCGCAAGGCGGAAATTTGCAGTTTTACAGATTTGGCTGTGGCAGATGAGACGGGGAAGGCTCAGTCACTAAACAACGGAACATGGGAGATGGGTGATCTGCCAATTTTCGCACATGCGCTGGAGGGGGGAGAACGGCGTTGGTATTTGGGGGGAATACATCGTGTATGCGGTGCCGCTCTCTGAGGAAGTGCCCTCCGCCCGGGTCTTGGTTGGAGTGAAGTCCGTAGATAAGATGCGGAAGTTGATTACAAACGACTGTTTTAATGGTCAGGGCAGTACAGGGGTGCTGGGTCAGGATGGGAACTATGTGGTTACACCAGAGAGCAGACCGTTTTTTCGATGATTAACAAGACAGAGTACCAGGAGACAGAGGATTGGGCCGTAGAACTGCAAGAAAACCTGCTGAAGGGACAGGCCGGCAGTCTGGTGCTGCATACGGATAGCGGGAAGGATATCCTTCTGGATTATCGCCCGCTATCGGTAGATGGGTGGTTTTTAGCTACGCTTATTCCCAAGGATATTCTGTCTTCAGAAGTGGATCGCTTCATCTCGCGTACCTTTGCCATCACGGTGTTGCTGGTCGCACTGTTTTTGACCCTGCTGATCGCCACCATCAGTATGCAGAACCGGTACAGAAGCAAAATTGAAAAGATGTCGTTCTATGACCCCGTTACCGGCGGCGCCAGCAATGTCTATCTGCAATTTCAGGCGCAAGAGCTGATTCGGAAAGCGCCGCAGGGATGTTATGTTGTTGCTTCCCTAAATCTGAAAATCTGAGAAATTTCAGCCTCATCAATGAGTTTGAGGGGCGGCAGCAGGGGACCGGCTTTTGCGGGATGTCTGCGCTGCGCTCAGCGCGGAGGCGGATGGAGAGGGAGAGCTGGTGGCTAGGGGGGAGGCAGACACCTTTTACCTCTTCCTGCAAGGCGCGGAGCAGCCACAGATCGTCGAACGGCTGGGACGGATGGCCGGGAAGCTGGCGAATCTCAGAGACACCATTGGGCCCTTGAGAGCAAACACAGGGATTTACTGTATGCAGCCGGGAGAAGCGGACCTTGCGGATGCGGAGGCGTGTGCTGACGTCGCCCGAAAAAGCGTGGAAAAATCCTATCACAATACCTGTACCTTCTATAGTGAGAGCATCAAAAATCGCCAGCGGGACATGGCGACCATGCTCTATTAACTGGAGGGGGCACTGGAACGCAGAGAGCTGCAGATGTACCTGCAGCCCAAAGTCCGCGCTGAAAACGGCACGGTAGCCGGGGCGGAGGCCCTGGTCCGATGGGAGCACCCAGAAAAGGGGTTTATCAGCCCGGCCACCTTTATCCCGCTGTGTGAGGAAGATGGACTGATCTGTCAGGTGGACCTGCTGGTATTTGAGCAGGTATGCCGCTGCCTTTCCAAGTGGAGAGAGGCGGGGGTGGAGCCCGTCCCAATTTCGGTCAATGTGTCCCGGCAGCATTTCCGGGATCCGGAGTTTTTGACGGAGTACAGGCAACTTCTGGAGACCTGGAAGGTCCCGCCGGAGTGGATCGAACTGGAGATCACGGAGTCCATTATGTTTTCCAGCAGTGAATTTCAGTATGTAAGGGACTTTATCCAAACCCTGCACAAGATTGGATTCACCTGCTCTCTGGATGATTTCGGCTCCGGGTACTCCTCCCTCAGTCTGCTCAAGGATCTCCCCATCGACTGCCTGAAGCTGGACCGGCAGTTTATCATCGGCCGCTTTGAGGAGCGGAGCACCCGGACTGTGATCGAAATGATCATGAATTTGGCTCGAAAGTTGGGGATCATGACGGTGGCGGAGGGTGTGGAGCTGGAGGAGCAGGTGAGCTTCCTGCGGGAGGCCGGATGCGATCTGATCCAAGGCTTCTATTTCTCACGGCCCCTGCCGGTAGAAGAATTTGAGCGATACGCCTTTGGAAGAAGCCTCGGAGCCGGTGGAGAAGCAATCTGAGATAAAAGCTGGGCGGCGGGACATGTCACACATGTCCCGCCGCGTTTTTGCGGATGCCGGTTACCAACTGATCCAGCCGCTGGGCTTACGGGTCTCCAGGAGCTCCAGCGCGCCGCAGAGCATTTCCGCCGCGTCGGCACGGGTAAGGCCCTCGTTCAGGGCCAGCGCGCCGTCGGCATTGGTGCGGAGCACGCCCACCGTCTCCAGATTGACCGCCGCCTGGACCGCCCAGGCAGGCGCGGACGCCAGGTCACTGAAAAGCGTGGGGGTGGCGTCGGTGATCTGGAGCATACGGTTGAGCAGGACGGAAGCCTCCGCCCGGGTGATAGTGGCGTCGGGCTGGAAGACCACGCCTTCGCTGCTCTCGGAGCCCTGTACCACGCCGGACTTCAGGGCGGCGGACACGTAGCCCTTGGCCCAGGTGGGGATGGTCTCGTCGTCGGCGAAGCCGGTACGGGTGACCCCCTCCAGTGCGTCCAGCCCCACGGTGTGCATGGCAAGCGCGACAAACTGATCCCGGCTCACGGGAAGGTCGGGCTGGAAGTAGTACGTCCCGCCCATACACTCGCCGATGAGCACGCCCTGCTCCGCCAGCCGGAGCGCGGCGCGATAAGCGGGCACCCCGTCCATGTCGGCATAGGTCACCTTTGTGTTGGCCTTTTCGATTTTGACCTTGACGGTGGCGGGGGCGGAGGTGTTACCTACGGCGTCCACAGCCACATAGGTGAAGGAGTCCTTGCCGGTCTTGTTTTCGTAGGGCGTGTAGACGAATTCGGCAGAACCGTCCTCTGAGAGCGTGACCGCGCCGCGCTTGGGCTTGTCCACCAGACGGAAGGTAATGAGGTCGCCCTCCGGGTCAGTGGCGGCAAAGGTGCCGGTGATGGCCACGTTTTTATAGGTGGAAAGCTCCAGGTTTTCGGCGATGGGGGCGGCATTTTGGGCGGTGAGCAGGTAGAGCCCCACAGACACGTCCTCTCCGGCGGAACCGTCGGCAAAAACAGGGGTGAAGGTAAAGGTGGTGGCGGCGACGGTGGGAGCGGCGTTGGGCTGGAACGCCATCCCACCCACTGCGGACATCGCCACGGCGTCTCCGATCGCCAGGTCGGTATTGCCCATCGTGAGGACACCGGCGTTGAGATCGGGCAGGGAGGTGAGGATGATGGAGTCCAGGTCCTCCTCGCCGGACTGTACCACAAAATCAGCGGGGGAGAAGGAAAAAGTGCTGTCCACGGTGCCGTTTTTGGCAAAGGTGGCGACAGCGGGTTCCTCGGGCGCAGCCCCAAAGAGCTGTGCCGATGCGGGGAAAGCCATGGTGGCCGCCAAGGCCGCCATGAGGACCAGCAGCGTGGTTCTCTGGTAGATGCGGGATCGTTTCAAAGGGAAGACCTCCTTTAGCGTCATAAGTCAAGGCGTGGTCTTATTCTTGACGGTCCGCGTGAGATTATTCCATTGCGGGAAAGAAAAAGTATGCGATGGAAGAATCAGACGAGCCTGCATTCCCGCCACCTGCCGCGGAGGAAAAAGACGGCGCCGATCAAGGCGCCCGGAAAGGGGGCGAGCATCTCGGCCCAGCACAGTCCGGCAAAGCCGCCGCCCATGGCCAGGCCCAACAGCCAGGAGAGCCCCAGGCGCATGACCACGGAGTGCAGGAGGGCGTTGCCCATGGCGAGGCCGGGATACCCCACGCCGGTGGCGAAGGAGTCAAAAAGGTACATGGCCGCATAAGCAAGAAAGTTGAGGGAACAGCAGATGCGTAGATACAGCGTGCCCGCCGCCACCACCGCCGGAGCAGGGTCGAAGAGAGCGATGAGCCCGGGGGCGGTGAGGACGATCAGCGCCGCCGTGGCGCCGGAGCCGGCCAACGCGAGGACCAGGCCCGACCGTGCCGTTCGGGCGGCACGGTCGGGGGCGCCGCCGCCCATACATTGGCCGGCCATGGTGGTCACCGCCTGCCCCACAGCCCAGCAGGGCATGGCGGCGAAGGTGTTGAGCTTGAGACCCACGCCGGCCGCCGCGGCACAGGCGGTTCCGCAGGCGTTGAACAGGCCGGTGACCGCCAGATAGGAGAGGTTCACCACCGAGAGCTGTACTGCGGTAGGCAGACCGATGCGGAGAATGGATGCCCACCGCACTGGCCTGGGAAGAAGGTCCACCCTGCTGAGTGAGCGGAGAAACCCTCTGCGGCGCAGGGAGAACAGGGCAATGAAAAAGGAGAGAGCCTGCGCACAGACGGTGGCCATCGCCGCCCCCGCAGCGCCCAGAGCCAGAGGACCCACGAAGAGGAGATCCAGGGCGATGTTGGCCGCGGCGGCCACGGCCACATAGAGCAGGGGGCCTTTGGAGTCTCCCATGCCCCGCAGCACGGCACAAACGGCATTGTAGCCCAGGATAAAGACGGTCCCGATGCAGATAACGGACATATACTCCAGAGCCAGCGGAAGGGCGTCAGCAGGCACGCCCATCCACCTGAGGACGGGATCATAAGCGACAAGGCTCAGGGCGGTGACGGCGGCGGCTACCGCCAGGGAGAGGGAGAAGAGGCTCCCTACGGTCTCCCGGAGCGCGGCCCGGTCCTCCCGCCCCAGATACTGTGCCACCAGTACGCTGCCGCCGGTGGTGACGCCGGCACAGACGGAGGTGATGACGTAGCATATGGTGGCGCTGCTGCCGAGGGCGGCAAGTCCGGGGCTGCCCAGAAAGCGGCCCATCACGGCCATGTCCACCAGACTGTAGAGGGATTGGAGCAGGTTTGCGGCAAACAGAGGCAGCGCGAACCGGACAAGAACGCCGATGACGTTGCCGCGGGTCAGGTTGGTTTCCATTGAAATGATGCCTCACTTTGTATCAAAAATTCCAGGCAGAAGAGAAAAGGACCGCGGACAAGCAACGTCCGCGGTCCTTTATAGCTCCCCTGTGATCCATCGGCAGGCGCAACAAACAGGCCTGGAATCCCCAAGCCCATCCCGTATGCTCAGCCGATGAAGAGAGAAATCAGCTCCGAACAATGCTTCATCGGTTCATTTGTCCGGAGCGGAGTCTGATACAAAGCTGCATGAAGATGCGCCCTTTCTGTGTTCTGTGGCCATCATAGCCGGTGCACAGGAAAAAGTCAAGACTCCTATGCAAGAAAAATTTGTGATACACTGAAAAATACCGGCGGCGCGATAGCTCTATTGCGCTCCTGCTTCTCGGCGGGACCCTGCGTTTTGTACGCAGATTTCATCCATAATGGTGCATCTCAAACAGCATGGAGCCGATTTGGCACAAAGGAAAAGGAAGGACGAAAAAATGCGAATTATTGAAAATTTGATCTTGGCGCTGCTGCTGGCGCTGAGCACAACGGCCTGCGGGGGAGAAGGGCAGAGCGCGCCCACCGCCGCCCCAACGGAGGGCGCGCTGGAGGTTCACTATATCGACGTGGGGCAGGCGGATTCCGCGCTGATCCTCTGCGGCGGAGAGAGTATGCTCATCGACGGAGGCAATGTGGCCGACTCCAGCCTGGTGGTCTCCTACCTGGCCGACCAGGGGGTGGACTCTCTGGATTACGTGGTGTGCACCCACGCCCACGAGGACCATGTGGGAGGGCTTTCCGGCCCGCTGAGCCAGTATCCGGCGGAGCATGTGCTCGCCCCGGTGACGGAGTACGACACCAAGGCCTTTGAAAATTTCCTCAAGTACACGCGGCAGCAGGGGCTGGAGGTCACGTCTCCCTCTCCCGGGGATACCTGGACCGTGGGGGACGCCTCGGTGACGGTGCTGGGTCCGCAGAAGGCATATGAGGACACCAACAACACATCCATCGTCCTGCGCCTGGACTATGGAGAGACCTCCTTCCTATTTACCGGCGACGCGGAGCGGGATGCCGAGGCCGATATGCTGGAAGCAGGGGCTGCGTTGCAGGCCGATGTGCTCAAGGTGGGGCATCACGGCAGCAATACTTCCACCAGCTATCCCTTTCTTCGGGAGGTGGCGCCGGAGTATGCCGTCATCTCCGTGGGGGAGGGGAACGACTACGGGCATCCCCATGAGGAGACCATGAGCCGCCTCCGGGATGCGGATGTAACAGTTTACCGCACCGACCTGCAGGGACATATTGTGGCGACCAGTGATGGAGAGAGCATCTCCTTTGCGGTCCAAAAGAATGCCGGTGTTCCCACCAATCCCACTCAGGGAGCTCAGGCGGATCACTACATTGGAAATATAAACTCTAAAGTGTTCCATCGCCCGGACTGCTCGGGCCTCCCGGCGGAGCGGAATCAGGTGGAGTTCGCCAACCGGACGGACGCGGTGAACGCAGGGTACACCCCCTGCGGACGGTGTAAACCATAGAAAGGGCGCGGGCCCGGAGAGATAACAGGACGCCGGAGGGTGAAAGCATGGCCCGGCGGGAATCGATTGATTCCCGCCGGGCCATGCTTATGTGTGAGGGGGCCTTGCGCCTGCGCGGTGAGGAAGTGGGTGAACATAGCCGCGGCCCTGGCCCGACCGACCCCATCCCGGGGACGCAGCGTGCCCGCGCTGCCCTATCCGACGACTCCGCCGGAAAGCGAAATGCTGAAAACAGAAGACCCGAATCCTCAAAATGAGGATTCGGGTCTAACTTTATGGAAGAAAAGGGCCAAAATATAGGGCAGCAAGTTTTCTAAAATAAATGTATCTGGATAAAGGAGGAGTTTACGATGCGGCAGACCTACGGTTATATCCGGGTATCCACCCGCGAGCAGAACGAGGCGAGACAGCTCGACGCACTTTATAAAGCCGGGGTGGAGGAAAAGAAAATCTATATGGACAAGCAGTCGGGCAAGGACTTTGACCGGCAAGGGTATCAGCGACTGCTGCACCGGCTTCGTCCGGGCGATACGCTGTTCGTCAAGAGCATTGACCGGCTGGGGCGCAACTACAACGAGATCCTGGAGCAGTGGCGGCTCATCACGAAGGAGAAGAATGCCGCCATTGTAGTTTTGGATATGCCGCTTCTGGATACACGGCAGGACCGGGATCTGACAGGGACATTGATTGCGGACATCGTGCTGCAGCTTTTAAGCTATGTGGCGCAGACGGAGCGCGAATTCATTCGCCAGCGGCAACGGGAGGGCATTGCGGCGGCTAAGGCGCGGGGAGTGCGGTTCGGGCGGGAGGCCATCCCGGTGCCCGAGAACTTTCTGGAGGTCCGGGCGCGCTGGACGGGGGGCGAGTTCAATTCCCGTCAGGCTGCGGCCCTGCTGGGAGTCTCACAAAACACGTTTCTAAAATGGGAGCACATGCTTCGATTACAAAAAGAAAAGCAATTTCGCCAAAATTTCTGCTTTTGTGAGTAGAATTTCCTGCGCAGGGGAACAGTGCCATAAAAGGTTCCGCTATTCCTCTATTTTACATAGAACACGACATTATTTATATAATAATACTTTTGCGCAGGAAAGTCTGCATTTTTGCGCAGAATTGCACGCAAAATGAAATTTGTAACCATGCGGGAGAGAAGCCGATGCCCGTGCTGCTGAAAAGACTGGGAATATCGTGACGACGGCGCTGCTGGTGGGCAGCGCGGATACGACCGAGTGGTACTACGCCGACGTGCAGAAGGCCACCAACTCCCACAATTACGACCCGAAGGATGACGACGACGGGAATGTCTACGAGGTCTAGACCGGGCTGCGGCCAGTCCGCGACTGGGCGGCCCTGGAGCGGGCGTGGCCGGAGGCCAATTCCTCTGAGAGCCCGGTGAGGTCGTCTCCTCCGATACCGATTCGGTGTTCGGGGATTGAGAAGAAGCACGGAAAGAGGAGGGGGCGTCGGGTCCCCTCCTCTCATAGCAGGCATATCCGCGGGGGGAGGTGGGGAAAGGGATGGCAAAGCATACAAAACCTATCAAGGAGTCGGTATGGGCGTATTGCAGGCGGAATCGTCTGGAATCGGTCCTGATGCAGTGGCACCCCGTCAGGAACCGGGACATGACGCCGGACGAGGTGCCAGCGGGGAGTCACAGGCACGTTTGGTGGATGTGCAAACAGGGCCATGAATGGCAGGCGGAGGTCCGCTGCCGTACCCTCTATGGAAACGGTTGTCCCTTCTGCGCCAACCGCGCCGTACTGCCCGGCTTCAATGATCTGGCTACGCTGTACCCGGAGCTGGCGGCGGAATGGCACCCCACAAAAAACGGGGCGCTGACGCCGGAGCAGGTGTTGGCGGGCTCGGAAAAGCGGGTCTGGTGGCAGTGCGGGAGAGGACACGCCTGGCAGACTTCGGTCTCCACGCGGACCAGAGCGAACTGTCGGTGCCCGGTCTGTGCCGGGCGAACGGTGCTGGCCGGTGAGAACGATCTGGCCACGCTTTCCCCGGAACTGGCGGCGGAGTGGCATCCCACGCTAAACGGGGCGTTGACACCGGACATGGTGACGGCGGGGAGCAACAAGCGGGTGTGGTGGCAGTGCAGGCTTGGGCATGTATGGCGGGCGGTGGTCGCCCGCCGGAGCATGGATGGGGCGGGGTGCCCCTACTGTACAAACCGCAAGGTGCTGGCGGGCTTCAACGATCTGACGACAGTGCATCCGGAGCTGGTCAAGCAGTGGCATCCCACGCTGAACGGGGACCTGACGCCGGATATGGTAACGCCGGGGACGCGAAAACGAGCCTGGTGGATTTGTCCCGAGGGCCATGTGTGGAACTGCGCCATCTCCAGCCGGACGGCGGGGAGGCGGCCCAGCGGCTGCCCGGTATGCGCGGGCAAAGCAAAGGAAAACCCACGGTATGAAGCGGTTCTGCGGGCGTGTCCGGAACAGGAAAGCAGGAGGAGGGGCGGGAGCGATGGGTTTGATCCATTGGCGTGAGGCACAGCGGAAGCGCAGCCGGGCGGAGTCCGGACAGACGGCCGGAGCGCGTGAGAAATGCGTCCTGTGCGGCGGGGAGACGCCGTATCTGCGCACGGTCCCCATTGACCGGCGGGAGGGATATCTGGAGGGGGCCGGGCAATTGTGCGCGGCGTGCTGCCGGGAGATTTTTGAAAGTCCACAAGGGGGGGACCTTCTATAGCGGAGACAAATGCCGTTGTTTTTCCGCCGCACAGCGGCACAAAAGTCTTGGCTTCGCGCCCTGGAAGCCCTGCTCTGCAAGGTGTTCCAGGGCATCCCATTCCATTGGATGCGGGCTGTGTCCCACGGAGCTCCCCGCCCGCATCCGGCCATCTTCGCACAGCTTGCAAAGGTTCGATAGGGAAAGAGGGGCCGCTGCCATGGCAGCGGCCCCTCTTTGTCTCTTGGCGGCGTTTGAAATGCTTCCGGAGACAAACCGGGCAGCGCTGGGAAGCGCAGGCCCTAAACGTGGGAGGAGGCGTCTCAGCCCTTGTGGTCCTCCTTCACCTCGCCCATCTTGTAGGCTCGGAGGAGGGCCTTCAGGTCGTCCACCTGTCCCTGGAGCTCACTGCCGATATCGGTCTGTGAGATCTTCACGGTGGACTCCATCCGCTCGAAGATCATGGAGGAGGAGGCGATATCCTGATTCTCGCGGATGGCCTTTCCCTTGCCGGAAAAGGGCTGGTGGGAGACGATGCGGTAGCAGTTGGAGTTGTATATGAGGGTATAGCCCGCGATGCCGGTGGTGGGCTGGTAGGCCCGGCAGAAGCCGCCGTCAATGACAATGAGCTTGCCCCCGGCCTTGAACGGGCTCTCCCCCTTTTTGGACTTGACCGGAATATGCCCGTTGATGATGTGGCAGTGGGGACCCGCCAGGCCGAATTCGGCGAGGAGAGCGTCGCACACCGCAGGATCATGATAGTAGGTGTAATAGGCGTTCTTAGGCTCGGTCCAGGAGGACTCGTCCTTGATCAGCCGCCGTTCGAAGGTGGTCATGCGGTCCCGGCCAAAGAGCGGAGAATTGCGCCCGCACCAGAGGAACCACAGGAAATCCATGCCCGCAAGGCGCTCCGGGGAGCCGGGCTTGGCGTAATAGCCCTGTCGGGCCACCTTTTCCGCATGGTCCAGGAACGCGCGCCCGCCAAGATCCTTGCAGCCCACCACGCTGAATTTCATGATCTGGCCGTCAGGGGTGAGGGGGATGCAGCCGTGAAGCAGCAGATTCCCGTTGAATACCTTGTATAGCCCGCCCTTGGAATAGAGAAAGCGGACATGTTTTTGCAGCTTCTCGCTGCGCTGGAAGGACTCGGTGAGCTGGCCGATGACCTCGTCCTCCTCGGGAGAGAGCTCGTAGGGGTGTTCCCGGTCCACGGTGGGGAAATCGGTGTCGGCCAAGTCATATTTGACGTCCCCAATGGTGATGCATTTGTGCGCATAGTCGATCTTGTCCAGCAGCAGCCGGTCATCCATGCCGAAGCCGGGATTGCGCAGGATCTTCTGCCCCTCCAGCTTGAAGAGAATGACCGTAATGGCCTTGTGCATCCTGGCGGCCAGCGCTTTGTCCTTCTCTGTGTACTGCTCGGCGTCGTCTCCGGCGAATTTGGCGGCAAAGCAGGAGCAGTCGCAATCCTTGTAGATCTCATTGGCAAAAAGGGCCAGAGGCCGCAGAGAAATGCCGTAACCGGTCTCGATGACCTCCAGATTGTTGTAGTGGATGGAGTTGGAGAGTACGGTGGCCACCAGTGTGCGGCTCCCGGTGGCGGCTCCCATCCACAGCACATCGTGGTTGCCCCACTGGATGTCCACGGTGTGGTAATCCATGAGGGCGTCCATAATGATGTCCGCCCGGGGTCCGCGGTCGAACATATCGCCCACCATGTGGAGCCGGTCCACCACCATGCGCTTGATGAGATTGCACACGGCCACGATAAAGTCCTCCGCCCGATCGATGTCGATGATGGTGGAGATGATGTTTTCGTAGTGGTCCCGCTTGTCGTGAAACTCGTAATTGGTGTTGAGCAGTTCGTCGATGATGTAAGCATACTCCTTGGGCATGGCCTTACGGACCTTGGAGCGGGTATATTTGGAGGTGACCAGACGGCAGACGTCAATAAGGCGGTGAAGGGTGATCCGGTACCACTCGTTCCTGTCCTCGAGCTGTCCGGAGAGTTCGGAGAGCTTTTCCGACGGATAGTAAATGAGTGTGGAGAGCTGATCGCGCTCCGCCCTGGAAACACTGGTGGCAAAGAGCGCGTCCACCTTTTCCCGCACCACGCCCGAGGCGGAGTTGAGAATATGGAGGAAGGCCTCATATTCTCCGTGAACGTCGGAAATAAAGTGCTCGGTACCCTTGGGCAGGTTCAGGATGGTCTGGAGGTTGATGATCTCGCTGCTGGCCGCTTGTACCGTGGGGTACTGGCGGGAGAGCATTTGCAGATAGCGCAGATCTGGGGCGGCGCAGGCTTGTTTGGAATTCATCCGCAGGATCCTCCTTATGGTTTGCATGGATGCTGTTATTGTATCACTGAATGCGGGGAAAGGCACGATAAATTTTGCACTTTTTGCGCTAAAATCGTGTCAAAACATAGAGCAAATAAATATTTTAGCAATGAAATGTGAAAGGAATCAAAAGGATACCAGGCAGGCCTTTGAACGTGAAGGAATCCGGTTTCGTGTAAAAGAACCGCACCTCCGCGCAACGATCCATCACTTGAAAAACAGAGCCTGATAGAGTACAATATTTTTAGTAAAAATGAAAGGGGAACAACTATGGCCACACTGCGGGAGCTGGCGGAGCGCACTGGCTACTCTCCGGCGACGATCTCGCGCATCCTGACGGGGGACCCCGCGCTGGCGGTGAGCGAGGAGGCGCGGAAACGGGTGCTGGAAGAGGCGGGGCGGCTGAATTACGCCGCCACCAAGAGCCGCCGCGGACGCTCGCCCAAACATCTGCTCCGGGTGGCGGTGGCGGAGATGCTCACGCCGGCCCAACAGCTCCGGGACCCGTTTTACCTCTACCTCCGCGGCTATGTGGAGCAGGCCTGCCTGGATCAAAAATATGCGTTTCTTCCCCTGACTCCGAGAGGGGAGGGCTTTGTATCGCCGGAGGGGATGGCGGTGGACGGTGTGGTGGCCATCGGCCGTTTTACACCGGCCCAGGCGGAGTCCCTGCGGAGCGTCAGCGAAAACGTGGTGTTTCTCAACTCTTCGCCGGATGACGCCCGGTTCGACTCCGTAGTCCTCAACTATGAGCTGGGCATCCGGCTGGCCCTGGACCATCTTCTGGGCCTGGGGCACACCCGGATCGGATTTATCGGGCCGGCCTGGAGGCTGGGAGATCGAAAGGAACCAGCGCCGGAGGTCCGCAGGACGTGGTTCCTCTCCCTGATGGAGGCGCACGGCCTTCTGGACCCGGAGCTCCTGGTGGAGACGCCCATGGATGCGCGTTCCGCCGCCGACGCGCTGCGGAGCTGGCTCGCCGACGGCGGGCAGCTTCCCACAGCCTTTCTCACCGCCAGCGAGGAGACGGCCATGGGGGCGATCCGGGCGTTGGAGGAGGCGGGGCTGTCCATTCCGGAAGACGTCTCTCTGGTCTCTTTTAACGACACCCCCCTCTCCGAGCTGGTGACCCCCGCCCTCACCTCGGTCTCTACCCACGTAGAGGAGATGAGCCGCACTGCCGTCCGTCTGCTGGCGGAACGGGCCCGGGTGCCGGGGCGGCCGCCGGTCCGTACCCTTCCGGTCAAGGTGGTGGTGCCGCCCTCTCTGGTGTGCCGGGAGAGCGTGGGCGTCCCGGCGAAATAGACAGGAATGCGGCGCCGGTTCCGGCGATTTTGACAAAGATAAATTTTTACTAAAAATTTGCTTGCCAGAGAAACCGCCGACGGATATACTGGTGTCGGAGAACATCGGCAGCAGTGGGAAAGGAAGGTCATCTATGGCAATTTTGGTATTGGGCGGGGCCGGATATATCGGCTCTCACACCGTGTATGAGCTCATCGACGCGGGCCGGGACGTAGTGGTGGCGGACAACCTCCAGACCGGCTTCCGGCAGGCGGTCCATCCCAAGGCCCGCTTCTATCAGGCGGACATCCGGGACAGGGCGGCCATGGACCGGATTTTTGAGGAGGAGCAGATCGAGGGCGTGGTCCACTTCGCCGCATCCTCCCAGGTTGGGGAGAGCATGACGGATCCCCTGAAGTATTATGACAATAACCTCTGCGGCACCACGGTGCTGCTATCGTCCATGGTGGCCCACGGAGTGGACAAGATCGTGTTTTCCTCCACTGCGGCCACCTACGGCGAGCCGAAACGGGTGCCCATTCTGGAGACGGACCCGACTTCGCCCACCAACTGCTACGGAGAGACCAAGCTGGCCATGGAGCGCATGATGGGTTGGGTATCCCGCGCCCATGGGCTCAAATATGTGGCTCTGCGGTATTTCAACGCCTGCGGCGCCCATCCCTCTGGGGCCATTGGCGAGGGCCACAACCCGGAGACACATCTGGTGCCCATCATCCTCCAGGTGCCCAACGGGCAGCGGGAATATGTGTCCATTTTCGGCGAGGATTATCCCACAAAGGACGGCACCTGTGTGCGGGATTACATCCACGTCACCGACCTGGCCCAGGCGCATGTCCTGGCGCTGGATCATCTGCTCCGGGGGGGAGAGAGCGATGTGTTCAATCTGGGCAATGGTGTCGGCTTTACGGTGAAGGAGGTCATCGACGCCGCGCGTGCCGTGACCGGGCATCCGATCCCGGCACAGGTCTCTCCCCGGCGGGCCGGGGACCCGGCACAACTGGTGGCGTCCTCCGAGAGGGCAAAGGCGGTATTGGGCTGGGCTCCCCGATATGACGAGCTGGAGATCATCCTCTCTACGGCCTGGAGCTGGCACAGGAGCCATCCCAACGGATATGAGGAGGAGAAGGCATGATCGACGAGGCGGTAGATAAGCTGGCATGCTATGCCCAGCGGACCGGCCTGGTGGACCCCTGCGAGCGCATATGGGCGGTAAACGCCATCCTGGAGGCACTGAAGCTGGACAGCTACACCCAGCCCACGGGGTCCCCGGAGGGGGAGATCGACCTTCCGGCTGTGCTGGAAGAGCTGATGGATGACGCCCACGCCCGCGGGGTGCTCCCGGAGGACTCGGTGGTGTACCGGGATCTTTTCGACACCATGCTGATGGGACGGCTCACCCCCCGGCCCGCGCAGGTCATTGAGCGGTTCCGGGCGCTCTACGCAGAAAGCCCGGAGCGTGCCACCGACTGGTATTACCGGTTCAGCCAGGATACCAACTATATCCGCAGGGATCGGATCGCAAAGGATGTGAAGTGGGTCGCCCCGACAGAGTACGGCGAGCTGGATATCACCATCAATCTCTCCAAGCCGGAGAAGGACCCCAAGGCCATCGCCGCTGCCCGGAATTTACCGGCCTCGGCCTATCCGCGGTGCCAGCTCTGCGCCGAGAATGAGGGCTATGCGGGACGGGTCAACCACCCCGCCCGCGGCAACCACCGCATGATTCCCATTACCATCAACGGCAGTCCCTGGTTCTTGCAGTACTCCCCCTATGTCTACTACAATGAGCACTGCATCTGCCTCAACAGGGAGCATGTGCCGATGCGGATCGACCGGGCCTGTTTTGCCAAGCTGCTGGACTTTGTGAGGCAGTTCCCCCATTATTTTGTGGGCTCCAACGCCGATCTGCCCATCGTGGGGGGATCGATTCTGGCCCACGACCACTTCCAGGGCGGACACTATACCTTCGCCATGGAGAAAGCGCCGGTGGAGACCCAGGTATGCATCCGCGGCTATGAGGATGTGGAGACGGGAATCGTCAAGTGGCCGATGTCCGTGCTGCGCCTCTCCCACGAGGACCCTGCGCGGCTGGTGGACGTGGCCGACCGGATTTTGAAGTCCTGGAGGGTGTACAGCGACGAAGCCGTGTTCCTCTTTGCGGAGACGGAAGCCGAGCCCCATAATACCATCACGCCCATCGCCCGGCGGCGGGGAAGCCGGTATGAACTGGACCTGGTGCTGAGGAACAATATCACTACTCCGGAGCACCCCCTGGGCGTGTACCACCCTCACGCGGAGCTCCACCACATCAAAAAGGAGAACATCGGCCTGATCGAGGTCATGGGTCTGGCGGTGCTGCCCGCCCGGCTGAAGGAGGAGCTCTCTGTGCTGGCGGAGGCTCTGGCGGAAGGGGCGGACCTCCGGGCCGATGCGCGCACCGCCAAGCACGCGGACTGGGCCGAGGCGTTCCGCGGCAAGTATGATATCACGGCTGAGAATGCCCTGGACATTGTGAAGAAGGAGACCGGCCTGGTGTTCGCTCAGGTGCTGGAACACGCGGGGGTGTACAAGCGCACGGCGGAGGGCCGGGCGGCATTCCTGCGGTTTGTGGAGCAGATATAAAAACGGAAAAGGGGACAGGGCCCCGGACGGTACCGGCCGTCCGGGGCCCTGCTGCGCTCCCATGCATGGGTCCTGCCGGACTCGCTTTGAATGAATCCGGACAAAGGGCGCTTTTCTATCTTGCATCTTTGGAAGGATTGTTATATATTGATTATAATTATCCGTTTTTTTATGTGGGAATAGACGAGATGGGAAGGGAGAAAGAGCAAGTGGAGTATAAAAGGTTGTTTTCCCCAATTGAAATCAACGGGATGGCGGTAAAAAATCGGATCGTAGAGGCCCCCATCCAGTTGGCCTACTGCAAGGATGGCCATGTGAATGAGCGGATCAAGCAGTTCTACATCGAGCGGGCAAAGGGCGGAGTGGGACTGATCATTGCCGGCGGCTGCCGGATAGACGATTATGGCTACAGCCTGGATATGATGAGCCTGCGCGCCGACGACGATATCCCAGGCTGGCGAGCGTTTACCGATGCAGTCCACGGCGCTGCGCCTGATGTAAAGCTTGCGGTGCAGCTCTACCACGCCGGACGATACGCCAAGCAGAAGAATACCGGGAAAGAGGCCTGGGCCCCCTCTGCCGTATTTTCGAATTATACCAGGGAGACGCCCCGGGCCATGACCGTCGCCGAGATCCACGAGGTGGAGGAGAAGTGGGCGGAGGCGGCGGTGCGGGCCAAAAAGGCGGGCTTCGACGCAGTGGAGATACTGGGCTCGGCGGGGTACCTGATCTGCCAGTTCCTCTCGCCCACCACCAATCTTCGGGAGGACGAATACGGAGGGAGCTGGGAGAACAGGTGCCGGTTCCCTCTTGCGGTCATCAGAAGGGTAAGGGAGGCTGTAGGGCCGGACTTCCCCGTTACCATCCGTATCACCGGAAACGCTTTTATCCCGGGCGCCACCGACTGCTCCGACGCGGTACGGTTTGCCAAGGCAGCAGAGGAGGCGGGGGTAGACGCCATCAATGTGACCGGCGGCTGGCACGAATCCATTGTCCCGCAAATCACCGGGGACCTGCCGCGGTCCGGTTTCTCGTATCTGGCCGCAGCGGTGAAGGCGGCCGTATATATCCCGGTCATGGCATCCAACCGAAACAACGATCCGGATGTCTGTGAAGAGGTCCTGGCGCTGGGCCGGGCGGATATGATCTGCCTGGGGCGTCCACTGCTGGCCGATCCGGAGTGGCCCAGCAAGGCGGCGGAGGGGCGGCAGGACGAGATCAGACGCTGCCTGGGATGCAATCAGGGGTGCCTGGCCCGATCATTTTTTGGCAGGCCGGTGGAGTGCCTCATCAATGCGCGGGCCGGACGGGAGTATCTTTATCAGACTCCGAAGGCCCCGGGGACCAGAAAAAAGATCCTCGTGGTGGGAGCCGGTCCGGCGGGCTGCGAGTTTGCCCTGGAGGCGGACAAACGGGGGCACGAGGTAACGATCTGGGAGCAGAGCGGGCGGATCGGGGGGCAGCTCCACCTGGCCTGCGCACCGATATCCAAGGGCGAGTTCAGGACCCTCATCGACTACTATGAGGCCATGCTGAAAAAGCGGGCGATCCGTGTGGAGCTCAGCCATACCGCTGTGGCGGAGGAGATCAGGTCAGGCGGCTTTGATGAGGTGGTGATCGCGGCGGGCGCCGTGCCCCGCGCGCTCCCGATCAAGAGCACGGGAAAGATCCCTGTGGTACTCTCAGGACAGGTCCTGAGCCGGGAGGTCATGCCCGGCAAAAATGTGGTCGTCATCGGTGGCGGCGCCGTGGGATGCGAGGTGGCGCAGTATCTGGCGGACAGGGGCAGCCTGTCTGCGGAGCTGCTGAAGTTCCTGATGAAGGAGCGGGCGGAAAGCATCGAGACCATTACGGCCCTGCTGAACACATCCAGCCGAAGCGTCTCGATTGTAGAGATGGCGCAGAAGATCGGAAACGGCTTTGACCCCGGATGCGCAGGGCCTGTCTTGCGGGACCTGAAGCGTTTGGGCGTTAAAAAGTATACCTCTTCCAAGGTGCGGGAGCTCACCGACACGGAGGCGGTCCTTGAGACGGAGGGTGAGAGCGGGCCGGCAGAGCTGCGCATCCCCTGCGATACCGTGGTCGTCTGTGTAGGCAGCATCTGCAATCGCGGACTCTATGAGGCGCTTGCGGGCTCCATGGAGCACGTACATATCATAGGCGACGCGGAGAAGATCGGAAAGGTGATGGACGCCATCCGACAGGCGGTGGACCTGGCGGAGGCCATGTGAGGTCAGAAAGAGACAATAGAGCCGCCCCGTCCGGCACAGGCTGGACGGGGCGGCTCTATCTAGACCACAGCGGCGGTCACTTGTGGAGCATCTCGGAGAGACCCTCGATATCCTCGATAGTCTGCATGCTGCCGCAGTAGAAGGAGACATGGGTGATGGTATAGAAATTCTGGTTCTTGATGGCGGTGACTTCCTGTAGGGCGGGATTGTCCAGCAGGCCCTGAATGGTGTCGGCGGCGGGCTTGGTCTCGCGGTCGATGACCAGGATGGCGTCCGGGTTCTTGTCGATTAGGACCTCCATGCTGGCATAGCCGTACTCCTCGTCCAAGCACTTGCCGCCGGCCAGTTCGATGATATTGGCGGTGAGGTCGGTAGCGGCCCGGGCAAACCACTCATTGTCCTTGAGCATCTGTACGGTGAGCACGGTGGGCCGCTCATCCTCAGGAATATCGGCCGTGCGCGCCTCCACCGCGGCCAGCCGGGAGCGGATATCGGCCACCAGTGCGTCTGTTTTTTCCTCGATGTCAAAGATCTTGCCGAAGTTCTCAATATCCTGGATCAGAAATTCAAAGTTCCGCTTACCCAGACCGGAGACCGTGTTTTTCATCAGATAGGTGTTGATGCCGCGGTCATTCCAGTCGGAGGTGGCGCCCAGCGCGTCGTCGGCGAAGAGGGAGCCCCAGCCCACGATGAGGTCGGGCTCCAGAGAGAGCACGACCTCCTTGGAGGGATAGTCGTCCATCGCCAGGAAATTGAGGGACTCATATTCCGCGGCAGTCTCGGGCCAAGGGGTACTGGTGCGGTGGGCGGTGGCCACAATGAGATCGGAAAGCCCGAGGCTGACCAGCATTTCCGTGTTGGCCTGCGAAATGCTCACCACCCGCTCGGGACATTTGGTAAAGGTCTGTTCCGCCTCTTCGCCGTTCTGGTTGTAGGTGGTGACCGTGACGGGATAATGACTCTCCTCTGCGGCGGAGGACTCGGTCGGGGCGGGGGTGGTCTCCGCCGGAGCGGAAGAGGCGGATTGCCCTCCGGAGCAGGCCGGAAGGGCGAAGAGCATGGACAGGGACAGACACAGTCCCAAGAGCCTGGAGGTGGTTTTCATAGAATCGTTCCTTTCTCTGCTTTTCTGTCATTCTCCGCTCATGCGGACAGGAATACAATGTTTTTGCGCCCCAACTGCGGCATATCGGTGATCAGGGCCTCCACATGGAACACCTGGCGGATGAGCGCGGCGGTGAGGACCTGGACCGGAGGCCCGCTGGCCACGATGTGGCCCTGGCTCATGACATAGATTTTGTCGCAGTACGCGAGGGCCAGGTTCAGATCGTGCATGGCAGCGAAGATCTCGATGTCCAGGGCGCGCACGGTCTGCAGAAGCTGGAGCTGGTACTGGATATCCAAGTGGTTGGTGGGCTCATCCAGGATCATGGCCCTGGGCTGCTGGGTGAGCGCGCGGGCCATCAGCACCCGCTGGCGCTCACCTCCGGAGAGCGTGTTGAATTTCCGGTCGGCATACTCTGCCATGCCGGTTTTCTCCAGGGCTTCGTGGGCCAGGCGGTAATCCTCGGCTCCGTCCTGTTCCATGAGCTTTTTATGGGGCGTGCGCCCCATCAGTACGACCTCCTCCACGCGGAAGTCAAAGTTGAGTGTGCTCATCTGGGTCATGACACCCAGCATCCTGGCCGATTCCCGCAGGGAGACCTGATCCATGGGCCTGCCGTCCAGCCACACGCTGCCGCCCGAGGGCTTCAGCGCGCGGTAAATGGTCTTGAGGAAGGTGGATTTCCCGCTGCCGTTGGGACCCACGATCCCCACGAACTGCCGGTTGGACACCTCCATGTCGATGTTTTCAATGATGGTCCTGCCGCCTAGCCGGACGGCCACCTGTTCCGCACGTATATCCATCTATTCATCTCCAAATCCGTAGGATTTCGTCAGCATCAGCCACACAAAGAAAGGCCCGCCGATCATGGAGGTGACGATGCCGATGGGCAGCTCGGTATTGCCCAGGATCATCCGGGCCACCACGTCGCACCACACCAGGAAAATGGAGCCCACAATGGCGGAGATCACCGTCACCCTGCGGTGGTCGGAGCCAACCACCATGCGGACCACATGGGGGATGATGAGCCCCACGAAGCCGATGGTACCGGACACGGCCACTACCACGCCGGTGAGGGCGGAGGAGACCACCAGATAGACCCGCCGGATGGCGGTCACGTTAATGCCCAGGGTGAGAGCGGACTCGTCGCCGATGAGCAGGGTGTTGAGGACCCGGAACTGCGTGAGGAAGAAGGCAACGCCCACCAGTACCACCACGCCGGGAATACCCAGCAGGTTCCAGGAGGCGGAGGTGAGCCCTCCCATGGTCCAGAAGGTGACGGAACGGATCCCCTCGGCATCCTTGGCCGTGTAGATGATAAAGTTGGTAAAGGCGGAGCAGATGGCGTTGATGGCCATGCCGGCCAGGAGAAGCTTGATGGTGTTGCCCCTGGATTTCCCGGAAAAGGCGATGGTAAAGACGAACAGGGAGGTGAGCAGCGCCCCAAGGAAGGCGCCCACCGATACGCCATAGTTGCCGAACACAGTAAAGGCGCCCAGGAGAATGGCCATGGTGGCACCCAGGGAGGCGCCGGAGGAAATGCCCAGCACGTAGGGATTGGCCAGGGGATTGCGGACCACCGCCTGCATTGCCACGCCGGAGACGGACAGACCCGCGCCCACGATCACCGCCATCAGGACACGGGGGAAGCGGATGTTCCAGATGATGTCCGCCCGGGAGGAGGAGAGGACCTCCTCCGCGCCGGGTACGCTGTAGGAGAACAGAGAGGCGAACTTGCAGGAAAGAATACGGGTCACCTCTCCGGACTCAATATGTACGGGGCCGAAGGTGATGGAGACCACCACAGAGAGGACGAGCAGGACCAGCAGCGCCGCGGTGACCGGCCCCAGCGGGAAGCGGCGGCGGAGCGTGGGGAAGGCGTCATCACGCCGGCTCACAGGGCAGTCCTCCTCACTGGAACAGGTCGGGATAGAATCCCTGGGCCAGATGCTCGATGGTGTCGATGGTCTCGTAATTCCCGCCGTAGAAGTCCACATAGTCCAGGCTGACAAAGCGGTCGTTGGCCACCGCGGGGACAGAAGCCAGGGAGGGATTGGCCTTCAAGGAGTCGATCTTCTCCTGAGCAGGGGAATCGGTGCGGTTGATAACCACAATGACGTCGGGATTGAGCTTGATGAGGTTTTCGATGCTCTGCTTGTCGAAAGCCTCGTCCAGGCAGATGCCGCCGGCCTTTTCGATAAGGTCGTGGGTGAAGTCGGTGGAGGTGCGGCCGAAGAACTCATTCTCATAGACCATCTGCACCGTGAGCACCGTCACCTTCTCCTCCTCGGGGAGGGTGTCCACCCGCTCGGCAATTTTGGCGGCGCGGGCCTTCATATCGTCGATCATGGCCTGCGCCCGATCCTCGATGCCGAAAATCTTGCCGAAGTTTTCAATGTCGTTATAGAGCCGCTCCACGGTGCGAGGCTGGGGATTGTCGCCGCCGGAAGCGCTGTTGTCCACGATATAGGTGTGAATGCCGCGGCCGTTCCAGTCGGAGACGGGGCCCAGGGTGCTCTCACCGAACGTACTGCCCCAGCCGATGATGAGGTCGGGGTCCTGGTCCAGCACGACCTCCTTGGAAGGACTGTCGTTGTCACTGATGAAGTTGAGGGCCTCAAAGGAGGCGGTATACTTCTCATTGACGTCCCCCACGCTCCGGCAGGCGCCTGCGATCTTGTCGCCGAGACCCAGGGCCAGCAGGAGCTGAATGGCCTGGGGCTGGTTGCAGACCACGCGGCTGGGACAGGCGTCAAAGGTCTGGTCGTAAAGGGCCCCCTCTTGATTGTAAGAGGTGATGGTGACAGGATACTGCTCAAAGAGTTCGGGGTAAAAGGAGTGGGCGAACCGGGTCACGGTATCGGCCACACGGACGGATTCGTTGACGTCTTGGAGCACGGTGGTCATGAAGCGGCGATTTTTCACGGCGTCCACGTTGGCCAGGGCCGGATTGGAGGTGATGGCCGCGATCTTCTCCTCCACAGGGGTGGAGCCATACTGGTTAAAGAGGATGACGTCGGGATTCTTATCAATGAGGGTCTCGGCGGAGACATAGAACCACTGCTCGGCACTGTCGTTCTCACAGACATTGACGCCGCCGGCCAGCTTGATGACCTCGGTCTCCATAGACTTGGCACAGGTGTACATCTCATTTTCCTTCACCGAGTCCATGACAAAGACGGTGATCTTGTCCTCCACACCGGCGGTCTTTTCCGCCACCGCGGCCACCTTGTCCTGCATCTCGCCGATGAGGGCCTCGGCGCGGCCCTCCACCCGGAAGATCTTGCCCAGGTTTTCAATATCCAGATAGATGTTCTCGATCTTTTCCTCAGAGGCCAGGGTACCCTCGGAGACATAGGCGGGCAGGCCGTGATCGGCCAGCGTCTCCACGGTGCCGGCCTTGTCTTCTGTGAAGCCGAAGCGCTGTCCCAGAACCAAGTCGGGTTCAGCGCCCAGCAGGACCTCCGTAGAGGGGTACTTTTCGCTCAGCAGGGGAATGGCGTTGAAGGCGTCTTTGATCTGGACCAAGGGCTCTGCGTTGGTGTAGCAGGTGTAGATTACCTTGTCGCCCAGGCCCAGCATCAGCATCATCTCGGTCATCTGCATGTTGAGGCAGACCACCCGCTGGGGGACCTCTCCAAAAGTGAGGGTGCGGCCGCCGTTTTCGATTGTGACGGGGCCCTCCACAGCGTCGGACTGCGCAGGGGACTGCGTGGGGGCGGGACTCTGGGCGGTCTGTCCGCCGCAGGCGGTCAGGCTGAATACCAGGGCCAGGGAAAGGATCAGGGATACCAGTTTTTTCATGTTTCATACTCCTTTGAATCTCTATGAAAGACCGGTTGGAGCCGGTGGTTCAAGCGGAAAAGAGGTCGGGATAGAAGGCTGCGGCCAGCGTTTCGATGGCCTCTACCGTGCGGGGTCCGCCGCAGTAAAAGGCGGCATGATCCAGCACGACAAACCGGTCGTTTTGTACGGCTTTGATGTTCTGAAGGGTGGGATTTGCCTTGATGGCGTCGATTTTCTCCTGGGCGGGGGAGGAGGAGAGGTCCAGGATCACCAGCACGTCCGGGTCCAGATCGATGAGGACCTCCATGCTCTGTTCGCCGTTGTCGTTGACCTGGATGCCGCCGGCCAGCTCGGTAAGATCCCGGTTGAAATCGGTGCCGCCGCGGCCCAGAAATTCATTTTCATAGACGTATTGAACGGTGACAACCCGGACCCGCTGCTCGTCGGGGAGTGCGGAGATTTTCTCGCCGATGGCGGCGATCCGTGCCTTCATATCGTCGATCATGGCCTGCGCCGCATCTTCGACGTCAAAGATCTGCCCCAGCGTTTCAATGTCGTCGTAGAGAAATTCCACCGTACGGTTTCCAAGGCCGGACACGGTATTATTCATCAGATAAGTACCCACGCCGCGGTCGTTCCACTCGGAGACAGGGCCGAGGGCGTCCTCCGCGAAGAGGGAGCCCCAGCCCACGATCATGTCGGGTTCCTGGTCCAGCACCACCTCCTTGGCGGGGTATCCCTTTTCTGCGATGAAGGGGATGGAGTTATATTCCTCCGCGAGGGGCTCATAGACCGGACTGAAGCGGTGGGCGGTGGCGATGATCTTATCCCGCAGGCCGAGGGCCAGCAGGAGCTCGGTATTGGCCTGGGAGATGCTCACCACCCGCTCGGGGCACTGGTCAAAGGTCTGGGTATAGGTTTCTCCGTTTTCATTGTAGGAGGTGATGGTGACGGGATAATGGGCTTCCGCCGCCGGGGACTCCGGCACGGCCGTCGGGGTGGGAGCGGGGCTCTGGGCGGTCTGCCCGCCGCAGGCGGCCAAGCTGAGTGCCAGAGCCAGGGCAAGGAACAGGGATATCGTTTTTTTCATATACATACTCCTTCTCTTTACCAGGTCGATTGCTGCCTCTGCACCTCAAAGGGTGCGGGATCTATTCAAAACTGGATGTGATCCAGACGGCGCCTCCTTGGCTTCCAGACCGGGTACGCCGCAGGCGTCAGCGCGGCACTGCCGGCAGTGTGTGAACTGGGGGAGGTGGGCGCCCGCCAGGCGGCGCGCATGGTGCAGCTGGGCGGGGGTGGGCGGAGCCCGCCCGGCCAGAAGTCCGCAGGGGATGAGGGGTGTGATGTTCATCAGTGCGGCTCCGGCCGCTCCGGCCAGGGCCGCAATGGAGGGGATCTCATCCTGATTGACGCCGGGGACCAAAACGGTATTCACCTTTACGGTGAAACCGGCCTGGACCGCGCGTTCCAGACCCTCGCGCTGCCTGGACAGGAGAAGGGGAACGCCTTCTTCGGGAGGCAGGACGGTGCCCCGCCAGCGCACGGAGGAATAAAGCGCCGCCGCAGGTCCGGGGTGGACGGCGTTGATCGTAATGGTGAGCGTGCGCACGCCGCAGTCCGTCAGCGCCTCCACACGGTCCGGCAGCAGCAGCCCGTTGGTGCTCACACAAAGGGTGAGTGCAGGAAAGCGGCGGCGGAGCAGACGAAAGGTCTCATAGGTCTCAGGGTTGTCCAGCGGCTCTCCGGGGCCGGCCACTCCGGCCACCCGGATGCGGGGCTCCCGGGCCAGGGCCAGGGCGGTCCGCTGGACGGCATCCTTCGGGGTCAGGAGAGAGGAGGTCACGCCGGGGCGGGATTCGTTGGGGCAGTCATAGCGGCGGTCGCAGTAGGCGCACTGGAGATTGCACCGCGGGGCCACCGGCAGGTGGATGCGCCCGAACCGGCGATGGGCCCCACCGCTGAAACAGGGGTGCTCCGCCGCCGGACCCGTCAGCCCCGGCACAGGGACTCCACCTCCTCGTCGGAGAGCGGGGTAGGGATGCAGCGGGCGCCGCGGGCATACATATGGCTGGCCAAGGCGCGGAAGCTCTGGCTTACCGGGCTGTCCGGGTACGCCTCCAGAACGGTCCGACGTTCCAGCTCTGCTCTGCCGATGAGGGGGCTCATGGGAATCTCGCCCGCCAGCTCCGTTCCCACCAGGCGTGCAAAACGCAGGGCCACCGACGGGTCATCCCGTCCGCTCCGACCGTTGTAGACCACTCCGGAGAGGCGGACGCCGCCGCTTTCCGCATATTTTTTAACGCCCCGGCAGATGTTGTTGGCGGCATAGACGGCCATAAAGTCTGAAGTGGTCACCAGGTACACGTCATCGGCGATCGCTTCCCGCAGAGGCATGCTGAAGCCGCCGCAGACCACGTCTCCAAGGACGTCGTAGAGGACGACATCTCTGTCCTCCAGCAGGCCCCTGTCCTGGATCTCACGAAGGGCGGCCACGATGCCCCGGCCCGCGCAGCCTGTGCCGGGTTCCGGCCCGCCCGACTCCACGCAGAGGATATCCCGGTATCCGGTAAAGGACACCGGAGCGGCAGAGCTGGTCCGAAG